>NZ_JAUTBA010000001.1:2491030-3113788 GCF_030818895.1 Sphingobacterium zeae
TGATGTTTTTCGGTACAGTGGAACAGGATTTGGCTTATGGGGACAAATGAATGTAAATATGAAAACAGGACGGAAAAGAAAAGTATGTGGTAAGAGTCCGCCGAGGGGGACGATCGGCAAAGCTACTAGCATTAAATTCAAGTTTAAAAAATGAAATCGCAAGTCACTAATAAAGTTTAACAATGGTAATAACAATCATACTCATCATAACTGGACTATTTTTCTTCTGGTTATTCTATAAAATGGTCGACTTTTTCGGCAAAATATAAAATAAATAATATGAAAGAGAAGCAAGAAAATAAAGGCAGAGGTTCCGCTCATAATGTGTCGGGCGACCGTATAGCGAAGGTCATCGTAGTATTATTGATTATTGCAATGATTTTTCAACTCTATATCGGGTAGATTTTGATACATAGTTTTACGAACAACATGAAAAAATTAAATCAATACGGTGCAGGTCTGTATATGGCGCTCCATTACAAAGAAATCCGATCAGAGATTAGTTTCCTATTACGGAAGCACAATTTTGCAGGAGCTTTACAGGCTGTTATTAATCATCTTCGGAGCTTAATAGTACTGCAAAGCACGGACAAAATCTGCCAGCATATTCATTTTCTCGGAATGATTTATGGACGAGGAAACAATTATGTAAAATACATTTTGGAAAATCTTTTTGTTAGATCTTTAGGAGGTCTTCGACGTATAAGTTCGGTCAATGCATGGGCAGAAATCGAAGCCCAGCTACCAACACCATTTTTAGAGGTCCTCAAAGGACAACAAATCCATAACCTTCTAAAATCAAAGTAAATGACAGCTTTATTTATTGTAGCACTACTGGTTTTTACATACATCTGTTATGTACTCTTAAGGCCAGAAAAATTTTAATAACAAGATTACTCATTCGTCATTGTCAGCGATGAAACTGCGCTTTCAGTCAGTCCTTTTGGCATTACGAAGTCAAAAGAAGGGCTTAAAGTTAGCTGACGATTGATCATGATACACTTTTTATACAAATCAATTAAAGAAATGAATACAGAGATTCTTGGAATCATAGTGATGTTCATCGTAACATTACTACTCGGACTTCCCCTCGGGAAATATATAGCTAAGGTATATGGTAACGAAAAGACCTGGTTAGATCCATTGTTTCAACCATTGGAACGTTTTTTTTATCGAGTGACAGGAATTAATCCCAATGTTCAGATGACTTGGCAACAGCACCTCGTTGCTCTTCTGACAATTAATCTAGTGTGGTTCCTGTTGAGTATGGCTATCCTGATGAATATGGGAAGTTTGCCTTTAAATCCAGATGGAAATCCTGGAATGACTGCTGATTTGGCTTTTAATACCAGTATATCCTTTTTGGTTAACTGTAATCTCCAACACTATTCTGGGGAGTCGGGCGTGAGTTATCTAGGACAAATTTGGCTCATGTTTCTCCAATTCGTGACTGCAGGCGTGGGAATGGCTGCTGCAGTGGTTATTTTTAAAGCTTTTAGGGATAAAACAACAACGCAATTGGGCAATTTTTACGATTTCTTTGTGAAATCTTGCACCCGCATTTTACTCCCTATCTCGGTCCTGGTTGCTGCCATTTTCGTGTTCCAAGGCATGCCGATGACATTCGAAGGTAAGGACAGTATGATTACAGTTACTGGAGATACCGTACAGGTAAGTCGAGGACCAGTAGCTGCCTTTGTTCCAATTAAACATCTGGGAACAAATGGAGGTGGTTTTTTTGGTGCGAACAGTGCGCATCCATTCGAAAATCCCAATTATTTGACCAACATGGTGGAAATGATTGCCCAGTTTATTATCCCGATGGCGATGATATTTGCATTCGGCTTTTTTATTCGCAAGCGTAAATTTTCATGGATGATGTTTGGCGTGATGACCATTGGGTTTATCATCCTGACGATTCCAAATATAAAAATGGAAATGGCTGGAAATCCAGCGATCGCACAGATGGGTATTGATACGTCTATGGGGGCTATGGAGGGAAAGGAAGTACGTATTGGTGCCGCAGCATCCGGCTTTTGGAGTATTGTCACAACGATGATTTCGACGGGATCAGTCAATTCTATGCATGATAGTTACATGCCCTTATCTGGTATGAACGAACTGATAGCCATGATGGTGAATGCCTTTTATGGCGGTGTGGGCGCGGGGATACTCAATTTCTTCATTTTTATTATACTCGCCGTTTTCATTAGTGGCTTGATGGTGGGGCGCACACCAGAGTTTATGGGTAAGAAAGTTGAAGCGCGCGAAATGAAAATCGCTATGATTGTTGCTCTTGCCCATCCTTTTCTAATCCTTGTCGGTACAGCACTTGCGACAGCATTTCCAGCCCAAGGTGCTTCTACATTGAATAACCCTGGATTCCATGGTTTTAGTGAAATATTGTACGAATATACTTCATCCGCAGCCAACAATGGTAGTGGTTTTGAAGGTCTTGGAGATAATACCATTTGGTGGAACATTTCGACAGGTATCGTATTGTTACTCGGCCGATTTATACCGATTATAGGCCCAATTGCTATTGCTGGGTTATTGGCTGAGAAGAAATTTATACCTGAAGGCGAGGGAACGCTAAAAACTGATACAAGTACATTCGGTTTAATGGTATTCGCTGTGATCGCGATTATTGCAGCACTCTCTTTCTTCCCTGCGTTGGCACTGGGTCCAATTGCGGAATATTTTTCCATGTAATACGTAAAAATTAAAGAATTCTAAAAATGAGCAGTCAACAAACATTGTTTCAGAAAGAGCTTGTACAACAAGCGTTAAAGCAATCTTTCGTGAAGCTAAATCCTAAAATAATGTTCCGTAATCCAGTGATGTTTACCGTGGAAATCGGGACGTTGATTATGGCCGTGGTTTGTCTTTGGATAATGACCGGAGAAAAATCACAAGGTACACTTGGTTATAATTTTACAGTATTTCTTATCCTATTTTTAACCTTGCTGTTTGGCAATTTTGCGGAGGCAATTGCCGAAGCCCGCGGAAAGGCGCAAGCAGATAGTCTTCGGAAAACTCGGGAGGAAACTCCTGCAACCCTGCGCGATGGTCGGGTCGTTTCATCCGCTCAATTGAAAAAAAATGATGTTTTTGTTTGTCAGGCTGGTGATGTAATTCCATTGGATGGGGAAATTATCGAGGGGTTGGCGACAATAGATGAAAGTGCAATTACCGGTGAATCAGCACCGGTGATCCGCGAGGCTGGGGGCGATAAAAGTTCAGTTACAGGTGGCACCAAGGTTTTATCCGATCGAATTGTCGTGCAGGTAACGACAGAACAGGGTGAAAGCTTTCTGGATAAGATGATCGCACTGGTCGAAGGGGCAAGCCGCCAAAAAACACCTAACGAGATTGCCTTAACCATCCTTTTGGCAGGTTTTACACTTGTTTTTATTATCGTAACGGTGACCTTAAAACCATTTGCGGATTATGCCAATGTCGGTATCACCATTGCTTCGTTTATTTCACTTTTTGTCTGTCTGATTCCAACGACAATAGGTGGTCTTTTATCGGCGATTGGTATCGCGGGAATGGATCGCGCACTTCGTGCAAATGTTATTACAAAAAGTGGCAAGGCAGTTGAAACGGCGGGTGACATTGATGTCTTGTTGCTTGATAAAACTGGAACCATTACGATCGGAAATCGTAAGGCGACAAATTTTTACCCCGCCGATGGTGTCATGAAAGAAGCGCTGGTACGTGCAGCAACATTGAGCTCCATGGCGGATGAAACACCAGAAGGGAAATCAATTGTTGAATTGGCTGGTGTCAACCCATCGAGCTATAAGGTCGAAAACCCGGCATTCATTAAGTTTACCGCCGAAACCCGTAGCTCGGGAATAGACTTTGAACAGACACGTATTCGTAAAGGTGCAACAGATGCTATTCGAAATATCATTGTAAAGGCTGGAAATCTATTTCCTCAGGAAATAGATGAGCGCGTAAAGCTTATCTCTCAAAATGGGGGGACCCCATTGGTCGTAGCCGAGAATGAACAAGTACTCGGTGTCATAGAATTGCAGGATGTGATAAAACCCGGGATTCATGAACGCTTTGAAAGGTTGAGAAAAATGGGTATTAAGACTGTTATGGTGACAGGAGACAATCCGTTAACGGCCAAATATATTGCAGAAAAAGCAGGGGTGGATGATTTCATCGCCGAAGCGAAACCCGAAGACAAGATGAACTATATCAAAAAAGAACAGCTTGACGGGCGATTGGTCGCCATGATGGGGGATGGTACAAACGATGCTCCGGCACTTGCACAAGCGGATGTTGGTGTAGCAATGAATAGCGGTACGCAAGCTGCAAAAGAGGCTGGAAATATGGTCGATCTCGACAATGATCCGACCAAATTGATCGAGGTTGTGGAGATAGGTAAGCAATTGTTGATGACCCGGGGTACGCTGACAACATTCAGTATTGCAAACGATGTTGCCAAATATTTTGCGATTATTCCGGCCCTGTTTATTGCGGCAATACCGGCACTTCAAGGTTTAAATATTATGCAGCTCAGTAGTCCACAAAGCGCCATACTATCGGCTGTCATCTTCAACGCAATTATTATCCCATTACTGATTCCTTTGGCATTAAAGGGAGTTGCATACAAACCTATAGGCGCAAGCGCATTGTTACGGAGAAACCTGCTCGTTTTTGGACTTGGTGGAGTGCTCGTTCCATTTATTGGTATCAAGGTCATAGACCTGCTGGTTTCGCTATTTATCTAATACATTTTTAATAATTAAAGCAAAGATGAAAACACATATATATCCAGCAATAAAGATTACAATAGTTTTATTGCTCCTGCTGTCAGTTGTATATCCGGCCCTTGTTTGGGCAATAGCTCAGATAGCACCTAATCACGGAAAAGGGGAAATGCTAGCGTACAACGGGCAAAAGTATTACAGAAATATTGGACAGGCCTTTACGCGTGATGATTACTTCTGGTCGCGTCCTTCAGCTGTTGGTTATAATGCAGCAGGATCGGGAGGAAGTAACAAAGGACCCTCTAATGAGGAATATCTTTCGGAAGTTAAGGCCCGTATTGATACGTTCTTAGTCCACAATCCCACTGTAAAACGCGAACAGGTACCGGTAGACATTGTTACAGCCAGTGGCAGTGGTTTGGATCCAGATATCTCGGTAGAGGCCGCAAAAATACAAATCGATCGTGTTGCGAAAGCAAGAGGTATATCGGTAAATAGCTTACAGTCTCTCGTTGATGCTCACGTTCAGACCCCTCTATGGAATATGTTTGGACCTCGCAAAATCAATGTCCTTGAACTAAATATTGCTTTGGACAAGATGGTTGAAAAATAAAATTGACCTGATGGGTCATTGATTTACACTTTACAAGAACGATATACATGAAAAAACTAGCGATGTTGGCCTGTTTACTCGCAGGAGCAACACAATTATTTGCACAGCAAGATACAACTCAAAATACCCAATTGTCTATCAGTGGTTACCTTGAAGCATATTACCTTCGGGACTTTAACAACCCAATTGGAAATACACGCCCAAGCTTTGTATATAGTCACAACAGAACAAATGAAGTAAACATAAACTTGGCACTTTTAAAAGCTGCGTACGAAACAACAAATACACGTGCAAATCTTGCTTTAGGTGTCGGTACATATATGAATGCGAACTACAGTGCGGAACCCGGTGTCTTAAAAAATATTTACGAAGCGAATGCCGGTGTTCGTATCTCGAAAAAACATAATCTATGGATCGATGCTGGCATATTTTCTTCCCATTTGGGCTTTGAAAGCGCTATAGGAAAGGATAATTGGACTGTAACAAGGAGTATTTTTGCTGATAATTCCCCTTATTTTGAAACCGGCGCAAAAATATCCTATACATCCGCATCAGGAAAACTATTTTTAAGCGGGCTTATTTTAAACGGATGGCAGCGGATTCAAGGGGTGGATGGTAGCAGTTTACCTGCATTCGGACATCAATTAGTCTATAAACCGACAGCTAAATGGACTATCAATAGTGGTTCTTTTATCGGCACTGATAAAGCGGATAGCGTCAGACAGATGCGCTATTTTCATAATCTATATGCCATTTATCAAATGAATGAAAAGCTGGGAATTACATTCGGATTTGATATTGGAGCGGAACAAAAAGCAAAAGGCAGCTCAACGTACAATGTATGGTACACGCCTGTGTTAATTGCACGATATGCGACGACCGAAAAATTTAGCTTAACAGCAAGAGGAGAATATTACAACGATAAGCATGGTGTAATCGTTTCGACTACGACAGATCAAGGTTTTCAAACGTTTGGCTATTCTTTAAATGCAGATTATGCCATTCTTCCCAATGTCGTTTGGCGCACGGAACTACGTAATCTCACCAATAAAGATGCTATTTTCCTTGATCGGACAAATAAGTTGGTGAAAAATAGTTTGACGGCTGTCACAGCACTTACAGTTAGTTTTTAAAACAATCGTTCCTGCCGTGTGTTGGATCGGCAGGAACTTTCTGAAATGAAAGGCAATAAAAATGGAAGAAAGGAAAAGCGCTGAACACTTTTTGGACCTTATCCGAAAATCGAGAAGAGGTCGCTTCAAACTTTATATCGGCATGAGTGCAGGCGTCGGAAAAACTTACCGCATGTTACAGGATGCCCATACACTTTTACAGGGCGGAATCGATGTGCGTATTGGCTATATTGAGACACATAATCGGAAGGAAACCCATCAATTGCTGGATGGTCTACCCGTTATAGCCCGACGCCATCTTTTTTATAAAGGCAAACAGTTAGAGGAACTGGATCTTTATGCTGTTTTGAATTCACATCCTGAGGTCGTCATTATCGATGAGCTGGCACATACCAATATTGAAGGTAGCAAAAATACCAAAAGGTGGCAGGATGTTATGGAGATTCTGGAAGCCGGGATTAATGTGATCAGCGCTGTAAATATCCAGCATATTGAGAGTTTAAACGAGGAGGTTAAAGCGATTACAGGGGTTGAAGTGCAAGAACGTGTCCCTGACAGTGTTATTGATTCCGCCGATGAAGTCGTTAACATTGACCTTACTGCAGAAGAACTTATCATCCGCCTAAAAGAGGGCAAGATCTATGACGCTTCAAAAATTCAGGCAGCGCTTCAAAACTTCTTTAAAAGCGAACATATCTTGCAATTGCGGGAAATGGCGTTGAAAGAAGTGGCTTCCCAGGTTCAACGTAAAGTGGAGATCGAAGTTCAACCTCAACGATGGGTACGAAAGGAGCGCTTCCTGGCTTGTATAAGTTCCAATGAAATAAAAGCAAAAAACGTGATCCGAAAAACAGCGCGCTTAGCAGGATATTACAATAGCAGTTGGTTTTTGCTGTATGTACAGTTGCCAAAAGAGCGTGGCGATCGGATAGCCTTAAATAAACAGCGGCACCTGATCAATAACTTTAAGCTGGCGACAGAACTTGGTGGTGAAATTATCAAAGTGGAAAGTCATAGTGTGGCAAAAGAGATTATCGCTTTGTGCGAGCTCCGCAAGATCACCACAGTTTGTATTGGTAAACCACGATTGTCTCTTTTAAGGATGTTACTTGCTAAGGATACATTTAGCAAATTGCTGACGCAACTGTCGACAGAAGACATCGACTTGATTATATTGTCATAATGATAAAGGTAAACTGTGAATAAGATGAAAATAAAAACGAAACTTACCTTTGGTGTAGGATCACTTTTTCTCATGATCTTTCTACTCGCCGCTTTAAGCGGCTGGTATGTAAACCGGTTAAAAAAGGATACCGCAAATATATTGACAGCAAATTACAATACGCTGCTGTATGCCAAGAATATGTTATTGGCTTTGGAGGAAATTCCTGTTGAAAAAACTGCTTTTAAGAACTTCGAGGTCAACCTTGACAAACAACGGAGAAATGTTACTGAAGTCGGAGAGCAACAAACAACGAACGCGATTGCTGAACATTTTTTAAAACTGAGATATAAGCCCTTAGACATCACTCTTATCTCGTCCATCAGAAAGGATATTGCTTTGTTAATGGAGCAAAATATGACGGCAATTTCTCGGAAGAGTATTGTTGCGGATCGCACCGCAGAACATGCAATTTTGGTCATTTCATTTGCTGGGGCACTCTGTTTTATTATTGCTTTTATATTGCTGGTCAATTTGCCATCCAATATAGCTGATCCCATAGCAAAATTGACAGCGAGTATTCGACAGATTGCAGGACAGAACTACAAAGAACGAATTCAGGTACAGAGCGGAGGTGAGTTTGCTGAACTCGTCGCTTCATTCAATTCCATGGCAGAGAAACTTGAAGAATACGCTGAAAGTAAACTTGAAAAAATTTTAAAGGAAAAAAGTCGAATCGAGTCTCTTGTGGATCATATGCATGATCCGGTGATAGGCTTCGACGAAGAGCGGCGTGTTATTTTTGTCAACGAGGAAGCGCTTCGCATCACCAATCTACATAAAGATCAACTTCTCGGAAGATCTGCTTTGGCGGTTTCAGATGAAAATGATCTTGCTAAAGATATTTTTAAAGACCTGTTCCTTCCTGTGGAGCAACGTGAAAAGAATGCTGTTAAAATTTATGCGGACGATAGAGAAAGCTATTTTGAGAAAGATGTTATCGATATCAATGTTTTACCGACAGGTGAACTGGAATCAAAGTTTATTGGGCAGGTGGTTATCCTAAAGAATATTACGCCATTTAAGGAACTTGATCTTGCAAAAACAAACTTTATCGGCACCGTTTCTCACGAGTTCAAAACACCTATTGCTGCAATTCAGATGGGGGTTCAATTGTTGGAAAATGAACAAATAGGCCATCTGAATACCGAACAGCTCACCTTGTTAAACGGAATAAAAGAGGATTCTAACCGACTGCTTCAAATAACCGGTGAACTGTTAAATATGACCCAGGTTGAAAGTGGTTCCATCCAAATTAACTTACATACGACAGAAATACAGCCTATTATTGAATATGCTATCATGGCGAATCAATTTGCTGCGAATCAAAAAAAAATACACTTTGTTATCGAGGTAGATCCCAAAGTGAAAGCTATATTTGCTGACAATGAGAAAACGGCTTGGGTTCTTACCAATTTTCTTTCCAATGCGATACGTTACTCGCATGAAGATTCGGTCATTCGTATAGGGGTGGAAAATAACGAACTTAAAACAAAATTTATCGTTACCGACAGCGGGCAAGGGATCGAGCCTAAATATCTGGATAAAATATTTGCACGCTACTTCCGTGTACCAGGGTCCAAAAAAGGTGGAACAGGACTTGGTTTAAGTATTAGTAAAGAGTTTATAGAAGCGCAGGGAGGCGAGATTGGTGTTGAAAGTGATTATGGCGCAGGAAGTTCTTTCTATTTTTCATTACGTACTGCTATTCCCGATAATTAATACATACTAATCGGATCGTATCTGTTCCTATAGTGTATTATGACAACACGACAAAGTTGGATCAGATGAGAACAGTTTTTGAGATTATAAGTGGTGCCGGCGAGCCACTCATAATCTCAAAAATGGATTAATGGTTAACTAAAGCCATAGCACCTTCGCTGTATCGAGCTCCGATATTAGGGTATTTATGGAGTATTTCATCGATTGTTTTTAAATCAACATTCGATAATTGTATGTCAAGGGCGCCCACATTTTCTTCCAGGTATTTTCTTTTTTTAGTTCCTGGAATGGGAATGATGTCATTTCCCTGTGCCAGTACCCACGCTAAAGCGAGCTGTATAGGACTACAGTTTTTATCTTTTGCCAGTAGAGAGAAGTCGGCGACCAATTGTGCATTGTTCAAAGCATGTTCGCCTTGATTACGCGGTAAGGTTCTTCTAAAGTCGTCCGAAGCGAGATTTTCTAGATTTAAAGAATTTGAAAATAATCCACGCGCTAGCGGTGCATAAGGAATTAAACTTATCCCCAATTGACGTACAGTCTTTAGGATTTCTTTTTCTACATCGCGTGTAAGGAGCGAATATTCGCTCTGTAAAGCAGCTATAGGGTGTACGGCATTTGCTTTGATGATTGAGGCGGGGGATGCTTCGCTTAAGCCAAGATACCTCACTTTTCCCTCTTTAACCAATTCCGCCATAGCGCCTACGGTCTCTTCGATGGGAATATTGGGATCTACGCGATGTGCATAATAAAGATCTATGGTATCTATTCCAAGGCGTCTTAAACTTTTTTCCACCGCTAATTTTATCCATTCGGGTGAGCCATCGAAATAGGTGTTTGCCGTACCACTTGGACCTGCTATTTCATCTTTAAAGCGAAACCCAAATTTTGTTGCAATAAAAACTTTGTCACGGTTGGGAACAAGTACTTTTGAAATAAGCTCCTCATTGGCACCGTTGCCGTACATATCTGCGGTATCCCAAAAATTAATGCCTAGGTCCAATGCTCTTTCCAATGTAGCAATGCTCCCTTTCTCGTCCGTAGGTCCGTATGCAAAGCTCATTCCCATACAACCTAATCCAATCGCAGAGAGTTTTTCATTTGTCGTTCCAAGATTTCTATATTTCATAATAATGACATTTTGTTTAATACAAAAGTACACATGGAATAAACGAAGGGAGTTAAGACAATCAAACAGATTGTTATACAATTCAAACAGTACAGCTTCGGACTTGGTTTGGGGACATCCCCGTTTGCTTTTTGAAGAAATTGGTGAAATAGGATGGATATTCAAATCCTAGGCTGTAGGCAATATCCGATATATTCCAATTGGTATGCAACAACAAAGCTTTGGCTTCTTGGGCCACACGGTTTGCAATGTGTGTACTGGTGGTTTTGCCTGTGGCTTCTTTTACCGACCTGTTGAGGTGATTGATATGAACCGAAAGCGCATGAGCATAATCTGCAGGGCTTTTCAACTGTAGGCTAAGCTGAAGGGTATTGATTGGAAATTGTCTTTCTAGCAGCTCAAGAAATAGTCCCGATACCCTGGTTGAGGCGTTGGTATAAGATCCAAAACTCGCTGCGGGACTTGATTTCATCGTTTCATGAATTAGAAGATGCAGATAACTTCGCAACATATCATCTTTATGAACGTAGCTTGAGTTCATTTCAACCATCATCTTTTGGAAGATTGCAGAAATTTCTACTAATTGTGTTTCATCCGGAAAATAGATCGGATTGCTGCCTATCTTGAACAGCGGGGAGTCTTTTAGACTCTCTATCCGTTCACTATGCTGTATAAATTCCTCTGTAAAAACACAATACCATCCTGATTGTTCTGAGGATTCCGGTTCCCAAGCATAGGGGACAACTGGATTCGCAAATAACATGGCCGGTTTATCGATTTGTATCCACTTATCTGCGTAATATAGCTTTCCACGCCCTATAATAAGGGAAGTTTTATAAAAATCACGGCGATTGTACGGAGATACGACGGTACAGGATTCTCTACTGAAAACATTGAAATGACCAATTCCGGTATTATTTAGCGGCAAATCCAGATGAGTTAAACCTGGTTGCCTTTTGTAAAAATCTGTTACACTTTCGGCTGATTTCATAGCTCTAAATTAAAAAAAGTGAAACAATCCTACGTCATAAATGGATCAGTTTCTCAAAAATAATTTCCAATTTTTGGTTAGCTAATGGTATTTTATTTAAACTGTTTGTGATCTTGTTCGTATATCTTGGATGTCTATGACCTACTCTAGTGAATACGGAACTGATACAGTCTACTTATATTTAATTGGTTAAAATATTTGAAATTAACAATTGTCATGTTGTTTTCAAATATTGATTATTAAGCTACAAATATCGCTATATTTTGACCAAATATGGGTTCCAGATTTAAGGGGTGAATAATTATGTGCAGATTTACGGTGATCAATGAAAACATGGGGTATGTTTTCACGATTTTACAGATTTAAATACTTCATTAAATATTTTTAGTTTGAAAAGAGTCCTCATTTTCCTGTTCATATTGCTGGTTTCATTTTTAATTGCAGCGTTTTTTATAAAAGTCAACAAGAGGGAAACCTTACTCTATAAGATACAGCAGTGGGTTAGCTACGATGCAGCAGATTGGGAAAATTACGAAAAAAATAAGCAGCTGTTGGCTTCCGGAGCCACCGAAGTAACGACGACAGAAGTGACGGCTGCCGAAGATGATCTATATCCGGTCGATACGAATCGCATATCGCCGGAATTTAGGGCTTTAGAAATCGAAAAAATTAAAAAGGCAGATTTTGGGCGATTAGTAATAGCAAAGTTACGACCCGATCATGAGGATGCACAAATTGCATTAATTCATCTCACAGATCGTAAATTGACCGATGTGATAATCAATCAGAAGATTAATATTAAAGTTGGAACTTGTTTTGAAAACCCAAAAACAGCAGGTAATTATCGCTGTGTAAGTTGTATGATTTTACTTTACAATCGAGAGAAGAAAGATTGGGTTGAAGCTCCAAACGGCGAGAATTTCTTGAAAAATGCCTATGATTTCTACCAGGCGTCCGAAGGGGATATTTGGCAAGCACGCGAGCTGTCCATGAGAATCCCGTACGATTATGCGCTGGTAGCAAAATATAGTAAGTAAGATTTCTTTTAAGTAGTTAATATCAATACCGTTATGTTTAAGTTTTTGAAAGAATTATTGAATGCGGCAAAGGAAGGTGTAAATGAAGCCAAAGATGAACTTACTTTGAAAGCCGAAGAGGAAAAAATGGCGGGAAGTTTAGTACCTGATAACACTATACTTCTGAATATTCCTGATGAAGAACAGTTTGGTAATGCGCTAGGAGCCGCATTTAGAGTGATTGTTTTTGGGGATTGGTTTACAGTATTCGGAAGTACCGGAGATGATGGTAGTTATCCCATTCACTTATATCAATTTGGTAATTATCCAAGAATTGATCAATATAGAAGTGATTTTATCAAATTGCTAAAGAGAGATTTTGGTATAACGAATAGAGAAACTTGTCTTCAAATGTTGAGTTCATACTTTACGTTACTTGGGATAGAAAAGACAGGGACCGCATTGGAGGAAAAAAACGGCAAAATTGATACATCCATTTGGGATATCTCCAAATCAGGGGTAAATGCCTTTGTTGTTGCTGTAGTAAGTCATATTACGACATCCGCAACGGACGTTGGATATTTACCAAAACCTGTGGCATTAAATGTTCTCAAGAGTTTGTCACTATATGCGAGAAAGCATTTTATTGATTGGTTGCAATTTTCCGATTATTTCCTGGAAGGAGAAGATCAAGTTGGTGTAAACAGTAAAATTGGGAAATCTTACTTGAAAAGGTATATTGGGTATCTTAAAGAAAAGAAAGGAAGTCCTTGGAATAATATCGCATGGTAGAATGGTAATCATTCCGTCTGAGTGTTGTCTCACGTGGCCTTCACATCCACTACATTTTACAGCTTTGGATTTGCTTTATCAATTTGAACAACAAATCGCTCAGAAACAATTCGGTAACCATAGCTATTTCGAAGGATTAGATGCTATCGAGAAAGATGAAGGGGGAATTCCGATGTTCTATCTGACTTGTGGAAGTTAATTTCTTTTTGTGGAATAAATGAATTCTAAAGGCATCATTTTGGTTCTCAGTTGTGTGTTGATCGTTGTCATGTCGATAGAAGTCTATAGAAAAAATGTAGCTAAGAAATATTTATACGGTGTTAAAAAAAGCTATGAAATGAATGATCATTTTGAGACAGATAAATTAAGAAAACTGTCATCACGTCCCTTTTTATTTGGTATAGAAGATAATCTGCTAAGTGACGAAGATTATTTTTTTGATGAAAATTATTTCTACGCTGTCGGTCGAAGAGGCGGGGCAGGTAGATCCTTTAGGTTAGTGGATATCATTGAGCTTCGTAGGACATCGACTCAAATTAATAATCACTATATCTGGCAAGTCGTCGTTCAATTGGATAGTAAGGGACAGTCCATTTTCAGTTTTACGCATAACTATTCCCTCTGGAATAGGAATTTCTATGCTTTTTATCAAAAAATACGGGAACTAAATCCACATGCAATCAAATCAAAATGGAGTTTGTGGAGGATGTAACAAATTCAATTTCAGCGTTTGTTTTGTACTGAAAAAGTTGTCGTAACTAAAACCGTAATCTAATAACTTTTGTTATTTTAAGTAAAACGTTATTGGCAAATTACGATTATTGATCATGAATGTGTTGACAATTTTTATTTATGGAGCTTGTCAATTTCCTCAGCGCCCACCACAATCCAGTACAAATGAATCTAAGCACAAGGCACAGGAATTACCTTCTAACATCACGTTTTTTGGTGGTGGAAGATCTAAGGAAATGAATATGGTATCAGGAAAAACAGATACTATTTTCATTTCAGTCCATCAGGCCGATTCGGTTCTTATCAAAATAAAAACTCCCATGGATACAGCCAATGTACGAATTAGTCAGCTTTTTCTGCCCAATGGTTCGGCTGATGGCCCCTTTGGCCAAGAGCTTGCCTATAGATTTAAAGATATTGGCCGATATCATATTACTGTGAATGAGAACAAAATGATAGGGAATCATTACTCAGGGCCTTATGTAGTACAAATTGTGCCAATAGTTCAATAGTACACTTGAAACTAACAGAATTGAACAATAGTTATTCCAAGTAAAATGGATTCAGAATAACTATTGTCGCATTTAGGAATTTAATACAGCAGGCCTTCTGCTAATATAATATAGGATTAAAACGAGATCTTCTTTCTGGGCTACTCAACATCACCTGTGTACTTAATCGTATTATTTACATAAAGCGCTGATTTTTTAGCATCGTATCTATAGCTATCCTTCTCATAGATGTCATTCTCAACTTTATCCAAGATAATGGTATTTTTATTGTCATCAGGTAAGAATAATTCTAGCTTTGATTTATCCTCGCTAAGGATAACAAAGGCACTAATGACAGCTTTACCTTCTTCTTTCTCCGTTGGATTTAGGCGTAAGCCAACATTAAAGACCTGGATACATCCTTGTTTGATCTCACTCCAAGTTTGTCCTGCCGCGACCAAACAACCGTGCTCATCCTTTTTGCCGCCGATCGACTTGGTTGCTTCTTCCTTGCTTTGATCAACTGCTTCTTTGGATTCATTGTTCTTGGAAGTATTATTACAGGCCGTGAAAGTAACAACACTCATTGCTATTAATGCTAATTTTCTCATTTGAATCGGTTTTTATATGTTCCATGAGGTTCGTACAATAAATATACCACAGTCATCTGTTTATTCTTTACCCGACCCACTACGTTAGATTTTCATCCTTTAATTAGCTATAAAGTGTATCCCTAAAGTATCGCAAAAAAATGTGTAGCGTACGTCAATATTGTCATAGGACAAGTCGAATTTCTGTATAGTTTATTAATATTGTGATGTCGTTCAATGTAGCCTTTTATCTCAGTATATTAAACCGAATGATTTTAAACCAGTGTAGATAGATAAAAGGATTCTTATCATTTAAAACATCCTATGAAACATAAAGATCAGCCCGTAAAAAAATTGATTCCGGTTATTTTAGTTGAAAAGCAGCTAGCCGATGTTTGGAAATACTGGAATGATGCTGAAGCAATTATGCAATGTAAAATTCCATTTGACAATTGGCACTTTCCGGCTGCTGGTATCGATTTTAGGGCGGGAGGGATGTTTAATTTTAGAATGGAATAAAAAAATAGTCGCGAAGGATTTGATTATGTGGATGTGTACGATGAGATTATTTGGATGTTTTTTTTGAAAGTATGGAAGCTTCAACGATAACGATATACCGTCTTTTCTCAAAGAAAATTTTAGGAAGCTGAACCCAGATCCGGAGAAATTTCGAAATATGTATGAAAAAAATAGCCAGCGCATGATAAACTTTAAAGACTTCGAAACGAAATCCTTAAGGCTTTTGACCTGCTCGGTATTTTGATAGGCGGAGACCAAGATGTTGTAAAAACGACACATCTAGCTGCCATGCAACAGCAGATTCCTCATGCCCGACTGCTTATTTTACCTGCTAATCATGGGAACTATATGATGGCTGATTTTGATGGCGATGTCAATGACAACTGATCGATCTTACACTAGGACAAATACAGCATTTTTTGGCACCAAATTGATACCTGCCCAATCGAATAAGTGCGAGCCAAAGGTTTATCGATAATTACGCATATTACGTTCCATCTTACGTATGCGCTGTTCGTTTTTTCCGTCAACACGAGATGCAACCGCCCAAATGGCTGCGGGTATCCAACCCAGTATAGTCATCTGTAGGATCAAACAGAGAATGCCACTTAGAATCTTACCGCGTAAGAAAAACGATAACCAAGGAAGTAAGACTGCTATTAATATCATAAAAAATAGGGCTATAAACGTTAAAACACAAAAGTACGGTATCCACTATTAAAAATCGCGAATAATATGAACTAAAGCAAATTAAGTTATTTTTTTTTTGCTTGGTTGTAATGTATTGATATTTAGTGTGTAATAGTTTTTTTGTTGCGAGAATAGGGAAATGTTAAGAAAACTTAAAATAGGCCTTTCGACATATGAATTTTAAGATTTTAAGGAGGTGTGGCACCAATGTTGATGTTCCCCTCTCGAATATTTTAGATGCAGATTACATAGAATAAATGGCGGAAAACATGGGAAACAACAATAATATTATTGAAAATTTAGACAGCAAATATCGTCGATATCTAGAGGATGAGGGGAAATGGCTTAATGAAGGTTTTAAGAATATTTTCGTGGATGGGGTACCGAGTAAAGCAAATCTGAAAACCTCGGTTTATCTGATGTTACCCCAAGAGATCAGAGACGATGTCGATCAGTTGTTGCCCAACGATTGATTATAAGTTATAACAACAGATCGTTCAAAGTAAAAGTTTGCTAGAATCAGGTTTTTCCGATTTTAGTAGACTTTACCTGTTTAAATAGGAGCGCAGGGACAGAGCCATATTACAGTCCCTGTGAATCCGAGATGAACCCGACATTCTCTTGACGTGACAGCCCCTTATTAAGGTCGACTCAACTTGGACCCAACGCGAACGATATACGACGATGTACTTTTGGATTGCGCTGTACTGCTAAAAGTCAAAAGGTGTTAATCCCGCACAATTTCATTTGCAAATGAATACAAATTTATTTTAGTTTGATGATCTTTACATCGATGTAAAGATCATAATCCAAAAAATAATTTGAATGACAATTTCGATGAAGCCATTTCATTTTTTATATTATAGTGTATGCTGTCTGATCCTTTTATCTGGTATGCTATATTCCTGTCAATCGCAAAATCCGAATCGGGTGATACTTGAAAAATTGGATAGCACCTTTAATGCATCCAAATTTTATGGCCCTAAAATAAAAAGGAGCGAAGAGTTGCTGCATGCGGACGTTAAAAGTATGGATAAGAAAGAGTTGAAAGAAGTCTTTGAAACCGCCATATTTAAAAAGGATACGCTTGCTATTTTTAATTCAGAAGGGAGTCTGCCTACGTTATTTTATATCGAATCTACCGCAGCTTGGGGAACAAGGAAGTTAAAGCCAGTCAAAAATTTTGGGTATCGTTATACCACAGTGTCTTACAATGAAGAAAAAGATACCATAGCGCTATTTAACGGAGTCTCTTTTCCTGCCCTAACGATGACGGAAGATAACGGTGGTAAATTTGCTTACCTATATGCGATGAAGAGCTCAAAAAGGAAAGACGATTTCAATAAAATTCATCGCTATTTACAAAAAAGCTTTAAAGGGCTAAAGCTTCAGAATGATGCCGGGGGTTGTATAGAAGGTTGGGAAAGTGAAGATTTTTATTATTTTTTATTTAAAAAAGATAGACGGGAAGAACAGATTTTCTCATTTGGCGAAGATGAAGACAATGAACCTTCCATCACTGAAATTGTCGATATCCGTTTGGAAATCTATACCAAATTGTATATCGAAACGATGAAAAAAGAACACATTTACCTACCAGATTATATCCCTAATGTTAACGAATAATCGTATAAAAGGTTAGATACGCAGCCTTTTGATAAATCTACCCGATTTGAATCTATTTTGATTCCTCAATCAACTGCAGCATACTAACAATACAGAACAAAAATTGAAGCTAAAGGATATCAATACCAATAATAAAAAAAATAACAGATACACCTTTTTTTCGACATTTTTTGTATGTTTGTCGAACAATGACAGGTCAGCAGGAAAATATTAGAGAAGAAATTATTCTATCATCCATGAAAGTGTTTGAAACATATGGATTTGCAAGAGTCTCTATGCAGGATATTTCAAAAGCTTGTGGAAAGGGGCGGAGCACTTTGTATTATTATTTTACCAGTAAAATGGATGTGTTCGATGCAATTGCCGAGTATTTATGTCAACAGGTATTTCAGGTAGCGAGTCAAACATACCATAGAAACGCTTCATTGGAAGATAACCTAGTTGGTTTTTTACAGGCAAAATTGCGCCAAATTAACTTAATCACTAAGCGTTTTCATCTCGCATTTGAAGACATGAAGTCCGATCCAGCTTTGATGGTTTCAAAAACGCGTTACATGTTGGATGATGAAATCAAGCTGATCCGTAAAATGATTGAATTAGCCATTAAGAAAGAAGAAATTCAGCCGCTTGGTGAAAAAGACATCTTATTCTTATCGGAAATGTTAGTGACCACATCGCGTTGTTTTGAACAGGAAGTTTTACTCTTTGACCGTTTTCCAGATTTTGAAGCTAGACTTTCCTGGCTGATAAGTATCTGCGTCAAAGGCCTTCGCTAATGATTGTATAGTATGGCAAATTTTTGGATAGTAACGAATATACGTACTGTTTTTTTGTGTTCAGATTCGACATAAATACAAAATATGTCTATATTGATTTTTAAACTCTTATTTAATAAAAAACTTAGATGGGGAAAATACTATGGAATTAAATGCAAAAGTGGGCACGTCGGTAAAGAGCGTTGCATCAGAAAGGTGTATTTTAATTATGGTGGAGGCAGAGCAACCCGGCCGTACTGAGATTACGGGACTGTTGGATCCAGATATAGATTGTTATTTATTAATCAACAATGATATAGAGCGGTTGGATGGGCTCGCTCTTGCGCTGGAAAATGAAAATAAAAAAGTTCGACTAGCCCGTGACATTGAAGAACTAAAGCAGATGCACCTTTTGAACCATCAGCTACAACAAATTGCCGTTAAAATTTTGAAATAATCTAATTATGTATAAAGTAGTTTATTCCTTGTCCCGCAAGCTAAAATGGAGAGCTAGCGAGATTTATAATTTCCTCTATCAGAGTTTCCCTGAAATAAAAAATATTGATCTCATGTTAGATGACAAACAATTTTTGCTTGTCCTTCGAATGAGTAGTCGATTGGAATTCTCTATTCTAAATATATGTCAGAAGCAAGGTTTGGCAATGCAGTTTGTACAAGTAGAGGACACTGATTAGCGCATCTTGTTTATAAAGCATTGTGAATTTATAGTGCTGTTTAGCCCAGTATTTAATGAGTTGGAAAGAAACCTCTATTCGAACCTTTTAATCATGCTAATTTAAAAGTTACTTTTTACTTTTAATATAATTCCCTCAAAACATTTTTCACATCCAATGGTTATTTTTATCGCGTGGATGGATTTAGGCGATAGGGGGATTTTAGGCATTTATTCAAAAATAATATTACGATTTTATCAATTATGAGTACATTTTCAATTAAAGCGTTTGGCACAAGCGCACCAGCTGAAGAGCTGCAAAAGATGGCTATTGAGCGGCGTGAAGTCACTGAAAAAGATGTCGAGATTGATATCTTATTTTGTGGCGTTTGTCATTCTGATTTACATACAGCTCGAAACGAGTGGGGTGGGACTGTTTATCCCAATGTACCTGGCCATGAAATTGTGGGACGAATCACTAAAGTTGGGGATGCTGTAACAAAGTTTAATGTCGGCGATCTAGCCGGCGTCGGTTGTATGGTAGACAGTTGTCGCGAATGTGAAAGTTGCAAGGAGGGACTCGAACAATATTGCGAAAATGGAAATATCCAAACATACAATGGACACGATAAACACCTCAATAAACAGACGTTTGGTGGTTATTCCGAACGCATCGTGGTGGACGAGGATTTTGTACTCCATATCCCTGCAAATTTGGATCTCGCAGCAACAGCTCCTCTATTGTGTGCCGGAATTACTACCTATTCCCCGTTGAGACATTGGAATGTGGGACCGGGAAAAAAAGTCGGTATAGTTGGTATTGGCGGTTTGGGACATATGGGGGTTAAAATAGCGAAAGCTATGGGTGCTCAGGTGGTTGTGATTACAACTTCTGCTTCGAAAGTCGATGATGCCAAACGTTTAGGTGCTGATGAAGTTATCTTATCAACCGATACACAACAAATGAAAGAGCATGCGGGAACATTACATTTCATTTTAGACTGCGTTTCGGCACAGCATGACATCAATGCCTATTTAAGTTTATTGAAGCGGGATGGTTCACTGACGCTTGTCGGTGCTCCAGAACATCCATTACCCGTCGCTCCCTTTAGTCTTATTCCAGCGCGTAAAAGTTTTTCAGGCTCGATGATCGGAGGAATTGCAGAAACGCAGGAGATGCTCGATTTTTGTGGTCAACACAATATTATGTCTGATATTGAGCTCATTAAAATGCAGGATATCAATAACGCCTACGACAGGTTACTGAAAAGTGATGTTAAATATAGGTTTGTTATTGATATGGCAAGTTTGAAAAACTAATCCAATACAATTTTTAAACGCTGAACAATCAGGCATAATATGTAATTCAGGTGATGGTTTAGTTTGTATAGCATTAATTATGACTAATTGCTGCATTAACCATTTGTGCCGAACAGTTGTGAGCTATGATTAGGGGACGGAAAATTCGTCATTTTATGGAAAAAAATAAAGTTACTATATTTTGGTTTCGGCGCGACTTACGCTTGGACGATAATAGCGGACTTGCTCGCGCGCTGACGATCGGATTCCCTGTATTGCCCATATTCATATTTGATGAGGATATTTTGGAGCAATTGGAAGATAAAAGTGACCGTAGGCTTCATTACATTCATCAAGTGCTAACGCATATCAATGCTGTACTGCAAAAAAGTGGTGCCTCGTTAAATACATTTTATGGTAAACCTATCAATATTTTTAAAGACCTAGCTGAAAAATTTGACATCCAGGGAGTTTATTGTAATAGAGACTATGAGCCGAAGGCAATTCGTAGGGATAAGGAAATTTTCGAATTTTGCAAATCGATTGAGATTCCTTTCAAAGCTATAAAAGATCAGGTAATTTTCGATAAGGGAGACATTTTAAAGAATGATGGAACGCCATATACAGTTTATACACCGTATGCAAGAAAATGGCGCGAGAAACTGCGTCCCGATGATTATCGTTCCTATACTTATGGAACGGAATTTTTCTTTCAGCAAAAGCAGCAGCAAATCATTCCGTTACAACAGATGGGGTTTATAGAAACAGACCTCATTTTTGAAGAACCGCATCTCGATGCTAGTATCATAGATCGTTACGATGAAACTCGCGATTATCCAGCTTTAAAGGGTACCACCAAATTGGGGATAGCACTTCGTTTTGGAACCATCAGTGTCCGTAAATGTGTTGCATTTGCATTAAAACATAATGCAACATGGTTATCTGAATTGATCTGGCGTGAATTTTTTATGCAGATACTTTATCACTATCCCCATGTCGTTACCGAATCCTTTAGAAAGCAATACGACGCTATATCCTGGCGGAATAATGAAAAGGAATTTTTGCAATGGTGCAATGGAGAAACCGGATATCCCATGGTCGATGCAGGCATGCGACAATTGAATACTTCAGGCTATATGCACAATCGTGTACGGATGGTGGTGTCAAGTTTTCTTTGCAAGCATTTATTGATCGACTGGAGGTGGGGGGAGGCTTACTTCGCTCAAAAGCTAAATGACTATGACTTGTCTGCAAACAATGGCAACTGGCAGTGGGCCGCCGGGAGTGGCTGTGATGCTGCACCCTATTTTCGGGTTTTCAATCCGGCTCTCCAAGCGGACAGGTTTGATAAAAATCAGGAATATATAAAAAAATGGGTGCCGGAGTTAGGTACTGCAGATTATTGTCAGCCTATGGTAGATCACCAAATGGCTCGCGATAGGGCGATAAAAACCTACTCAAAGGCTTTAAAATAAAAATGCCAATATCTTCCAGCACGTCAGGTTTTACTAACTGGCGAACAGGGATAGATATTGGCTTTTTATGAATTTACTGATCTAAGAATTCGGCGACAAAAGCGTCAAATACCTTTGGATTTTCGGCTTGAACCCAGTGACCTGCATTCGGGATTGTTTTAAATTCGGCCTTTGGAAATTGCTTCTTGATCATTACCCTATCTTCCGGTAATATATATTTTGACTTCTCGCCCGCCAAAAATAAAGTGGCACCGTTATATAGCCCTGATTTTACCCCTACTGTTATAAATTCAGTATATTTATTTTTTAAAACATCCAAGTTAAAGCGCCAATCTAATTTTCGATCTTCTCTGATATATACATTTTTTAATAAAAATTGGATAACACCAGGGTCACTTAAATAATGCTCAATCTTATCTTGCACATCTTTTCTGGTTTCCAACGTCGTTATAGCTACAGCAGACAATGCATCGAAGATATCTTCATGGTGTGGTGGATAAGCTTTGGGAGCTATATCAGCGATAATCAGTTTTTCAATTTTTTCTGGATGATCGATAGCAAATTGCATGGCGACTTTTCCACCCAATGAGTGCCCAAGCAGCACTATTTTATCTGTTCCGATGGACGAAATATAGGTAAGAAGGTCGTCTACCATCACTTCTATTGACATGTCGTTACTGTGAAAGCTACGGCCATGATTACGTAGATCGAGTAAATGTACCTGTCTTTTCTCTCCGAAACTACGGCCAAAGGATCCCCAATTGTCTGCCATACCGAATAGACCGTGAAGTACAATTAATGGCGTTCCGCCATTATTTGCACCATATATTTTACTGTGTTGTAGTTCATTTAATGTCATGATAGCTCCAATTTCAAATTTTCATTTGTATGCGACGAGTATATGTAGCGAAGTTAGCTTTTGTTGCTGAATTTTTGAACCAAATTATGTAAAACATTTATGCCTCGGGTAGTCGATTCCATGTTATTAGTATTGCCACTCCGTGAGATTTCGCAAGGCACGTCCGGCCACATATTCTTTGTCCATCAGATAAGCAAAATGGTTGATTTTTTATAATGGGAATAAATCTTTATTAAAGGTGATTTTCATCACTTTTTTCTTGAAAAGTAAAAACTATCTTTACTGCAATAGCAATTACGAGGATATTGTTGAACTTGCTATTAATAGATTTAGCCATAAAAAATATATTATTTGGGGGCTTTCTCTGAAAAGAGGCCCCTAATTTTTTTTCGATCGCCCAGGCTCCGTGGTGTGTTTATCCACGTTTTTATAGGCTTAATTCTTGTTTAAAGAAATGTCCAATTTTAGTCGCTTTCGATGAATGATTCGAAATGACCAAAGAGTATCTAACTACTGAAGACTAAAAAATTGCATTTTCTGCAGTTAATATAATGGGAGAGCCATCAGTAATCAGAATCGTGTGTTCATGCTGAGCCATGAACCCGCCCTTATCGCCAACCATAGTCCAGCCGTCACTGAGTTCAGTCGCGTACGTAGAAGCTGTTGAGATAAAGGTTTCAATAGCAACCACAGTGTTTTTACGAAACCTGCGTTGGTCGAAGCGATTTTTATAATTCAGCAATTCATCAGGCTCTTCGTGCAGACTTTTTCCCACACCATGTCCACCAAGATTTTTGATAACTTTATAACCTCTTTTTTTAGCTTCAGTTTCAATAAGATGCCCAATGTCTGCTATTTTTACGCCGCCACGGATGTTACTGATTGCCTTTTGAAGAATTTCTTTGGAAGCTGTTACCAATTTTTCATGCTGATGTATATCTTCTCCGATAACAAAGGAACATCCATTATCAGCCCAATAGCCATCAAGCTCTGCAGATACATCAATATTGATCAAGTCACCCTGATGCAGTATCCTTTCTGCATGCGGTATTCCATGACAGAATTCGTCGTTTATACTAATACAGGTATAGCCAGGAAATCCATACGTAAGTGCTGGAGCAGAATTTGCACCCATGCTTTGTAATATTTCGGCTCCATATTCGTCAAGCTCTTTCGTAGACATTCCCACTTGAGCATATTCTATCATGGATTTTAACGTCTTTGCAACAGCATTGCTAGCTTTTTGCATGCCTGTTAATTCGGTTTCATTCGTTATGGACATCGCTAATATTTATTGTGAAGCATGTAAGATCCGTTCCCAGACCATATGAATTTATTGGAATATAAACCGATATGAAATTCTTAATTTAATTAAAACAGCGATTTAATTCCGATTAAAAGCAAATATACGACATTTTAGCAACTAAAATTAGCAAACAGTTTCATCCTTGAGATTTGATGTTTAGACATTTGATTTTTTATGTATCTTTACATAACTTTAATGAGTTGCTATAGATCATTTAAATTGGAACAAAAATGGCATTGTTAGATAATCTGCAGTGGCGCTATGCCACAAAAAAATACGATCCTTCGAAAAGGGTCGCCCAAAAAGATGTAGACAAGATCTTGGAAGCTGCGCGAATGGCACCCAGTTCATCTGGGCTTCAGCAGTTTCGTGTAATCGTGATTAAAAATCAGGAATTAAAAGAAAAAATAGTACCCATAGCCTGGGGGCAACAGATTGTTGCTGATAGTTCGCATTTGCTGGTATTTGCAGGATGGGATAAATATACGGACGATCGAATTGATAGTACTTTTGATCAAATGAATGCATCACGTGGATTACCACTTGATACAACAGATGAATATAAGAATAACTTAAAAGCACAATTGGCGACTTTTACCGAAGAGCAGCAGGCTGCACATGCGGCAAAACAAGCCTACATTGCTTTTGGTTTGGCAATTGCGCAAGCAGCAGAACTAGGTATTGATGCCACACCAATGGAAGGTTTTTCAAATGTGGAGTTGGATAAATTGCTAGGATTGGACAAACTTGGATTGAAGAGCGCGACCATGCTCCCTTTGGGATATCGTATGGAAGGGGAAGATTGGTTGTTGAAATTGAAAAAGTTTAGACTTCCAAAAGAAGAATTTTTGATCGAACTCGCCTAGGAAGTCGCTTTAGCATACTAAAAAGCGTTTCAATTAATTTTTGAAACGCTTTTTTTTCGCTCTAAATGCTATTGAGATTGATAAGCAGTGCGATTGATTATCTTGCAGACATTTTTAGGCTCACTATTGTCCAACGGCTAAAATAATTCTAATTTTCCAACGTAATTGCCTTTACAGCGAATGCAAAGTGATTATAGGTAGAGGATAAACTTGCATTCAAAAGTGTTTAGAAGAAAAGGGCGTATATTTGTTGAAACACTGCCGGAAACTCCTGCGGAGCACAATTTATTGAAAACATGAAGGATTTTGTTGCTATGCCTTGATAAGTTTCAGCGTACAATTCAATGTCCAATTTTTCGCTGGGTCTATACACGATAGCTTGTGCAATGATAAACAACTCCTCTTTATCTTTTTGCTACTATATTTTCCAGCAATTCGATGGCATCGTAAAGGACACCTGCTTCACCTCTAAAAGTTCCAGAGCCCTCTGGTTTGTTATCTTTTGTGTACCATTCATAAAATCCTTTGTTTTTGATAACACGAGCAAGCATCGGCTGTATTTGCGCATAAGCTTCCTGTTGAAAGCCATTTTTAACAAGCTGCTGAATCATACGACCACCAAACCAAGTCCAGTCCCCACCATTTTGATAACCGTAAGGATACATGCCTTTGTTCTTAAACGAGCCTGCCGGATAAGTCGGGTACACGGTAAGTCCAATTGTTGCCGCACCAGCATCTTTTACATTTTTAATCATTTTATCCAATGAAACTTTTATTTGCTCTTTGCTGAGCAAATTAGCCTCAATAGCAATTGCTGTTCCACCATGATAATAGATTTGATTTTCATCAAAATCAGCCGCAAATGGAGAGCCTTTGATATAAATATGGGGAATAAACTTTTGGTTCTTTTCGTCCCAAAGGTGTTTCATGGTATTACTTGCTATAGACGCTCTGATTTTTCCCCACTTTTCTTTTTTCTCAGGGAAAAGATCCATGTAATTGTCAAGCGCGATCAAAAACATTGCATTGTCGTAGATGTCCAAAGCAATATGCGAATTTTCATCCAGGTGGACACCCCAATCGTGTTCAGGTTGAACGTCACCCCAATCGACTGTAGTTGCGCCCCAAAGTAAACCATAAGTAGCATTATAACGTTTGTCCAATAAAAATTGTAAAGCATGCTCCATGCGATCCTTTACAGCCGCATTTCCAATTTTTTCATCGAGAAAAGCCTTATCTTTCGTTGCAACGATATATTTATGTACCGCTTGGATCAAAGAAGACTCCTGGTCCGTTTCAACTGTATTTTTGTGTGCTGCATAATCAGGAGCTAAGGGACTAGTGATGGTATAATAGTCCGATACGCCATTTTTTAAGCTGGATTTTTTGACAAAACCATCGGCAATATTACCATCAGGACCTTGTAGCTTAAAAAACAAAGCTAATTGATCTTTGATCTGTTCATGGGGATGGACTTTTGTTGCTAAGGTGATAAATGTATTGTAATCTCTAATCCACACCTCACTGTATCCATCCCCCGCATTGAATCCACTTTTAATGACGTTCGTAGCCATATCTTTGACAAGATTGAAGCTGCTGTCTTTTTGGATGCTGTCCTGTAAATTGTTTGTCGAAACCTTACCGCCAGCATTTTGGCAGGACAGTAATAGGAGAGACGAAGATAACGCAAAAAATAGAGTTCTCATTGTGCTGTTAGTTTATAGTAAATGGTTTGATTAACATTTGGATTCTTTGACAAAAGATTGGATAACCTTTGCCTTATCGTTTCCTAAATTACGCAATGTATAGGATCCGGCAGCAGCAGGAACAGCAAAAGTCTCAGCATAATGAAAGACTTTCTTCATGCCATTTGCTGTCGTCAGCTCAATTGCCTCCCCCTCCACAAGCATCATGATGTGACACTGTCCTTGTGTTTCAATTGCAACATCCTGATCGAATTCGTATCTAAAAACATCGTAGAAATGATCTTCATGCGTTGGCAAATGTATTCTTGTTGCTTGCGCATCAAGGGCTACTTCAGTGGGCTGAGCAAGCAGCGTGTTTTTTACGACATCACCTTTTCGGCTAAAATTGAGGTTGGCGAATGCTCTATCAATATTTAATGGGCGCGGTTTCCCATCTAAATCCGGACGCACCCAGTCGTACATTTTAAAGGTATAATTGTAAGGTGTTGCACTGATTTCGAGTACGAGATTATTCACGCCGGAAGAATGTACAGTACCATGTGGTATCAAATACAATTGGTGTTTCTTGGATTCGAATTTTTGAACGTATTGCTCGATATCCATGGCTGTTCCGGTATGGAAGCTCTCTTCTAAAGCTGAGCGAAATTTGTCTGCATCAATGGATTGCTGAAAGCCCAGATACACTTGTGCGTCCTCTTTTCTATCAACGATATAGTATGATTCGTCCTGTGTGAAGTTTTCTCCAAATTCTGTTTTTGCATAGGCTGGACTAGGGTGACATTGAATGGATAGGTTGCCGCCATCAAAGGTATCCAGAAAATTGAAGCGTATCGGGAATTCAACATCGAAACGTTGCTGGGCATGACCAAGCACATTGGCACTTTCTTGAAACATCAATTGATCAAATGAAATTTCGAGTGTATGTCCATCTGCTTCGAGCAAAATGCCATTCTCAGGGACAATCATTTCGAAGGACCACGCATAGTTTTTGACATGCTGATCTATGCCTGAAAGGTGCTCTTTCATCCACTGTCCACCCCATACGCCGGGTTCAAAAGTTGGTCGTACGCGGAAGTAATTTTGGGACATGGCCAGCAAAGTAGCATGTAGATCCTTCCCTGTGATCCATGGTAGGTTTTGGGACGATTGTTGATCGGCAAGAATTTCGACACGGGAAAGGATAGACCTTTTATGTCTATTCAATATTTCCCAATCGACAAAATAGTAACGCTTGTAGGTTTCCTTTTGATTGGTCTGTGTTGAACAACCTAAGTTTAAAGCTTCTCCCGCACGCATACGTTGAATTAGCACGTTTTTGGGCAGATCAATAAACATCAGCTGACTAGACGTATCGACTAATGATGCTCCAGGGCCATAAAAGATGGTATACTCAGCTTGTATTGATTCGGCGTTTGCTCGTATGGTTTGAAGGTCCGCAAGCTTTTGGGTGTCAAAGTATTCAATGAGTTGAATCCCGGCCTTTTTTCCAAATAATGGATCGTCGCCACCGAGGTATGGTGCGACAAGCTCCTGGATCGCTGATTCAGTTTTTAAAGCTGAATCCATGGCAATAAATCGTGGAGTTACGCCCTGTTTTTCAAATTCTTGCTTTAGCTTGGGGATGATTGTAGCCCAGTCAACACCTACAAAACCATCAATGCTATGTATATTATGTGTAATGAGATGTGCAGCAAGATCCGTGTAGGAATTTGATAGTGTTCCTTGAACCGGAAACGTCGGTGTGATTTCGTACTGAAAAGGTTTTGTTTGAGTATTAGAATACATATAATGTAATTTATTGCAAATGAATGATGTTGGATTAAGTCGCTTTTTGCTTACTTGTTTGTTGATTTTTTATTGTGCTTTTCAATCCAGAATTTTTCGATCTCTTCCAAAGGTTTACCCTTTGTTTCCGGAAGGAATGCAAGTACAACAAGGAATGCGATGGCACAGAAAAATGCAAACAACCAGAACGTATAGCGGGCCCCCCAGGAAGCGAGTAGAATGGGTGTTAGTTGTCCCACGATAGCATCGGAAATCCACATCACCATAATACTGATACCCATGGCACGAGCCCGGATGGCATTTGGGAAGATTTCGGCGGCGACAACAAATTTTAGCGGGCCAATGGAAAAAGCAAAGAAAAATAAGAACGAAAGTATAGCGATAATCAATGCGATATTATTGACTTGACCTTGATTAAAAAGATATCCAGTAACCAGCAAACTCAGGGTAGCACCTACCGTTCCCAAAAGATATAAGGGACGTCTACCCCAATTGTCAACCTTCCAGATGGCAAAGAAAGTAAATAACACATTGGCGGCTCCAAAGAATAGTTGAGCATGATAGGAATTATTTAATGAAATACCAGATTCAAGCAATATGCTCGGACCATAGTAGACAATTGCGTTTATGCCACTGAGCTGTGAAAATAAAGGAAGGAACAAGCCCAATAGGAAGGCCTTGCGATAAATAGGCGAGAAGAGATCACGTAGATTTCCCTTCGAGGAAACGTTGCCGACCTCTTGTATATCCGATAGTCCTAATGCGCCACTGATCGCTGCTACTTCCGTGTTCCGCCCATTTTTAGATAGCCAACGTGGACTTTCAGGAATAAAGTAAACTCCGATGCATAACAATAAAGCCGGTACTGCACCAATTAAAAACATAGTTCGCCAGAGTTCATTTTGCTGTGCGGAGCTATATTCGAGAATCAAATAATTGCTGATATACGCAAAAAGGATCCCGAATGTAATAGCGAGTTGGTAACAGGTGACTGATCTTCCTCTAAATTTACTTGGCGATATTTCCGCGAGATATAAGGGCACAACGATTGAGGCTATTCCAACACCCAAGCCCCCAATGCTTCTACTTGCAATTAATATGCTATAAGAAGAACTGAATCCACAGCCAATTGCTGAACATAAAAAGAGCAGGGCCGCAGTAACAAAGGCTGGTTTTCTGCCGTATTTATCTGTTAATGGTCCTGTGAAAAATACACCAACAATACAGCCTAGCAGGGCTGAACTGACAAAAACGCCCTCTTGAGCAGGAGATAGTCCGAAAAATTGCTTTACTAACGGCAATGCACCTGCAATTACAGCCATATCGAAACCGAAAAGGAGTCCTCCAAGTGAAACGATACATAAAATGATGATAAATCTCTTTGACATCTGCGGTTTATATTAATATGTATATACATACAAACATATATCTATTTTTTTAATTATGCAAAAAATCTTATTTTAGCACAAGCAATCCAACTGATGAATTTAAAAATAGATCATAAAAGCCCTGTTCCGCTGCATATACAAGCAGAGAATCTGTTACGCGAATTAATTAAGCAGCCTGAATATATAGAGGGTAAGTTATTGCCCAACGAAATTGAATTAGCAAAAAGATTGGCAATTTCCCGTTCTACTTTGCGTTTGGCGATCAATAAACTAGTCTACGAGGAGTTGCTCATTAGAAAGAAGGGAATAGGCACGAAGGTGGCTAGTTCCAAATTTAGTTCCAAATCCAAGAATTGGCTGAGTTTCTCACAAGAGATGAAAAACCGAGGAATTGAGGTAAAGAATTTTGAGCTTCACGTCAGCTGGGTTGTTCCGGACAAAGCAGTCTCGAAGTTTTTTAATGTAGATGAGGACCAAAAGCTATTAAAACTAGAACGTCTGAGAGGAAAGAAAGATGACCCATTTGTTTATTTTATATCTTACTTCCATCCGCGTATAGGTTTAAACGGCGATGAAGATTTTAAGAGACCTTTATATGAGATCTTAGAAGCAGATTATCATGTCGTTGCAGATCTTTCTCAGGAAGAGCTGGATGCAATGGCCGCAAATAAATTTATAGCTGATAAATTGGAGATTAATATCGGTGATCCTATTCTGTCCCGCAAGCGCTTTGTATTTGACCAATCTGGGAAGCCGATTGAATATAATTTGGGGTTCTACCGCGCGGAAAGTTTTACCTATACTGTCGAAAGCAGAAGAGATCATTAGGGAATTCACTCATCCTTTTTGAATGGATCAATTAGATGAGTGAATAGCTAATTTATTTATTCTTTTAATGATTCTTTTCCAGGGTAGTTTCAGCCCAGCTTTCTAGGAGAGCTATTGCTTTACTCAGCACGCCTGCTGAACCTTTGAATTTTCCTGATCCACTGGGTACGTTATTTTGATCATACCATTCGTAAAATCCTTTGTTTTTCACAACCCGATCGATCATCGGTTGGAGTTCGGTATAGGCTTCCTGATAAAAGCCATTTAAAACGAGTTGCTGGATCATCCGTCCGCCAAACCAGGTCCAATCACCACCATTTTGGTATTGGTAAGGCTGAGCCATTCCGCCGATGAAAAATCCAACTGGATAGGTTGGGTATAAGGTCAATCCAATACTCGGCATGCCAGATAACCGCACGTTTTCAAGCATTTGTTTGTTGACTGTTTTTATTTCTGAAGGAGTTAGTAGCCCCGCTTCTATAGCGATGGCGGTGCCGCCATGATAATGGATCGTATTTTCATCAAATCCTTTAGGAATAGGTGATGTCTTAGGGTATATGTGCGGAATGAATTTTTGTTTTTTCTTATCCCATAAATAACGTCTACTGTTCGTTTCGAGACTCTTTTTTAATCCTTTCCATTCCACCTCCTTGGGAGAGTTGGGCTGGATTTCAATCAAGGCCTGCAATGCAATAATAAACATCGCGTTGTCATAAATATCGATTGCCTCATTGGAAAGTTGGTCATTCCAATCACAACCAAAGCTGTCGTTGGGCTGTACATCTCCCCAATCTGCTGTCATCGCACCCCAAAGTAGCTGATACTTTTGGTTGAACCGTTCCTTTTTCAGATAATCCAACATAAGTTGGATACGGTCTTTTACAGAAATTCCACCGACAGACTCCTCCAAGATACTGTAATCCTTTGTTTTTATTATGTATTTACCCAACAATTGGATGAGTGACGTTTCCTGGTCGGTTTCTACCGTGTTTTTAAAACCCACATGATCAGGAGCGTTTTTTGAATAGTAGGGTGTATCATCATGCCAGGTAAAGTCTTTCTTTAGTACATAGCCGTCTACCATTTCGCCATTGGGCTGTTGCATCCTAAAAAATACTAAAATAGCCCCTCTAATGTCCGCTTGGGACCGCTCTTCCAATGCGGTTTCGATGAATGTATTGAGATCTCTGGCCCAAATTTGTGAGTAGCCACTTCCCGCATTGAAACCTTCTTTGATGACCTCTCGGGCAAGGCTGTCCACATATTTTAGGTTTTGATCCGCTAGAATGCTTTTTGCTAACTTAAGTTGCGCGATACGGTCGGATTTTGTTTGTTGTGCTGATAGTTGGGTTCCGAGTAACAGAAGTATTAGACTAAAAAATGGGGTGTTTTTTTTCATTGTGGTTGTATTGTAATTAATTAGGATTGACAAGTGTACCTGTCAATCATTGGTATTTATTTCAACGTTAATTTGTATTTATTTCAGGCTTGTGATCGAAGATCAGCCGTTCGATGTGTATTTTTTTTGAATTTATTTACTGGTTATATTTTAATATGTATGTACAATCAAAGTTATGGAAAAATGTCAGTATTTAAGCTTTAATAGTGTTTTATTTGATTAGTATTTAAAATTTTACAAATTTAGGCGTTGCGATGCAATCTGTTAAGTCGTTAAATTAAGTAATAAAATCTAACTCATGTTTATACATACTCTATTTTTTTGTAAGTTTGCTGTAGAACCTAATTGAGAACAATGGTAAAGCGTATCATTTATTATTTTTGTAGTTTATTTGTGAGTACGGCAGCTGTTTCCGCACAGCAGAAAACAGATTTGACCGTTTTTGTAAAACCTAATATTGGATCCGTCCATAGTCGGTATTTCTTTTATACACCAGCAGCCGTACCTTTTGGAATGGCTAAGCTCGCTCCGAGCACAAATGGAAGCTATGGGAACAAGTCGGGCTGGGAGGCCGTGGGTTATGACGATAGGCATACCTCAATAGAAGGCTTTGCTAATTTTCACGAATTTCAGGTAGGCGGAGTGGTATTTGCACCATCCGTTGGAAAATTGAAGACAATGCCCGGTCAACTTGATCGTCCACAAAGCGGTTATCGTTCCGATTTTGACAAGAAGGATGAATTTGCCACTTCTGGCTATTACCGTGTCATGCTAAAAGATTATAATATACTTGCTGAGCTTACGGCAACGAAGCGTGTCGGTTTTCACCGCTATACTTTTCCAAAAACGGAAGAAGCCAACCTTATTTTCGATATTGGCCATGTGATGGGGGAAAGTGGACCGGTCGTTGATGCCGAAGTAAATTATGACAAACAGCACGTCTGGGGATATGTGGTTACCAATCCTGTCTATGTACAAAAATATCAGCAGGGGGCTACGGTCAAAATGTTTTTCTTTGCGGAGATCAACAAACAACCGAAGTCTTTTGGGACATTTAGAGATTCTATAACTTTTGACCAACATACGCGCATAAAAGGAAAAGGAGCTGGAGTATATCTGAAGTTTGGCACTGAAGCAGGCGAATCAATAGACATCAAGACAGGTTTATCTTATACTTCTGTAGAAAACGCACAACTGAATTTGCTTAAAGAGGCGAAGGATATGTCGTTTGATGCTGCAAAGAATAATGCCTTGCAAACCTGGAATAGTGAACTGGGAAGAATTTTGGTGGAAGGGGGCAAAGCGGACGACCGCATTAAATTTTATACGGGATTGTATCATGCTTTACTTGGCCGTGGGCTTGCAAGCGATGTAAATGGTGCATATCCCAAAAATGACGGCTCGGTGGGGCAGATTGCCCTAAATAAGCAGGGGCAACCGATTCATCATCACTATAATACTGATGCCATCTGGGGTGCATTTTGGAATTTAACACAGTTGTGGTCCATTGCTTATCCAGACTATTACAACGACTGGATTCAGAGTCAATTGTTGGTCTATCGCGATGCCGGTTGGTTAGGAGACGGTATTGCCAACAGTAAATACGTTTCGGGTGTAGGAACTAATTTTACAGGTTTGGCAATTGCTGCGGCGTATAATGTCGGTATTCGTGACTATGATGTGAATCTTGCTTATGATGCGGTACGCAAAAATGAATTGGAAGCGAAGAATCGTCTGCCTGGAGCAGGAAAGTTAGATGTGGGAGTTTTCGTCCGCAAAGGCTACTCACCGTATATAAAAGATGATCATGGCAGTCCCGAACTATTGACCAATGGATCTCCTTTTGGCGCTTCGCATACCTTGGAATATGCCTTTTCCGCTGGAGCGGCTGCGCAATTTGCAAAATCATTGGGGCGTCAAAAAGACTATGTTAAATTTCAGGAATTATCCAATGGATGGCGCAATCTGTATGATGCCGAGACGAAGTTTATGCGGCCAAAGGATAGTACTGGACGATTCATTTCAAACTTTAACCCTTATGAACCATGGCGTGGATTTCAGGAAGGAAATGCATGGCAGTATACGTTCTATGTTCCGCATGTCCCACAAGAATTGGTTAAACTCGTTGGAAAGGATCTGTTCAATCAGCGGTTGGATAGTATCTTTACGGTGTCGCAGAAGAATGTGTTTGGAGGCGGTACACAAATTGACGCTTTCGCAGGGATTGAAAGTCTTTATAATCACGGTAATCAACCGAACCTGCATATCTCTTGGCTGTTCTATTTTTCTGGTAGACCTGATTTAAGTCAGAAATGGGTACGGGCAATTTGCAATGAGTTTTATGGTAACGATGCGATACATGGCTATGGCTATGGACAAGACGAAGACCAAGGACAGCTTGGAGCATGGTATGTATTGTCGAGTATCGGCCTATTCGATGTCCGAAGTCTCACCACCGAGAAGCCCGCACTTCAGATAGGCGCGCCACTTTTCGATCGGGTAACGATACAATTGCCGAAGAAATTAAGAAAAAATAAATTTATCATTCAGGTGAAGAAAGAGCAACCCAATAGTTCTATTGTTGATCAAGTTCGGTTGAATAATCGCCTGTGGAAAGGTTGGCAACTTCCTTTTGAACGTTTGGTGGAAGGTGGGATTTTAGATCTCAAGTTGAAAGGTGACTAAATATAAGATAAAAAAATAGCCCCATTCGGGGCTATTTTCAAGGTAGGTTGGTTTGTTGATTGCCTACGCGATTTCAGCAATAAAATTGCCCTCTTGATCCAAATCAGCTTTATGGGCTGCGATTTGTTGAAGATTAATATGTCCGATGACATATTTGAAATCTGGTGCGTAATATCGTTCTGTGATTTCACTGAAATTTAACTTTTCAATCAGTGTATCATCTGTATATCTCAAATAAACCTTAATTAAATAATCTTGGCTATAATTTAATGTGCTGGATTCTAAGTGTTTTTTATACTCATAGCGGTACCCATAGCGAAGAGCCGCGATATCCGATAGCACAGCAGAACCTGTTGGGTGGCCTCCTGCTCCTTTACCATAGAAAAATTGTTCGTCTGCAAAGGCCGCTTTCACCAATACTCCATTGTTCTCATTTTCTACATTATAGAGCATGCTGTCTTTGCCTACTAGGCGTGGTAATACATAAAGTACAACTTTGTTGCGATCGATCTCTTTTGCCGTCGGTATCAATTTGATCTTGAGGTTCTTTTCTTTCGCAAAACGAATATCTTGCTGTCCCAATTTATCAATACCAATATTGAACACATCTTCTGGTTTGACATAGATACCGTACGCATGCGAAGCAACAATGCATACCTTAAATTTGGGGTCAAATCCACCTACATCCAAGGTTGGATCTGTTTCTGCAAAACCGAGTTCCTGTGCTTTCTTCAAAGCATCTGCATAGTGCTGGTTTTCGTTGAAAACTTTTGATAGAATATAGTTGGAAGATCCATTAAAAATACCACTAACAGAGTGGAGCAGTTCATTATCATAATACTCTTCTAAATTTCGGATAATGGGAATACTACCACAAACAGCACCTTCATACAAGAGGCTTGTGCCATAATCATGTTGGATATCGACCAGTTCTTCCAAATGGCTAGCAATCATTTTTTTATTGGCTGAAACCACATTTTTCCCCGATTTCAGTGCGCGAACAGTTAGTTGGTAGGCTGCTTCGGCATCATCAATCAGTTCGACAACAGTATTAATTTCTGGATCACCTAAAATTGCCTCTGCATCAGTAGAAAACAAATCTGCTGGTAGCGAGCGTTTTTTATTACCATTTTTAATGACGAACTTCTTGATTTCCAGATTAAGATTTTTGGTTTTGATAATATCATAAAGGCCTTGGCCTACAACACCAAATCCAAACATCCCTATTGTTAATTTATTGCTCATATCTCTTCTTATATTCTCTTATTATATTCTCTTATTATATTGTTCAATCTCTTATACTAATTCAGCAGCGTACACTTTGTGGTCGCTCAGAAAGTGGCTAATAGCTTGCGTTAGTTTTGTTGTTTCGATCAAAAAGCCGTCATGACCATAGGTTGATTCAATCTCTTGGTAACGAGCATTGGGAATATGCTGTGCTATGAATTGTTGCTCTTGTGGAGGAAACAATAAATCTGTATTGACACTCAATACCAATGTTGGACAGCTAATGCTTGATAGTGCAGATTCAATAGACGATCTGCCACGCCCCAAATTGTGGCTATCCATTGCTTTGGTTAGGAAATAATAGCTGTAAGCATTATAGCGGTTTACTAATTTTTCCCCTTGATAGTTCTGATAGGAGGATGCTTTATAATGATCGAGTTTTTCGTTATCATCTTCCTTTTGCGTGTTGGCATACGTTGTATAGTTTCGGTAAGACAACAGTGCCATAGCGCGTGCAACTTTCAATCCTTTAGCTCCGCCATCAGGATGGTTGGCATAAAAGGTACGGTCGGTTGTAATGGCAAGGCGTTGGCTCTCATTGAATGCAATACCCCATGGTGAATGAACAGCATTTGTGCCAACGACGATTAAATGATCGACTGATATCGTGTTGGAAGCCGCCCATTCCAATGCCTGTTGTCCCCCTAATGAGCCCCCGATAAGAACGTTAATACGCTTGATGTCCAAATGGTCAGCAAGAAACTGGTGAGCACTGGCCAAATCCCTTACTGTAAATTCAGGAAAAGATAGGTAGTAAGGCTGTCCAGTAGCTGGGTTAATAGACAATGGGTTGCTACTATTATAGGCCGACCCAATAACGTTGGCGCAGATGATATAATAGTCGTTCGGATCAAATAAATCATCGGTTCCAAAAAGGCCTGGCCACCAATCCAAGACATTTGCATTGGCAGTTAAGGCATGACATACCCAGATCACATTGCTGCGATCTGGATTAAGTTTGCCAAACGTCTCATAACTGATTTGTAAATCAGTAAGCTCTTTTCCATTTTCAAATACAAAAGGCTCCGGGTGCAGATAAGTATGCTTACTCATTTTACGTTTAAATTTTATAGCCGACTAAAGTCCAATTAGTTGATTTTATCAAAAGCCTGTTGTAAATCAGCTTTGATATCATCAATATGTTCTATTCCAACTGATAGACGCAACAGTCCTTTGAACACACCAGCATTCGCTTGATCTTCGTCACTCAATTGTTGGTGGGTCGTTGCTGCAGGATGAATAATCAGCGATTTAGTATCGCCTACGTTAGCTAAATGACTGATTAATTCTAAACTGTCGATAAAGTCGTTGGCTTTTTGCGCTGCGTCGCCCTTTAGCTGGAAAGAAAGCACTGCACCGTAGCCGTTCTTAAGATATTTTTGCGCATTAGCGAAGCTTGGAGAGCTTTTTAATCCTGGATAATTTACTTTTTCGACCTGAGGATGGGCCTCAAGCCATCTAGCTATTTCCAACGCGTTGTCGATATGCCGTTGTACACGTAGAGACAATGTTTCAAGGCCTTGTAACAACAAGAATGAATTGAAAGGAGAGAGCGCTGGTCCGAAATCTCTTAATCCCTCTACACGCGCGCGAATTGCAAATTGTATATTGCCAAATGGGCCATTTTCACCAAAAACATCTGAAAACACCAATCCATGATAACCCTCGGATGGTTCAGAAAATTGTGGATACTTCCCATTCCCCCAGTTATAGTTACCCCCATCAACGATGACGCCACCAATGCTGGTTCCATGCCCCCCAATCCATTTCGTTGCCGATTCAACGACTACGTTTGCCCCATGCTCTAATGGTTTAAATAAATAACCCCCAGCTCCAAATGTGTTGTCAACAATTAATGGCAAATCGTATTTCTTCGCTACAGCGGCGATTTTTTCAAAATCAGGAATATTGAAACTCGGGTTTCCGATTGTTTCGACATAGATAGCCTTAGTTTTATCATCAATGAGCGCTTCTATTTTATCAGCTTCAGCATCGGTTGCAAAACGAGCTTCAATACCTAGCCGTTTGAATGAAACTTTGAATTGATTGAATGTGCCTCCATATAAGTTGGACCCTGCAACAAAATTGTCGCCGTTTTCAAGAATATTATTTAATGCAATAAACTGCGCTGCCTGACCAGATGCAACTGCGACTGCTGAAATGCCACCTTCTAAAGCTGCAATCCGTTGTTCAAATACATCCGTAGTTGGATTCATGATCCGGGTATAAATGTTTCCAAACTGCTTTAACGCGAATAGATTGGCTCCATGTTCTGCATTTTCAAATACAAAAGATGTTGTTTGATATATAGGAACTGCTCTGGATCCTGTGGTAGGATCAGCGACCTGGCCAGCATGAACCTGTAGTGTTTCGAATTTTAAATTTTTGTTAGAAGACATAATATATCAGATTTTAAGGTTTCAAAAAAGAATTTGTAAAGGTAAAAGAGAAGCATACACACCTACTTCGAAGGTCTGTCAAATCGTTATCCAAGGAAAAAGGAAATGATTTTTAACAAGCAGGGAAGTGTGTATGCATACGCATTCGCATCGATACTTTTTTACGATGTAGTACACTTTTGCTGTTCGCAAGGTTCAGTTCTATTGAACCTGAATTTTTAATGGATTTCAGTAATTTAATAAGCATTGTCTTATATCATTTATATGCTCCAAAACGATATTATTTTGGACAGGAATTGGCACCTTTTCAAGCAAATTGAAGGTTGCCAGTGGGTCATTGAGCCAGTCTCTCGCCACTTCTTTATAAATCAAGACCTACTGATTAAGGAAGGTGTTGATTAGAAATCTTCTTTCGAAGACGACACAAATATAAACTTCTTTTTTATCAATGCAAAAGAAATACGTTTTTTTTAGTTAAAAGAGAACTGCCTCCTTAGCTGTAATCGCATATTCGTTATCCAATAGCGATACATAAATGCATCGTTTGGCCTTATGTTTTAGTAAAGTTGATATTTTCAGCAAGCTGATCTAAATCGGTTAAAAGAGGTTTCAAAGCATCAATCCTACCGTGGATACCCTGCTGTATTTCGTGATTCGCCTCTCGACCTAAGGATATGGAGAGACCAACCAAATGTGAATTGATGCGATAGGAGAGTGCTTGAAAATGATGGATATGAGACCAGTCGACCCATTTGTGCTCAGGTTCTTTTTTCATTTGATTGATTGCTTCGGAAAAGAGAGCCATGGCTGTCTGTGCCTTTTTTCGAGCGAGCCGAATGTCGAAAGAACTTTGCAGATCGTCGGAAAGGCGTTTGTTGATAATTTGAAAATAATGGTGGTTATATAATGCGACCTCTTTTGCTAAGTGGACCATACTCGTGCTTTGGCGCACTGGTATCAAGAAATAACCCGCTATTGCCAGCAGCGCACCTACTAAAGTAAAAATTATTCTACTGCCCAAAATGATATTAATATTTCCTTCAAATAAGTTTAATGCAATGACTATGCCCAGCGTAATAAAGATCACACTGACCATATAGTTTGATCGGTTGAACAAGAAGAATCCAAATAGTCCAGTAGCGGCAATTAGAAGAAGAGCGGGCAGAAAATCAATGGAGACCAAACAGAGTATTCCGACGGCAATTCCCGAAAATGTACCTAGTATGCGTTCTATATTGCGTGTTTTGGTCATTGAAAATGCGGGTCTTGCAACAATGGCAATAGTGAGTAAGATCCAATAGGTATATTTAAAATCCAAGAAAGAAATACCTATCAATGCACCCGTTCCGAATAGAACGGCCATCCGGAGTGCAAAGCGGAAAAGTGGATTATGGAGATGGAGTCTGCTCTTGATGTCACTTAGATTACGCAAAGGACGACTGATAAATTGCTGATACTCATTGGCGTCAATTTTGTTTTTGATTTCTTGATTCTGAAAAAAAGCAATTTGAATCCGTTTGAGAACTTCAATAATAGCTTCGATATTGTGGATGATGGAAGCTAGAATACCATCTGCTGGGGCGGTTTGTTGTTCTTGAATTTTCTTTAGATCCGAAAGCAGCATACAGATTTTAACGTGGTTATCGTAGAGCTGTTCAGCATAGCGAAACCTTTTATTAGGCTGCGAAAAACTATCGATTTCCAGGGCCAGTAATGTTATGCTACGACGAATTAGCGGAAGGCTACCAGTATCTATCAAATTTTTTCGAATGGCATCATAATCATGATCCAGTGCAATAATTAATTCGTGTAAATCAATTAACCCATAGACTTGACTAAGCCAATAGTTGCTTTTGTGCCAGCGTTGGCTTATGATTTTTTCTTCCCTAAATAAGAGTGATCTGATTTGCTCCTGTTGTTCGCTGATCTGGCCATAAATTTTTCCGACGCGGCTGTAAGTCAAATCCAGCGGAATATCCGGATCGTAAGATTCAGAGCGTATCAATAGAAATTCAGATAAACCGTGAAACCCATTGGCCATAGCGTGTTTTAAAGAGCGATAGGGGTGTATGTGAACCTGTAATAGACTAAAGAAATAATAGATGCTGGCGCCTGCAGTAATTTGCAAGCTCACTGAAAGTGGATGCTGAGGGGCCATGCCGATGACAAAGCTCATCAGAATCAATGTCATGTTTCCGATTGCGGCATAACGGGGGCCGAAAACCCCATAAAAAGTGCAGATAAAGCCTGCGGAACTCAATAAAATAACTAGCGGCCAATGAAAAGGAAAAAGAAATGCTGTAAGAAGCGAAGAAACAAAGAAAGTGGGAATACAGACAAGAGCAGAAGAAAATTTATCTTTCCGATTACCTGGAGGATCAGTTAATGTAGTCAATAATGATCCCACCCCAATACCGATGGCCACATTTGCCGGCGTGCCCAACACATAGATCCCCAAACTGGGCAAAATGCTGATTGATACATTTCGCAAAGCATCGCCAGTGTGTTCACCCCGGATGAATCGGATAATATGGGTATAAAAAAGGTAGAATCTTTTCTTTAACGATTCAATGCTCATCAATCAGTTTACTAATTTTCGGTGTAAAAATACAAATATTATGCTTAATATTTATAGTATACATTTTATTTGTTTTGAATACTATGTATTTTTTAGGTTTTTATTTTGATTCGATGTTATTTTCCTACGATATGTTTCAGAAGATTCAAAATTAGCTCGCATGATCCTATCCGCTGTAAAAGCGATCAGCGAAGGATAGGGTTTACCGATATTATTTGCTTGTCTACCGAGTGAATCGGACTACCTGTCTATTTCTGCTAGTCGACGTGTAATGAATACGCGAGGTTTGTTGTCAGTATTATGAAATTGACTATCCGATTGATAGCCCAAAGAGATTAAATTATGAAACTAAAAAAAATTAAATTGCTCTTATTTTCTCTTGTTTTATTCCTGTGTTCTAATGCCGGACCCATTTCAGCACAGTCTGACGGGGGGAAATTACGTACTGTCGTTGTTGGGCAGGACAACCAGCCCATTGCTGCCGCAAATATTTCACTGTTTCGTAAACCCAATGATATCTTGTTAAAAGGAACCTTATCCAACGAAAATGGAGAAATTGTGTTGTTTGCGATACCCGAGGGGAAGTACAGCTTACAGGTGTCCACGGTGGGTTATATTACTTATCGTTCTGGGGAAATGATGCTGCGTGCAAGTGATTTCAAGGTGCTCGATACGATTCGATTACAGGTGGAAAGTAGAGTGCTGGATGAGGCACAGGTAATTGGTAAGAAACCATTAATTGAAAGTCACTTGGATAAAGTTGTGCTCAATGTCGAGAACAGTATTTTGGCAACCGGAAATAACGCATTGGAACTCTTGCAAAAGGTTCCGGGGGTAACTTTAGACAACAAAAAGATCAACCTACGTGGAAAAAGTAATGTGATCATCATGATTGATGGTAAGCCTACTTATCTTTCTGCAGATGAAGTGTCGCGCTTATTGGAAAATACAGCGTCAAATGCAATAGCCTCGATCGAAGTACTCACCAATCCACCTGCAAAATATGATGCGGCAGGGAATGCAGGAATTATTAATATTAAGACAAAGAGGAATACGCAATTTGGAAGTAATGTTAGTTTAAACCTCAATTTAGGGCAGGGTAAATATACAAAGGCTGATGGTGGCTTTCTCATAAACCATCGTAATAATTGGGTGAACTTATTTTCTTCCTATAACTATGCAACTGCCTTAGGCTTTAATGATTTAGATATCGATAGGGCTGTAGATATTAAAAGCGGGACGACTTTTTTCAATTCGGATTCTTATTCGAAATTCCGCTATCGAGGCCATAATTTCAAATTTGCGGCAGATTTTAACCTGGGGAAACAGGAGGTCATTGGATTTGTGGTTAATGGTAATGTAAGCAATGGTCATTCAACACGGGAGGGAAGCAATCTGATCGCTTCTCAAAAAGGAAAGCTTGACTCGGTAGTATTAGGAAGTAATTTGTCAGATTTTAAATACCATTACCTCACTTATAATCTGAATTACAAAAAGACATTTGATACCTTAGGGACTGAATTGACATTTAATGGGGACTATTCATATTCTAAAAATAATGACAATAGCACTGTTACAAACCATTTTTTGGACGCAAACTGGGAAGAATTTAAATCACCGCATATTTTCCGGAATGATATGCTTTCTAAGACAAAAATATTAGTTTTTAAAACCGATTTTGTCCATCCTTTTAATAAAACGACGAAACTCGAGGCGGGGTTAAAATATAGCCGCGTAAAAACAGATAATAATTTGTTGTACGAAGATCAGGATCAGCAAGGCGAGTTTGTGCAAAATAATGGTCAAAGTAATCATTTTTTGTACAATGAAAATATAGCAGCAGCTTATTTCAGTTTAAATAAATCGTTCGGAAAGTTTTCGATACAAACTGGACTGCGTGTTGAAAATACGAGCTCCCTAGGAAACTCAGTGACGCTTGGGCAACAAACAAAACGTACCTATACCGATTTTTTTCCATCCATATTTGTACAGCAACAGATTAATGATAATCACAAGTTTGGTGCGAGTTATAGCAGACGTATTGACCGTCCTGATTATGGCTCATTGAATCCTTTTGTGTATTATTTGGATCAATACACGTATCAGTATGGCAACCCTTATTTAAATCCGCAATACACCAATTCGTATGAAGTAAATTATACCTTTAAAGATCGCTATTTACTGAGTTTGGGCTATAAGAGGACCAACGATGCAATCACTCAGGTCATAGAAAGTAATTCAGAGACCAAAGCTATTGCACAGACCGATCGAAATTTGGCTTATTTTGATTATTACAACATGAATGTCAATATACCCGTTAAGCTTTTTAAATGGTGGAGTATTGCTAACAATGCCAGCGCTTTTTATAATAAGTTTAGTTTTGATGAGCACTCCGGAGCGCAACGCCAATTGGAAAAGTTATCGTTCCAAGTAAGTTCCAATCATGATATCCGAATCGGGGAAACGACAAACCTGGAGCTAACGGGCAATTATTTCTCGCCAGCAGTATATGGCGTATTCAGTTTTCAGTCTTACTATGGCATTGATCTAGGTGCAGGTAAAACATTTCTTGACAAAAAATTGAATGTCAAGTTGGGTATAAATGATGTCTTGAATACAAGAGGCCAGCGCAGATTGTCGAGTTATCAGGAAAATGGATACTATCGTATACGAAATGCATATGATAGTCGGGTTATCCGATTCTCTGTTTCTTATCGTTTTGGTAATATGAATATGAAATCAGTCAATAAAAAGGGGGGGAATAATGACGAAGATAATCGTTTAAAAAAATAGGAGCTATTGTTGTGAGAGGAAGTAAGGAGCAAGAGATGACGCATGTTCCCCTAAAACAAAAAAGCCAGCAATATTGCCGGCTCTTTTTGTTTTATTGGGAAGTTATCTTAACTTAAAAATAAGATCTCTCTCAATTTTGGAAGAGGCCATTTTTTGTCATCAACAATTTTCTCCAATTTGTTGACATGATAACGGATCACATCGAAATATGGTTTAACCAATTCATCGTAAGCGATTGATCTCTCACGTACATCATCAATTTGGTTTGCTTTTTTACGTTCTTGACGCATTGCTTCAGCTTGCTCCAAGATGGTATTTACATGTGTTGAAATACGTTCTACAAAGTTTAATTGAGAGCTGAATGCTGCTTGTGCCAGACCCAGGTCTTTTAATCCTTTGACGTTTTCAATCAGTTCATTTTGATAAATGAAACATGCTGGGGCGATTTGGTTGTTAACCATCTCTTCGATGACACGCGCCTCAATTTGTAATTTTTTATAGAAGTTTTCAAGCAAAATTTCGTGGCGAGCTTCTGATTCACGTTTGGTATAAATACCTAGTGATTCAAACAGGGCTAAAGATTCTTCTTTTACATAAACATCTAATGCTTTAGGTGTCGATTTGATGTTAGAAAGACCACGAGCTTCAGCTTCTTTTTCCCAATCTTCACTATATCCATTACCTTCAAAACGGATCGCTTTTGAATCTTTGATGTATTTTCGGACTACGTTTAAGATCGCAAGATCTTTTTTGGTGCCTTTTTTGATTTGTTTATCAACTTCTGTTTTGAACTCGATCAACTGTGCAGCGACGATTGCATTCAATACCGTCATTGGTAAAGCGGAGTTTGCTGAAGAACCGACCGCGCGAAATTCAAATTTGTTACCAGTGAATGCAAATGGTGATGTACGATTACGGTCAGTATTGTCTAATTTTAATTCAGGAACTTTAGGGATTCCATGCCATAAATTCGCCTCTGCTTTCACTTTTTTAGCTACGCGAGCCGATTCAACTTCTTCCAAAAGTTCATCCAATTGAGAGCCTAAGAAAATTGAAATAATTGCTGGAGGAGCCTCATTTGCCCCCAAACGGTGATCGTTGCTTGCACTCGCAATAGAAGCGCGCATTAAATCAGCATATTCATAAACTGCTTTGATAGTGTTGACAAAGAAAGTCAAAAACATCAAATTATTCTTAGGAGTTTTACCCGGAGACAGTAAGTTTATACCTGTATTTGTGATTAGAGACCAGTTGTTGTGTTTACCCGATCCATTAACACCAGAGTAAGGTTTTTCGTGCAATAATACTTTAAAATTATGTCGTAAAGCTACTTGCTCCATGAGATTCATTAACAATTGGTTGTGATCGATTGCCAAGTTGATTTCTTCATACATTGGCGCACACTCGAATTGGGATGGAGCAACCTCGTTGTGACGAGTCTTTAAAGGAATACCTAATTTTAGCGCTTCGTTTTCCAAGTCCACCATGTAGGCCAATACGCGTTCTGGAATCGCACCAAAATAGTGGTCTTCCAATTGTTGGCCTTTGGCCGACATGTGGCCAAATAACGTACGGCCCGTTAACTGAAGATCTGGACGAGCATTATATAAGGAAAGGTCAACCAAGAAATACTCTTGTTCAATACCAAGAGAAGCGTTTACTTTAGTGACCGATTTATCAAAATATTGAGCGACATCAGTTGCTGCTTTATCAACGGCATTGATTGCTTTTAACAAAGGTGCTTTATAATCTAATGATTCTCCTGTATAAGAAACAAAAACTGTAGGAATACAGAGTGTTTTACCAGCTCCTGTTTCATAGATGAAAGCTGGAGAAGATGGATCCCAAGCAGTATAACCTCTAGCTTCAAACGTGTTGCGGATACCACCATTCGGAAATGAGGATGCATCAGGCTCTTGTTGAACTAATGCGTCAGCTGTAAATTTTTCAATGGCTTCACCGTTTTCATCAGGTTCAAAGAACGCATCGTGTTTTTCAGCAGTCGAACCAGTTAGGGGTTGAAACCAGTGTGTGTAGTGTGAAACACCGTGATTAAGTGCCCAAGTCTTCATCGCTTGTGAGATATGCTCAGCTAAATCTCTTGAAATAATTTGGCCCTCTTCAATGGATGCAACTAACTCCTTATATGAATTTTTAGGAAGGTAGTCTTTCATTTTGTTTACGGAAAAAACATTCTTTCCGTAGATGTCAGTTGCTTTTTTAGTTTCAACTTTTTCAAATGAAGCGATTTGGCGTGAGCCAGCTGCTTCTACTGCTTTGAATCTTAGGTTCGACATTTGTATTTTGTAGTTAAATTACAGTTTTGTTGATTTTGTTTTTCAAAAATATTGTGTTTTTGTTAAAAATTGAAATTTTTTTTGATGTTTTTTTTGAAATAATTTGTGAAATAGGGTTTTTCGCCATTAAAAAAGGTGTGATTTTTAAAAATTACACCTTTTTATTGTTTTGTGTTAGAATTCAAGTCCCCAGTCTATTCCTTTTTCCGTGGCTGGAATCCCCTTCTTCATCCAATTGGGTGCAGGAGCTCCTTTTAGAAAATGGTCGAAGAACTGCTGTTCTCGAATTTGTATATCTTTTCGGTTTTGTCGCAGCATCAGATTGTGCTCGTCACCATTGTAATTCAACATCCATACAGGTTTTTTCAATCGGCGCAATGCGGTAAACATTTCAATCCCTTGATACCATGGGACAGCCCCATCATTGTCATTTGCCATGATCACCACAGGAGTATTTACTTTATCCAAATGGAATAATGGTGAATTTTCAATATAGAGTTCTGGTGCTTCCCATAGCGTTTTACCGATACGACTTTGTGTATGTTCGTATTGAAATTGACGCGACATGCCGCTTTGCCAGCGTATTCCGCCATAGGCCGAGGTCATATTGACGACAGGAGCACCAGTCCAGGCTGCCGCATACATATTCGTCCGTGTAATCAGATGTGCCACTTGATAGCCGCCCCAGCTTTGTCCTTGGATCCCCATTTTCGTACTATCGACCCAGCTGTTTTGAGCCATGTATTCCATCCCCGAATTAATGTATTCTTCCGCCGATTTGCCAGGATGCCCCGTTTTGTAACTGATGTTTGGTGCAAAGACCAAATATTCGTTACTAACAAAATAAGGAATGTTTAAACGCGACGGGGTAGGTGCAGGAGCCTGATAGGTGTATAGACCATCGGACAGCTTTTCATAAAAATAAGCGATAATCGGATATTTTTTTGTCGGATCGAAATTTTCCGGTTTATACAAAATACCTTCTGCTTGATTGCCTTCTGGCGTAGTCCAGCGAACCAATTCCGCTGTACCCCAGTTGTAATCAGCCTGTTGCTGGTTTATATTGGATAACTGAGATTCATCATTGAATTTTGCGGTATTTGTATATAGATTGGGAGACATGATATAATCCTCCTTGCTGTAAAGAATGGTTTTTTGATCTGCGGAGGCACTAATGTTCTTAAAAGATTTAGGTGCAATCAGGAGGCTTTTTGGGTCATTGCGTTGTCCTTTGAACTGGTAAAAACCCGATTCTTTAGTCTTGTTGTTGAAGGATGTCAGATAGCCGCCCTTTTTATAGTCAAGTGTTGTGGCTTGATTTCGGTCTTCTTCTCGCCTAAAAGGCAAGTAACGGAATGTTGTCTGTGACGCCGCACCATAACCATTGGTTAAAATAGATTTATTTGAACCGTCTAAATTAAAATACCAGATGTCATATCTTGAATTGACATATATCCCCTTATAGTCGGGAGTCCAGGCAGCCATGCCATAGCCCTGTGGAGTGGTAGGCATATCATTTTCTTCATCGGAGAACGATGCGGGTATGCCTTCATTCAACACAATCTTTTTCTTGGAACTGATGTGGTAAGAATTCCAAGTTCCCTTGTCCTGATCAAAAAATACTATATATTTTGCATCGGGACTTAAAATCGCATTTCCTGAAAAGTTTGAGAGAATTAATTCTTTATTTCCTGTTTTCGTCGATACCAGGTAAATATCATCCCGTGTACTACCTTCCCATTGGCTTTCAATCCGTTTGCCGAAGTCAGTTCGCGCCAAGATATATTCAGCATTTGCATCTGGGGTAAGAGAAGTTGAATTAAACGTGTTGTCTGTGAGTGGAATAATCGTGCGATCATATTTGGGGTAAGTGACTGCTAAGAAGTTTTTTGCGAGTTCTTTCTTCAGATTTACCAGCTGCATAGGTTGCAAATAGTCATCTTGCCAATGCCAAACATCCACTTTCGCATGCTCGAAATCCACTAAGGTAGTATCTTTGACACGAGGTATTGGTGCTATTCCAAAAAACAACTTCTCTCCATTTTTACTAAAACGGATTTCCCCATCTCCGCTAACGGCCCAGTTTTTAGGAATACCATTGCTGGTTTTTGTAGCAAGATATTGTGCTGTATCTATCGCATTTGTATAATAATAAAGATTGAAATTTTTTAGTAATGCTTTTTCATTGGAGAGGTCACCTACGTAAGCGAGCTGATCGCCTGATTCATCAAACTTGAAGTTTTTGTAATTGCCTTTTCCATTTGATATCTTCTTGAGCTTTTTAGTTGCTAATTCGTAAAGGTATACACCAGATTCTTTTGAAAGGCTGTCTTTTGTATCAGTTTTTTTGGAGAAAACGATTTTCGACCCTGATTTATTCCATTCATACTGATCCACAGCTGAGAATTGGACGGAATCTCCAGTATTTAAATCGTATAAAGCAAGGGTTGCAATCGTCTTTTTCTTTTTATCACCGTTCTTATTTGTTGAACCAGCAGTTGTGGCAGCATTTGGTACGGCTTGCTCACTTACTTCTTTATCAAAAAGGAACGAAACGAAATTATTGTTCTGTTCGGAAATTTTATAGGACTTTACCTGCGGAAATTTAACAAGGGCAGCGGTCGTCAAATTGTAAATGCCGAGTGAATCTTTTGGAAGATCTTCAGCTTTTTTCTTTTTGATCTTAGCCTCGCGGGTGGCTGCAAAAGGGGCTTTGATTAAGCTGACTAAATTATTTTCATTATCCGTTATTTTCGCATTATAGCCTCTAGGAATTTGGGCGATTTCTTTGCTATCTTTTGTTTTTAAAAAAAGTTGACCGTCTCCTTCTTGGGGAGTGACTTGAAATAGGATAAATTTACCGGATTTACTGATGTATGGCGAGGAGATATTTTGCCAACCATCATATACTGTATGATCCAATGGTTTCTTTTGAGCATGGGCAGCAAATGCTGCTAAAAAACAAAATGGAATACAGATATTTTTCTTATTCATATTTTAATACTTTTTGTCGCAATTTATCTATAAAAAATAAAAAACGGTTGATTTTTTGGTATATTCATTGTTACGTAAACATAAAAAACTGGTTATGAAATCTTCATCCGCTATTATTGCTTCAGTTATTTTGGGGCTTTTAATCGTAGTCACTGCCTGGGTCGCGGGATCGGCATACCGATACAAGTTTAAATCCATGCAGACGATCACCGTAAATGGGAATGCCAAAAAAGATTTTGAGTCCGATTTGGTCAAATGGAGCGCTACTTTTAGCAGAAAAAATTTCGAGTTGAGTGCAGCCTCTGCTCAATTGGCAACAGATCGTGATTTGGTCCGTGAATTTTTAGTTCAACAAGGGGTGAAAGCCGACGAGATCCGTTTTGAAGCGGTTAACATTGCTAAGGATTTTGAATACCATACCGATGGGAAGGGCAATGGTTACAATACTTTTTCTGGATATACGTTGTCTCAAACCGTTAGTGTGGAATCAAAAGATTTGAACAAGGTAGATAATGCTTCAAGAGAGATATCCACATTAATATCTAAAGGAATTGAACTTAGTTCGAGCACACCTAATTATTATTACTCTAAGTTGGAAGATCTGAAATTGGAACTCATTTCGCAAGCCTCAAAAAATGCACATCAGCGTGCTAATAATATTGCGAGCGAGTCGAATGCTGACTTGGGTAATCTCGTAAAGGCCGATCTTGGAATTTTTCAGATCACTGGGCAAAATGATAATGAAGAATATTCCTCTGGAGGTGTTTTTAATACAACTTCACGAAAAAAAACGGCGAATATTACCGTAAGAGCAAGTTTTCTCAGTAACTAATAGAAAATTATTTGACTGAATGTCAGCTTTATATTCATTTATGCTGTAAATTTATTCAAAAAGTTTTCTCTTTTTCGTGAAAAAACCTACTTTTGCATCATCCCAAACGGATATGCCCGGATGGCGGAATTGGTAGACGCGCTGGTCTCAAACACCAGTGGGAAACCGTGCCGGTTCGACTCCGGCTCCGGGTACTGAAAGGGTCTTAACATTACACATGATAAGGCCCTTTTTAAGTAAAATGCCCTTTTGGGAACATAGAATCAACTCCTTGACACGGGTGGTTTAGTTTTAATGCCGAAATTTTGTAGACATGATGTAGACAAGATCGAGGCCTGTATTAATCTTTATCATCACCCGTAGTAATGTTCAAAATTTCTTTAAAACTCTTTACGTGGAAAGCACGCATCCAGCAAAATGGAATGTCGGCTCTGTATGTTGAATCTTATATTTCAGATATTGGGCCAAAGGCCGATCGCAAACAGTTCAATTTAAACCTGGAGTGGCCAGCAGACAAAATAGATTTTGGGAAGAATGAGCTTCGCCAGCGATTCAAAAATGATCCTGACGTCAATGATTATAACTTGATCATTCGCGACCATATATCGAAGATCAACGAGATCGCAAAAAGGTTTCGTCTTCAGAACCGGATCTTATCTAATGAAATGGTTGAGCGTGAACTTTTATATTTTGATGCTTCCCGATCGTTGGTCGCATTTATGCAACTATCCAGGAGAGAGCGCTACGCTTCAAAAGAGATTGTCAAGCGCACTTATATGAATCACCTTAGTACAATCAATTCGATCATAGATTTTAGACCGCTAACAGTATTTCCAGAGATCGACAAGAAATGGTTTGCAGATTACCGAAACTATCTTAAGTCTGAGATCAGAGAAAACGGCCGGGTGGTCAAGAAGGCTATCCAAGATAACACCATTTGGACACGGATCAAAGATGTTAAAGCTTATTTGGCAATAGCAAGCGATCAGCATGGTATTTATGTTCCAGAGTTTGGCCCGAAAGAGGTTAAAAATTCATACCATAAAAAAGAAGCTGTATACCTTCGCAAGGAAGAAGTGATCAAATTGATCAACAAATTGGATGAAGGTGTTCTGGGTGCTCAAGATTACCAAGTACTTTCTGCGTTTCTTTTTTGCTGTTTTACAGCGTTCCGGATTTCAGACCTTTACGAATCGACTTATCAATGGATGGTGTCTGATAATTTCCTCCAGTTCCTTATGATTAAAAATTCGGAGAATAAACCTAAGACAATAACGATCCCTCTGATCCCGATCGCCAAAAGATTTATTTCGAATAATAGAGGTAAGTTCTTCGACTTGCCGACAGAGCAGGAGTATAACCGTACATTAAAAGTATTTATGAAGGAATGTGGTATCAATAAAAAGGTGACTAGCCATACTGCTCGTCATACCTTTGGCCATTTGTTTATGAAATTTGGGGGGAATATACTCGCTCTGAATAAAATATTAGGCCATACTAAAATAGAAACAACTATGACGTACGCCCATTTAGACGATGATGATAACCTAGATCTGGCACTGAGAGTAAATGATGAATTTAGTGATCTACCAAAGTTTAAGGTAATCGCATAATAAAAACGATTTTTAATATTACAATTAAATATAAAATAAATAAGTAAATTAATTGAAGTCTAAAATTTAACTTTATTTAGTATGTATACACAACTTGTTTTTATCGAAAACATTGAATTAGAAAATAATGTAGGTGAGTTTGGAATTTATCATGGAAGTTACTTTATAGATAGGTTGCCAAATGAATTTTTCGTCAACTATGGTAAAATAATGAATTATCAACTAAAGACCAGAGGGATAATTTTTCGAAAAATAAACCGCGAAAACTTACCAGATGGCCATTATGATCTTCATAGCGAATTGGCACAGATTTTTACATTTGGCACCTGGTTAATAAAAGACATGTCTGTATATACTTCACGATCACTTCTTTTTGATGTAGCTAAAGAAGAGTATCACTTAGATATGAGAAATGTCTTTCTATCTAGAGCTGATGGTACTTACAAAAAGGAAAAGATTAATTTATCTATTTTGGTGAAGGCTGGTGATTTGCTAGGTCGGTTAGGTAAAATTTTAACTACATCTCAAAGGACTAAGATTGAGAACGGTGAATTCAATTATGCTAAAAGTATTAATACAATTGATTACAGCTTAACAAATAGAATTGATAGAGCATTGAATTTTGTATTTAGTGCGCGAGAAACCAATGTAGTGTTAAAAAAGATATCATGGTATATTGTAGCTTTAGAAGCTCTTTTTTCGGACGGCAAATCGAATAAGGATATTAAACAAAAATTAATGGCAAGAGTCTCTTCGTTTATAGGTGTTGGCAATAAGGACAGAGAAAGATTGAAGTCGGATATAAACTCAGGGTTCTCACTACGATCGGCATTTCTCCATGGTTCCGAGACTGCCCCAAAAAAATCAGCTCACATAATGCATGTACGTATTAGCGAAAGTTTAGATTCAATGATCCGCAAAACACTGGTTTCGATTATTTGTGATGCTGAAATTCAAGAAATCTTTGGGGATCAAACCAAATTCATGTCATATTTCAAAGTAAAAGCCCGAAAGTAGGGCTTTTACTTTACAAAACATAATCATCGAATCCGATACAAAAATTATCTATTTTGTAGTCAATATTTTTGTTTCTAATGGTGATATTCTGGGAGTCACATAAGTTTCCTCCACCGAAGTGCCCATCTACAGCATATTGAATTATAGCACCAGCAGGATTAACGTTAACTGGGATTACAACGGTATTCCCACCAATTAGATAAGGCTCTGATTTAATAATATTTGAGCTTCCAGACATGACTCTAAAACCAAAATTAACCTGCTTTCCATTGGGGTTATGCCAAGGATCACCGCTTACATCTAATCTAATAGGCAATACAGGAGCGTCCATTTTTAGGTGAATAAAATAACTGGTACCACTACCAACAACCTGATGAGAAATAGGTTGAAAAGTTTTAAAGTTCACGCCGTCAACAGCTATCCTTTTCATGGCTACCCCTCTTTGTTGACCTACATTTGCACGGTCGGTCGGATGAAAATAGTCGGCATAAGGAAATTGGTACATAGCACCACATAGGAAGACGTTAGCCATATCATTAGCAAGCTGAACTTGTGCTGCCTGAACACCAATACCCTGTGGCCCAGTTGCTAAATCTCCTGGCTGTTGTGTTAAGGCTCCAGAAGGATACCAACGTTCCTTCCAAGGCGATGTTTGATATGTGATGAACTTTACATCATCCGTTTGACCTGTTATCGCCTTAATATCTGTGTTGAAATCTTCAAACAACTGTTTCAGTCTAGTATAATACCAATTCTTCTCTTGTCCTCGATCAGCTTCACCCTGAGCCCAGAATAAAAATGGAACTCCAAACGTTTGCCCGAGGGCATTGGCTATCTGTTTAGCTTTGGTAACAGCCTTAATAATATTGATATATGACTGGGTACCTTTCTTATGGTATTCAATTGAGGCGCCGCTTACACCGCCAGTTAAAGCAAGATATTTGTTCCCGTAATCAGCAAGTTTAATATTATTTTCCCTTTCTAACAATGTATTGAAGGCAGCTAATGTTGCTACAATAGGAGTTCCTCCTCTTGCCGCCGGGGCATCATTTAAAGGCACAAATGAATTCAAGTCAGCGTCGGGAACTTCTACAAGGGAAGATGTATTCGGTGTATAATTACCGATTGTTACTCCACCATTAAAGGCAATGGCATTACCAATATTCGCTGTATTATTAGCCGCACCACTTCCATCCTCTAATGATTGTCCATCACCAATAATCATCAAGATACCATATTTAACAAAATCCCAGCTAGATGGTGCCGCACTTATATTTCCACTAATTTCGCTGATCTTATCATCAACATATTTTTTTGATGGAACTGATTCGGGGATTAATCTATCATTCAGTTTTTCATATTTTCCCAATGCAGCATTTACGAAGTCGTCATCGGAGAATTTGGAGGTAATATCATTTTTTTCAAAAATTGAAAACACTTCAAAAACTGAATCGAACGCCACCTCTGTTTGCCCCGCATAAACTGTGTAATCAGTAAATATATACCTATCTGTTGTTGAACTTCCAACAGGGTAAGATATTTCAATTACTGATTTAAAAGCTGTTGGTGTTAGGCTATTAGTAAGATCTTGAGCAATCGTAACACTAATACGACTCGCTCCGCTTCTAATCATAAAATCTCTTACGTTCTTTACCTTTATCGTACCTTTTACAACTATGTAGAACGATTTGGCTGCCGAAGCATATACCGCTGGAGTAATATCCACACCCGCCCATAACCTATGAGCCCCCGAAGAACCCGTAAAAGAATCCACAGCTCCCCCGAATTGTAATTTTCCTCCGGTTCTCGTTAAATAATTAGTCGCAGATCCTGTGTAACTATTATACTCAACCACTCTTGGAGAATCCCATTTAGGGGTGACCTTGCTTACATAGTCTTTTTGAGTTACAAAGAAGTCGCCTGAAAGTGTTTTAGCGCTATCTGCTTCAGTAGCAGATGTGGCGAAATCCGATAATTTTGACTTTAATACTTTCGTTTTATCTACAGGAAGAAATGAATCTTGAATTTCTTTCAAAGTATGAGCTCCGGAAAATATACTCCAATCTTTGATAACAAAGGTTGCAGGTTGCGTACTACCTTCTTGATATCTAGTCCGAAGTTGAGAAACTATACCAGTTGTTATTTCGCTAATTACTAAAGGAAATACGAACTCAAAATCCTGATTTAAAGGTATATCAGTTGCTAAAATAGTACCCAGCATAGTTGTTTGTCGCCAGTAACCTAAATCAAGTAATTGACCTTTATTTGAAATATTGATCTTAACATAACATGTGTATGTTCCTGCCGGTACAGTTGGTGGAGCATATATTTGCCCCTTGTCTGTGCCCGCGAGACCAAGTGCAGCACCACCTACAACAGCTCCGATGGTATCAGGGTTAACTTGGGCGTTGTCCCTATATTTTTTATATAGAGGAACACTGCTATCACCATATAAATTTTCTTCCAATGCTTTGAAATCAGTCTTTGGCGTTAATGTTGACGTGTCTATTTGTGGAAGCTCTAGTGTAAACTTCTTCACCCACTTAGTCCCATCAAATAACGTAAGCCCCCATTGCGTAGCGCTATATTCTAATGATACTCCAGTGGGCTGGCTATACTTACCATTAGCTAAAAAACCGAACTTATTAGGAACCGTAGGAATAGGAAGTGCAACTGGTGTCGAAGAAGTAGCCACTGGTAAGTCATAAAAATCAGAGCCTTGTATTTCAACATCTCCGATGATTTGTTTCCCAATATCTTTTAATGTCGCACCTCTTAAAAATGCTTCATTGGCTTGTTGCAGTGCCAAAAATACTTTTTGCCAGTCAGTAACCGGCGGTAGTCCATTAATGGTAGGTTCTAAAATATTATCGCTCATTATCGTAAAATTATAGTTGTAAATAGTTAGGTGCTTGATCTAAGTATGGATAGGCCAGGAGCGTATCCGAATAGGTGAATTCAAAGTCAACCTCGTTGACTGAGTTCTTGGTGATATCGACAGCTGGATCCTTTACGTTGATCGCTCGCATTGCACCGTCCAAAAAGTGATATCGCTGTTTTGAAAAGGCAAAGTCGATCAACATCATTCGATGCTGCCGGCTCTGGATATAGCCTGAATTCTTTTTTACGGTACGTGTCCTGGTACCGCCATATTCGATGTTGTATTCGTCCATCAATGCCACCGAGGTTTCATTTTTAAAAGTGGATTTTTCTTCTCCGGACATGACCAGGGAATCAAAGCCGCCCAGACGGTTCCTCCAGACGAAAAAGTCATGGATCAGGTGATTATAATGCTCAACAATAAAAACCTGCTTGGCCAACTGTAATGCCGTACCCTTCAAACCATACACGGTATACTGAATAAGCTTCTTTGTGGACTTTTGCTGCATCAGGTATGCTGCCACATCAATCGTTTGAAGTTTCGAAGCGACCAGGGATCCGTGCGTATATGTGGCTTTACTTCCATCATCATAAACGCAGTCAACTTTTACTGTGATATCGGAAGCGGGTAAGGCCGTGAGGTATACCGGTTGATGTGTTTTGACAGATTGCGGCAAGCTCGCGATATTAAGCCAAAAGTTTGCTGTCTTAAACTCGATATCGACAGGTTGACGTACCCAAAATCCTTTGATCACTTTAAACGTTCTTTCAAAAGTCTGATCTGCATCGATGACTTGAAAAGTGTATGTCCGGAATCCCTGATCATGGATCGTCACCAGATCAGCGGAAGGTTTTTCGATGGTCAATAGGTCATCGATCAGCGAACCGAACTTAATCACTAATGGAGTTGTCAGATTGAACGGGTTGTAGGTTTCCTGAATTACTTCCGTAGCACCATCCAATAGCTTTACGGTGACTTCTGATTGTGTCGAAGCCACTATGATCGGCGGCAAACTGATCGAATAATTTAATGCACCAGGATAGCTCTTTATAGAAAGCATATTAAAATGATATTATGTCATAAGTCAATCCAAGTCCAACGCCATACGATAAGCCTTTAGGCGTAACAACTGGCCCGCCAATAAAGCTAATTCCCCATCGTGGTGATTTGGGTACTTTATTGACATCATAGAGATTGGAGATAGTTACCCGCGGATCCCGAGCTCTAATAACGCTACGGTATTCATATCGGCTAAAGATGTTCTTTTTATAGGGAGCATAGGCTCGGTCGAGCGCGATGGTAGCGCCGGTATATATCGAATCATTCTCCAGGTTGATTTTTACATCAAAAACTGGATCCTTCATGGCTAACCACTTGGTTTTTGTAATCGTATCGATGTATCGTTCGCCTTTGCCTTTACCTTTTATACTCACCAGTTCCGACTGAAGCCGGTCTATCTTTTCAGTTGCCACGCCAAGGGCGCGAGCCAAAGTATCGGCCAAGCCTTTTGAAACATAATTCGTCACCGGCTTCTCGGTCTGTATAGGATTATACATGTACGTCACTGTGCCTGCAACAGTATCGTAGATCGTATCGCGGATGTGAAGTGGTGCGCCTTTTCCAGACAGTAATGCCTGTTCATAGGAATTTTTTAATGTACTGTACTCTTTTTCCGATTTTATCCAATTCCTGGACAAAATAACAATAGCAACAAGGGAAATAATGAAAGCTGCTATTAGGATGATGCTTGTTGTCTTTTTCATGGTAATACTTTATTAATGTCTCTTTGTGCTGTTTCTCGTATAGCCGAGTCGTTTTCTGATGCCTTGCGCTGCATTTGTTCCCGTTCGAAAAAGGCATCTTGAAATTTCTTATTAACGGCCCTGATTTCGGCCCTTAATTCTTCATTTTCCTTAATGTCATTTTTCCGGTCTTCATCGCAATTTTCCCGGCTACTCTTCACACGTACTTCGCCCGATATTCCCCAAGATATCAGGACGGCCAATGTAAGAGCCATAAGCGTCAGCTTTACATCTTTTCGCAGTCCGGCTAAAATGGTTTGGAATATCTTAATCATGTTCAAAAATGCTTTTATATGGCTTAATACTAAAGGACAACGGATCAGGCTTCGATCAGATCGGCCACTACCGGATCAATGCGATCCCGGCGTATGGTATACTGCAATTTTTCGATGTAAAAGTTGCGCCCCTGAAAGTGCACTTTATCTATGATCGATAGCCGGTTAAGTTCCAATGCTGATAGGAGGAAAGTTCCATTAAGCCGAACTTTTGACTTCTCAATCCAAGCCTTGAACTCTTTGTGGAACTGGTTTAAAAGACCGTTGGTACCTTCCCAATTCAGACTGAGGTTCGCATTCTCATACGGCGATAAAAATGGATAGGTCATTCCATCTACCTGCTTGGTACCAGCATAAAGCAATAGCGACAGGGCAGAAGATCGGACATTACGTGATAGAATCGTACTGCCGTCACCCTGATCAGGATCCCATTTCGGTACAATCCAATATTTTTTGTCATTTGGATGCAAAGTCATATCCGGAAAATAGATCGACGGGATCAGATAGAGTTGGGTGATATCCGTCCGGGCATTGTACTTATCTCGATCTCCAATGTCCGGCTGCTTGACCGGCGCAAAGCCTTTGAACTCATAAGCAGCGATCAATTCCCACGATTCTTCATTATCGGTCAGTACTCTTCTCCAAAATCCTTTTTTCATGATGTACTGCTGTGTACTTGAAATATAGAAAAGCTGTTCGTATACATCTTCATGATTGACGAGCTCGAAGTGATCATCGTGCATTGCTTCCAGCGTAGCTACTGTTCTATACCCGACATTGTCGGCAAATGATTTACGATCGTTAAATCCATAATCGTAAAATTTCCCCGAATCCGACGATATATCGACCTGATACATGATTTTGTCAGACCAATTATGTTTAACCGCCCTGGTCAGGATATCTTTATTCTGAACGATCTTAAATTTTCCTTTCTCGGCAAGCAAGGTCATGCAAAACACATTGAAGATCATCTGAAGAAACTTGTTCGCATCGATATCGGGCATAACATCCTGCAATTTAAGGTAGGCAGGAACCTGACCGTAATCCGAGGATATCCACGGGCCATACATCGACCAATTACCGACTTTGGGCAGATAAAAAGTAGGCAGCAGCACATCACGCAATATGCCTATATCAAAAGGCGATGATATCAGCGCAGATCCGATTAATTGATTGATGATATAACCGATCCGGAATTGCGGATACATCAAAGCATGATAACCTTCGAGGCCGCCTGGATAATAAAAACTTTGATTGTTGGCATTGAAGCTATTGAGATACATGTCCCTGATCATCCAATAGGGTTGGTTGATCACGTTGGAATAATACATCTTACCATCCCGCGGATCTGCATATCCTCTGACATCTGCTGAATAGTATCCGAATTCGTCCTCTTTGGTTTTTACAGCGATCGGAGCGAATATATAGTCGTTTGCCGTATTGTATGAGTGAGCGGTGGCCCATTGGCGATAGCTATAATAGTATGAGCTCGACACGTTATAGCCGGGGGATGAACTTCCGGGAAAGTTGGCCGTTCCTAGGTCTTTTGTAAATAAGGCTTTTTTAAGGTTCTCATTGAAATCGACACCGGTGAACTGGACTTTGATCGATTTTTCAGCACTTGTGGCATTCATTACCCCGTCCTGGATTAATATCGACTGAAAATAGATCTGGCATGAATAGGGCTGAAATAGACTATCACCATTATGCGATCCCAATCGATTGATATGTTTGAATACCTTTAGATTTTTTGGGGTCGGGGGGAGTTCAAAGGAAAGTGAAAAAGGCAACGGTAATTTTTCCGTTGTAAACATCGGATTTTCGACGGTGATAGCAACCGAAATATCTTCCGGAAGATCAATATTGATATTGTTAACCTTTATTTCAAGCATAACACGAAGGTAAATCCGTGCTATGCTCTATTAAAGGACATTAGAGGGTGCCCGCATTCTGATCAGACTCCAATTGGCGCATCTGTTCGATAAAACCATTCTTACCGAGCAGGGATACATCAGCACGGATATTTTGCATCTTATCGCCGAGCTCATTGACCCGAGTTGAAAGCGTATCGAGCACCTCGATCATACGCGGATCATAGAAAGGCATAGACGAATTACTATCACTATTGGAGAACGACCCACCAGTGGCACGACCTGGCATCATTGTCGAACGGATCACGTTGGATAGCATGGCCGGGTTGATCGCACCATTGCGCTGCACACTATCGAGCCATGCTATTAATGGCCCCGTTGTCGGATTGGTGACAAGCTTATCGTTAGCGACCCATTCACGTCCGGATTCGCCGACGAGCACAGTAGGTTTGCCTATGTATCCACGTTGCTTCGGACTGCTCTTTGCCCGGAACTCTTTTTTATCCTGCTCCCTGGTCACATCGAAGTACCCGCCATCTTCACGGCCTGACACTCTTTGATTGGATGTTGACGAACTTGATGTAGAACTACTACTGGATGAAGACTTACTTGATTTTGCCGTAATTCCTTTTATAGTTGTCCCAGCGATCGTTGCAAGGGAGATGCCCGCTCTAATTTTTGCAGCCAATACTTGCTTAGCTGCAATTGCAGTACCTATGGGGCCAAGTGTAGATGAAGCGGCGTAATATCCCGCCATTTCCTTCTGTAAAGATATAATTACGGAGGCTGCCGCAGCAGCTTTTTCCAAGATTAAAAATATTTTAGCCGCTGCTGTATTTTCTTCAAAAAACTGACCTACAACCTGAAAAGCTGCTTCAGAAGCTTTTGCTGTTTCAATCTTAACATTCCATGTTGCATCCTTTAATTGCTTTTCTATCTGTAAGCGCCGATCCATTTCACGTTGTGCCTGGGCAATGGATAAATTGACGAGTTGCTCTTGTATTTTGGCTTTTTCACTCGCAACACGTTTTGCTTCCTCAATTTCCAGATCACCGACGGCGATAGCTGCGTCCAGCATCATGTATCTGGTCATCAGATCCTGTTGCTGTGCATTTTCTTTCGCAATCCGGTTTTCCTCTTCCAACAGTTTAAGCTTCGCATTCTTCTCTTCTTCTGAAAGGGTTGTTTCGTTGATCGCCTGAATTTTGAGCAAATATTCCTTATCAAGATCAGCAGCTGTCTGCTGGGCTTTTTGTTCAGCTGCTTGCTTTTGGCGATCCAGCTCCGCCTTTGCCGATTCCTGGTCAATCTCATGCTCACGTTTCAAACGGAGTGCCGCATAGGTCTCAGCGACTTTTTGACGGCCTTCAAGATTATCTTTGGTCGTACGCAGATACTCTTTGTATTTTTTTTCGAGGTCGGCAAGTTGCTTATCCATACCCTCATTTTCGACAGCATCTATATTATCCCAATAGTTTTGCTCTTTCTCGATCTGACTATCTCTTCTTTCTTGCGCTTTCCGTTCCTTCTCCGCTTCTCTGGCAGCTTTTTTAGCAGCTTTCTCCGCTTCTTTATCTCCTTTGGTAACTTTATTACTGTTACCGTCATCCTCTGATCCAGGAATCTTTGAAAGATCCTTAGCGAGATCCGTTTGAATTTTTAGCACTTCCTGTCCAAATCGCATTTCCTGAACTTCTACCGCTTTGATACGCTGGTTTACATCATCCTTATATGCTTTTTCCCAATCCGCGGAAAAGAAGGTGCTTCCGTTCAATGCTTCCCATCTTTCCTTAAAAGATGCTTTATTAAACCCGCGTTGTTTTGCATCGAGCAAATCCCGCTTTTCAACCGCCAGTGCATCTAACTTGGATTGCATAGCCGTTAGGGTCGAACGCTTAATCAACTCCTGTACGTATTCTTTGACAGCCTTGGTTGCCTTACCTGCTTTGATCGCTTCATCGTCATAGGCTTTAAGATGATCTGGCATTAATTTACGTAGCTGGTTAACAGCTGCTATGCGTTCCTTGTCTGAGCGGTTCTTGTCGGTTGCAACAGCTAAATTTCGCTCAAGAGCTCCGCGCTCTGCTTCGACGGCATTTTCGCCCTGTTTAAGCGCATCGTTGTACTTTTCTTGAAATAGAGTGGCCGCACTGATCCGCTGGCCTTTTAAATAAAGTGCCGCTGTCAGTGTCGCGATAGCAGTCACCACTAATCCGATGGGATTGGCCAATAGTGCTGCATTCCATAAACGTGTGGCAGCAGTGGCAACAGTTGTCGCTTTAGCCTGGGCATACTGCGCTATTGCATTCCAGTTAGCAGCAATCGTCCATCCGGCAATGGCAACGGTAAGGATACTTATCGCTTTATAGTTGTCAATCAAAAAGCCAACAGTAGAGGAAAGAATCCTGAGGAAAGTTGTTTGAATGCTATTACCCTCGATTAATACTGGCCAAAGCTTTTCGCCCAATTCACGACGATATTTTAACGCTTCCTTTTGGGCCATTTCCAAACGAGCAGCTGCTGTCTGATTTTTGATATTGTATTCATCCGTGATCGAAGTTCCATCCGAAAAAGCTTGGTTGGACATTTCGATCTGTTTTTCCAATATGCCAGCATTGTTGGCCAAGGTACCTAATACACCGACCACACGTCCGGAGTCTTCGCCCAGATCGCCTAATGTTGCCGCAAGTTCGTTAATGCCGTTTGAATTGGTTTTAACCCCTTTCATCACCTTCACGAAAGCGCCCATGAAATCTTCTTCAAGCAGCTTTTTGAAATCGGTAATACTCATACCGGCGTATTTGCTATACGTCTCGGCATCGCTAGACATTTTGATAAATAGCTTCGATAATGCCGTAGACGACACCTCTTCCGTTTGCCCGAGCTGATCGAGCGTTGCACCGAGTCCGAGAATCTGCTCAATGGTCACACCGGCCAATGGAGCAACACCGGCCATACGTCGGGAGAATTCGACCATATAACCCTCATTGGCCGTACTGGCCATACCAAGCGCGTTGATGGCCGAACCAACTTTTAAGAAAGCATCTTCCGTGGTATACAGATCTTTCAGCTTAAAGATATCGACCAGCTTTCCGATCTTGTTGATCGTCTCCTCAACGTTCCCGCCCAGATCTTCATTTAGGGCTACTATGATCTTATTATTGGCTTCGACAAACTCCGTGATCTCACTGATCTCCGTATAGCCCAATTTACCCGCTATACGACCTATCCCGAGCAAATCATCCTGACTAGTTCGCGTCTGGATCTTTTCAAGTTCATCATTCAGTTGCTCAACACCGCCCCGGGTCAAGTTGGTCGTTTTCATGACATCGGCGAGGATATCATCCAACTTCAGATATTCCTCACTCACGGCCTTGATACCGTTCCACATCGCTGTAAGAGAAGCACCACCCGCCACGAGCGCACCGATATATCGGGTCAGCTTATCGCCTGTATTCATGATGCCCTGTCCGGCACCTTCTGCCCCCTGGCGTAATTCATTCAACCTATTTCGCACCAATTCGATCTGCGCCAGATAGGACTGATAGTCTTCTGAATTTGGGATCGATTGTTTACGGAGGGATATCAACCGTTTAAGCGTTTGCTCCAGCTGCTTCTCGTTCTGATCCTCCAGCTTTAACGATTGATTCAGTTCGTTGAGTTTACGTTTCGCCTCAGCAATGGCAGCATTGTATTTTTCCACCTCAGCGCGTAAGGTCTGATACCTGGAGCTATTGGTCTTTCCCTGCTTTTCCAGCTGCTTCATTTCTTCGGTAGCACCCTTGAGGTCGGCTTTGGTATCACGGAGGGATCTAGCTAGCTTACCAATTTCACTCTGCGCCTTATTACCGTTGACGATAATGTTCAATACCAAATCTTCTGTTGAAAGCTTCTTAGCCATTGGCACCTCCGATCTGCCTGATCTGTGCTTTCACCTCATCGGTAAAGTCATTGGCTACCCTGAAGGCAATAGAGTAGTAAGCACCGTAAACAAAGCGATTATAAATACGAAGGGATCGAAGGGACGTGCCGATGCCCGACTTTTTCTTGCGCTCCTGTTTGATATCCAGTAGCCGGTTATAGACCGGTACCGTGTAGACAAGCGTACCACCGCTGGCAGGTGTGTCAAGTACTTTGACGGTCCGTTCATCCAGTAGGCGTTTGGTATGAAACTTAACCTCCCTGGATATCGCCTTGCCTGCGTTACGCTTCAAACGCTGGCCCTCTTCCTTCAGTACGTTTCGGATAAATGTAGATTCAAGTGACATGCTGTTCGTGTTGATATCCGAAGGTAGATAGGCAAACAGGCAGGGGAAAGGACAGGGGGTGAGGCCTCAAAGTCGGTAGTATGGCCTGTGGGCGCTGATTTCGTCGATTTTGCCGATCGAAAAATCGATATATAGCATTAAAAACGGCCTTTAAAGCGATTTAAAGGCCGTTTTTTAAGGGGTGTCGTCATATTTCACCCTTTTTTCCTTCGGGTGCAAGTGCATCCCACCCTCAGGGCGGGCTGCTGTCGATCTTGAGTGAGCAAAAAAGGCGTTTTGCTTGCAGCCCTAAAATCGATTGATTAACAGGTTTTTGAGCCTTTTTTAGTTAGTTAAAGGCTCATATGTCGGTAGTTTTTTAGGCAAAGTCGGTATTTAACCCTTCTCGCAATTAGGGTTTAGCATGTTGCTCATCTGTTTTTGGTAGATCAAGGATCTTTACATGATCTGCAAGCACTGTTGCTAGTGCTGCATGTGGATCGTCTATATCTCGGATGGTTAGGATATCGCCTTCTTTCAACAAATCCGTACTACGGCCATAGATATAAAAATTTCGCAACAGAGCTTCCGGATTATGGCCCATCTGGAGTACTTCCGGAAATGTATAAAAAACACCAGTGTCTGTGGTTTTTAAGATCCTGTTGTTTTTCATTTTATCGATCAACAAAAACAGGTTTGCGGCACTGCCTATTTTGACACCTACAGGCTTTTTCTTTAATTTTTTAAGGATTCCCATACTGTAAAGTTAACAAGTAAATTTGATTGAATAACCAATATAACCACCAAATATATTGTATTCAGGATCAATCTGTAATGATTCTGCATCAATACGTGGAAATCTCTGACAATAGCTGTTTTCTTTTGTGCCAAAGAGGTAATCTTTTAGCTTGATCATTGCTTCGAGCGTATCAGCATATTGCTTTATTTCCTGATCGTCGCTGCCACCTTCAATCTGTCTGGTGACAATGTACAGCAACATCTCGTTTACCGTGGAGCTACCGTCCACATTCCCCTCAAAATGATAGGCAGGATATACGCCTACCAAGATTAATCCGGCTTTATCTTTAAGTTTTTTTGTGCCCTGTTCGTATGTACTGGCCATTACATAGCCGTTTATTCCTACAGCCGGAACGATATCGGCGCACAGCTGCTTAAATTGGTTTACGTTTATCATCTGCTTTTATTTATTGCGTCCATTTATTGTTTGTGATCATCCTGCTTTTTGAGTAGGTAGAATAATATTTCGTAGAGCGGTGTTTCATTCACTTCAGCTGCTTTTCCAAATACACCTGACTCGGCTACATCCAGCAAAATTCCATTCCATCCAAGATTGAGCCCTTTTCGTTTTGACCTGGGTTTTTCTTCAGCCGGAAATAGCGGACTAAAATTAACCTCAACACCACTTAGGTGCAGGTCTTCTTCTTTAATGGCCTGTATGCAGTTGGTAAACCACATCAGGGTAACTTTAAGCTTCCAGTCCGGCACGGATTTAAAGGTTGCTTTATCCCGATATCCCGTCAACGCTACACGCTGCCCTTTTACCTTTGGGCGATAGAGCAGCTTTATGAATCCGTACAGCGGTTGATCGGTAGGAGATTCGCTTTCCTGGCTTTCCGTATATTCATTCATCAATACCAAGGCTTGCTGAAATTCACCGAAGGTCAGATCAGCCAGGAGATCAGCCGGGCCATAACATCGTTTTATCTCCGGAAAATAATTGATCACCGAATCAAAGGTCAATTGATATTGGTCGTCGTCTTCCTCAAAAATCCAGTCACAGTATATTTTCGAAAGCCGTGCAATTTCCGAATTGACTTTTTGATTGAGGCCCAGTCGCTGTTTGATCCGATAGGACGTGCCAAATTTTAAGCCGGTGAAATGCTGAAAAGCTACGATCCGGAACATGCCGATAGACATTTTCCCCGATATCACCTTAAAAGCTTTTTCCAATAGAAAATAAACCTGATCAGACGAACACTCATCCCAGCTGGAAGGAATTTCGATCACAATGTTTTTTTCGGGGATCTCGATTGTATTCATACGGCTAGGTGCTTAGAAATTTATCGTTAGGATCGTGATTTGGCAGCATCTGGTATTGAAGATATTCTGCACTGTTGCGAAAGCGATAGCGCTTGATCTTGTCGATCGATGTAAAGGCATCTGCCTCCATGCGCTTGCTGAAATAATCGATCTCTTTGGTAATGGCAGCGCGTGAGGCGTTGACGGTCTGGGATGATGATTTGAGTGTTTTAACAATGCCTTCTGGCAATACCTTCGCATTGAGCCGGCGTACTGCCAAGGCGATTGTGGCCAGAGCCTGGGCACGGCGCGCATAATCCAATAGCGTTACCTGATAGTCTGATAGCTCTTCATTTTCCTGAAAAGCATCCAGCAATATTTTGTAGTCAGCACCCATAACCTCTTTTAAATGCAAGGTCTGTACTTCGCGCAGCAGTGGAATGGCCATGTAATAAAACCGAGCCGAATTATCGATCGGATAATATTCGCCAAATACTTTTGTCGAATTGACAAACAATGATTTTGCTTCTTTCTTAGCGTCACTATCATTCCATTCGGTGAAATCCGACTTGTCCAAAAATGAGATCAATCTGTCTATTGCCCGCTGCGCCTTGTTGAGATGAGCTTCATCATCCTTATCCAGCATCCATTCCCAGGGAACCGATTCGTTATCCTTATCGATCTTGATCTTCCGGGTGGACTGATCATGTGAAACTAAGTTGGACTGGTAGAAACGCAATGCAGCCATGATGGCTATCGGCCGTTTGACCAGCTTCAGCAATTTCTGCTCATTTTCGCTTGGATCGGTTTTATCCTGTATTTCTTTCGCCTTGTCAATGATATCATCACCTACGACCAAAGCCAGATCATCCGTTTCGTCTTCGATATCCTGCTTGATCGGATCAAATTCATTCGACGCATACCAGGATCCCGTCAATTCTTTTAATTCTTGTGTCGTTCTGATCAACATAATGTATGTATCTAAATTATACGTTATTTATTACGCGGTTTTTGGGCGACACCTCATCTTCCTTCATGATGATTTTGCGCGCAAAACCCATTTTGATGTGCTTTTTATCCGGCCAATTGATCGCAATAGCATCATTTAGAGCCTGAAAAATCACCTTTTCGGGCTTATTCACATCCGTTAACACATGGAATTTCATGGCGTAGAGCTGTTGGCTTCCACCGCTTAGGCCATTTGTGGTGACTAAATTTGCGAGGGTAGGGTGCAATCCCATACCGGAGGTTGCCGCCGAATCAGCTTTCTCTGATATTTTGACCTGCGCTTCGATAAAATCTTTGATCGATTGTTCGATAGGCTCGATCGTCCATTTGCAGAGGTTTCCATCCATATCGTAGAAATCTACCGTCTGGATAAACTTTCCGGTATTTGCTTTACCGGCCAATGTATTTGCGATACGCTGGAAGAGTTCGGTCTTTAGATCCTCCAAACGCTTATCGATCTGCGCGTCGGTTTCCTCCGGATATCTATCCTGAAATTTTTGGCGCTTGTCATCCCAATATGCTTGCGGACTGTGGATATGATAAGCTGCCGTGATCCCGTTATCGGTGAGATAATTGATCACATCCGGAATGTCGCTTGCCGTCTCTAGCCAGGGAATGGTACCGTAATAGGATGGGATAGAATAAAATGTCCGGGCATAACTGTATAAGTTATGGTAGGTCATGGAAACACGATTTTTAAAAGGCTTCTTTTTGTCCAGGACAGGGTAAGTCGCAATACCCGATCGCATACAATTGTTTTCAAAATCACCCACGTAAATCGTATCGACATTCTCCAACCTTTTCTCCGGATGTTTTGGCCAGCCTAAACGCGCCCAGGAAGCAGGGACACATTCCAGTTTGAGGATCTTGTTTTTTGTCTTGATGCCCATGGCTTCGATATCGTCTAGCTGATCATCGGAGAGCTTATTGGTACGGTTACGGTACCAGCGCGAAAAGAATCCCTCGCCATACATAAATTCAGTCAGTATCATATCGTGATAGCGGTCAAAATCCCATGACTCCAGCCAGGCTTCAATCTCCGGATCCCGAACCGGAATGCGGACTTCCTGATTTTCCTCATTGATTTCTTCTTTGTACAACTTTGGGCCGTCACCATACTGTAAACCAATTTTTCGCTTTAAAATACCCGGGCCGATGTTGGACTTATCCATGACGCGTTTGATGATTGTCGGAAGATCATTATTGTGGCCATACGGCACGATCTCTTTTCCCATCACGATAGCAGGATCAGATTCCCAGCTATTCGTAAATGATGCTAGCCTCGTAGAAAAGTTGTAGTCAGTTTTGTAATTGGATGATATCGTGTACACGTCGCCATCGGCTAGATGGATAGCAACAGCATCTTTGGATATTGGTTTTATTTGAGGTTTATTGTCCATCTTCTGAAGTGATAAATGTGAGTGATTGTCCATTTAATGATTGCAGGCAACAGTGCCAGAATTTACGCGGTTCCATGGTGTCCAGATTGATATATTCTTCCTGCAGCTCAGCATACTGATTGTCCTCTACACGGCCCCTTTTTCTGAGCCTGGCATTGTGAACGGTAACAATCCCAGAGGTATGGTTACGGCTAAGCGAATAGCTGTAAAAGCTAAAAGAAAACGACCTGTTCAATTTGGACAGTCTCCGCATTTCGGCTATCGCCTCGTAAATAGTCATATAAAAGCACCTTTGTTTTGACTCAAAGGTGCTCTTTCTAGGTAAGGTGATAAAGGACAGTTCGGTCGATCTATACCGATGACGTATCTTCGATATTGGTCGCTTTGGATTTGACGAGGGCACGCCACTCCCGGCGCATCATCAGGTATTTAAAACTATCTGACGGATTGGTTGACTCCATGGGAAGACGATGTATCGGAAGTGATTCCGATGTTTTGTTTTTCGTGATCATCTTGCCACCAGTTTTAGTCGGCTTGATTTTAGTACGTGCCAGCTCAAGAGATGCTTTCAGTGGTTTGCACTGGTACATATCGATAAATATCTTTGGCAGTTTTTTGTTGTATCCGCCAAAAATCGTTTGCATAAATATATACTCTTCCTGTTGCGGGATGATACCCTGGTTTCTAGAAAGCAAATTTACTTTCCATTTTGTCCGGGTTCTTGTTTTGGTCTTTTCATTGGTTACCCATTCAATGGCATTCTTAAATGCTGTGGCCTGATCGACTCCAGCATCTTTCTGGTTATTACCGGCGCGGTCATAATAGAGGTTGAGCACTTTTTCTTCCTGCGTGTCGAAATACTCCCGAAATTCAGCTGCCAAATGGACGATATGTTTTGGCGATAGGACGTGCATAAATTTCAATACACGATACTCATTGTTTGGCTTAGGCTGACCAATGGTCAATGACATCATATTACCAAAGTCCAAACCGCCCTCAATCGCTCTTTTCCTGTTGAGATATTTTAATTCCCGACAATCTGCAATATCAGCAATACCAAAACGGTCGTGCCACTTTGGATCGAGCCCGTCCTTATAAAAATGAAAGTCCGCAATGTTGGCGTAGAAGCGGTCGCCAGATTCCAGGGAAGGCTTAAGCGATAGAATCGCTGTATCCACATCACCCAGATCACTGGCAACTGCATCCGCAAACCAATTTGGGGTAAGGATATCCACATTGACCAGGGAAGAGGCTATAAAAAACAGCGTGCTGCCATCCTTATGCATGCGGGCCATACGCCATCGTTCTCTCCACCGCTCTTCTGTACGAAGCTTTTTGGCTGTTTCCTCCAGATCATTTCGCTGCTGATAATAAATCCTTTCCTGGATAGCTTCATTCAGTACAAAAGCAGCTTTCAATACCCGCAGTATTCCCCACTTGCGCATCTTATTGACCTGCTTCAAGATCCAGTCATACTCTCCAATATTGGCTGTGTTGGGCATATCGGTGGTGAATGTATGGCCAAGATAGAAGGGTGATTTACCATACTTTATGATATACCCCCGCAAGGCTTTCATCAGGTTGGCGATCTTATGCTCAGGGAAATATTTTACTTCGTCACCGATCACGTGCACATACGATCTACCGGCCAAACTGGCCGGACGATCCAGTGATCCAAATGTCACGTTTAATCCGGTATACCAGATCATGGTATGTTTATAGGTGACCAGCCTGTTGTATGGCTTCCAGAAATGTTCTCTTAATTCCGATGGCAGATCTTCTTTCTCTGCCTCCGAAAATTCGGGCGGCTGCTTTCCAATAACGTAATGAATACCTTCCCTATAGCCTTTTCGTTCGAGCCCTTCCAATACTGACGGCAGCACGTTTTTCTGTAGGTTGGAATAGGTATCAGACACCCACACAATGGGCGCTCCGGGCATATCCTCTGCCATGGCGATCAGACGCTCCACAACGATCTCTGTTGTTTTAGCAGATCCACGTCCCAATACCATGTAGAGAAATTTTGGCAGGATCATCAGTGCCATCTGGGCGAGCCAGTTCATGTATGCAATAGCGGTATCTACAGTCTTTTTTATTTTCGGTCTCCAAGCCATGGGTTAGGGATGTTATTTTTTAAATTCTTCTTCGATGATGTCAAACTTGTCGAGCAATTTGATCGGTTCCAGCATCGCATCCTGGCGTAAATTCGATTTGACAGACTCAGGCTGATCGAGTGCGTCGATCTCTGCTGCGAGATCATTCCGGTTGATAGGAGGAAGGCCAACCAATTCAGTATTGAGGGTGAACACTTTGATAGGAGGTAGGTACATTTCCTTTGGAAGCTTGTTGACATCTGGCTTGTCAAGTTCCAAAAGTGTCGCTGCCTGTTTGGTCAGGTTTCCGTAAACTTCATAATCCCGTGATGATTCGGCATTTTGAGCAACTACGTTTGCGGCCATTTCCAAACGTTCGGCAAACTTATGTCGCAAGGCTTTTTTATTGATGTTACGGTCGCCATAAAACAGGTTTACCGCTTCATCATACATCTGCGATGCGCGTTGATGTTTTAATCCAAAATTTTTGACGAAGAAATCAACAGTAGCACGACGGCCGTAGATACTGTCCATGTCACGGATAAAAATTAATGCATCGATGTAGAGCTGCTCCTCGACACTGATATCAGCGATCGCTTTTCCTGCCTGTATATAATCGTTTAATTTCTCCAGGATATGGCGATGTTCGAACGTTCCGAAGATATCCATCTTGGATATCTTGAACGCACGGCTGCGCTTGATCTCATGGATCTGCTTTTGTGCCGGTACGTCTCCGGACAATGCCACGCTGTACAGGGCAAGGCGTTCGTCCATATCCTGTTTGAGCTTACCTGCTTCCAGACGTTCTGCTAAAAAGGAGTTGCCGTCTTCAGCGACTTGTCTAAAGACGGTTTTGTTGATACCGAAATAGGTAGCGATCTTATCATTGGAATATCCCAGGGCGGAGAGGGTTTCCAATTTGTCCCACTCTTCATCAGATAGGTTAAGATTAGCGTGTTTTATGGGTCTGTTTTCCTCCATAAAACAAAAATGCCACTAACATAGTGGCAGGGAAAGGACGGAAATTTATGCCAGCAGCCGGTTAACTTCGGCCAGTTGCATCTGGAGCTCTTTAATTTTTTCGTTGCGCTGCCGGACAAGATCTTCGCGCTTTTCTTTTTTCAGTTTTGCTTTAGTTCTCCAGAGGTTATTTTCAATATTTTTCTTCTTTTTGAAAAGCTCCATGGTATTGAGATTACGAAGATCTTTGATCCGCTTGATCTGGGCAAATATCGGGTGTTCACCGAGCGTGGTTTTCGTTTTTTTGTAGTGCTGTAGTTCCTGGTATATCCTGTGATTATCGACGAAGTTGGTCACGAGGATCCGTAGTTTATCACACAGCTCGTTTTCTTTTGCATCAGATAATGATTCGTAGGTTTTTACACAATTTGAATAGATGGTGATCTTATCTGAAATCAACAGTTTTAATTCATGCGGGCAATCTGGATCAGCCAGGAATGGCCACTGTGTCCGCACTCTATATTGTTCCTTTCGATTAGACTCTTGTGTCTTTGCTATGACAGCCGCTTTTGATTCGATATGAGCTTTGTTGACCTGAAAATCAAGCGGTATATCCGCTTTCCTGAATAAAGCTGTTTTCATAAGCTGTAGGTGCTTTTCAGGATTCTTTGATACAATGTTAGCGATCGACTTATTCGGATCCGTATAGTCCATAAATAAGCGAAGGCCGACCGTTGGGTCAGCTCCGCCTAATAACCAATTATAAACTAAAGATGAAAGCATTAACCGTTCCAAAATCTAGTACGACCTGTATCGATGTGAACAAACGTTTTGTAATAGCCGATACCGCCGGACTTTTTGTTCTCCTTGACAACTTTCTTCCAACCGGCGATATCGTTATGTAAAGGATAAGTGTCCAGGGCATTACCCAGTATGTGCTGACTGGAAGTAGCTCCATTCACTGATCGGTTATATTCCGGAGATCGATAACTGCTAGATATACCAATAGGTGACCCGAATGCGTCCCTGAGCGTCTGAACTTCAGCAATGATATTCGCATTTATGCGCGTAAATGAGTTCTTTTGATTTTTGGTCAGGAACTCATGCAGATGAAAATTTTCAGTTAGACGAATGTTAGGCGAATTCTTGTTGAATTCTAAATAATCACCATCCGTTTTAACACCGTATTTTCCAGCAATCACTAGAATGCTGGAAGCCAAATTTTTATTATTGCTCATATCTGGAAGGTTGAGGGAATACTTTTGCAATAACATTTTTGACCGATAGCCATCCTTTGCTATTGCAGTTGATAAATTTCCGTTGCTGGAATAGATCCCACATCATTGCAGGCTCAACGCTGTCGCGGTAAACAGATGCAAGTACACCATCTTTGATATTACCCGTAATCTGGATTGGACGCGCGTCGGGGAACCGGTAATTGAAATACAACGATGTCAGTAGATACCCTTTTTCAGTGGCATTGTATTTCTCAATCACTTCCGCAAGGATTTCAGCGTTTACAAACATCGGTGTATGTGTGCCGTAATGATGCGTGGATAATCCTTCTTTTGCCAATGCCTGTTTGGTACGCAGGGAATTCTGGCAAAACAGAGACGTTCCTTTGGCATGATCTTCCAGATCACCAAAAGCTTTCAATACCTGGATATCGATCAACGCCGTAGGACCTGCCAGATAGATATCATCGTTTGTCAAAATGAAATCGCCAGTTACTTCTCCCGAGGCGATCAGCGTTAGGATTTTATGCGTCACGTCAGCCTGTGGGTTTCTGATTTCAGCAGGAGCAGCACAGTTGCAGTCTTCTAAGATCAATACCGGATCCAGTGGAACGTGCGTAATTTCCGGAGAAAACCAATCTTCCTTGTCTCCGACAATAATAATGCGATGATCTTCGAGGAAGTGATCAGCCCAGGAGCGCAGCGCATAACGGAGCTCTTCTCCAGCCGCTTCTGATTTTAGATACGGAATAACGACAGCGATAGGTTGCTGCCCTTCGATGTGCGTAGGATCTGTTGAGCTGTTTTCTTCGCCTTTAGCATCTTTCGCTGCTTGATCGCTTTCGTTAAGACTTTTTTTATATTCGACACCTGTTGCTGTAAGCGATACCGATTTATCTTCATTACGTAATAGCAAATCTTTATTGATAAGCGAATTTAATACGGCATTGACTGATCCTACAGATAGCTCTGATTGCTCAGCGATAGCACTGGCAACCAATACCCCAGCAATGACCAAGGCTAAAACTTTGCTTTCTTTTTCTGATAAGTTCATTGGTTTATTGTATTGAGTGCCGGCAGGTTACCGGCACTTAGTTTACTAATTTGTTTTATACTCCAGCACCGCCTGATCCAGCAGATCCTGCAACGTCATTCCAATCTTCATTCGGAATAGCGGTACCTCTGTAGAATCCAGCACGAAGCCTTGACCGCACCTGTTGTGCCATCGTGACCGTAGTCTTTGCAGCGTCGTTGTTATCCTGACCGGCAGGCGATAAGTAAATAGGGTTACACTTCCAGCCTATTACGCGGGTACCTTCTCCAGAACAGTCATTGGAAAGGGCGATGAAAGGTTTACCGAGGTATTTCTGGAAAAATAATTCCGAGTCCACCTGTACTCCGGGATGCTCAAAAACCAATTTTTGAACAACGCCCTCAGCATCCGGATCTCCGTCTGGATCATTTGCGATATCGATAGACTGTGCTGTAACCTCAATAGCAATTGCTTTTGCACCTTGCTTTAGGGTAATATTTCCGGTGACAACGATATCATCTTCAGTACGGGCAGGAAAAGTGGCGATATCATCATAATGTACCAGTTGGATGACACCTTCTTTAGGTTTTGGTGCTGCTGATTTTTTTCGCAGTGAAACTTTAATTGCCATATTATTTTAGTTAGTTGATTGTGAATGGATAAAAGGGGCCGAAGCCCCTCCTGTGATTTTGGTTGATTGTTATACGCCACCGCCAGCGGAGCCTGACCCTTCAGAGCCAGTTACCGGTAGTGTACCGTCAGGGAATTTTCTTGAATCAGGGAGTTCAGCCTGAGGATCATAGTTGTCCGGAACATAGGCAAATACTGCTTCAGCGATCTGAAAGCCTACAGCTAGCCAGAACTCACCGATAAGCCACACTTCATAAGGCGCTTCGTACACCTGGTTGATTACATTTGGCGCTTCGTTTTTATGACGGAGCTTCACCATGTTACCATCTACCGTAGAGAATACAATCGGTGAACCTGTCATACCATCCAAGGCAACTACAGTAACATTGGAGAAATCAATACGACGCGTACCGAAGTCACCGACTTGTCCGGAATTGGTACCCCAGATTTTTTTGTAAGCACGTTCGTATCTGGTCAAAACCTCCGGCGCACAGTACAAGTTCATTTTCTTGTTCTTGTACAGTGGTTTCAGTTCATCGACGAAAGCTTCGAAAAATGCCATTACCTGTTCATCCGTAGCTGTTTTCCAGTTGATGGTCAATGATGTGAAATTTACTTTCGCATTGGCGCCCAAGGCTTTTTGCTGAACTAAGATCGTTTCCAAACCATCCATTGAATCCTCAGGATCTGTAGGTTTGTTCGGATCGGTATTCTCCACATACTTACCCTTAAAGATCATTCTATACTCGATGTCTTCCAGGATCTGCGGATAGATCAGCTCTTGCCAGATGTACTTTGTGATCGGCATATCTTTTGGCGATACCTGCTCATCGTACAATTTGAAAAGGTATGAGTCAAGCACTTCAGAAGGTACGATCGGCACGTTTATCTTGTGGCGACGGTTAACGATGGTCAGAGGCGTAAACTTGGTCTGGCCTTTAGGTGTCCATTTGTTGGTAAACTGTTGTACGACGGAATTGATCTGCGCCTGAATTGAACGGAACTCAGTAACAGCCGGCACAGATTTGAAATACTGAGATGAGGTGAACCCGCCAAAAAGCTGTTTAATAATCTCTAGATTATTATTGTTCTGGCTGAGGTAAGTCCCAAACTCTGTGCGCACCTGTGATACGTCCATTGTTGCTCCGGCAGCAGGTTGCATTGTAGCTGCGCCCATTAAAGCTAAAGCAGCAACATAGTGAGAGGCTGTAGCAGCAATGTTAAAGCTTTTGGATGCCTTTGGTTTAGACGGTTCCTGAACTCCTTCAGCAGCTGGTAGATCTTCCGGAGTATCCATCAGCGTTGCGATCAATTCTTCCTGTTTGGCAATTTTCGCCAAAGCAGTTTTAAGATCAGCAGCTACTTTTTGAGCAGCTTCAGTGGCCCCAGGAGTTAGAAATTCTTTGACAGCATCATGGATCTGAGGTGCAGTTGCTTCCGGATTTTCAGAGGCTAAGCCTTCTTTGAATTTTGCTAGGGCCGGTTCGCCGTAGGTTCCTTTCAAAGTTGTTTCCTGTTCCTCGGTTAATTGGTTGTTGTCAGGCATTGCCGACAAACCAATTGCCTTTAAGAAAATCGCTTTGATTTGATTAAACTTCATAGTGAGTGGATTTAGGATGAAAAATTATTTATGGTTTGTCCAGTATTGGATGTTGACATAGTCAATAGCGGCTTTAAGCCCGCCCAGCTGATCAGCCAGACCGAGTGCAATAGATTGCTCTGCATCAAAGGTTGCCCCTGTCAGCACTCCCTGTGCATCGTACTTAAGATTAGGTCGGCCCGCTTTCACTGCTGTGTGGAATTTATCGGCGAGCGGATTGAGCATCTCCTTGCGGATCAGGTCGTATTCTCCTTTTAAAAACTCCTTGAATGGCTTGTTTTTATCTGGCGACTGATCGGCGTATACTTCGTGATATTTGGCTCCCTCTTTTTCGTAGTAGGGAATAGGATCCAGATAAGAGATCATGACACCGATAGACCCTGTACCCGATACGGTATCATTGTCTAAGAAAATACGATCTGTCGCAGCTGCTGTCCAGTATCCGGCAGAATAGGCGGAATCAATAGCCGACACAATAGGTTTATTGAGCGATTTTGTATAGTTGATCGCATCTAGTAGTGGAGGAACAGCATTACAGGCACCACCTCCAGTATCGATATCCAGGACGATACCTGATACATTTTCTTTGGCAGCAAAGTGTCGGATGTAATGGGCGATCTCATCCATGCCGTACGTGCACATGGTGCCATACTTCAGCATTACACCTTTGACTGGCAACACCACAACACGTTTCTGCTCCGTATCAACTTCGGCTGTCACCTCGTCATCAGACCCGGCAGAGAAAGCGCGGATATCAATTTCTTTAAGTTCCTGGATCTGATTGGAGAAAACGCCATTATTAGCAATGATACCTTTGGCCTGTGATAACAGACCTTGTGCCTCTGTAGGCGATATCATGAAATGGCCCTTGAGGATGGTGGATAATAAATGGAATTGCCAATTGCCCGCTAGTTTCCTTTGCATAATTCTTATGATTTGATGCAAAGGTGTCGAAGCAGGCTAGGCTAGGAAAGGACGTTTTGAGGGGTATTTATTATGCTATGGAAGCATTGGTATAGGTCGGTAGAATGTATTGTGCGATATGGTTATTGTATTTAAAAACAGAGAATTATTATAAGTTACGTAGACCGGTATATCCGGAGAACCAACTATTATATTGGTTCCATTACAAAAGTTAACTCTGATAATTAGCGTCTCTGGCAAAGTGACTTCTTCTTTTAAACGTGCACTTATCGTTATGGTATTCATTCGGCCGGATTTGTCATCTTTACTTGTTTCGGTATATTCCCCCGAAGCGACATGCATAGGCAAGTCTGCCCAGCCGTTCAAGGGCTGCACTGTAATGCTGTTGCCGGCAGGGATCCAGCGTACGATCTGGTCGGCTGGAGCGTATTGTATAGATTCTATCAATTTCATAGGGCATCTTGATATTCGTTAATAACTTTTTTGATAGCTGCGTTTTGGATACGGACACGTTTGGCCAGTCTTTCATACAGTTGCTTGATCTGTTTCTCCTCCGATCGGTATTGCCTTTTTTTTAGTTGCTCGGGATCTCCGATCTTAGAAACCAGCTTTCTGGAAAGAATATAAGTTTGAATAACATCCTTTTGCTTCAACTTTAAGGCCATTCCGTTGTAATAAAATTGTATCCAGTCGTTTTCAAACGTCGCGGTGATATAATCTTCGATCTTTTGCTGATCGTCGATAGAGATATAGCAGAACCTTTGGAATAACCCTGGCATAGCTGATGTTTTGGGAAGTTTAAAACTCACCGATTTGTCGGGGTCAAATTTCTGTTCAACAGGGAAGTCTGAATACTTGACCATCGAGCATATAAACTTGCCAACCTTGGTATCACGGAAGATACTGAACGCATCGTTTTCATAGGCAAAAAGGTGATGCAGGTAGTCGCGCAGGATATCTTTTTTGATATGGCAAAAAACATTCATAAATACTTCGAGATTGGTACAATCAAAGATACTTATTTTTCCGCTTGAATCGGAATTTAATGTATTGGTTTTTAGTGTTATTATGCTCTTTTATTTAAACAGATTATTCCGGTTTTTTACAGCCTATTTAATACATATTTTTCCTCGCCGATCGGAATTATATGTGATAAATTCTTGATAAAAAAAGTGTGACGTTGTTAACACTTTTTGCAATGGGTACCTAAAAAATCGGCTAATTTTCTGTAATTCTGTAAACTTGTAATATAATGCTGATATACAGATAGTTAAGATGTAATATTTTGTGCTTTTATAGGTTACAATTTTTTTTTGATTTTGTAATCTTTGGAATGGAGCTGTTGTGATTACATTTTTTTGTAATATCTCTATTTAGTGTTACATTTTTTTGTAATCACTTAATTTTCTCTAAATCACTCCTTTATCATATTGTTTTTTATTTGTTTACAGAATTACAAAAATTTTAAAGTTAAAAGAGTTAAAGGGTTAAAGGGAAAAGCCGGGACGGCAGCGGGGTATAAAAAGGTGCAGCCGGCCTTTGGGGCCAGCTGCTATTTTGCGCTGCTACGCGAGCGCTGGAAATTCAACCAATGAAAGGCGGGGATTAGGGTTATAGTCGGCCGAGAAGCGTACTAATTATCGTCAACATCTCGGATGTCGAAAGTGTGGATCTCTCGATGCGGCCATGGGTCATCGATAGGAATATTTCCTCGACCTTATCGCGTATGGCCATGTGCTTATCGTTGGAGTGATTAAGCAATTGAATGATGGATTCCTTTGGCAAATAGTTCAGCTCATCTTTTAAAATGTTCGTTTCTTCCATAGCATAGTTGTTTAGTTTTGTAATTATACTAAAAATATTAGTAATTCACCAAATGAAAATGTAGTTTTGTTTATGAAGATAAGTAAGCTACCACCACAGGGATATGTGGAACACATGAAACGCTCCGCTCTAATGGCTTCTCAAGGGGTCGGCATTGAAGCGGGGATAATAATTCTTACCGAAGGTTTAAAGCAATGGCCCCAGGAACTTGACGATTGTATCAGATGGGTTGTCGGGGAGCGGAAGAGGTTGAAGGAGATCGAAAAAAATAACGCCTAGCTTTATATAGGCGTTATTTTTTAATTTTATTGTTAGTCATCATCGCTATGTCTGTTAAGATCTGGCAAGACTCCAAGATACCAGTATGTTCCATCTGGATAACTGGCGACAGTCATGTAAGTATATCGTTCTCTACTTTCTCCATCATCAAACGAGGCTGCTGCCTCGCCTTGTTGATCAATGTAATAACCCTCTGAAATGTAACCAACATAATTTGACGCTACATAACCATGGGATATATGATGACAAAGTTCTTCGTCAATCTCGACTGGTTTAGATCCTAGATATTCTTCTAGATCTATTTCCTCAATTGTTTCAAATTCGTTTAATGTTTTCATATTTCTCTATTTTTATTGTGGCCCGCAGCTTTCACCATAAGCTCCAGCTGGCAATACCCATTCCTCGTTATCGTTAAAAATTATTTGTTGATCATAAATTTTTGAAGTAGCCTGTCTGGCCAATTCTGCTGTAATATTAGCGTATGCATTTCCACAAGAGATAAGGGAACGTAAGTCTGTGTTGCGTTTCATTGTGACGCCGAAACGTTCTTCATATCCCATTATTTCTTCCCCTTGAATTGGGCTTATTTTATATGCACTGGCAAACTGATCCGCATTGCCGAAAATGCAGAATTTACAGCTGCAGCGAGACCATCCCATGTAATAGCATGGATGTACTCGTACGCGATATTTTCTAATGATATCCCATATTTCTGACTCTTTCCAATCACGTAATGGTCTCCAGCGATCAACTAACCTATTCAATTTCCCACTTCTATTATCAGATCGATCTGCTTCAAATATTTTATACTTTGATCTCGCAGTGCTTTCTTCTCCGCGCTCTCCAGATAGTACAATTGTCTTTAGTCCGTTAAATCTCTCTTGGTTTCGGATTGCAATTGAACAAACGTCTATCTTCAAGTATGCCGAGCACCAGCGTACTTTTAAATCAGCTGCGACTTGCGGAAACTTTAACCTGGTAGCCAATTTACCTGCTATACCGCCAACTTTTTTTAGGATCTTTCCGGGTGTTTCGAACCAAGTGGGCGCTGTTCGTTGGTTATCCCTAAGCATTTCGCGTTTAAATCCCCCTTCCTTCCAGCTAAAGTATATTTCTAAACCAAAAGCATCAGCAAATTTTTGGCAGTAATCGTGCGTACATTCCCAATCCATAAACGCTTCGTCGTTGCCATCGATATCGTGATGCCAAAGCTCTATTTTACATGGATCCACACCCAAGTCCAATAAATATAAGACTAGGGCGATCGAATCTTTACCGCCACTAAATGCAACAATATATTTGTCATAGCTAAGATTCATTGTTGATCTTTTTTATTTCATGTTTTAAAAGCATTTCTGCACGCCTCACTTCAATCAATTCGGAATGATTGTTTAATATTTCTGATCGCAGTTCCGGATCCAGACCATATCTACCTTTCGATGCTAATCTAGATGCGATGGCCGTGTCCTGGAGCGAGTTCAATCTTAAATTTTCCGCCATGGTAACGCACTCCAAATTTTCGATATTGCAGTTCATAGAATCACCGTCCTTAAACCGGATAACGTGCTTATCAGGAACCTCACCAAAGTGCTGCACCCATATATATTGATGGTATAGTACCCATTCGCCTAGCTTAATACAGATAAACTTGTATTTCTCACTACCATCCTTTTTTGCACGGACGACTACTTTACCGATTTCGTTATAAGCATTGTGTGGAATATCGCCCTTCTTAAAGGTTGTTTTCCGGCTTTTCTCCTGTTGCTCCGGAGTTAGGTAATCTTCCCACTTTTTACCCTTATTCACCGGAATGTTTCCGGTTTTTATATAAGAGTCCCGTTTTCGCTGTTCAATAATTTCGACAGGAATGGTCAGACCGAAATGTTCTAATCTGCGTTTAACCAGTGTATCGCTTACACCCAGCTGTCTGGCCAATGCTTTTATTGGAACATCTAGATATTGTTCCTTTATTGCTTTGTCGATTTCTGGAGTAGATCTTGTCTTGCCTTTGATTTTCTGCCCAGCGAGTTTATAGGAGAGCGATCTGGGTATGATGATGCCTTGCTTTTTCAAAAACCGATTGACAACAGCACCATCATAGCCGAACTTTTTACCAAGGTCTTTACAGGTCATGGATTGCCAATTGGCCAGCCAAAACTTTTTTGCATGATCAGTGACTGGAAATTTTGATTTCATGTCGTTATTGTCTAAGTGTACGGATCAGATTTATTTCTTCTTTGGCCAGACTGGTCATCTCCCGGGCGATGGAGCATATCGATTCAGCCTGATCTTTTTTAATGATTCCGGCTTTAACCTTTTTCATCGTATCCATTAGCATCGATGCGAGCTCGCTGCCATGTTTGTGGATAGTGGTTTCGATAGGTGATTTTAAAAAGCCTTCCTCAGGCATTACCGTGATACCATTTTCCTCAGATCTGCTTGCAATAACTTCGGTAGAAGTATGATCTTCCAGATTCTCTGCAACCCGGGAAATTTTGTTTTTTACTCGTGTTGGAGTAGCTTCAGGACTCTCGCGTTCATAATCTTCAAGATCTTTCCGATCACGGGATATTAGAATTGCATCCAGAAAGTCACCCTCTTCTTTTTTCAGCACATTGATCCGGCCGATATCGCTGTTGAGAATAAATACTGATCCGGACGTTTGGATCTCATTAACTAGGTGGATCCTATTTTCATAAAGGATATACTTTCTTTTGCACTCGTAAATGTGATTTGCTTTCATTTTATATTTTTTTGTTTTTAACTAAATAAATGCATGTCATTTTCTTCAATAATCGTGGTGTGAAAAGGGAATCCATCTTTAGGGACTTGCTTTATCTGCTCCTTCAGCCGCTTGGATCCCGAGAAAACCACTCTCTTTTGTCCTTCAAATTCAATCTGTAATGCTAAACTTTCACCAGCATAAAACTTGGACGGATCCAGTTTAAAAGCATGTACAATAATTGGCCTATTTAAAATTTTTGTCACCCGGATTTTATCTCCAATGAAATTTTCCGCTTCCACGGTGATATTGAAGTCACTGAACTTTTTCATGTAAAATTTTTCTTTCTAGATTCCGGCAATTGGCATGCTTCGTCCAGCCCAGGTAACTTGCTATGCTTGATCGAGGCTTATGCGATTTTATAGCTTTAACGAAATTCTTCTTTATGGTTTTGCGTATCCGGATATACTTTGAAAAATGCACATATCCCAGAAAGTCTATTCCGCGGGAATCCACAGGGAACACCTGATAATTGCCCTTTACTTTCAGTTTTAGATTGGTGTCCAGGTACTCTGAAATATCGGATCTTAATTGATGTAAAATACGCTTGTCTGGAGCAAGTATGACAATATCGTCGGCATACCTGAAATAATAGCGCACACCTTTAACTTCTTTGATCCAGTGATCAAGTCCTGTCAAATAGAAATTTGCCAGATACTGGCTTAGATAGTTTCCGATGGGTAAGCCTTCAGCACTGTCTATGATCTCATCCAGCAGCCACAAAAGATCTTCATCTTTGAATTTACGTCTAAGCAGTGCTTTCAGGATATCGTGGTCAACGCTTGGATAAAACTTCGTGATATCAAGCTTCAGGCAGTATTTACTATGCGAAGTATCTTTTAATGCCTTTGCTAGCCTTCTAGAAGCTTTATGCAGCCCCATGCCTTTAATGCAGCTGTATGAGTCCGTTGTGAATGATCGAACAAATATTGGCTCCAGAACATTCATGATCGCATGGTGGGCGATCCTGTCCGGAAAGTAGGGGAGTCGGTATACTTCTCGTTCCTTTGGCTCATAAACTTTGAACACCTGATACTTTGATGTCTGATATGTTTTGTCCATCAACATGCGTTGAAGCCTCAGGAGATTCATCTGTTGATCCGCCCGATGCGTGACCACACCGTAAGTTTTCGTTTTACCTTTGCCGGCCAATTGATCTGCCAATTCCAGATTAAAAATGCTGTAAATCTGCTCGTATAAATTATTTATTCTTTTCATGCCTCTGTTTTAGTTGGTCATCTTCACCGGTACCGGTTACCAATGACCGTTTAAACCTTTATTTTTTGCCATGATGGCAGGGTGCCCATCTTAATATCTTTGTTCACAGTTTCGGGAGCTGACGTTCGAATTCGAGTTATCGTAGTTGTAGTCGTTGAACGAAAACCTGGAGGCCGAACCGACTCAGCAGCAAAGATGGGCCACCTTGTTTTTTAGTCGATCACGTAGATATCTCTGTAAAGAGCATAGTGTTTTTTAGCGACGTACTCCAGTGCTTTTCTTGTTGGAAATACGAGGCGGGAGCCGACGAACGAAGTCGAGTGATCGAAGTAGGAGTCGCCGAACGAAAACCCGGAGGCCGAACCGACCGAATTATCTTCTGAGCGCATTTTCCACCAAGCGAAATACTTCCCTTGTGACCGGTTATTCCAGTCTATTTTGACACCTTCTTTTAGCCATGCAGCTGCACTGATCACTGACAATTTAAAAAGGGCTACTGGCGCTTTTTGCATTGACTCAGGTAAGTGCGATACGATTGGTAGTTGAGTAGGATCCAGTCCGATTGTTTTGGCTGCCGCCTCGAATGTTGCTAAATGTTTCATGCTATTTTTTATTTTTAAGATTTAACCATTGATGTGCTGATCGTACAATTCAATGAACTGTTTGCCCGCGTACTCTGCTATCTCCCTTGATTTGTATGCGAGGCGGGAGCCGACGCACGAACTCGAGACACCGCAGTCGAAGCCGTCGAACGAAAACCCGGAGGCCGAACCGACCGAATTGAAATAAGGAAAGTATTTGTATTCATCCACATCCTTATAATCCATATGCTCACCACCATTAAGAGCGCGCACGACAACTTTCAATTGCTCATAAGCATTCGTGTCCGGACTAAGATTCTTTATGCCATCGAGGAAGGCAATAGAATCAATACCTAAGGCTGCACATGCATCTTCAATCGTTTTGATGTCTTTATAAGAGTTGAATACTTTAGGGTCAACGCTAGAAGATATTTGGTTTTCAATGGCCAGATCGTTTGCATTAAGGTACCTATCATAAATGTCAATAAACTGTTTACCCATATACGCTGCCTTCTCAGCACTCTCAACACAGAGGCGGGAGCCGACGTACGAATGCGAGAGACCGTAGAAGCAGCCGCCGAACGAAAACCCGGAGGCCGAACGTTTCGAATTGAAATATGGAAAGTACCATTTATCGCCCTGTTTACGACCCAAAGTGTTACCCTGACGGATAGCTAATGCGATAACTTCAAGTTCTTTACCCGCCTTTTGTGCATCATCATCAAATTGCGTGCGTCGATTGAATTGATCGGTAGTTTCGCCAACATAATCCAATGCATCCTGCAATGTTTTGATGTTGGTAAAATGCGATGTTTGTTTTTTAGCTTGTGCTAATTGATCAGATGTTAGTTCGATAACAGCTGATTTACCGTTGAATTGAATTGTTGCTTTCATTTTTTGTTATTGATTTTTTTTTGAATTAGAAAAATATTGTTGTCTTCGTCGATACGGAATTTTGACCCACAGCACCTGCACTTTACATTGACAAAGAGCTCCTCGAGTTCGGTAACATAGTATTCGTTGTCTAAGTGCGCACTGTTTGAAACCTCTATAGTCGATCCGCATTTGAAACATTGAAATTCGATACTGATCCAGGCTTTCACTTTCAAGTCGTACAATTGGATGCCATTGTCAATCGACTCCTGGAGGAACTTGTTCCGCTTGATCACAAGCTCGCGATCTTCCGGACTGTTCAGATCTATCGGCTTACCTTTATCGTTTAGTTGATAGGGTGGTAGGATCTTGTCTCTTTTCATGGCTATTTCCGATTGATTAATTGATACACGTGACATACCTGGCTAATCTGGTTAGCTACATCTTGTTTTGATATATGCGTGGTGTTATTTTCGGTCTGATCGATCAAGTTCACTGCCGACCATAAGTAAGTCCGGACATCGCGCTCATTTGAATAGTCCCAATAGGGTTCTTGTTCAAGCTCATCATAAGCATGTTTAAGTATCGAAAGATCGAACGCTGGAGCTTTGGCCCATACATACCTATCCGTATAGCAATACTTATTGAAATATCTTCTCAGTTCGATAAGCGCTTCCCATAGGGGCATGTTACCCCCGAATGCTTCTTCTTTGGCTTCTTCGGACTGTTTGCCCCACCAAAGCATGGTATCGACAGAGATTGTCCGTCCTTCCTGGATCTGCCGCTCGTAATTGAGCGTTGCATAGAAGTTATCCGGACATACTTCGCCAGTTTCAATATTGAAAGCTTGTGCAGCGATGCTAAGAATGGCTGTTGAATCTTTGGTATCCAGGGATTCCAAGTCAATCATGATGTCCGTAAACCGACCGTCTAACTGTCTTTCTGGTAAGTTGTTTTCTAAATTGTTCATGTTAAAATTTCTAAGTGCCATAAGGCAGGTAATCAATATTGTTTGATCGGTACAGTTCTTCAAGTTCATCGACCGATATCGTCTTCATTTCTTCAGATCCGTCCTGGACAAATCCTACTGCTGTCTGAGGTTCATTACTTGCGTTAAAGAGGATCAGCCCCTCATCGATACAGATCTCATTGCACTGTCCCTCTACCGCGTTCCCGAATACAATTTTTCTAATTGTGAACCTTCGTTTTTTGTAGTCAATGAACCGGCAACCAAGGGGCCACCGGATTGATTTTTTGCTCAGTGTCATGGCTCATCCAGTTGTCTGACAGAAATTGACCTGACCCGGATATCGACTTTAAATATTTGAAGTGGCCAATTATTTTCCCTGATCAGCCTTTCGGCTTCCTGCCGTAATTGATCAAGGCCACCAATAGCCCGGAACTCCAATCCACCTTCGTAATTCCGAGGTTCAAATGATCCCTGTATCTTTTCTGCAAATTGCTGCAGCGTATTTTTTTCGGTTGTACTTTCCATTTTTGTTATTTATTAAAAGGGTAATGTTTTCTTTTCGTCAGGTTGTGGCACTTCAATGTTTTCAATCGCATCCTCCGTCGGATCAAAAACTTCCATATTGATTTCAGTATCCTTCGTACGGAGATAGATCATCGATTGTGTTTTCATCTTCTTACGATTGGTTTTCTGCCAGCATTTATCCCGGTTATCATATTTTATCTCATACCAGTTTTTGGTCAATCGTCCCTCAGAATTCAATAGCTCTTTAGGGTTGCATTCCAGGTGCTTAAGCTGCGCATACATCTTGATCTTTTGGTTAAATCCATTTGGCGTTAGCGCTTTTACATTTGCCTCAGCTTTATAATCTTCGATGGCATAGGTTGTCGGCACGTGGATATCCAATCGCCCGGACTCTTTGCTGAAAAATACTTCAGCCCATGCCAGGAAGTTGAAGCCCATGTTATTCGTTAAAGCCCGATCCATGATATTTTCCATCGGAGCTTCAATCATCTTTGGCTGTGAAAGGTAGAACTGACAGCACTGAGCCATAAAGTTTAATGAGTCATTCCATTCCTTTTCGTTGTACTGGGTAAATAGCTCTTTGCCGAAATCATCTCTTGGGATACGCGCCTCATTGAACATGCCCATTTTATTGTCATGGTACCAATTCGACATACCTAAAAAGAGGATCCGCCGCATACTGGAGGGACCGAGATCATCCGGAGCAAAGTTTGTCGTAAGTCCCATTTTTGGCGACAGGTGATAGGGAATAGATGTCCTGGTCTTACCCTTTGGATTGACAGTAATATCACCGGTGGTCATACTAAAGGTTCTTTCCATTGGGAAATTGCGTGAGGCATCATCGATATAAATAATATCTGTATTTGTTGTGACCTGTTCGAACACGTGGTTATCGTTAAAAAGGTTGTCATTCTTTCCATCCAGTTGCAGCACATTGCGGATCTGGCGAAGACCAAGGAAGAAAAGAGATTTACCGGTACCCCCGTGCGAGCCGCTATCTTTATTCGGCGTATCATCCATGGGCATAACAATCCACGGGCGGGACATTGCTTTGTACCTGTGCATCATGTAGCCGAATGCAAACATTTTATTTAGACAGTGCTGTTCTTGTTCCTGGCATTCTTCGTCGGTCAGGTTTGGCCCCGAAATATTAAATTTGTTTTCCGCTCGATAAGCGTCCCGTTCCTCATTGCTAAGATCTTCCAGATTATCTTCAAATTCTTTTCTCCAATGTACACGTGATGTTTGGATCAGGATCCGGAAAAACATACAGTCCTGATTCAAAACCTTAAGCCTAAGCCTGCCATTTTCATCGGTGTAAGATTCGAACATAGGATCCAACTTTTTAACAGACTTATCAATGATCCGGGACTCCCATACCATCTTATTGACTTTCTCATTTTTGATCTCTTCGATAGATTCAGCCGTGATCTTCCAGGTGATATTTTTAAAAAACATGTATTGTGCATGCTCTTCGTAATCTCTAAAATCAGGATCTAGAATTGGCAGTGAGTCGAAGCTAGCAGCTGAAAGCATTGGAGACCGGTGGACAACGTTCAGCAGCTCTTCGGGCATAAAGCGTGTCCGGAGGAAATTCAACAGAAATGCCTTAATATCTTCCGGCTTCACTTGACGTACTAGGTTGTTATCTATCTGGATAAACTCCATGGTCTCGTCATTAACTTTACGACGGCCGAATCCGGATTTCTTCAGGAAGTTTAGGACACGCTCTGTCGAAAGCTTATATTCATAAAGCTTTTTGCCGTAGCGGATCTTCTCTTTTCCGGATCTATCCAAAGCTATGTGGGCATCCCAAAACCGGAGCATCAGTGCTACTTTAACCAGGTTCTTAAAATCCTGACCGCGGTAGAACTTTAAGAAATCGCGAACATCTTTACACGGGCGACCATACTGATCCCGACGTGATTTTAATGATTCAGGAAGTTCAATAGTCCGGATGTTGAGGTACGACTCATGGCTATCAGTAAGACATAACCTAAGATTCTGAAGCTGTCCGGTAGCATCTAGATCGGGGCAGGTAAAGATGTTGTCCGCCATTCTGTTGAGCTCAAATAAGTGATCCTTTGTCAGCTTAAAATATTCGCTGGATGGATAAATTACCTGATATCCCAGAGCTGCCAGATTCAATGCATCGGAACCGCCGGTACAAAAGATTATTTCGGGTAATTTCGGATCAGGGTTCTCTTCTGTTTCCTGATCATCGAACCACTCTTCATAAGCCCGCTGTACCTGATTTAATCCATGCAAAAACTGCGGGTCGAAATCACCATGATAAAAAAACCGTCTGCTCTTATCTTTTGACTTAGGCTGATAAACCTTGCTGAATGTTTTATCATCTTTACGAACCTCCTCAATTCTGAATATGGGATAGAACTCCGTAGCAGTAAACGTGATCGCTTTACGCTTTTTGATGATCGTATAAGATTCAAGGCAATGCCAGTGCTGGCTGATCAGCAGTTTTCTCAAATGGGAGAGAGCCGCTTCCTTTTTTTCTTCCGGAGTCTTTTTGTCTTTATAGGTTGTGTACTCCAGGTATGTAAAAACCTTTTCGCTAAAAATAATGCGAAGGTGATTTTCCGAAACTTCCTGGCATGGGTTAAATATCCATGTACCATCGGCCTGATCCGGGGCAGCATCGGTCGTGCTTACCTCAGGTTCATACATCGACTTTATTTCCTCTGAAGAACCGATGCCGTGGCGCTCAGCTATAATTCTGATTGCCTCACCGTACTCTACCTTTTCTTTGTCCTGGACAAGAGCGATACCGTTCATCCATCTACCACCGTCACCAAAATCTGCAACGACATAATTGCCATCGCTCATTTTCTTGATCGACGAGGAAGGTGTTTCTTCTTCGTGCAATTTGAATTTCTTCTTAGTCCGCAAGCATTCGTCGATCTCCGGAACATAATACCGGATGATATCGAGTCCGCCTTCGGTTTTTTGGAAGATATCCTCTTTGGTGATTTTGTAGTTCTTCATTTAGTCTTGGTCTTCGGATTGTATCTGATCTTTACGGTATAGTATTAGGCATAGGATGACGAGTATAAGGCCGCATCCTGCGATGAACATGATCAAAATGATATTGCTCATATATGATATTTGCACCTGCTGCGCATCGATCTGCTGTTGCTGCATTTCGATCACTGTTGATAGATTATTCATGGTGATAGGTTTTTAAAAGTGAGTGTTAATGATTCGTGGTTTATTCAGATTCGGCCGTACATTTGCCTCGCTTTTTAGGATCAGGTCAAAATCAAAATCAACAACAACTCTTTTGAAATTGCTATCTCTAGCAACTTGTATATTGATAGATTCAGGTTTTGATTCTAATTCTTCCTTAATAGCTTCGGTGACACAACCTACTACCTGATCAGTAACTACTTTAGGCATAGTGCTTCGGCCTTGAGATAGCTCAGCTGAAGATATAAGGGTAAGAGATTTACTATTGAGATCAGAATAAGGAACCATCAATCTACCCTGGATATTTCTCTTAGATTCTTTACAGGCAAATTGAGTGTGCTTTCTCTGATTACCTTTTCGGAATATCATAATAATGGCAGTTAATGCTACGTTAAGTGCCATTGATGCGATGATAAGTAGTGTGGCCATCTTTACAGTTCGTTTGAATATTTCAACTTCAGATCATCAATTGACTCGAAAATGCCGAGCTTAAAAAGGACTGCTGCATCGCGTTCTACTTGCGCCCCATTGGAGTAAGCCCATCCATCCAGAAGCAGGATGTCGGTACACTCTGTCAATACTTGAAAGCCCTTTTTGTAGAACTTTGGATCAGACGGATCTGAGGATTTAATCCCGATACAAAACTCATGTGGATTGCGAACATCAAAACCTAAAGCGTTGAGCTCTTCTTGTGCAGCATAAAATGCTTGTCTATTTAAATCAGGCTGACCACTTACTGGCCCTGCGATATATACGATTGGTGTTTCCATTGTTGTAATTTTTTTTAGTCAATAGTTCAGAACCCTCCCGGCTAAATGGGAGGAATAGAGGCGAAAAGAACGAGGTACTTTAGCCTGCCTTACCTTGACACGGGTTTCCTATGAAATGGGATTTGATAATACTGGGTAGATGCTTCCGCACACCAGCGAATAATTGGATAAATGGTTCCTATAAAATATTCATAACAGGTCGATTGCTTGGACGGCTGAAGGAAAAACAATGCATTCTGCTTATCCGTTACCGCTTTGACAAACTTGGGCAACCGGCATTCGTGATTAGCCTTGAGCATTGCTCGGATCATCTGTATGGTGAACACTTCTTTTTTACCATAGCATTTCCGAATGATGAAAGCTTTCTCCCGTTGGTTGACAAATTTTGTCAACTTGTCCTGCATGTATTTCAAAGTTTGAATCTGCAGAACAGTTTGGACTGATAACGCGGGTACATTTGTCAATCTTTTTGATGGCATCCTTAAGTGACTTGGATACTGTACGACCAGGATCTGATCCTTTTCGTAGTAGATATGAGACAACATCGCAAAAAAAATTAATTATTTTTTGGGTTGAATTCTAGATCTAAATTTTCCTTTAGAACTGCGCGAATCTCTGCAATGATAATAGGATTATATTCACGTTTAAGCTTGGAAACTTCTTTAGTTATCAGAAGCTTAGTGTAATTGTGTCCCTGCTTTTTTAAACGTTCAAATACCACAGACTTGATACTGGCATTGCAATTTTTGTACAAGAATAGCACCTCTTCGGGCTCTAATTTGATTTGTGATTGTGTTGTTTTATTTGACATTGATAAATTTTATTATACCTTTGTCATACTTTTTAAGTGGTACATAAAATGTATGACAAAGAAAGTGAGTAAATAATAGCGAGAATGAGAGGTCCAATTCTAGTTCTCGCTATGTATTATAAATTTTATTACACAACAAATGTATCATATATTATGACAAGTGTCAAATAATATATTACATATTTTTATTTTTTTAATGCAAAGCCCTATAAACGAGAGGATTAATTTTTTAATAAATCATTATACGCAAGGAAATGTATCCTCATTCGCAGAGAAAGTGGGATTGACTAGACAATTGGTTAATCGTTTATTTCATCCAGATATATCATCAAATAAGTATCCTTCTCCTTCTTTAAACATGTTGACAAGCATTCTTAAAAATTTCCCTGAAGTTGATGCAAATTGGTTAATGATAGGAGTAGGAGAGCCATTTAAGTTGGTTCCAAGTACATTAGATAATAAATCAAACGTAGGCGATAAAGACTGGAAATCAATGTACTTCGAACTGCTTGATGAAAAAGATATATTAACTAAAAAATATATGACTCTACTTGAAAAAGTAGCAAACCCTTAAATTTTTTATTATGAAAAGAATCATATTATTGGCCTTTATGCTAATTGGCAGTAGGTTATTCGCTCAGGAATGGAAAGTTGTAGAATGGGAGGGGAAGCCTCAATCAGAAATTCGGTCGTCTCTTAAAGCTTGGGTTGCTGATTATTTTAAAAGCGCTAGGAATGTAATCCAGCTTGACGAAGTGGATCGAATTATAATAAAGGGTAATAATTCAATTAATGAAGTTTCGGAAACCAAATATGGATCAATCCCTGTTAATTACACAGTACACTTTACAATTGATTTTCAAATTAAAGATTCGAAGTATAGATATATTATAAAAGATATATCACTAAAGACCCCGCTAGTTTCTTTTACACCTGAATCTTTAAAATTAGCAAATGATGAAAGTCGCAAAACTGCTTTAAAATATAAAGGGAACTCTAGGCAAGCAATGGAATCCGGGGCAGATGCTGTTGATCGGGTATTAGATCAAAGCAATACATTTTTATCAAGCCTTGGTAGAGATATAGAAGCTATTCCTTCAAAGACAAAATCAGAAACTGAAACTTGGTAAAACCATATTTTATTCTAAAAAAATGAAAAAATTATTATTTGTTGCGGCGCTATGTTGCATATCTAAACTAGGAGTGTCACAGGAAAAAACTCAAGAGCTTAGTAAAACTATTGCTAAAGAGGAATATTGTATGGTATTAGCTAGTTCTAAACTTTTGAGTACTAAAGTTAATATTGCTGTTGACTTCGGGCAGGAGTGGTCTTTCTGGAAAGATAAAAGATCTTTAAAAGATGACAACGGTAAAAAACTCGAATTTGATAGCGTTATTGATGCTTTAAATTATATGTCTTCTCAAGGTTGGGAATTTGTTAATGCTTATGCGCTGACTACATCTGGGCAAAATGTCCTGCATTATGTAATGAAAAGAAATCTAACGCCCCCAGTTGAATCTGAAATTAAGTGATAACTTTTCTAAAATTTGTAGACAATCTGTAGACAAACACTGTAACTGTCTATATATCAAGATCAATAGTATTTCGGCTCCGGGTACGCAAAGCCTCTTTATTTTAGTAAAGAGGCTTTTTTGTTTTAGAGGTTTTTTTTCAATAAATCATCCCGGATCGTACTGAAAGTTTGGGGATAATCCCAATAAATGATCATGCGAATATGATCCCTTTTTTGTTACAGATCACAAATTCCCTAGCTTTTTTTTCTTTTAATTTTCAGCTACATCTGAAGGGGATCAAATGGCAACCATTTTAATGGTTACGTCACTGCTTATTCAGTGCTTGTTCAGTGATTGTTCAGTGCTTGCTCAGTGGCCATTGAATAAGCAGTGACTGATTACTGTCCATATATAAATCAATTAGTGTTTTTTGGTCCCTGTTGGTATTAGGTTGTATTCATTTTATTGTTTATCTTAGTGAATTTTAAATAGCTCAAAGCTAGCAGGGATTATGGGATCTGGTTTTATTCTCTTCAAGCTAGTTTTTTTTAGTTTTCTGCATCCACATTAGAACAGGTATACGATAGAATCTCGTCCGAAAGGAATTAAATGCATGCGCTGCGATAAATCAAAATGTCGTTTTGGTAAAAAAGTGACCAAAAAAGAAAAATGCTCAGGCAGTTTTTCGTCTTTTAGAAATCTTTTTTTTATATGAATTTTGTTGTTTAAATTGGAAATACCAAATGTAAACTTGAATGAAGGTGTTTTTTCTATCGCTGGGATTGTTCTGCTTTCTCCTCTCTCAGGGGCAAGTAGGCTTTGTGTTGAATGGAAAAAAGAAGGCTAAATTTTCTTTCCTCTTTGTACATAACTTGGTCATCATTCCTGTTTTAGTGAATGGTTATCCGATGAACTTTCTCTTGGATACAGGCGTAAAGGAAACCATGATTTTTGGCGAGACATTAAAATCAATCGACACCGCAGTTTTTGTCAACAAATTTCAGGGTTTAGGTCGTGAAGAGGGGCTGGATGGCTATCTATCAATTAATAACCATGTCGATATAGCGGGTGTATATCAAGATTTGAGCCATCCAATATACATTCTAAAAAATGCTCATATTGATATCTCTACTCGCATAGGAATAGAGGTAAATGGCATTATGGGAAGTCGTTTTTTTGAAAACCACATGATAGAAATTGATTTCCAAAAACATCGCATCACATTATTTCCTCAGACAAATCGGCCCAAGACGCTGGAGAAAATGCAATGTCTACCATTGGATATTGTAAATAGCCGCCCCTATATTTCAGTTGCTTTTAGACAGGATAATGCAGTGATCGATGGCCGGGTATTGATCGATATGGGAAATAGCGATGCTTTGATGCTCATTCCGTCGAAGTTAAACAATTTCGATATTAAACCTCCGTTTATCGACGATTATATAGGGCAAGGCTTTAATGGCGAGATTTACGGGAAGAGAAATCGAATACGGTCGCTCGAGCTTGGTCCGTTCACAATGAATTACCCACTTGTCGCCTATCCTGAGTTGAGCTCTTTACAACATGCGACATTTGTAAGTGAAAGAATAGGTTCACTTGGTAACGAATTGTTGCGTCGATTTAAGGTCATCTTAGACTATCCAAACAAAGCAATCTATCTTCGGAAGAATAAGGATTTTGATCGCTTTTATTATTTAAATATGAGTGGTCTTGAAATTATACATGATGGTATTCAATACGAGAGAGAAGAAATCCCTGTTGTCCTTCAAAAAGATGGTGGTACAGAGGTGAGAATGGGAAATAGCGTGCAATATCGCTTTGTACTTCGAAATATGTATAAGATTGCAACGGTGCGCGAGGGGTCACCTGCGGCAATCGCAGGACTACTCCCCGATGATAAAGTCATTAGGATCAGTGGTCGTCCCGCATCTTCATTTTCTTTGGAGTCTATTCATAATCTTTTTAAAACGGAAGAGGGTAAGGAAATGCATTTTCGTGTGATAAGGGGCGAGAACGCATTAGATTTTAAATTTGTGTTAAAAGATCCTCTTCCATTTAACGTAGATTAAATATTTGAAGTTTTCTTATTAGCTAAACTTACTTATATTTTCACTCCATAGTATTCTATTAACACTTTAAATACGAAGATATGTTGGTCGCTAGAAAGATAACACAGCAAGCTTTTGAGGTAAATGGATTTGCCGAAAGCATTTTTCGTGCTTTTTGTAAGATATAAGATATTCTTCGAGATGTAAGCGTATCCTGATAGATTCACTGATCACAAGGTATCGTAAGAAAGAAGAGAAAACAACTATTCTTCTTGAACTTACGGAGCTTTTAGAAGTTCCTGAGCGGTTTATGGGTCATAATACATGGGGCAAAGTCTCTGAAGGACTCGTTAAGCCTGTTGAGCTGCGTCTGCGATAATCCCCGGGTCGATGACAGCGCCAGGATTTATTGTGGAGGGGAAAGGAAACCCACTAAGTTTACAGTCTGCATCACATGGAGCTGGGCGCGTAATGTCGAGGTCAGCCTGTAAAAACAGTCTGACAAAAAGCGCGATGCTAAAAGACCTGGAGGCCCACGGGGTACATTTAATTGGCGGGGCGTTGGATGAATCACCGCGCGCTTACAAAGATATTCATCGGGTCATGAAATTACAGGCAGAACTGGTTTGTGTTCTCGGTACATTCAGTCCGAAGATCGTTCGTAAGGATAAATAATATGATGGAGGAAAAGTACGTGCAAGTAACCTCAGTACGAGGTACTAAGGAATGTAATTTGGCGGTTAAATTAGTTGCTAACCGCATTTCTTTTGAAGCTAGTAAAGTGGGGTAATAGTCGAAGGATTAGCAACAGAAGAAATTGATGGACTTCCTTGTTCGTCGACCTTCCGGCTGAGGGGGAATGATCTGGGACGATTGTTGCATAAAAGCAAAAATTGGTTTGTGGAAGTAAAACTCGATTCTCCTGTAGCAAAGGAAGAAGTCATGCATCTGAAAGATGTCTATTTTCAGGCCATGCGTAGCAGCGGAGCAGGAGGCCAACATGTCAATAAGGTCAGTTCAGCAGTCAGGGCAACGCATGTGCCTACTGGTATCAGTGTACACGTGATGGATACGAGATCGCATTTATAGACAAAGCCATGAATCCATGCGGTCATTTGGATTTAAATAGAAGCCTTGAACCTGATGTTCAGGGCTTCTTGAATTAGGTGAAGTGTTTTTTGTTTATAGCCGTATTTTCTTCTGTAAATAACCTTGCGTTTAGAAAATAATTTGTTTTATTGGTGTGGTAATGTGTATCTTTAAGAATAACGCTCTAAAGAGGAGTGTTCAGACTAGATAAACTTAAATAGTCGCTGTTGCCTGTAGCTAAAGGCGATTGCACGGCTTGGAATTTCAAATTCTATATTATGATAAAATCCCCAGGTTTCCTCTTTAGGGAAGCGATCAAGAACGAAAAACCGTTGCAAATTGTTGGGGCCATTAATGCTAATCATGCACTTTTGGCTGAGCAGGCGGGTTTTAATGCAATTTATCTTTCTGGTGGTGGTGTTGCTGCCGGTTCATTAGGAATTCCAGACCTTGGAATTACCACACTTCACGATGTTTTGATTGATGTAGATCGCATTACAAATGTATGTCATCTCCCTTTGATGGTGGATATTGATACCGGCTTTGGTCCGTCGGCCTTTAATGTTGCCCGAACGATAAAATCGTTAATTAAGGTGGGTGCAGCAGCAGTACATATGGAAGATCAGGTAGGAGCTAAACGTTGTGGACACCGACCGGGTAAGGAGCTAGTCTCTTGCGTTGAAATGGTCGACCGCCTAAAAGCAGCAGTGGATGCGCGAACGGATGATCATTTTGTCATTGGTGCGCGTACGGATGCACTCGCTTCGGAGGGTATTGAATTGGCTCTGGAACGCGCTGTTGCATATAAAGAGGCTGGAGCAGACTTTATTTTTGCTGAAGCAGTATACCATTTGGACCAATACGTTCGATTTAGTGCAGCAACTGGACTCCCTATTCTGGCGAATATCACGGAATTTGGACAGACACCGTTGTTTAATCTGGATGAACTGCGTCAGGCGGACGTTTCTATTGTTCTGTATCCACTTTCTGCCTTCCGTGCAGCCAACAAAGCGGCCACGGAGGTTTATCGTCACATTCGGCAAGATGGCGGACAGGCTAATATCGTGGACCACATGCAGACAAGAGAGGAGTTATACAGAAGTATCGATTATTATGCCTATGAAAATCGATTGGATCAATTGTTTAATAAATAATTTTATCAGATGGAAGAGACAAACGGTACAGGTTTTAAGCCTAAAAAAAGTGTAGCACTCTCTGGTGTGCCGGCAGGTAATACCGCTTTGAGTACTGTCGGGAAAAGCGGTAATGATTTGCACTATAGGGGGTATGATATCTTGGAGTTGGCGCATCAAGCCAGTTTTGAGGAGGTGGCCTACTTGCTTGTTTATGGAAGTTTACCAACTCAGGCGCAATTAACCAGTTATCAAAGTCAGATCTTAAGTCAGCGTGGGTTGCCGATTACTGTTCAGCACGTACTAAAGCAATTGCCATCTACTGCTCATGCCATGGACGTCTTGCGAACTTATGTATCATTTTTTGGAAGTGTTTCACCCGAAAAAGAAAGCCATCCGATTGCTGGGGCTCGGGATATTGCGACTCGTTTGATGTCGTCAATGGCTTCAGCACTGCTGTACTGGTACCATTTTAGCCAGCATGGGCGTGAAATTGAAGTTGAGACAGCTGATGCAACTTTAGGCGGCCATTTTCTGCATCTGCTACATGGAAAGGTACCCGCTGCGTCTTGGGTAAGAGCCATGCAAATTTCACTCAATTTATATGCAGAACATGAGTTTAATGCATCCACATTTACAGCGCGCGTCATTGCTGGGACCGGATCTGATATGTATTCCTGTATAGCCGGTGCGATCGGTGCGTTACGCGGGCCTAAGCATGGCGGGGCCAATGAGGTAGCTTTCGAAATACAGAGCCGTTATGCAAATGCTGATGAGGCGGAAGTGGATATCCGGAGACGATTGGCTAATAAGGAAGTTATTATTGGGTTTGGTCATCCCGTATATACAATCTCGGACCCGAGAAATGAAGTGATAAAACAAGTAGCAAAGGAGCTGTCGGAGGAAGCTGGAAACATGACCCTCTACCTGATCGCAGAACGATTGGAAAAGGTAATGTGGGAAGAAAAGAAAATGTTCCCTAATCTAGATTGGTACTCGGCAGTGTCCTATCATATCATGGGCATTCCGACAGAGATGTTTACTCCTTTATTTGTTCTCTCACGTATTACCGGATGGTCTGCGCATGTTTTCGAACAGCGTCAGGATGGAAAAATTATCCGGCCAAGTGCACATTACACGGGTCCTGACAATAGAGCTTTTGTGCCTATTTCTGAACGGTAAAGAGTGCTGGGGGCAGGAGGTCAAACCTCTAGCTAGCATGTAGCTATTAGGAAAATTAAGCGTAAGAGCGGATTTTAATCAATAAGTAAAACCACAGTCTTATACAAAATACACGAATGGGTTCAGCAATATCAAATGAAAGACCACAGCCAGATCAGGTTTTAGTGGACATTGTGGACTATGTCCTAAACGATCAAATTGGAGGGCAAGTCGCTTGGAATACAGCTTTTTATTGTTTTCTTGATACAGTCGGTTGCGGCTTGGAAGCATTAACATATCCCGCCTGTACCAAACTCTTAGGGCCTGTTGTTGCCGGTACCATTGTGCCAAACGGCGCACGGGTACCAGGTACAAATTTTCAGTTAGATCCCATACAGGCGGCATTCAATATCGGCACAATTATTCGATGGCTAGATTTTAATGATACCTGGCTCGCTGCAGAGTGGGGACATCCATCAGATAATCTGGGTGGTATTTTGGCCGTGGCAGATTGGTTGAGTCGAAGCAATATAGCTATCGGTCAAAAGCCGTTGAAGACTAAAGCCGTGCTGGAAGCAATGATTATGGCTCATGAGATACAAGGTGTTTTAGCACTTGAAAACTCTTTTAATAAGGTGGGGATAGACCATGTTATTTTGGTGAAGGTGGCTTCAACAGCTGTTGTAGGTAAGCTTCTTGGTCTAACAAGAGAAGAGCTTCTCAATGCGGTTTCGTTGGCTTTTGTTGACGGGCAAGCATTACGCACGTATCGACACGCACCAAATACAGGTAGCCGAAAATCCTGGGCTGCCGGAGATGCTACTTCGCGTGCTGTTCGGCTCGCATTAATCGCAAAAACTGGAGAAATGGGCTACCCCTCTGTTTTGACTGCGCCAACGTGGGGATTTTATGATGTATCTTTTCGAGGGAATCCATTTAAATTTCAACGGGAATATGGATCTTATGTAATGGAAAATATTCTTTTTAAAATCTCATTTCCTGCCGAATTTCATGCGCAGACTGCAGCTGAAGCTGCTATGCAACTTTATCAGCAACTGAAGGAATTTGGAAAGAGCAGTACGGATATCGCTCGAGTAACCATCCGCACGCATGAAGCCGCTATTCGTATTATTGATAAAAAGGGGCCTTTGCACAATCCAGCAGATCGAGATCATTGTATTCAATACATGGTGGCAATTCCGTTGATTTTTGGCCGGTTGACAGCTGACGACTATGAAAATCATATCGCTTCTGATCCAAGAGTCGATACGCTCCGCGATAAAATTTCCTGCGTTGAAGACGCGCGGTTCACTGCCGACTATCACGATCCTCATAAACGTGCAATATCAAATGGGTTGACAATTGAACTGATTGACGGTACAATATTGCCTGAATTAGTGGTTGAATACCCGATAGGTCATCCCAGACGTAGGGCAGAAGGTATTCCTAAGTTAATTGAAAAATACAAAACAAATCTTGCTCGTGTATTTTCGGAAAAGCAACAGCAAACCATTCTTGCTGCAACTCTGGACTACGATACTTTCCTTGAGCAGGATGTCTCGCATCTCATGGATTTATTTGTCCGCCAATGCTAGTGAAGTAGGGTGGCGTTAAATGTTACCCTACTTTTATTTTTTATCACCGCGCTACATCACTAAATCGAATATGCTATTTTAAGATCGTAATCGGTATGCTGTACCCCTGGGTGTTTTGATATCAGGGCCAGTTTGACTCGAAACCATGGTAAAATCTAAAATTCTTATCCGCCAGCTTTTTTAAAGATTCGGGGATGTCCCATTGATCGCCAAGGGGCTGAAATACCTGACATTCGGCCACGAAAAGCGGAAGCGTTGTGCGGTCGATGTGGCTAAATACCCCACCGGTATAAGAGGCATAACCTACGCCTAAAATAGCGCCGATGTCACCGTCGATGGGTTGATCGAGTATGCCTTCTTCGAGGCATCGATAACTATCCAATGCCATGACATGCAACAAACGCTTATGGATCGTCGCAGGCTTTACATTTTCCTTTGGAGATGCAATTTTGGGATTATTCCAAATCGTTTTGTTTTTGTTTTCATTTGTGTAATCGTAAAATCCTGCTCCCCATTTTTTTCCTTTTCTTCCCTGGTCGACTAGCATTCGCAGGTAGTTATATGCACGCTTTTGGCTGGCGTGCAGCCGCGGTAATTGATCATAAACATGTAACATCAGTTCCAATGAAATTTCATCCAATACTGCCAAGGGCCCCACTGCAAATCCTGCTGCCGCCGCTTCTTTTTCAATCAACTCCGGTGAGATACCCTCTAGAACCATGGTAATCCCTTCGAGTAAATAGTTGAAGAAAACGCGTGAGGTGAAGAAGCCAGGGCCATCATGTACGACTATTGGCACTTTATTGAGGCACAAAGCTGTAGTAAGTGCTTTTTCCAACGTTTTTTGCGCCGTTTGCTTACCGCAGATGATTTCGACAAGGGGCATGCGATCTACCGGAGAGAAGAAATGCATACCTATAAAATTCTCGGGATTGTTGGATGCTTTTGCAAGCTCCGTAATGGGCAATGATGTGGTATTTGTGGCGAAGAAACCATCTTGGTGCAAATAGGGTAAACTTTCTTGTGTTACTTGTGCTTTAAGATGGAAATCTTCAAATACCGCTTCGATAACACAATCAGATCCATCAAGATCTGCCACTTGATCGGTAGGTTTGATACGAGCAAGTAATTGTTGTTGTTGTGAGGACGTGATGCCACCGAAAGCGAATAGTTTTTCGCAAATCCGATTGGAATAGCCTTTGCCCCGTTCAGCATGGTCGAGTGTAACATCTTTTAAAATCACCTCAATTCCCGCTCGTGCAGCTTCAAAAGCTATACCAGATCCCATCATACCGGCACCCAATATGCCAATCTTTTTTAGGTCGTAGTCGTTAATATGTGTGATCTTCGTGGATGATTTGGCTGATTTTACGCCATAATGGAGTGTGCGGACCATACTTAGTGTCTCGGGGAGATTGAAGACTTCCACGTACAGCGTTGCTTCCTTCGCGGCGATTTCAAGAGGGCTGGATGAAGAGTTTGCTGTTAATAACTCAATGACAGCATTTATGCCGGGATATAAGCCATGTGCCTTTTTTTGAATATTGAAAACTGCATCGGCTGTTATTTCGTCGGTATGCCGACTCCCTTGCTTATCCAAACACTCAGGTCTATGGCGGATTGAGGTTTTGGCTAATGATAAGCAGTCATCCGAGCGATACGTTAATTCGTCCACCAATCCCATTTGATGAGCTTCCTCACTACTTAAGAGTTTGTTTTGGGTCAGCAAGCGGAGTGCATCGTCGGCGCCAATCAATGGTGGTAAATAGACGGTTGTACCAAAAGCTGTAAATAGCCCGTATTTAGCTTCCGGGAATCCTAATGCTATTTTTCTTGGTGCGATTCGATAGCTAGACCATAGCATAGTTGCTAATGCTATAGCTGAACAATTACCGGTAAAGATGGAAACAATCGGTATATGAAACGTCTTCCAGCGCAATACCTTTGAAAGAAGCTTGAATAAGTCCGATGAAGTTGCACGGTTCATTGAAAATTGCTCAAATAACTGAATATAGTCAATTTTTTCATCTGGAATAGGACAAGTATACACCACCCCTTTGATTTCTTTGGTTTCGAGAACAAGCGTGACCAGATCAACAAATTGCGTGAGATAACCTACAATGTCCAGCTGCTCGGCTATCGTTGAGATAGGGGTTATTGTAATGATAAAATGATCATCCTGTTCTACCCAAAAGAGGGGATGTGTAAGATAAGATTTTTTCTCCTGCATAATACGTGACAATAGGTGTTGCGTTACTTCGACGATTGATTCGAACTTTTGGATGGATAGGTTACATGATCTATCGTCATTTTGGCGATGATTTCGAGCATGATTTCTGATGTGCCGCCAATAATAGTTCCTACACGCACATCGCGATATAACCGGGCGATTTTATAATCTTCTGTAAATCCATAGCCACCAAATAATTGAAGACATTGATTTACAACACTCAGCGCAAGCTCACTCGCTTGTAGTTTAGCTATCGAGCATTCCTGGACGGCATATTCCTGCTGATTTTGCAGGTCACAACAATGGTAAATAAAAGCCTTCGTCGTAGCTATATTCGCTTTCATCTGCGCGAGGCGATGCCGGATAGTTTGAAATTCCTGAATTTTCTTCCCAAAGGCTTCACGTTGTGCAACATAGTCAAGTGTATACTGAAATGCAGACTCTGCCGTAGCAAGACTATGGATAGCTGCAGTTAGTCGTTCCAATTGGAGTCCATCCATTAAGTAGCGGAATCCTTCTCCTTCTTTACCAATGAGGTGCGAAATAGGGACACGAACGTTGTTAAATGCTAATTCAGCTGTATCAGAGGCATGCCAGCCAAGTTTTTTGATTTTGCTTGACGAAACGCCAGTTGCATTTCGGTCGATAAGTAGCAAGCTGATACCTTTTGTACCCTGTTTAGGAGATGTCTTGACAGCCGTAATAAAGAAATCACCACAATACCCATTCGTGATAAAAGTTTTAGACCCGTTGACAATGTAAAAATCTCCATCGCGTACGGCTGTTGTCTTGATTTGCTTTACATCAGAACCGGCTCCGGGTTCTGTTATAGCCACAGCACTCACCATATCACCTGCAATAACGGGCTGAAGATAATGCGCTTTTAGATCTTCTGAACCATATTTGAGTAAATATGGAGCGGACATAAACTGAATAACAAGTGCAGAAATGGTAAATCCTCCAGAAAAGCAAGCGGATAATTCTTCACAAAGGATTAAGGAATAATAGAAATCCAGGTCTACACCACCGTAAGCTTCTGGCACGTTTAGTCCCATAAGCCCCATATCACCCATTTTTTGCCAAATATTCCGATCTATTTCACCTCTATTTTCCCAGTCGTCGATGTAAGGTGTAATTTCTTTTTGAATAAATGCGCGAAGTGTATCGCGAAAAATATGATGTTCGGCTGTGAACCTGACTGTCTGCATAATCGTTTATTTTCCTTATTGGTTATTTCTGAAATACGAGCGTGTTTACGTATCTGTTCTTTCGGGATATTAGCTATACTAATTTAATGAAAAGCTTTGGCTTTTTACAAATATTTATTCTTTATTTTTCGTTCAATAGTTTAAGTAGGGAAGTTTTTCAAATGTTTTTTTGCTATTTATTCTGTTTTGATGTGTAAAAATAAAACGGAGTTGTTGTGCTGTATCTGTTAAATTTTTTATCTTTAAACATCAGGAAGGTGGCCTGCTTATCATCAGGAAAGCCATCTGATTTTAGCAAAACAATTATAAACTTTTATAAGATGTCAAAAAGAGTATTTATCGTTGCTGCGAAACGTACGCCGATTGGAAGTTTTGGTGGTGCATTATCGACCCTATCGGCACCAGAGCTTGCAGCTCACGCTGTTCGTTCTGTTGTTAAAGAAGCCGGCGTTGCTAGCGATTTGGTTGAGGAAATCATAATGGGTTCAGTTTTGCAAGCAGACTTGGGGCAAGCGCCGGCGAGGCAGGTGGCGAAGTTTGCTGGTCTTTCGGATCATACGGTTGCAACAACCATTAATAAGGTATGTGCGAGCGGTATGAAGGCAATAGCCGCTGCTGCGCAGGCTATTTTTTTAGGCGACGCCGATATTATAATTGCGGGCGGGATGGAGAGTATGAGTAGAGTGCCTTATTATGCTAATTCCATGCGTTGGGGTGCTAAGTTTGGTACGCAGCGTCTGAGTGATGGTTTACAGCGTGACGGCTTGAGTGACGCCTATTCAAATGAAGCTATGGGCTGCTTCGCCGAGCTATGTGCCGAAAAATATCACATAAGTCGTGAAGAGCAGGATAGTTATGCCATCCGCTCTTATAAACGCAGTCTCGATGCCTGGCAGAAAGATAAGTTTTTAAAGGAGGTTCAATCTGTAACAATACAAGGTCGTAAAGGGGACACGGTAGTTTCGGAGGACGAAGAATTTTCCCAGGTCAATTTTGATAAAATACCCGAACTTAAACCAGCCTTCAAAAAGGAGGGGACTGTAACTGCAGCAAACGCATCAACCATCAGTGACGGAGCGGCGGCTGTCCTTTTGGTGTCTGGCGAAAAAATGGAAGAACTTGGACTTCATCCAATTGCAGAAATTGTCGCTTATGCTGATGCGGAACAGGCTCCAGAATGGTTTACAACGGCTCCAAGCGTGGCTACCGAGAAAGTGCTGAAAAAAGCTGGATTGACACGCCAAGATATTGATTACTTTGAATTTAATGAAGCTTTTTCCGTTGTGGCTTTGGTAAATGCACAAATTTTGGATTTGCCAATGGACAAAGTCAACGTGTATGGAGGAGCTGTCTCTTTAGGTCATCCATTAGGTTGTTCGGGAGCAAGAATCGTGGTTACATTAAATAGTATTTTAAGACAAGAGGGAGGCTCATTGGGGCTTGCGGCAATCTGTAATGGTGGCGGTGGCGCATCTGCCATGATAATCAGAAGAACTTAATTCTTCTTCCAGATCAGATTATTGTACTTACCTGGAAGAAGCTCTATTCATTTATCCTATTGTTGATCATTCATAGCTTTCAAGAGAATTGTTCTATTGGCGACAGCATAGATTGATTCTACTCTTCATATAAGCGGTTTGCCTCGACTCCGTGAAGGGCTAGTTCTGATTCGATTTCCGTAGGGTTGAGTCGGATACCTTCTATGGTTAATAGATTATAAATAGAATCCAAGTCGATTTTCCATTCGTGGATGCCATTCAATTTTTCAATAGCGTCTTTGATTTTGTCTACAAGACTGGGATGTTGAGCATTAGTTTCGAAAATGAGCTTTTCCATAGTGTTCCATATTAGGCCCGATAAAAAATCAGGCGTGTTTAACCAAAATAGTATAGACAATCATTTGATCGGCTAATTACGATAGTATCAATATACGCATAATAATGTTAAATTAATGGTTTAAAATGATTAAATTGTAATGAAGCTGTTAATTTTTGTAATAAATATGAGAATAAAAGGGCTGTGTTTCGATACTTGAATACATGACTTTTTTAATACACTATTTTTATGGGTACTGAAATTTTGGTAAGTTTGGATTAATAATGACTATTGAAATCTCTTATATCATCATCTTATCACTGCTCGCTATTGTTGTAGTACTATGGCTCTTATATTTTGTTTTGAGAAAGAAATATAGGAAGTTGCTGCTAGAGAACACGCGCCAAAAGGAGCTTTTTAATCGCATGGATAACCAAAAAATCGAGCATTTTCACCGCGCACAGTTAAATCCTCATTTGCTAAAAAATTCGTTGAACGGAATGCTCTCTCATGCTTATCAGACCTATTATACCATGGACAAATTGGCCATGGTATTGGATTATGTATTGTATGAGAGCGAAGATGAACTCGTTTCTCCTAAAGCCGAGATTGAATTTGCGCGCAATCTCATTGAGATTAACAAAGTGAAACTGAGCCCGTTATTTGATATACGTGTTAGGTTTGACATTGATGAGGTAAATAGTTCGATGTTGAATACACCGTCGTTGATTCCTTTGGTGTCTGTTGATTTAATTGAAAATGCGTTTAAGCATGCTGATTTTCACGGTTCTGATTCATTTATTTCCATCGTATTAATATTTAGGAATGGTTGGCTGGACCTTATGGTGAGCAATAGAATATCAAAACGCTCCCCTTTGCAAAAGTCAAAAAGTGGAATTGGTAGCAAAACTTTGGAGGAGCGCCTGATGTTGTATTATCCAAGTAGGCATCAGCTGCGCAGATTTGTAGAAAATGATGTGTATAATGCCCACCTTCAAATCAAATTATATGCGGAGTGAAAGAAACCTAAAATGTATTCTTTTGGATGATGAAATACCAAGTTTGAGATTCTTAAAAATGCTCTGTGAGCAAATTCCTGGTTTGGAGGTAGTCAAAACTTTTAATGATCCGGCTATACTATTGAGAGAATATGGTACGTTAAGTTTTGATTTTTGTATTCTGGATATTGAAATGCCAGGGTTCAATGGATTTGATGTCGCTAGGGAGCTGAAAGACTTTCCAATTGTTTTTTCTACCGCATATAAACAATATGCGAGTGATGCATACGATATCAACGCAGTAGATTACATGCGTAAACCAATATCATTGCAACGTCTTCAGCAAGCTATTATGAAGGTAGCGCAAATAATCGACAATCAGCCCGAAATAGTATCTTTTGGACAGTTCAATACCAATAAAGGAAAAACGATCTTGTATTTCGACCAGATCAACTATGTTCAGATCGCTGAGGTGGACAGCCGCGATAAAAAAGTCTATTTGGCAGATGGTTCGATCATTTTATTGAAAAATATAAGTTTTGATAAGTTGCTGGAGATTTTGCCTGTTCAGGACTTTATACGCATTAATAAAAAAGAGCTGATTGCGGCCAAGATCGTTAAATTTTTCTCTGCGGATGAAATTACAAGCAACCTGCTGGATCCACAAGCTATGCCCATTCTTTTCAATTTAGGCGAATCGTACAAGAGAATGTTTTTCGAGAAATTCAGCTGATTACAAAATTCCGTTGTTTCATTACATATTTTCTTAAACTGCGTTAGCGAAAAGCATTAAAACTCTCCGAGAATTATATTTTTGTTGTGACCGCATCTAAAAAGTACCGTGTTTGGTGCCTATCAGCCGGGATTTGGTATGCTGTTATAAGGATGTTTATTTAATTGCTATGGAAGATGAGAAAATATAGAAACACGATTTTCTATGTGGTTTTGATCGGTACATTACTCGCTGTAATGTATTGGGTTATTCGTATGGGAACACAGCTAGAATCTCCCGAACTTCTTCGGGGAGAAAAAACAAATAATGGCGCTTGGAAGGATTTTATAACCACGTTATGCGATAGTCTGCAGCATCCATTGGCGATATTGTTGGCTCAAATTGTAACGATTATTATCGCGGCGCGTATCATGGGCTGGATTTGTATTAAGATTAAACAGCCCGTCGTTATAGGCGAGATGCTCGCAGGGATTATATTGGGACCTTCGTTATTAGGTATTTATTTCCCAGCATTCTCACATATGCTATTTCCAATAGAATCGCTGAGTAATTTACAGTTTTTAAGTCAAATCGGACTGATCTTATTTATGTTTATCATTGGTATGGAGTTAGATTTGAATGTGCTACGGAATAAAGCGCACGACGCTGTGGTCATTTCTCATGCTAGTATTGTGATTCCATTTACCTTGGGCATCTCATTGGCTTATTTTTTATATCTGTTCCATCCGCCGAAAAATGTAGAGTTTTTATCCTATAGCTTGTTTATTGGTATTTCAATGAGTATCACCGCATTTCCTGTTCTTGCTCGAATTATACAAGAGCGGGGTTTGCAGAAAAGTAAGTTAGGTGCAATGGCGATTACCTGCGCTGCGGCAGATGATATTACAGCTTGGTGTATTCTGGCTGTGGTAATTGCCATTGTAAAGGCAGGTGATTTTGCCAGTGCCTTGTATACAATCGGCTTGGCTATTGGTTATTTGTTCGTTATGATCAAAATCATTAGACCATTTTTAAAGCGCGTAGGAGAGGTGAAGGGAAGTAAAGAGGCTTTAAGTAAACCTGTTGTAGCGATTTTCTTTATCGTGTTGTTGTTATCTTCTTATGCGACCGAAGTGATCGGTATCCACGCACTTTTTGGCGCATTTATGGCGGGCGCCATTATGCCTGAAGGAAGTCGATTTCGAACAGCATTTATTGAAAAAATCGAAGATGTAGCGACCTTGTTGCTATTACCATTATTCTTCGTCTATACAGGGCTGCGCACACAGATCGGTTTGCTTAATGACCCTAATTTGTGGATGATCACCGTTGGTATTATTTTGGTAGCGGTGATTGGTAAATTTATGGGGAGTACATTAGCCGCACGTTTTGTCGGTCAAAGTTGGAAAGATAGCTTAAGTATTGGTGCATTAATGAACACGCGGGGTCTGATGGAGCTTATTGTACTCAATATTGGATATGATCTTGGTGTGTTAAGTGCAGAATTATTTTCGATGATGGTCGTTATGGCCTTAGTAACCACGTTTATGACAGGACCATCCTTAGATCTGATCAATTTTCTTTATAGACCCCGAAAAACGCTCATGCGGGAAGATCTGCAGGATAAATCAAAATTTAAGATTCTATTGTCTTTTGCAAAAAGTAATACTGGGATTTCACTTTTATATCTTGCTAATGCTATAACATTGAAATCAAAAAAAAATGCTGAAATTACGGCGCTGCATATTGAACCTTCCAATGAGTTACATCACTATGAAGTTGAAACCCAAGAGTTAGATAGTTTTCGTGAAATAAAGCAGGTTGCTCAGCAACTTGATCAACCGATTAAGACCGTATTTAAGATTTCGAGTGATATTGATAGTGGAATTGTTCAGACGTCCAATGAAGGCGATCATGATCTGCTCCTCTTGGGTGTAAGCGAATCTATTTATGAGGGTAGTTTATTGGGAAGGTTTTTAGACTTTACGACGCGAATTATAAACCCCGAGAAGTTATTCCATACAGTTACAAATGCCGAATCACCCTTTACAACATTTGACAGAAATCAACAGATCAATGCTAAAGTGAGTGCCATGGTGGGCGTTTTGATTGACAAAAACTTTGTGAAAGCAAGGCGAGTGACCGTTCCTATTGTCTTGGAGAATGATGAATTTCTCTACGAAATGATACAGCGCTTTATCCATCATTCAGATGCTCAAGTTATTGTTTGGGACGCAAATCAAGTCTTGAGAACCAATGCGGGTTTTAAAGAGAAACTTCGGCAATTGGAACAACTTGTACCAAATCATCTGACAATAACTGAAAAAGGGTTAGACAGTGATACCTGGCAGGAGCAAGACCTCATGTTGATCAGCTTGCCCAGCTGGAACAAGATGATCAATAAGAAAGTACATTGGCTTTCCGCTACGCCATCCACGTTGTTGATGGCTGACCGTAAACCCTAAAAAAGTAGCCTTAAACAAAAAGCCCTTAATCCATTTGATTTAAGGGCTTTTTGTTTAAGGTTATGAATGCTTATTTACTTGTTTTTTCTATTTTGATCTTTAATCCGATCAGTTTTTCAATATCAGCCAGATAAGGTCTTTCTTCCACATCACAGAATGAGATTGCTTTTCCTTCGAGTCCGGCCCTTCCTGTTCTTCCGATGCGATGAACATAGGTTTCAGGTACATTCGGGAGGTCATAATTGATAACGAGGGGAAGTTGTTCGATATCAATTCCTCTTGCAGCAATATCGGTGGCAATCAATATTTTTAGATGATTGTCTTTAAATTCACCCAGCGCTTTTTGCCTGGCGTTTTGAGATTTATTTCCGTGAATGGCAGCTGCTCTCAAACCATTTTTTGCAAGTAGCTTAACAATTTTATCAGCTCCGTGTTTTGTTCTGGAGAATACGATCGTACGTTCCTGCTTAAGTTTTTTTAATAGGACCGTAAGCAATTTAATTTTCTCCTTCTTATCAACGAAAAATACCGATTGATTTACTTTTTCTGCTGTTGAGCTTACCGGAGTAACGTCAACTTCCATAGGTTTATTCAATATTCCATGGGCAAACTTACGGATGTTGGGAGGCATTGTTGCCGAGAAAAATAGTGTTTGTCTCTTTGACGGAATCTTAGCTAGGATCTTTTTTATGTCGTGTATGAAGCCCATGTCCAGCATGTTGTCGGCTTCATCCAGTATAAGCATTTCGATCTTATCTAGAAACACGATCTTCTGATTTATTAGATCCAGTAAGCGCCCTGGGGTAGCTACCAAGATGTCAACACCCTTTTTTATTTCTTTGACCTGTTTTTCTTGGCTTACTCCGCCGAAAATAGTGCAATAGTTTACTTTTAGATATTTTCGGTACAAATTTATATTATCTCCGATTTGAATAGCCAACTCACGCGTTGGGGTAAGAATCAGCGCCCTAATCGGAACAAATTTACCGGATGTCTTGGTTTCTTCAAGACGTTGTAAAAGGGGAAGTGCAAAAGCGGCAGTTTTCCCTGTGCCTGTTTGTGCACACCCAATCAGATCGTTACCTTTGAGTACAACTGGAATAGCCTTTTGTTGAATTGCTGTGGGATGTGTATAGCCTGTTTCTGTTATTGCTTTTAAAAGCGGATCGATTAAACTGAGTTGTTTAAATTCCATGCGTAGTATGTTCGAATTTGTCTTAAATAAAACCTTTTCAAATCATTTTATGCTTTTTATTTGAATGCCAAAAGTCTACAAATAAAAAGGATAGGATTAATGAAAGTTTAAAGGAAGAATAGGAAAAAGAAATGGGATAAGTCATTGTGAATTACCCCATTTAACAAGAAAGTGTATTTTTTGGATTACGCCAATTTTACATTTGTAGCGCTGATCCCCTTTGGAGTTCTTTCTACATCATAAGTAACAACGTCGCCTTCAGATACTTGATTTTTAAGCGCAGAAACGTGTACGAAAACATCTGCACTACCATCCTCTGGTGTAATAAAACCAAAACCTTTAGTTTCATTGAAAAATTTAATTTTACCTGTATTCATTATTTTTAATTAAGTGCGGCAAGTTAGGTATAAAAAACCATTAATCTTTCATTTTTTTTAATGAATTATAAAATGTGTTGTTCAGTTGGCTAATTTTCATCGTAAATGGAGACTTTCGCTGGGTTTGTCTATATATATTTTACAATGCGTATTGCAGGCACCTAAATTCATTTTTGTAATTTCATCGAAGCAATTTGCTTTTGATAAAAAAGGGAGCATTTCTCAATAAGGTATTCATCGAGGCGTATGTATTCATATCGATAACTTCGGCGATGCTTAAATAACAATTTTTAAACCAATATCTAATGAATAGAAAAGATTTTATCAAATCGTCCACTGTTTTGGCTGCATCATCATTTTTCTTAAATGTCCAGGGTTCCAGTTTATTAGATCAGTCTATTCGAGTTGGGCTGATTGGTGTAAATGGCATGGGCTGGTCAGATTTGAATTCATTATTAAAGAATGACGGTATTGTGTGTACAGCTCTTTGTGACGTAGATGATAATATTCTTAAAAAAAGAGCGGAAGAGCTGCGAAAAAGGAGCATACACGTCGAAACTTTTTTGGATTATAAAAAGATGCTCGATAGCTCACTCGTAGATGCCGTGATCATTGCAACGCCAGACCATTGGCATTGCCTTCAAATGGTAGACGCTGTCAATGCAGGAAAGCATGTATATGTAGAGAAGCCCATTGGAAACTCTATTCTTGAATGTCAATTAATGGTTCAGGCTGCGAAAAAGAATAAGGCTATTGTTCAGGTTGGCCAATGGCAAAGGAGTCAGCAACATTTTCAAGATGCTATTGATTTTGTTCATTCTGGTAAATTGGGCAAAATAAGATTAGTAAAGGCCTGGTCCTATCAAGGGTGGAAAAGTGCCATTCCCGTTGTACCTGACGAACCCGTTCCGGCAGGTGTTCATTATACGGAATGGCTTGGACCCGCGCAAAAAAGGCCATTTAATCTGAATCGATTTCATTTTAATTTTCGATGGTTTTGGGACTATGCGGGTGGCTTGATGACTGATTGGGGGGTCCATATGTTGGACTATGCTTTACTTGGCATGAACGTTTCCGATCCAAAGTCTATTATGGCCTCAGGAGGCAAATTTGCTTTTCCGGATGACGCTGGACAAACGCCGGATACGATGACGGCCGTGTACGAGTTTGAGGGTTTTAATATTCAATGGGAGCATGCCAAAGGAATTGATCTTGGTCCATATAAACGTAACCACGGTGTCGCATTTATTGGTAACAATGGTACGCTGGTTTTAAACCGGTCTGGATGGGAGGTGATTCCAGAAAAGGGGCGGATGGAAGCGGTCGCTATGCAACCTTCTTTAGACGATGGACTAGATAAGCACATGGAAAATTTTGTGGCCGCCATTCGTCAACGTAATCCGCTATTACTTCATGCACCAATCGAAGTTGGCGCCCATATCGCCATCTTTTCTCAGCTAGGAAATATAGCATTCAGGACAGGTCAAAAGCTCTATTGGAATAAAGAACAACAGAATTTTACGGATCAGAAGGCGAATGCGTACTTAGCATCGGTTTATCATAACGGATATAAATATCCAAAGGTATAATGCATTGCGACGGGTTGTTGATTAAAATAAATAATCAACAACCAATGGGTTATTGCTGTACATCTTTGAGCACAAATTCATTTGCAAGATCGATCTCCTCGCGATTGATGGTATGACCTCCGTTTGAATATATAGCGAGCTGTACGTTTGCATTCATTTTTTGTAAAATGGATGCTGTTGTTTTGACCCGTTCTAATGGAACGTGGAAATCGGGATCGCTAGTGCCGAGGAGAATTGGAGTCTGTGCAAAATCTCCGCTGTAATTTTGGTGGTTAATTTCTTCACCTATTACGCCGCCGATAATTGCGACTGCCCCTCCGTAATGCTGCGCATGCCGCGCAAGGTATTCGAGCGTTAAGCAGGCTCCTTGAGAGAACCCGAAAAAATAAATGTCTTTGGCAGGGATTCCCTGCGCTAAAGCGAGTTGAACCGTATGGTCGATTAAGTCCAGTGCTGAACTCAACCACGGTTCGTTCTGTTGAACAGGAGCTATAAAGGAAAAAGGATACCAACTGTGGTTTTCGGCTTGTGGTGCCAGCAGTGCAAAATTATCGACCTGAAGGTACGATGACAGGCTAAGTATATCTTCGGCACTTCCGCCCCGGCCATGGATCATGATGATGGCTTTTTTCGCTTGTTCCAAATTGTGACCGGCTCTCTTGATGTTTAGTGGATGACTCATGTTGCTTTTTCTTTTTTGATAATTATGTTGTTCTTCTAAACCAAATATCTTGATAGCGCTCGGGATGGCGATGAAATTGTGCATTTACATAAGGACATAATGGAACAATTTTCATGTTATTTTCGCGGGCATAAGATACGAGCTTTTCGAGAAGTATTTTTGCAAATCCTCTGCCTTCATATACATCATCTACCTCGGTGTGGTAAACAACAAGGTTGCGGTCGATGATCGCAATGCTCATTAAGCCGGCTTTATGATTATCGGAGAATAACTGCAGTTCGCCGCGTTGACTTTTGTCGAGGATAATTTCAGTTCTTTCCATAGCTCTTTTTTTTTGCAGGTGAAATTAATGTGATTTATTGATCTAATCTATTTTCGGTAATGCTTTTTCAATTTGTAATCGGTGGCTTTCATACTGCTTTGGTAATTTGAGGGCAGAACCTAAACTCGATAGCTGTTCATCCACTGTAAAACCGGGGTTATCGGTCGCGATTTCAAAAAGTACGCCTCCTGGTTCACGAAAGTATAACGAGAAAAAATAGTCTCTATTTATTTTAGGCGTGATATCTAATCCTGCTGAAAGTATTTTTTCGCGGTACTCCATCAAGACGTTATCGTTTTTCACGCGAAATGCAATATGATGGTTTGTACCGGCTGCATTTTTGCCGTAGTTCAGATTTTCATCTGCGATGATGTCGACCATGTTGGCTGTGGCTATACTGTCCGTCGTCAATCGATAACGATTGTCAATCTGTTGGCTAAGCGTATAGCCTAAAATATCGGTCAGTATTTTTAAGGTTGGTTCTGCCTTTCTTAACGAGAGTGTTACATTATGGAAGCCTTTTAAGGCATTTTCTGCTTGGATATCGGTGGTTGTCCAAGGAAGTCTTGGATCAGTTGTTTCAATAAACTGAAGCTGTAAGCCGTCGGGATCACGAAATGATATTAATTTCTCTCCAAAAATCTCATCTTCTATCCACTGGATGCGATATTGTGTTAAGCGATTTTTCCAAAAATCTAGACTACCTTTCGGTACCGAGTACCCTATGTGGGTAGCCATTCCTGCACCTGGGGCTCCTTTTCCGATACCTTCCCAAGGGAAAAAAGTAAGGATAGTCCCAGGTTCTCCCATTTCATTGCCGAAGTAGAAGTGGTAAGTGCCGGGATCGTCAAAGTTTACCGTTTTCTTTACAAGACGGACACCCAGTACTTGCGTATAAAAATCGAGATTTCGTTTTGCATTATCGGCTATCGCAGTAATGTGATGCAATCCTAATATTTTATTTTCCATATTAACGTATTATGTTTTCTTGACTAATGTAAAGTTACGCCAACCCAAAGGAAGTTTTATTGAACTAGATTAATAAAATCAATTGTGTATCAGTAACGGTATCTCTGTAAATTAGAATTGGAAAATAACTTATTTATTAGGAATATAGGCGATGAATTTTTGCCATACGACAACTATTCATCGCATTGTTTGTTCTTAATAAAACATTATTTGATCAATTTCCTTATTAATTAGGCGGTGTTCAGTAATGTTTTTGTTAACTTCACGGTGATAATAAACCTGATCTAAATACTGGAAATAAATGGTAAATAATGTTTTTCCTGAAAATGAGTTAAGAAGGATAGAAAAACTAAAGTCTTATGAGTTAATGGGACTTGGGAAAGACCCTGAATTAGATGTTTTTGCGCAGGCGGCCTGTTTGATTACAGATTGTCCTGCTGCTCTAATTGCCATGATGGAACAAGAAACGCAACGTATTCAGAGTTGCGTTGGGATAGCGTTGGACACTGTGGACAGGAAGAATACCGTCTGTCAGTATACGATCATGAGTAAAGAAGTGCTCATCATTGAAGACACTTTTAACGATGTTCGCTCTTCTTCCAATCCCCTGATTCGCGAGGGAAATATCCGTTTCTACGCGGGGGTCCCGCTTTTGGACGATGATGGAGATGCGCTTGGAACAATCTGCGTGATTGATTTTCAGCCAAAAAAACTTTCTGAAAAACAAGTAAATTCTTTAGCTGAACTCGGTAAGGCGGTGACCAAGATCTTATTGGGCAAGCATCGAAAAATACAGGCCGGTTATTTCGCTGAGATTTTTCATCTCACCAACAATATTATTTGTGTTTTGGATGATATGCGCCATGTCAAAGAAGTTAATCCTGCATTTAGTAAAGTTTTGGGATTGTCCCGCTCGAACAGCTTAGGCAAATCTATTTTCACTTTACTGGGTGACACTAAAGAAAAATTAGTATCCGACTTGAACCGGGTAGAGGATGCAAAATACGGTATCCAAAGCAGTAGTACGATTCGAATGGAGAACGGCCAAATGGTGGAGATTGAATGGCATTTTAAATTTGATGCAGTCAACCGTGATATTTTGGCTTTTGGCAGAAATGTGACAGCAGAACGGGAAGAAAAGCTGAAACTGGAAAATTCGGAGCGTAGATTCCGTAGTTTTTTTGAAAATGCCATTGGCCTGATGAGCATGCATGATATGGAAGGTAATATTTTATCAGTTAATGAAAAAGGAAGAGAGTTATTAGGTTATTCCAAAGAGGAGGTCAAAGGGCTTAATCTAAGAAACTTGGTCCCGGCTCATCATGTTGGTCTAGTTGCGGAATATCTTCAACGTATTGCGAGCAACAGAGAGGATTCAGGAATGATGGTTTTGCAAACAAAAGATGGTGAAGATATCTCATGGCTTTATCATAACATGCTAGAAACTGATGAAAATGGAAAGTTTTACGTTGTCAGCACCGCGTTGAATATGACGGACCGGCTACGGCTTGAAAATGATCTTTTGCATACCAAGCAGATCTTAGAACAGACAAATGCTGTAGCTCAAGTTGGTGGATGGGAGGTAGACCTGGTTAACAATAAGGTCTATTGGTCGGATTCTACAAAGCTTATCCATGGTGTACCTCTTGATTTTACGCCGGATTTTGAGCATGCTATCGGATTTTATGAACAGGAGAGTCAGGGCACATTGCGACGAGTATTTGAAGAGGCAATTGCTTCCAGGACACCTTATGATACGGAATTACGTCTACTAAAGCAAAGCGGCGAGTCGATTTGGGTACGCGTAAAGGGTATTCCCGAATTTGAAAATGATGTATGCAGACGTGTATATGGAATTATACAGGATATCGATCATAGTAAATCGCTATTTCTGGAATTGGAACGCAAAGAATCGATGTTACGCGCCTTTGTAGATTACGTTCCGGCTTCTGTTGCCATGTTTGACCGTGATTTTAACTATATTTCGGTTAGTAATCAATGGTTGGAAGACTTTCATGATGGGGCGAGTTTACCTTCTAATAGTAATTTTTTCGATCTTTTTCCTCATATTCCGGAAAATAGAAAAAAAATATACCGCGATGCTTTGGGTGGTATACCTTATAAGAATAGGGATGAGATTATTCAGGCTGGTGGATTTGCCGAAGCGCAGCATTTCAATTGGGAAGTTAGACCATGGCATCTTGCTGATGGAAGTATCGGCGGGATCATTATTTTTACGCAGAACATTACGGAGTCAGTAAAAATAAATGATGAATTGAAATTAGCAAAAGAGCTAGCCGTGCTAGCCAGTAAAGCAAAGTCCGAATTCCTGGCCAATATGAGCCACGAAATTCGAACACCTTTAAACGGGGTGATCGGATTTTCGGACCTATTGTTGAAAACGCCATTAAATGATACGCAGTTGCAGTATCTTGGCTATATCAATGAATCGGGGAATAGCTTGCTCAATATTATTAATGACATTTTGGATTTTTCAAAAATTGAATCCGGAAAACTTGAATTATTTGTTGATAAATATAATCTATATGATGTAGCTAATCAGGTTATTAATGTTGTTCTCTATCAAGCCCAGCGAAAGGATGTCGAACTGCTTCTGAATATTGAGCAGGGGCTACCCGCTTTTGTTTGGATTGATGAATCACGTATCAAGCAAGTATTGGTGAATCTGTTGGGCAATGCTGTGAAGTTCACAGAAAAAGGCGAGATCGAATTTAAGATCAGTAAGCGCTATAATAGCGAGGATAAATTAGCGCTACGTTTTGAAGTCAGAGATACTGGTATTGGAATTCCGCCCGACAAGCAACAACGAATATTTGATGCTTTCACCCAAGAAGATAGTTCCGTAAGTAAACGTTATGGTGGTACCGGACTTGGTTTGACGATCTCTAACAACCTGTTGAAATATATGGGAAGCAAACTGAATTTGGTTAGCAAAATGGGCGTCGGGTCCACATTCTTCTTTGATATTGAGGTCCGATTTGAAGAACAGGAGGATATAGATACAGAACTGCCTTTAAATCGTGTCCTTGTTGTTGATGATAACGCTAATAATCGGATCATTCTTCAACATATGCTATCGTATAAGAACGTCGACTCTGTACTCGCGGCTAATGGTATGGAAGCTTTACAGTTATTGATGAAAGGTGAAAGGTTCGATGTTATTTTAATGGACTATCATATGCCGATATTATCGGGCCTGGAAACGATCGGTAAAATTAAAGAACTCTTTCTAAAGCAAGAGGAAGGTATTCCATTGATTGTGTTGCATACCTCATCGGAAGAGCATGAGGTGATTTCGGCATTCCGACAGGAAGAGCATTCTTTCTGCTTGCTTAAACCTATTAAATCAGAAGAGTTGTATTCAACACTTCGCCGAGCGATCCAGCAAAATAGGCAGGAAGCCGTCCAAGCAAAAGCTAATGAAAATTTACCTGTGTCGTCAGATTTTTATGATAAGGAAATTCAGGTGCTATTGGCAGACGATAATGCAGTCAATATGGCGCTCAATTTGCGCATTATGGCCAGTATCATGCCGAGTGCACGACTGACTGAAGTGTCTGACGGGGCTCAAGCCATTGAGGCCTGTATGAAAAAAACATTTGATTTTATTTTAATGGATGTTCAGATGCCTGAGATCGATGGTATCGAAGCCACCAAACAGATTCGCCAGATTGAAGGTTATGCCGACACACCTATAATTGGTGTTACAGCCGGTAATATTTCGGGTGAAAAAGAACGTTGTCTAGCTGCGGGAATGTCCGATTTTTTAGCTAAGCCTATTCGACAACAAGATTTGTACACAGCGTTAGATAAAGCTATATCTGGTAATCCGATTGTTGACGAAGGGTCCGAATTAGCGCACGACGATCAACATTTAGACATGCGTCGCTTGGATGAACAGGCCGGTGATGATCCTGCATTTCTAGCGTTTTTTCTGGATTTGGTCGTACGGGAGATAACAGGGGCTAGGAAGCAGCTTCAGGTGGCAATCCATGCCAGTGATATTGTCCATGTCAAGGAGCTGCTGCATAAATTGCGGGGCACTGCTTCAACAGCAGGGCTAGTCAAATTGGCCGAGATGACAAAAGAATTGGAAACAAGTTTCACTATTGAAACTGATCTTGCGACTGCTTTCAGAGCAATTGAACAAGAAATGGATATAGGTTTGGAACTCATTACAAAAATTTTAAATAAATAACGCTATGTTGATTTTAATAGCTGAAGACGACGAATTGATATTACGTACTGTTGAACACAAATTAGTGAAAGAAGGACACGAAGTGGTGCTGACCAGAAATGGCCGTGAAGCCATCGAGAAAATTAATGAACTGAATTTGGATTTAGTTGTGACGGACATTATGATGCCTTTTGCTTCTGGTATTGAAATTCTTTCGGCAATAAAGAGTATCGGAAAGAAAATCCCGGTTATTGTATTATCGAGTATGGGCCAAGAGGAGGTTGTGGTCGATGCGTTCGATTTAGGAGCATCAGATTTTATGGTTAAGCCGTTTAGTCCAAACGAGCTCATTCTCAGAATAAAACGCCTAAAAAATAAATAAACAATATGTATCACCATATCGCACTACATGAACTTATTCTTGCGATAGTTATCGTGTTGATCTTAGTACTGTTGTTGATTATTACAGTATTGGGTTACAGCTTCTATAGTTATCGAATACTTCATAATAAGCAATCTTGGAGAGAAATTATCGAGTATAAGATTATGGAGACAATCGTAGGGAATGATGACCGTAGTGATAGCGATAAGGAATTTGCGGAACATTTAAAGGAGCCTTCATTTCGGGCACTTTTTTTAGATGTACTGGTTGATTCGGATAGAAAATTTTCTGGTGGTGCTAAACAATCGATTAATAGGCTGTTTCGTGATTTTGAACTCGAGGATGAAGCCTGGCGGAAACTCAGGCATCGCAGCGGCTATTTGGTAGCCGGCGGTGTTCAGGAGCTTGCAGCGATGAATGTTGAAGCTGCAATACCTGAAATCATGGCGAAGTTGAACGATCCCCGAACTGCCGTTTATCAGGAGGCCCAATATGCAATTGTCAGTTTTAAGGGATACGAAGGCCTTGGCTTTTTGGATCATTTCAACAAGCCGTTATCGGACTGGCAACAGCTCCGCTTATTGTATTCAATTCATGATATACCAGAACAGGCTGATTTACAGGTAAAGGATTGGATCCATAGTAAAAATGATTCGGTTGTTGTATTCACTTTACGTCTAATCCGAAAATTCAGATTAATGACATTCTATACGGCGGTTCATAACCTGTTGGCTCACCCATCGACGATGGTTCGTGTACAAGCTGTAAGAACTTTACAGGCCATCGAGCATCGTGGGACCATTCAGCAATTTATACAAAGTTTCGATCTGCAGCCACTCGCAGTGCAGAATGAGATGCTGAAAGCGATGAAGATAGCCAAGAGTAAAGAAAGCGAGCATTTTCTTAAAGAACTACTGTGGAATCATCCCCAAGTATCAATTAAAATTTCTGCCGCCGAAGTACTTGTCGTTCTTGGAGAAGAACACTATTTGCAGGAGGTCTCACAAGCTGGAGATACTTACGACGAACTTAGACGAATTATTAAACACGCTTTGCAAGAGAAAAAATGTTAGAGTTTTCCCATATCGTATATGAAATTATAGTTTGGTTATTTTTGCTTTATTCCGGGGCGGTATTTCTTATTTATACTTGGATAGGATTATATGCTTATGGAGCTGTGTTTCGTTACAAACATGATAATACGTTTACGGACTATAGCATTATTGCCACCAATCCCAATGCACCTACATTCAGTCTGATTGCACCAGCCTATAACGAGGGCATGACCATCGTTGAGAATGTGCGGTCCTTATTGTCGTTGTATTACCATAATCTAGAAATTATTATCGTAAATGATGGGAGTAAGGATGATTCTATATCAAAATTGATCACGTCTTATGAACTTGAACCGACGTCTTTCTTTGTTCAAGGAAATATTGAGACGAAGGAGATACGGGGAATCTATAAAAGTAAAAACCCGGCTTTTAAGAAGCTGATTGTTGTAGACAAAGAGAATGGCGGCAAGGCGGACGCGCTTAACGTTGGGGTGAATATCTCTTCTGGAGATTATATCGTTTGTATTGATGTGGATTGTATTTTAGAACAGGATGCGATTTTAAAATTAGCGAAGCCATTTCTAGAACAAACTGACAAACGCGTTATCGCTTGCGGTGGCGTTATCCGTTTAGCCAACAACTGTAACGTCGTGAATGGGTCTGTTGTGGATGTTAATTTGCCAAAGTCTTGGTTGGGGCGCACGCAAGCTTTAGAATATATCCGTGCTTTCATTTTAGGGCGAATGGCTTGGTCTAGAGCTTCGGGATTAATTCTGATTTCAGGTGCATTTGGCGCTTTTGACCGGGAGATTGTGTTGGCTTGTGGAGGCTACGACCGAAATACGGTTGGGGAGGACATGGAACTTGTTGTTCGTATGCGTCGCTATATGGAAGATCAAAAGCAGGCTTATGAGGTCGTTAATATTCCTGATCCCTTATGCTGGACGGAGGTGCCAGAATCTAAGGAGGTGCTGCGCAAGCAGCGTAATCGTTGGATGCGCGGCACGATGGAAACCTTATGGAAGCATCGCAAACTCATGTTCAATCCGAAGTATGGCCGTTTCGGTATGGTTAGCATGCCTTATTGGTTTTTCTTTGAATTTTTGGGCCCTATTGTCGAATTTACAGGTTACATTGTCTTTCTGATCTTTTTTATACTCGGAATCATCAACTGGCCATTTTTCTTTGCACTTTTTGGACTGGTTATTGCTTCGGGAATTTTGTATTCAATCTATGCCATCCTGGTTGACCTTGTTAGCCACCAGGTCTATTCAAAGAAGCGCGACCTTTCGACGTTAATAACTACCGCTATCCTAGAACCACTTTACTTTCACCCCATTGTTGTTAAAGCTGGCGTACAAGGGGTGGTTGACTATTTTCGAAAGCAGCATGGCTGGGGAGAAATGACTCGACAAGGCTTTCAACAAAAAGATGCCAATGAGTCGGTTTGGAAATACCTCGGTCACCGATTAAATCTGTCGTTAAAAAGCTTAGGACCTGTGATGTTGGTTGTCTTTGCCTTGTATATGTTATCCGTTGGTGTAGAATGGTGGTGGTACGGTCGTCGATTTTTCTCAGCTTTCGGAGGTCCACGCAGGCAAATACCTATTTTTGGATAACATCCTGTTTATCTTTCAAGCCTTAGCGTGTTTGGGAATAGGCTATTTATTGCTACAATTCTTAAGCAGATTTTGGGCGAGGCTTCTTTTGATCATTTCGTTCTCGCTTATTGTTGTTATGCAGTTCATCTTGTTTCTGTATTTTGGCGAATCGAGAAATTTGCTTGGGGCTGATATGTTCTATTACAGTTCGGAAGAGATGAAGCAAATTTTGGAGGCTAGCGGTATGTTGAGTTTTACCAATATTGCTTTACTTTTATTATTGATCGCAATTTCTTGGGTTCCGCTTTGGATTGCGAATAAAAAGACATTCAAAAAAAACTATGTTAGTATTGCACTCTTATCTTTGGGGATCATATCGTTTTTCATTAGTTCGGCTTCGCTTTTAGGGGGTCGCTCCGATAACGATGAATTCGTAGCCAATGCAAGCCGGAGTAAATGGCGTTATTTCTTCAATTCCAATTTATCAAATTATGTGGATGAACACCCGGGTATGCTCGCAATGTTCCATAAAGAGGAGGATACAAAGGTGTTGGATACTAAATTTCCTTTTTTGAAAAAAGAAGATACCAAAGATTTTCTAGGAACACACCTTCAGAAAACGACGAAAGTGCCCAATTTAGTTATTCTCGTCATTGAGGGGCTAGGGCATGCCTATAGCGCTGAAAATGGCTATATCGGTAACTTCACGCCATTTATCGGTAAACTGAAGCAGCAATCGCTGTATTGGGGCAATAACATGAGTTCTTCAGGACGGACATTTTCTGTTCTGCCTACGATAACAGGCTCACTACCTTTTGCTATGCACGGTTTTTTAGAGCAAGATACCTTACCAGACAATTTCAATCTATTTAATATTCTAAAGAGCAACGGATTTAATACTGGTTTTTTCTATGGCGGTCATTCAAATTTTGACTTCATGAAGAAGTTCATGGATTATAATAAAATTGATATGCTCATCGATCAGGAAGCATTTGGTCCTCCATATAAGAAATTGCCTGAAAAAGGAGGGGAGAGTTGGGGATATGAAGACCAAGCTGTATTTAGTAAGCTTCTTGAGGTACAGAAAGTGCAGCAACAGCCCTATTTCCATGTGCTTTTGACCTTATCTACACATAATCCATTTTTGATTAATAACGCGGCACATTATGAGCAATTATTTGATCAACGTATGGCGACGTTGAACCTTTCGGCAGAACAAAAAAAGTGGGCTTTAGAAAACCGTACGCAGCTGGTCTCGGTGTTGAATTTGGATGATGCGATGGAACAATTTTTTGAATCTTACAAAAAGAGAGCAGATTTTGCAAATACGATTTTTGTCATAACTGGAGACCACGCAATGCCTGAGATACCGTTACAAAGCAAAATCGATCGTTATCATGTTCCTTTGTTGATTTATTCACCACTTTTAAAAGGGCCAAAGACTTTTCATCATTTTGTTAGCCATTTTGATGTCGCGCCATCTATATTGGCCTACTATCGAGAAAATTTTGGAGTTAAAACTCCCGGTCAAGTTACTTGGATAGGTGCGGGCCTTGACAAAGGGGCATCTGCACAAGGTGATGGCATCGGTATGATGCAGAGTAAAAATCAGTTGATTGATTTTGTAAGGGGTAATTACCATCTTTCTGATGGACAACTGTATCAGTTGGATGGTGTGTTCAATGAAGACGTGGCCTCGGATAATGCGAAACAGGAGGTTACAAAGCGCTTTGAATTATTTAAGCGCAAAAATAAGCTATTCTATACAGAGAAGCGGCTCATTCCGGATAGCGTCTATACCAACTATTTCAAACGGACAGGAAACCGCTAGAATTTTCGAATATAACCAAGGATGATGTCCAATTGATTTCCTTTCTCTTTTGGCCTGAATTCTTGGTTATAATAGGTGCCCGAAATTGAAAATAGGTTACTTTGTTTCACCGAGAAGTTATACTCGGCACCTACTTTGAATGTCTTTAATTTATAGGAAGCGTTGTCCAATAGATTATTTCGGTTTTCCTCAGGGCTCAGACCCGTTCCGGCGCTAAATCCGAAGTAATCGTTTGCTCCTTTTGTATAATAGCGGACTGTTCCGGTATACGATTGGGAAATATTCTTTTCGCCTGGAGTAAGGTAAGTCCTTAGATTGAACCACAAGTTTTGGTAATATTTTCCGACTGAAGCTGTGTACATCCAGATGTTGTCACTAAAATAGAGCTGACGATATCCGATTTCCCCCTCAAAGCTGTTCGGAAGATTGGCATAGAGAGACACACCAGTTCTATATTTCGCAAAAATCCCCACATTATTGGAATAGCCTGCTCCGACATAGAGGTAAAATATCTTTGAAAGCCGTGGGTAAGCCTCCATCTCAAATTGGACGCCATTTTCTGCAAATTTATTCGCATAGTTAGTTCTGAAAATTACGGATCCTATTGCTGTTGCCCGTTTATAACTTAATCCAACAATGTGCCAATTGTGATCAAACTGTTTGTCAAAATAGACAAAATTGTACGTCAGACCGATTGCATTTTTAGCGGTATACTCTTCAATATTTTTTGCCAATGCTCTGGCCTCCGTATTTTTTGGATTAATTTCCAACAAACTATGAATTGCCTTTTCGGCAGTTTCGTATTGATCGTTGCCATAGCTTATTTTGCCTTTTAGCAATAGTAAATCCTGAGACTGCGGATGTATGCGTAGCCCTTTATCAGTAATTGCAATTGCTCTTTCAGCCTGATCGTTCCAATACTCAAGCGAAGCGTAGGCCAAAAAGAAATCTTCATCAGTGGTATTTTTTCTATCCAGTTCCGTAAAGATGGCCCTTGCCGAATCTATCTTATCCGACCAGGTATAAATGCGCGCTAAAAAAATGTTGATATCCGTGTAGTCCGGTGCTTGAAGTAGCGCCTGCTTGGACAATTGAATCGCTTGTGGATAATCTTTTGAATCAAAAGCAACCTTTCGCGCTTTAGCAAAGAGATCATCGGCAGTGAGTTTTGTCTCTTGCGCCATGGAGAATAAAGGTATTAGTGATAGTAATGGATAAATTACTTTTTTCATTCCGGATTGTATAGTTGACATTTAAGCTTGCTAATATATAAACTAAAATTAGCAAAATTTGTTTGTGCACTGTGGTTTTAAATAAATTTTGCGCGCTCATGAATCCTTCTGAACCATTTATGGGATACCATTTGAGACGACATTTAGAATGAGAGTTTAGAAAACTGCCAATTTAAGGTATCGATAATGGTTAACTGGTTGCTGTCTACAGGTAAACCGGTTATGATCTTAAGTACCTGCATAGCCATCATGCTACCTATGATCCCTGGCAGGGGGCCTAGTACTCCATTTTTATCGCAATTTGGAACCTGATCGGGGTTTGGGGGAGTGGGAAAGATGTCCAGAAGGTGTTTACTGCCTTCAAAGTTAAAAACTGCCAGCTGTCCTTCAAAGCCGTGGATGCTCCACATATACCAAGGGTTTATCGAGTTGCAAGCAAATTTGATTCAGTAAGTAACGTGTCGAGAAGTTATCCGAGCAATCTACTACTATTTGATAGGGAGCAAGAATTGCAGCCGCGTTGTTCGGTTCTATCTTCACCTGAACCGTATGAAAATCAATTGTACTATTATGCTGTCGAATATAGTCTTGGGCACTTTCGGTTTTAGTTTTGTGAATGTTGTTTTCGGAGTGTATGATCTGTCTATTTAGATTGTGGATTTCAACGTGGTCAAAATCAGCCAGGCCAAGTTTACCTATACCTGCAGCGGCTAAATATTGAAGGACGGGACTTCCGAGTCCCCCTGCGCCAACAATCAATACCTTGGCATCCATGATTTTTCTTTGTCCTGAGACGCCAATTTCATCGATAAAAATCTGCCGGCTATAGCGCTCAAAAATATTGTCTTTTTTCATTTATTTAACGTACTATGCCAGCGAAATTGGTTTCCCAGTCCTTCATCACCGGCGAGTATCCCATTTTTCGGATTTGACTTTTTATGGTTTCCATATCCCTTTCATCGCTTACTTCAAATTGTTCTAACGCTTGTGGATCGACCACATAGCCCCCCGGATTGGTTTTTGAGGCAGCGCTCATTGTTGTTACACCGATCGGTATAATATGATCTCTAAACGTTTCGTTTTCCCTAGTGGAGATAGAGATTTCCAAATTTTCATTCCACAGACGATAAGCACAGATTAGCTGCAGTAGATCGCGGTCGGCCAAATGAAAATTTGGTTCCACAGAGCCAGCAGCTGGGCGTAGGCGTGGAAAGGAAATGGAATAACGAGTCTGCCAATAGTGTTTTTGTAGATAGGCAATGTGTGCTGCGGTAAAGAAACTGTCCACCCGCCAGTCTTCGAGCCCCAATAACACACCTAGTCCGATTTTATGGATACCAGCCCGGCCGATACGATCAGGTGTATCCAAGCGATAATCAAAATTTGACTTCTTTCCTTTGGGATGATTATTGCCTATAAACTTCCCGGTGATAAGTCTCCTGATAAACCAAAATGGCATATACGCCAGCGGCCTGCAATAATTCGTACTCGGATTGTTCCAACGGTTGTACCTCAATGGATATCTGCGAAAAATGGGACTTTAGAAGTTGGATAGCATGGAGGAAATAATTGATTTCAACAGTTTTGTTGGCTTCTCCGCTAACGAGGAGGATATGGTTAACTCCCATAGCTTTAAGTGCCATCGCTTCCAGCAACAACTCGGTATCGCTAAGTGTTTTTCGTCTGATTTTGTTGTCCATGCTGAAACCGCAATAGGTGCAAATATTTTGGCACTCATTGCTCAGGTAAAGGGGGGCATAGAGCTGTATGGTTTTACCGAAGCGGCGTTGCGTGATTTGTTGTGTCTTTTGTGCCATTTGTTCCAGATACGGTGCTGCAGCCGGTGATATGAGCGCCCTAAAATCGGAGAGCGATAATTGGTCTTTTTCTAACGCATGCAGTACATCCTGATTGGTAGCGTCATAAATCTGCGTGTGGACGTCATTCCAAGCATATGTATCGAGTATCGTTTTGAAATCTGTCATAAGTGAATTATCAATCAAATAAAAATGAAGTTAAGGGGCTCGAAGCGATGGCTTGTGCGCCGACCTTTCCTAAACCGGCCTCATAAGCCTTTCGTCCGGCGATAACAGCCTCTTTGAATGCTTCGGCCATACGTATCGGATTATTTGAGACTGCAATTGCCGTATTGACCAAGACTGCATCCGCTCCGATTTCCATGGCTTTGGCAGCATCGGAAGGCGCTCCGATGCCAGCGTCTACAACAACGGGTACATTACTTTGTTCGATGATAATTTCAAGAAAATCCATGGTACGAAGTCCCTTATTACTCCCAATTGGGGCACCTAAAGGCATAACGACAGCTGTGCCTGCATTTTCCAATCTTTTGCAAAGCACTGGATCTGCATGGATATAGGGCATGACGACGAATCCCAATTTGGCCAACGATTCAGTTGCGCGTAAGGTTTCAATGGGGTCAGGAAGTAGATAGCGGGGATCGGGATGAATTTCCAATTTCACCCAGTTTGTTTCCAGTGCTTCGCGAGCAAGTTGAGCTGCGAGCACAGCTTCTTCAGCAGTTCGTGCTCCCGAAGTATTGGGAAGCAAATGGATTGCCGCCAGATCGAGCGCACTGATGAGACTGTCGTCTGAGCTGGTCTGGTCGATTCGTTTGAGGGCAACGGTGACCAATTGGGAGGCCGAAGCCACAATGGCATCGCTCATTTCCGTGAGATTACCGAATTTGCCCGTACCGAGAAATAATCTGGATTCAAATACGCGATCGGCTATATGTAGGTTGCTCATAGTAAAATTTTATTGATGGATGAAACAATGTTTGGAGTCTTGGTTACGATTCGCGAGAGTGCTACACCGTAGACGCCAATTTCTAATAGACGTTGGATATCTTCAAGTTGACTTATACCGCCAATTGCAAATATTGGAATAGGGGTTAGGCCTTCTCGGCGGACTTGTTGGATGATGTTTTCATATCCTGTAATCCCCAGTAGGGGACTTAGTTTTTGTTTTGTTGTGGTATAGTTGAATGGCCCGAGCCCGATATAGTCACAATGTTCACTTATTCTTTGCTTTACATTGGCAAAGCTATTTGCAGTACCGCCGATTATTTTTCCGGGCCCCAATAGCTTCCTTGCAGCCGCTATACTGCCATCCTCCAGTCCGAGATGTACGCCGTCAGCATCGATAGCCGCTGCAAACGCAGGATGATCATTAATGATACAGGTGGCACCATATCGCAAACACACGTTTTTGACCTGTTCTGCCAATCTGTAAACATACGCTTGGTGAGCTCCCTTCCATCTCACTTGTATCCATTTGACACCAGCATCAAGGGCCTTTAAAATATTATCTTTTTGTGCTGCTAATGTTTGTCCTTGTGATATGTATTGAAGTTTTTCCATAGTTTTTGTTGACATGCAATGAAATTTTGAATTGGGTCGGGATGCTGCCATAAAGCGCCGTACAAGGCTATTCCGTCTGCCCCTTCCTGCAACGGGAGGAGACAGTTAGCTTGGTTTATTCCGCCAAGTGCTATCAGACGAACAGTAAAATTAACGCGTTTTGGAAGCTGATTCAGTTGGGCATTATACCTTCCGTATTCTTTTTTCGAAATACTTGGAAATATCGGACTGAGAAAAGCATAAGCCCAGCATTCATCCAGTTTGTTGAATGCCGCAATATCATGTACAGATGTTGAGCAAATAATTGTAGCGTTCATCTGATTGGAGGGGCTATGCTGTCTGCTCCATTCATTTCTATGAATGCGTGTGATCCCGAGTTCCGCCGATAGGTGGGGATGAGAATGAAGAACCAACTTTTCAAGATATGCAGGATCTATTGATTCTACATATCTTGCCATTTGTAAGTCTGTAAAATGATATTTGCGTAAGTGCAGGATATCGAGCCCCTTCTCAAGAAGGGTATGGATAGCCGCTTTTTCAGCATGTATGGTCTCTTCTGGTGTTAGTGCAATGATCATAAATAGAGTTCTTTACCCTGTGCGATAAATTCTTGCGATTTTTCAAGCATACCCTGCGCTGCACTATCCCGTATTTCCTGGGTAATCTTCATGGAGCAAAATTTGGGGCCACACATGGAACAGAAATGAGCTACTTTAGCTGCATCTGCAGGCAAGGTTTCGTCATGATACTCACGAGCGGTATCCGGATCTAGGGAAAGATTGAATTGATCTTCCCATCTAAATTCAAATCTCGCTTTACTTAAAGCATTGTCACGATACTGCGCTCCAGGGTGTCCTTTGGCCAAATCAGCAGCATGTGCGGCTAGTTTGTACGTGATGACACCATCTTTAACATCTTTTTTATTTGGTAATCCGAGATGTTCTTTTGGGGTAACATAACAAAGCATGGCACAACCGTACCAACCGATCATTGCAGCTCCAATCGCCGAAGTAATATGGTCATACCCCGGAGCGATATCGGTAGTAAGCGGGCCTAAGGTATAAAATGGGGCTTCATTACAACATTCCAGTTGTTTGTCCATATTTTCTTTGATCAGTTGCATGGGCACGTGGCCGGGGCCCTCTATCATTACCTGAACATCGTGTTTCCAGGCGATCTTGGTGAGTTCGCCCAGTGTTTCGAGCTCAGCAAATTGAGCCGCATCGTTGGCGTCCGCAATAGCTCCTGGACGGAGACCATCGCCAAGTGAAAAAGCAACATCATATCGTTTCATGATCTCACAAATCTCCTCAAAATGGGTATAGAGAAAGTTTTCTTTGTGGTGAAAAAGACACCATTTGGCCATGATAGAACCACCCCTTGAGACGATACCAGTTACTCGTGTTGCTGTAAGATGAATGTAGCGAAGCAATACACCGGCGTGTATAGTAAAGTATGAAACACCTTGTTCCGCCTGTTCGATCAAAGTGTCTTTAAAAATCTCCCAAGTAAGGTCTTCGGCCACACCTTTTACTTTTTCTAATGCCTGATAGATTGGAACGGTACCGATTGGAACTGGTGAATTGCGGATGATCCACTCGCGGGTTTCATGGATATTTTTACCGGTGGATAGATCCATGATCGTGTCGGCTCCCCAACGACAGGCCCATACCGCTTTCTCAACTTCTTCCTCTATACTTGAACTTACAGCGCTATTGCCAATATTGGCATTAATTTTAACAAGAAAGTTGCGCCCGATAATCATGGGTTCACTTTCAGGGTGATTGATGTTATTGGGAATGATCGCTCTCCCGGCAGCGATCTCTTCGCGGACAAACTCGGGAGTAATCGTTTTTCTAGGGGTTCTGGCACCAAAGTTTTGGCCTGTATGCTGATGATCCATTCCGGGTGTGGTGGCTACTAGCTGCTCGATACGTTGATTTTCACGGATAGCTACGTACTCCATTTCAGGCGTAATGATACCTTGCTTTGCATAATGTAACTGGGTGACATTACTCCCGGCAGAGGCTACTTTTGGTTTATGACTATAGGCAAATCGGAGTTCATCCAACGTTGGATCAGAAAGGCGTTTTTGTCCATATTCAGAGCTGATGCCCGCCAGCTGTATGACATCCTGGCGATTCAATATCCATTGTTCGCGAAGCCGGGGGAGACCTTTTCGGATATCGATCTGAAAATTCTCATCGGTATATGGACCAGAGGTGTCGTAGATTGTAATAGGGGGATTAATTTCTACTTGTCCATTGCTTAATTTGGTTGGACTTAAAGAAATTTGGCGCATAGCCACTTGAATAGGAAATAGTGTTCCAGGTACAAAAATTTTTTTTGAATTGGGAAAAGGGGATTGCGTAATTGTTTCAGCTGTCATTTTTTCTGAATTGAAGTGAATGATTAGGGTGATTTTTTTTAATCATTATCCGCCTTGCGATGCGGTTATTAAGATGATTTGATCGTGAGGTTTGAGTGTTGTTTTAGCCCAATCGTCCTTAGGTATAACATGGTTGTTGATGGCAGCAGCAACACCTTGGGTTTTGCCAGATAATTCCAAAACCAATAGTTCCTCAAGTGAAGAAGGAGCGGGGTCGAAAGATCGAATTTGATGATTTATTGTAAGTTCCATTCCTTAATTTTTTTGGTTAAACTTTAGGAATGGCTACACGAAGGTACAGCAATGCACCTGTTAGACAGCTCACTTTTCCCTACGCCAGTATGATCCGGATCAGGTTCTAAGGGTAAAATCTCAGCCTGCACAAGCAGACACCCCTAAAGTTAAAACGAAGATAGTATTATTTTTGTGAAAGTTGCAAGAATTTTAATTTAAATGCCTCATATATACAGCAGGAAAGTACAGGTCGCGATTTGCGAAATATTTGATATATTAGTTTTTTAATCAGCTAAAACAATTTAACAGTAACCAAGAATTATATCCTTTAATGCGTAGAATTTTATTGATAATACTATTGTGTATGGCAAGTACTGCCTATGCACAATCCGAGAATAACTGCAAGGCTGTACAGTTGACATGCGAACATCTGGTCAATCCGTTAGGCATTGACGCATCCCACCCGAGATTAAGCTGGCGCCTTGAAGACCGGCGAAAGGGCGCCCTACAGCAAGCTTATCAGATTCTTTTAGCGCAAGATTCCCTTGAATTGTTACACGGGGCAAAAGCGCATTGGGACAGTGGAAAGCAGCTAAGTTCGGCGATGTTGGTGCACTATAATGGTACCGAGTTAATGCCGCGGACAAAATACTTTTGGAGAGTAAAAGTATGGGACCGAGACGGTATTTCCAGCGTTTCAGCAATAGCATCTTTCGAGACTGGAATGATGGGGAAGGATCTTTGGACAGGAAAATGGATCAGTGACAATAAAGATATCAATGCGCGCAACGCTCCGTATTTTAGGACTGAATTCACTATCAAAAAGCGGATAAAATCGGCTCGTGCTTATGTTGCCGCTGCCGGATTATATGAGCTTTCTATTAATGGCGTGCGCATTGGAGACCACCGTCTTGATCCTATGTATACGCGATTTGATCGAAGAACACTGTATGTGGTAGAGGATGTTACCGGACAACTACAACAAGGTGCGAATGCGATTGGCGTAGTTTTGGGGAATGGCTGGTATAATCACCAGCCACTGGCGGTTTGGAATTTTCATCAAGCCCCGTGGCGGGCCCGGCCAACATTCTGTTTGGAGCTTAAAATCGAGTATACAGACGGTACGTGGGAGACGGTCGTTTCGGATAAGCAGTGGAAAACAGCTACCGGTCCAATTATCTATAACAATATTTATACGGGTGAGCATTACGATGCTCGACTTGACATGCCCGGCTGGGACAAACCTAAATATGATGATTCAACTTGGCAGGCTGTTCAGTACAGAAATGGGCCATCTGCACATGTCGTTTCCCAACAGATGGTACCGATTCGGCTCGTGAAGTCCTATAAGCCCAAATCAGTGACAAAGATAGACCAACGTACTTATGTTTTCGATATGGGTCAGAATATGGCTGGAATTACAAAAATTAAAGTCAAAGGAGCTGCAGGGACTATGCTACATATCAAGCATGGTGAACGATTGTCGGCAGATGGGCGTCTTGATCTGTCCAATATCGATGTTTATTATCTTGGCGATAAGGAAACTGAACCATTTCAGACGGATATACTAACTTTAAGTGGTCGCGATGATGAGTTTATGGCTAAATTTGGTTATAAAGGCTTTCGTTATGTCGAGGTTAGCAGCAGCACAGAGATAGCTTTGGATAGTTCTGCTGTAACTGCCTATTTTATGCACAGCGATGTTCAACCTATCGGACAGCTTAAAACATCCTCTGAATTGATTAACAAACTATGGAAAGCGACCAACAATGCCTATTTATCGAATTTGATGGGCTATCCTACAGACTGCCCGCAACGCGAAAAAAATGGTTGGACAGGGGATGGTCACCTCGCGATTGAAACTGCCCTGTATAATTTTGACGGTATTACAGTTTATGAAAAATGGCTGGCCGATCATCGTGACGAGCAACAAAAGAATGGCGTATTACCAGATATTATTCCAACGGGTGGATGGGGGTATGGTACTGCAAATGGTCTTGACTGGACAAGCACCATCGCTATTATCCCCTGGCAGATCTATCAGTTTTATGGTGATCCGCGCGCATTGGAAGAATGCTACGATAATATTAAACGCTATGTGGATTATGTAGACGGCATCAGCCCTTCTGGACTTACCACTTTTGGACGCGGAGATTGGGTGCCTGTTAAGGCTCAGTCCAATCTGGAACTGACGTCATCTGTTTATTACTATGCTGATGCGACCATTTTGGCTGCAGCGGCAAAGTTGTTTGGAAAAACGGCAGACCATCAAAAGTATGATCAACTTAGTAAAAGAATTAAGAAGGCGATTAATGCGAGATTTTTGAATGTTTCTAATGGAATTTATAACAATGGAACACAGACGGAATTGAGTGTACCGCTCTATTGGGGAGTTGTACCGGAAGAAATGAAAGCGAGGGTGGCGGCCAATCTAAATAGGAAAGTTGAAGAGGCTAACTTTCACTTAGACGTGGGCGTATTGGGGGCAAAAGCTTTATTAAATGCATTGAAAGATAATGGGTATGGGGTGACCGCGTATAAAGTTGCGGTACAAGATACCTATCCGTCCTGGGGATGGTGGATTGTCAATGGGGCGACTACATTGCTAGAGAACTGGGATTTAAAAGCAACTCGGGATATTTCGGACAACCACATGATGTTTGGTGAAATTGGTGGCTGGTTCTTTAAATCTATCGGCGGGATTCTTCCTGATCCCGAACAACCTGGATTCAAAAACATCCTGTTGAAGCCTATTTTTCCTCAGGAATTGAAAGAATCATCGATTTCTTACGAATCACCCTATGGTAAAATTTTATCTCATTGGAAATTAAGTGGTAATAAGATTGTATATGATGTTCAGATACCTCCAAATGCGACTGCGACATTTTATCCTCCAACGAATGTAAGCAATGGTAATATCATTGCATTAAAGGCTGGTAAACATCGGTTTGAATTGGAGCTCAAGTAACATTTTAGTGGTATCAATCCTATTGTATTTGTTTGATGCCAATAAAAATATTTTATATTTGGAAGATATACGTGTAACGATTTCACCTTTTTAAAATCATCTTCCACTATAGGGAATGGAGTCAATCGTATCAAAATGAAATTTTCATCTTTTGGAAACTTGTCGTCATTAGGTGCAACTAAAAATAGAATAGATTTAAAGGTATCGTTTGTTGGGTAAATTGACTGTATAAGTTATTAACATGACGAGGACAGGGATACTAGCTAGATAATTTATAAAATGGATACAAAATATCAAATAATTGATACAGCAAAATGGAAGCGAAGAGAGCATTTCGAGATTTACCGTGGGGATGTAAAATGTGGATTTAGCCTCACAGTTAAGCTCGATATATCGGCGGTGGTCCAATTTGTAAAAATGCGCGATTATAAGTTCTATCCTGTCATAATTTATCTCCTTTCGAGAGCAGTGAACCAACATGATGAATTTAAAATGGCAATGAGAGGTAGCGAATTAATTTGTTGGGACAGGGTTGACCCTATTTACACCATACTGCATAAAGAAGCAGAAACTTTTTCGGCGTTGTCAGTAGGATATCAGGAACACTTAGCCTCTTTCCTGCAGGATTACAAGCATGTTCTTGAAAAATGCAGTGATAGCAAGCTATTTTTTCCTGAAAAACCGCCAGAAAATCATTTTAATATTTCTGCTCTTCCGTGGATTCATTTTGATAGTTTCAATCTTAATGTTGCAGATTTTAGCAATTATTTTTCACCAACATTTACGATTGGAAAATAAAAGATTGAAGGAGATAAGGCACTAATGCCATTGGCTATACAGGTACATCATGCCGTATGTGATGGTCTGCATGTTGCTAAGTTTATTGATACGCTTGAGGCACTTTTTCAGGACGTCGCGTCTTTTTAGTTGAACGAAACTCGACATCCCATAGGGTTATTTCAGTCGCATATAGTTTAATAGTATTCTTCGTTTACTAGTTGTAAATTTTTTTTTTATTTTTTTTGTATATTTAGTATATTTTTAAACCAAATAATCTTCCCATTGTTATTTTAATAGTATGCTGGCAATGGGCATCAAATTGGATTTTGAAATTTAGATTCAAATGAAATATACATTATATAGGGAACAACAATTAGCTTGCGATATAGCACGCGCTTGGACTTTTTTTTCATCTCCACAGAATCTTGCTCAGATAACACCTAAAGACATGGGTTTTGTGGTTGTTTCGGAATTTAATGGCGAAGAAATTGTAGAGGGTATGGTCATCGATTATTTAGTATCTCCAATTTTTCGAATTCCGTTAAAGTGGAAGACCAAAATAACGCAAGTGGAAAAGTATAAGAGTTTTACTGATTTTCAATTAAAGGGGCCTTATCGATTTTGGAATCATTTTCATGAATTTATTCCAAATGAAAAAGGCGTGTTGATGAAAGATACTGTTGAGTATGAATTGCCCTTCGGAATATTGGGTACAGTTGCGCACGGTATGTTTGTCAAAAAGAAATTAAATCAAATTTTTGATTATCGTTATGAGATTCTAGAAGAGCTATTTAATCGTCATAAAAAGGTATGATAGCTACTCTTTAATCGCTTATCGATCGGTTATAAACTACTAAATTAGCCCTTATTAACATTATTTTACAGCTTATATAATGAAAAAAATCTACCAAATAGTCAATGCAGTTGTTTTCGTCATTACTGTAGTTATCAATTACTTATCCAATACCGGTATTTTTAACGGAGAAACGATGGCAACGATATCAGCTAAGTATCAAAACCTTTTTACACCGGCTGGGTATGCTTTCTCCATTTGGGGCTTGATATATCTGGGCTTGTTAGGGTTTGTGGTCTATTTTGGCCCATTATTAAAACTGACAAGAGAAAAGGAAGAGGTGATCTTAAAAGTAGGGTGGTGGTTTTTGGTCTCTTGTTTGGCAAATTGTTTATGGGTGATTACCTGGTTGTATGACTATACGTCTGTGACCATTTTTTTGATGCTCCTGCTGTTTGTATCGTTGTTGCGAATAGTTGAAAATACTCGGACTATTGCTTTTCAATCAAACCTCAAAAAACTTGTCTTTTTAAAGCTGCCTTTCCATCTGTATGCCGGGTGGATTTCTGTCGCTTTAATTGCCGACGCTGCGGCCTATCTTACAAAGATCGGTTGGGACGGGTTTGGGTTATCTGCAACGCTATGGACAATTATCATGTTTGTAGTCGCGCTAATTATTCATTTACTAATGATTTGGCAACGTCGTATGCCCGTATTTGGACTTGTATCTGCCTGGGCTTTGATTGCAATTGCAGTGGCAAATAAGGGAACGAATAGCATCGTATATGCAGCGGCGATCGTCGTAGCCATTATTGTTCTGCTAAATGTGTTTGTCTATAGTATTCGATATCGTAAACAGCTATTATTCTAGTAGTTAAATGGTAACTAAGGCATGTTAGCATGACCTCGACCGATGTTTTGTCGGTCGAGGCTTGAGATTGTTTTATTAATTTTCAATTTTCTGCCTTATATTTTTCATCAGCAAGCAATTCTTCCACACAGATTTTGCCGAATTTGTCCGCGGCCAGCGGACTGTCTGCGGTAATCAGCTTCCGGTCAACATGACAATCGCCGCTAATTTTTTTATTTAAGATTTCAACCCCCAGCTGTTTAAGTTTCTCCCCATACAACCAAGGCATTTCTCCCGGCTGGTATCCACTTTGTGGAAGAATGAGATCCATTTCGTCAGGAAATGAATTGATTTTATATCCTTTATATGGAAAATCATTCTCACCAATACCTTGTGCAGCAGATAAGAGAGCTGCGGGCCCATGGCATATTGTCAGCATAAATTTATCTTCGGCTATTACCCATTTAATCAGCTCTTTTACATCGTTATTCTCGGGAAGGCCGAGCATTGCGCCATGTCCTCCGGGGATGAACACAGCGACATAGTCCACATAAGATTTGGTTGTGTCTGCTACAAAATCCTGGAGACTGTGTGGGTTTGAAAATTGTGTATTGTATTTTTCCAGAATTTTACCAATATGTTCGTCTTCATAAGGCATTGCCCACATCTCAAATTTTACAGTGCCGCCGGTTGGCGTATAGAAATCCACGTCAAATCCGGCTTGATCAAAATGAAGAATAGGTACGAGTGTTTCAACGGGATGATTGCCGGTAGAAAATTTCTTGCCATTTTTCATGGTCATATAACGTTCCTCCGTACAAAGCACAAGGATTTTTTTTCTTGTATCTTTGTTGCCTTCATCATATTTTTTCTTACTATAGTCGGTTTTTGTAGTGACCATTGCTTTTCTGGAAAAAAAAGAAGGCTCATAGCCCAGGCCGTCAAATACTGGCTCTTTGCTCAAATCTTTTGAAAATAATGACATAATGTATGTATTGTTTATGGTGTATAAATTAATCTTATTCATGCTACTATATGTTTCTGCCAGCTTATCGTTCTATTACTATCCAAAACGGCCTACACAGCGCTGTGGAGAAAATGACACATCTGCATGATCTTATAAGATAACAAATCTTGAGGCCATGCTGTTTTGTTTAAAAATTGATATGAATTTTAAATACATCAACACCAATCTATAACACATACAAAAGCTCTTTTTTAGTTTAATTTAATACTAATACTTTGTCCTAAATGTCTTTAAATTGATTTTTTCTGAAAATCATCAACTAATTTGGTTTATTATTAAACTATTTTGTTCGCTTGCTTGTTTGTAAATCAAAAGATTAAAAAATTATAATTATGAAATTCAACAAGAACATCAAACGACTCTCGAGTATGGCATCAGCCTTAATGGTATTCTCGATGATTACAGTGTCATGTAGTAAAGACGATGACAAGCAGATGGAAACAACAGGAACAATCTCTGCGATGGTATCCATGAACAAGGATTATTCCATATTAGCCTCTGCCGTGACAAAGGCTGGTCTGGGCGAAACACTTTCCTCAACAGGACCATTTACAGTATTTGCTCCAAATAATGCTGCTTTCGAAAGCTCAGGGATGACTTCGGCAGATATTAGTAGCATGTCTGCAGAAAGCTTGAAATCCGTTTTGTTGTATCATACATTATCCGCTAAAGTAGTTGCTTCTAGCGTACCCGCCGGTCCAAATGCGGAAGTAAAGACAGCAAACGGAAGCAATGTTTACGTTACTAAAAATAGTAAGGGTGTATTTGTCAATGGCTGGGCAGTAACAGCGCCAGATATGATGGCTACGAATGGTGTCATACATGGTATTTCTCATGTACTTATGCCCGCAACAAAAAACATTGTAGAACTTGCGACCGCTAATAGTGATCTATCTTTCTTAGTTGCTGCGGTGTTGAGAGCAAGTCAAGGAACTACAAATGTTGCTCAAGTGTTGAGTGGATCAGGGCCCTATACTGTTTTCGCGCCTACAAATCAGGCTTTTATAAACGCGGGTTTTACCACAATAGCTTCAATTAATCAAGCTGATCCCGCAGCGCTTACGAAGATTCTAACCTATCACGTTCTTTCAGCTAGGGCTTTCTCTTCTGATCTTTCAGATGGACAGATGCTAAGTACCTTAAACGGTGAAAAAATCACTGTGAAATTGTCTGGAAAGGCAATGCTTAAAGGTAAAAGTAATACCAGTGAGTCCACAATAACTGGCGTAAACATGCTGGCAACAAACGGTGTTGTCCATGTCATTGATCAAGTTCTTCTTCCTTAATTTAGCGTTATGCTAGATGCTAGTTTGGCCGCAGAGAATTTCATTCTTTGCGGCCAAACCATTTTATATGCAAGCTGTCCTTCTTGATTCGATTGTGTTGGGAATTCTCTGGAATGAAATCAGAACCCGATCTTTTTTAGATCGGCTATTGCTAAAAAATAGAATTCGATACATTTATAGAGTTGTGATTCTTAAGGAATAATTTATTGGAAAACCGAATACATATACAATCCGACTGGAGGCTATTTATAAGAAATTTGGTGAATAGCAATGCTCAACGGATCAGAATTTAGCGGTCACTGTGTATACTTTATAAGTAGTCTATTCATAATTGAAAGGATTTACACTAATTTCAATCATTAGATTCTCAAAATAGCAATAAAATCCGAATGTTTTTCTGATTTTTTTGGGCGCTGACTCAATTTTTAGTTCTTCGTTGTCTTTTAAAAGTTCAAAAATGTTCTGGACTGCAATTTCGTCGTCTTGATAAAACCCGATATGGAAATTCTTAGGATATTGTGGTAGATCTTTCTCATTGTTCAACTCTTGTCCCCAAATCACAACTACAAAATTATTATTATCCCTTAGTACCGCCATTTTACTATTGCGGTTGACCACTAAATTGAACTTGAAATTATCAGTCAATAAATTAACGGCTTTATCGACATCTTTTACGACAAGATTGATATGATTAATACTCATTGATTTGTTTGATTTTCAGACAAAGTTAGCGATCGGCTAATACACTCAATTGGATAAATCGGTCGTTTTCATTTTTATTGAGTATCGTTGGTTTTACACCTGAGAATTTCTTTACCTGTCGAATGAAATGGGATTGGTCCACATAATTGAGCTCCGGATAAAATATTCCCAATTTCAATTGTTTTAGAGAATTGGAAAAACGAATAATATTGATGTAAGATTTTAATGGAATCCCAAACCAGTGGTGGAAATAACGGTTCATCTGCCTGCTGCTCCAAATAACCTTATTAGACAATTCTTCTACTGTCGTTTCCCCTTTTGATCGGTAAATATGTTCGAATAGTTTTTTTTTCCTTACATCTATCTCGTTTTCAAATTGCTTTTCGAATATTTTACAGGCTTTCGTGTAAAAGTTTCCGAAATCTGAAAGATCATTTTTGCTAAATCCCAAATAATCATTAGGTAATACTAGCGTTTGGTTTCTTAATTTGTCGAAAGGCTGCTTAAAAATATACTCAGCGGCCAACGGATAAAAACTGATGGCAAACATCGTCGAATTCGGATAGGGAGGTTTCAAAATGGGTTTATCACATACTCCGGATATGAAGATCTGAAAACTATTGTTTTCTTCCATCAGGAGAAATAAATCTATTTTTCCATCAGGTATAATAATTCCCTCATCTATCTTATCCGAATGATTTTTCAACATCCAAATACTCTCTACCATTGCAGTGAGTCGTGGAGACGGGGCTAAAGTTGCATATTCCAGTGCATTTTTTGATAAATTCATACTGATAATCCATACAAAACAACATGTTGCAAAGGTCATATCGGCATACACGTTTTTTATTAGCAAACGTAGTGTTGATAACAACCTAGTATCTTTTCAACAGCAATTTACAAATTAAATGCTTTTTCTGTTGAAATCGAATGTAACATTCCAAGTTAGCTTTAGTCATGCAAAAAAAAACAATTAGGTCAGCAATAGCGAGTCATATTTGATGTCTGGTTTCCTTAAACGCAATTCTTTAAAAACCTTTTCACTTTGACGTTTGTGTTATATCAAAATTAAATGCATCGCGAATTGAAATCTAGGATTTTTCAATCGCTAAAAGAAAAACGCTAAACAAAATACCATGGCAGATAACAAGTCTAAAAAAGGGAAATCCGACAGAAGCAAAGTAAGCGGATCAGAACAATACGAAATACAATATTTCAAGGATAAAATGGGGGTGAGCAGTCAAGCTGTTGTTGGCGCTATACGGGCGACCGGATCGAATGAAAGAAAAGTTCTTGAAGATTATTTGAAGAAACGGCACGGAAAATAAACGTTATTTTCAATATACTTAAATACAGTAGCTATGGGACTGTCTAAATATCGCGAAAAGCGTTCCGAGGAGAACACCCCAGAACCATTTGGAGGAAAGCCCAACGGAAAGGAACTTAGGTTTGTAATCCAGAAACATGATGCCTCACATCTACATTACGACTTTCGTCTTGAAATGGGCGGTGTTCTGAAAAGTTGGGCAGTTCCTAAAGGTCCATCATTGGATCCAAGTACCAAACGCCTCGCTGTGATGGTGGAAGATCATCCCTATGATTATCGAAATTTTGAAGGTTCGATCCCTAAAGGACAATATGGCGGAGGCACGGTTATCGTTTGGGATGAGGGACACTATGAACCGGCTGATGGGAGTGCTAAGGATATCTCCAAACAAGAAAAAGATCTCTTACATCAACTTCATGCTGGCAAGCTTAAATTTAAGCTTCACGGTAAAAAGCTTAAAGGCGAGTTTGCTCTTATTAAGGCTCATGGAAGAGGAGATAATGGTTGGCTTTTAATGAAGTTGGAGGATCAATATGCTAGCGATAAGGATATTACTGCAAGCGATAAATCAGTGATATCGGGTAAAACTATTCAGCAGATGGAAAGGTCTCCCAATAAAGTATATGGTGAAAATATCATTGAGAAAAACAGCACAGTAAAGGATAAACGTTCGACAAAAAACAAGGCATCCAAACTAATCAACGATCAGTTGGAAGCTGTTCCGAAGGATCGCGCTGAAAACAAGAAGAATCTTCAAACCTTATTAAAAAATGCGTCCACAAAGAGGTTCTATTCTCATATAGAGCCTATGCTCGCTACACTTGTGGATAAGCCGTTCGATGATGATGAATGGGTATATGAAGTCAAATGGGATGGCTACAGGGCTGTTGCTTTTATGAATAAGGGTGAAGTTGAACTAAAATCCCGTAATGATAAAAGCTATAATGAAAAATTCTATCCGCTCTACGAGCAATTGAAGACCCTTAAATTAGACGCCATTTTGGATGGAGAAGTGGTCGTTTTAGATAGAAATGGGACAGCTAGCTTTGGTGCGCTACAAAACTGGCGCAGTGAAGCGGATGGTGATCTCGTTTATTACGTTTTTGATATCTTATGGTATCAGGGCCAGGATTTGAAGGATATGACATTGCTTGAGCGTAAATCAATTTTAAAAGCAGTTCTTCCCAAGAACAACAGTATTCTGGTCAGCGAACACTTTGAAACTTCCGGAATTCATTTTCTGGAAGAGGCCAAGAAATTGGGGCTTGAAGGGATTATGGCAAAGCGGAAGGATAGTATATATCATGTTCACAACCGTTCCAAAGACTGGTTAAAAATTAAAGCGAACAAAAGGCAGGAAGTCGTCATAGCAGGTTTCACCCTGAATGATGATTCCAGTAAATTGTTCAGTAGTTTATTGGTCGGTGTTTATGAGGGGAAAAAATTGATTTATACCGGCAAAGTGGGTACTGGCTTCAATGTAAAACTTCAAAAGGAGATGATGGAACTATTTAAGCCGCTGATTGTTTCTAAGGCAGCTTTCTCTGAAGAACCCGACGTTAATAAGCCCTCGAGGTTTAGACCAAATCCGCCACATGCTACTGTGACATGGCTTAAACCAGAACTTGTATGCGAGGTGAGTTTTACGGAGTTAACCAGTGACGGTGTTATGCGTCATCCCTCGTTTAATGGCATGCGAGAAGACAAACGTGCCAAAAATATTGTTCTCGAAGATGAAGCTCCCACAGAAAAAATGGTCGATCATATGGAAGATAAAATCGTTTCGCCAAGAGTGAAGGGGCAGCGGAAGAGCCTCTTAAACCCCTCGGATAAGACTCAGGTCAGAAAGGTAAACAAACATGATTTGAAGTTTACCAATCTGGATAAGGTTTTTTGGCCGAAAGAGGGAATAACAAAAAGAGACTTGATCAACTACTATTATCAGGCAGCACCGTTTATATTGCCTTATTTGAAGGATAGGCCCCAAAGTATGAATCGATTTCCCAACGGAATTGAAGAAGACGGCTTCTACTTTAAGAACGTGACCGATACGGCACCAGACTGGGCCGAAACTTATCTTTACCACAGTGAAGCTGATGAAAAAGACCGCCATTATCTTGTTGGAAAGGATGACGCTACACTTCTTTATATGGCAAATCTCGGCTGTATAGAAATGAATCCGTGGAGTAGTACCGTGAAGAAGCCTGACAACCCATCGTTCTGTATTATAGACCTCGATCCGGATAAAAATTCTTTTGATCAGGTGATTGAGGCTGCACAGGTCACAAAGCACATATTGGATGATATGGGGGTATCGAGCTATTGTAAAACCAGTGGTTCCACGGGGCTTCACATCTATATCCCGCTAGGAGGGAAATATTCTTACGATCAATCCAAAGAGTTCGCGCGCGTTATCGTTACCCTAGTCCATCATGAGCTTCCTAAATTTACAAGCCTGGAGCGATCCATAAAAGATCGCGGGGGCAAAATGTATCTTGATTTTCTGCAGAATAGGCCTCACGCAACAATTGCGGCAGCCTATTCCGTTCGTCCTAAACCCGGAGCCACCGTATCGATGCCATTACACTGGGAGGAAGTGAAAAAAGGTTTAAAAATAAGTGATTTTCATATTCTAAACGCCATTGACAGGATGCGAAGTGAAGGCGATATCTTTAAACCAGTATTGGGGAAAGGTATCGATCTAAAAAGCATAGTGGATAAATTTGCTAAATAACAATTTCATTTTCAGTAATCTATAATTTAAAATTAATCATCATGAACGTAAAACGTTTTTTTGGAACAGTATTAACTGTTCTGGGTATTGTCGGTTTAATATATACCGGATATGAACTTATCAATAAAAGTGCTGCCTATACTACTTTAGGCGTAATTGGTGTATTGGGATTAATTTTCTTTTTCGCTGGTATAGGCCTTGTAAAGAATACCAAAGATGAGGCCTAATTATAAATCATTTTTATGAAACCGTTCCCAATTATTGGGAACGGTTTCATAAAATTTAATCCTAGCCTGTACGTAAAATCCTGCACGCCTTTATCTAATTTAGGATAACTGACGTCTCTATGTTCTTTTTCTCAGACATTTTAAACTTGAATGTTCTTGACTGAAATCACTAAAAAGTATGAAACTGAGGTATCAGCTTTAATGTTGGTAAATTATATAGCATGTTGCCGTTGGTCAATCTTAAAAAAATACAATTTCATGAAAATAAGGCGTTTTATTGCGTTGGCTATCTTAGGGCTTTATCCTGGGCTGTCAGCATCTCAGGTTCCCATACGCGCTATGGATGTGCGAATAGCAGAAAAAGTGTTTGATGTTACCTGGTACTTGGATCGGGTTGCTTCGTGGCAGTTGGACAGTATCGAACATAAGGGGCTACGTCATGCTGGCCGTGAATGGACTTCAGCAACCTTATTCACTGGCCTGATAGAGATGACAAAACATTCAGGTGGTGCACGTTATACCCGATATCTTGAATCTGTAGGCGAACAGTTTGATTGGAAAATGTATGCGGACAACTATCGGTATTATGCGGACAATTATTGTGTTGGGCAGCTGTATACCTGGAAGTATAATCGTGATAAAAATATTGATTACATCGCAGATTTCATCAGGTTGGCCGATACATTGGTAAGTCGTCCCCATAGCGAATCATTGGACTGGAAAAATAATATTGCACTTCGAGAGTGGGCTTGGTGCGATGCCTTATTTATGGGGCCACCGGCACTTTCGTCAATTTATAAAGTGACGGGCAATCTACAGTACCTTGATTTGGTAGACACTTTGTGGTGGAAGACGACAGATTATCTTTACAATACCAAAGAGCGTCTGTTCTATAGAGATCAAAGTTATTTTGATAAAAAGGAAAGCAATGGTGAAGATGTCTTCTGGTCTAGAGGAAATGGCTGGGTTTTGGCTGGGCTGGTTCGTGTATTGAATGATATGCCAAAAGATTACAAAAGTCGCCCGAGATGGGAAGACCTCTATCGTAACATGGTACAGCGGATTGCTTCCTTGCAACAGCATGACGGTTATTGGCGGACGAGCCTTTTGGATCCTGAGCGCTATCCAGCTAAGGAAACTAGCGGTACAGCACTATTTACCTATGCAATAGCATGGGGAATAAACAATAAATTAATTCCTTCAAAAGATTATGAGACTGTCGTATGGAACGGATGGAATGCACTCGTTGATGCGGTTCATCCCAATGGAAAGCTGGGCTATGTACAGCAAGTAGGCGAGGCTCCAGGCGAAGTAAACTACGATGATACCGAAATTTACGGCGTGGGCGCATTTCTTTTGGCTGGTAATGAGGTTTTGAAACTCGCAGAAAAAAGTAGCGCTACGGAAAAATAAATAATTGTAGGCAATAGGTAGGTAGGAAAATTGGTCGTGGCGAGGTCTACGGCCAATCATCCGAGCGAAAAGATGCTACAGGAATACCTTCAGTAGAATAAAGTTCTCCAAAACACCAGTCATGAAAAGCATAGCGCACCGCTACGGGCGTTTTTACCGCAGTTGACGTGACGGCAATACGGTCATTTTGCAGTACGGCTGTTGCTGGATGAAAGATTTGATCCGTGCCAGCGAGTTCAAATTGGGTTAATGATTTGCCATAGCTTGTGATGCCTAAGGGACAATGCTTCAATGAAACAAGTACTGTATCATGGAGGATGACGATTTTATCCAACGTTGGCGTTTGGTAAGCGATTCCTTTTTTTTGATAATGGCTACCCAATGCCCAGCTTGCCAATCGTTGTGCAACAACTGTTTTGTTGGCTGGATGAATGTTATGCATTTCACCTCCATCTATTGTAGTAACCATACCCGCATTGGACAAGCTGTCTTGCGTTTTGAGTTGCATTTCACGAAGGCGTGGTAATAAAGCTCCTTGTCCTTTGGCATATTGCATTGGGGCGATCTCTACATAGTAGAAAGGCCATTCTCCGATATCCCAACTTTTTCTCCAATCACGGATCATATTGGTTTGTAAAATGTTATAATCGTAATAATTATATCGATTTTGTTCGCCTTGGTACCAAATTACACCTGCAATTCGAAATCCGATTAGTGGACAGATCATCGCATGATAAAGATTGCCCGGCTGTTGATGGACTTGTTTTCCGATCGCTCTGTTGGGTAATTTTTGTTGTCTTAGTGATCTTTCTACAAGCGATGGCTTCATCCACGCTTCAATTGGTGAGCCACCCCAAGTGGTTTGAATAATGCCTATAGGCACATGAAGGTGCTGCTGGAGGTACTTTGCAAATTGGTAGCCCACCGCACTAAAATTAGCTACCGACGCCGCATTTGCTACAGACCAATTTCCGTTTACATCAAACGCTGCATTTTCGGCATGCGCTCTTTCTATTCGAAAGAGGCGAATCTGGTCATTGGGTGAAGCTAACAGCAATTCTGCTGCATGGCGAATAGGTTGGCCGTAATAGCCCTTCATGGGCATGTCCATATTGGACTGACCGGAGCATATCCAAACCTCACCGATCAAAACATCGTGCAATGTAATTTTCTCTTCCTGCTGTATTTGTATGTTATAAGGCCCACCGGCTTGTGGAGTTTCTATCCATAGCGACCAATTTCCATCTTGATCTTTAGCTGTTTTATAGCTCTTACCATCCCACGATGTTTTCACCTGTATTTCCTTTTTTGATGTGCTCTTCCCCCAGATCTTGACCTGACTTGATTGCTGCAGTACCATATTATCTGCAAAAAAATGTGGTATGGTTAACGCTGCGAAGCTGAGTTGATAGACGAATAAGCTGAATGTGAATGCGAGGATATATTTCATGTGTTGAACTTTTTATTCCGTGTAAGTGTTGCTATGCATCCGGCAATGATTAATACTACCAATCCTACAGCCATGACCATGTACGAGAACTGTGTAGTTAATGCTCCAAGAATCACGATTCCGATCCCGACTACTGCCATTGAAGCGGCAATAACCCTAATTCCAAATCGATTCTGCTGTTCGGTGTCGGCATTTCGTATATCGAAGTTTTGGGGAATGCACTTGTTATCATTCACTGACATAGGGACCAGGACATGTTGCGCCACTTGACCCGTTGAAAGATAGTACCATTCAAAAGCAGTTAATATAAGGATTGGGATGCCCATGCCGAATGTAGTTTCCATCGTTAAATTTAGTTTCAATCCCAAGGCGCCTGGCGCAATTGTTTTTAAAAATAGATTGACAAGCAATGAAACGATCGTGGCACATACGACGGAAAATCCGGTTTGTCTTTTTGAGAATAAGCTCCATATTATGGGAGCGAAGAGGGCACCGCCCGCGATGGATGCCGTGCTCAGTACTACATTGACGATCCCTCCGGCAGATGGTATCCACATAGCAATTAGGATAGTACCTATGCCAAAGATTAATGTAAATAATCTTGCTACGGTAATAACTGATTTTTCAGAAGCTTCGGGCCTGATTAAGTTTTTATATATATCTTGGGCAAACACTGTTGCAGCCATATTTATTGTGGTGTTCGCTTTACTCGATGTCGCCGATACCATCCCTGCCAAAACCAAACCGATAAGTCCTGCAGGCATCACCTTTTGGATAAGCATCATATAGGCGTCTTCCACCTCGAGTCCGGCCAGATTAGGATTGATAATGCGATAGATCATCGGCGGAAGCATCCAAATCAGTGGACAGATAAAGTATAAGATGCTAAAAATACCCGACACTTTTTTTGACTCTTTTGCCGACCCCACACTGGTATAGCGTTGTACATAGGACCAATTTCCGCCAAGATAAAATGTCTGGTATACAATAAAAGCCAGCATGAAGCCTATAGTATATTCTTCGTTAAAAGGTTTGAAAAAATCTTTGGGAGCCTCGCGGACCAAAGTTTGAAAGCCACCAATTTCACTGAAAGCAATTGGAATCACGATGACTACTGCAGCTGATAATATAACGAATTGTACCACATCCGTTACCAAGACGGCCCATAACCCACCCGCAGCGGTATACAAGATGATAATAAGTCCAATGATCACAATACACAGATTTACAGGTAAATCGGCCGCGACGTGAACCATCTTTCCTACGGGATAAAGAACTGCGGCGGTAGTGAATAAGCTTAAAAGCAAAGTCATATAGGTATAAAACTGCTTTTCCTTCTGACCAAAGCGTTTTCCAATATATTCTGCGGCAGTTGCCACACCTGTTTTTTTCCATCTTGAAGCGATAAAAAGGGTAACAAGCAGACCGCTAATAGCCATCGTCAGTTGAATGGCATTTGCGATTAGTCCATTTCGGTAAGCGATCGATCCCCAGACTACAAATGTACCTGCGGAAAAATAACTTATGAAAAGAGACAGTCCATTGATCCACCAGGGGGTTTCGCCTCCTGCTTCAAAAAAAGCTTGTCCAGTCTTACTTCCTACCCGTGTAAAAGTGAGCCCAATAGCAAAAATCAATAGGCTAAAAATGCCCATCACGATATAGTCTAACTGTATCATTCTATAGTTCTTTTAAAAGATCATTTATTTTTTTCGAAGCAACGAATATCAAATAGCGATGCCGGCACATGATCTGAGGGGTGCATCATTTGTATACTAAGACGTTCAGTGCGTATCGGTTCGGTGAAGGTAATCCGGTTTAATGTCCTAAAGTTATCAGATGTTGAATATATAATCTTACCTGAGGAATCTTTAATGGTATATGCGCGCACACAGAAAGGCATTATGTTTTCTGGGTGACTCATTAATACTGATTCCATGGCATGGTCAAAGTCGGTGTCAAACCACAGGTCAATGCGAGCGATTTCCTGCGGAGTGTCCCAATCGAGCACAACGGTAGGTGTTTTATCTTTAGGATTTGCAACCCAAGCATTTGTAGTCGTTACAGGTCTATTAACCCCATTTTTCAGTTGCTTACTTGCAAAAGTATCTAGTTGCTGTTTAAAGGTTACAGCTATATTTTGTCCATCGGGTCTGCGCTGTGGGCACCAGAATTCAAATTCGTCTACACCAACACTGGTAATTGGTATTTGCTTTCCATTGTTGGACACAGCTTTGTTAAAAGAGTTAAATACGGACATGACGCCTGTTACGCGTTGATCTGTATAACCCAATTGTATGTTAGGGTTAGATTGGAAAGTCAGAAAGACATATCCATCAGATGCTAATGGCGTATCAAAATTAAGGTCGATGGAAGTCGTTCCCTTGGTCAGGGGAATTGTGCGCGTTGCGAGGGTAATGTCTGGAGTGAAATTTCCAGCTTTCTCCGATATCCGTATCGATGCCTCCAAGACGGTATCTTGAAGTACTTGCAGGGCTAGTTGAAAAACCGGAAGTTTTCCTTTTTTCATGGGGAGCAGCTGCGCTGATGGTATCGTCAGCGGCTTCCATAAACAGACGTCACCAAAACCGGTAAACGGTAATTCACTGGAAGTACTGATTTGCGCCTGCAGTGCCAGATCATGCTCTTCGTGTAAGACCAAAGATGGAATATGCTGACCCTCTGCCATTAAACGTTGTTGAAGCTGTTTCATATGGTTGTCTAAGGTCAGTTGCCGTGGTAAAACCTGGAGTTCTTTGCAGAGAGCTGCTGCCATCCCTACAGCTTGACCGACATAAGCACAGGTTGCCATCACTCGCGTAGCTCCAAACGCCACATGGCTTACACTGATTAGACGTCCTGTCAGAAGTAGATTGCGAATATTTTTACTATATAGGCTTCTATAGGGGATATCGAATATTCCCTTGCTATGCCATTGGTTACAGCCTGGTAGTTCACTATATACGCCGTCGGCGGGATGTAAGTCGATGGACCAGCCGCCATATGCAACTGCATCTGGATGCTGACGCTGTTCGACGAGGTCCTGTTGTATCATCATATAGTCTCCTTCAAAACGCCTACTCTCACGTTTTCCAGGTATCATTCCTACCCATTCCAAGGTGAGTGTTTCGGATTCCGGAAAATTTCCGGAGTTTTTGATATAATTCCATACTCCATAGATGATTTTCCATAGTTCCCATTTAATGGTTTCCGTATCATGTACAGTATCCAAACGCCCGCCATACTCCACCCACCATAGTTTACAGCCATGTTCGTTCGCTTTAAACTGTTTAAATCGGGGGATTTGACTGATTTCTTTAAGAGCGAAGGCAGGAGGGATAAAAGAAACAGGGATCCCCGTATCCTTGGTATAGAAATATAAAGAATGGCCCAATAACTCGCCATATTCCTTACTTGGCGCCATACCTTCACCAAATTCCTCTCTACCTTCAGCGCCCATACGGAATGCAGCTCCTGCGAGAAAACCGACTATACCATCTCCAGATGCATCGCAGAATAAGGGTGAATGGAAGGTGTATAGGGTCGAATTCTGGCTACAGAAAGCACGTACACTTTCTATGTGGTCTGCAGCAGATTTTTCTACATGGTATACAGCTGTATTCAAAAAGAGACGAATGTTTTTTTCCTGATTTACTTTATCCATCAGGATCATATCCAAGATGATTGGGTTTCCTTGTGGATTGCGATAGGTGTTTTCGACCAGAATTTCGTCGATTACGCCACCTTCTCTGGACCATCGATTATTGTTTCCCATATGTGAGGTGGCTCCTAACATCCAAAGGCGAACTTCGCTGGAGGCATTGCCACCCAAAACGGGTCTATCTTGTATCAAGATTACGTTTAAACCTTGACGCGCAGCAGTAATGGCGGTGCAGATGCCCGACATCCCTCCACCTGTCACGATCAGATCGCTATCGTATTGGATATGTTTTAGATTTCTCTTTTCTTGCGTGTTACTAGTAATCATGGATATAACTGGAATTAAGTGCTATCATTCGTTAAGACCAAATTTATCCATTCTGAGTGTAGGAGCTGGTGCACTTTGCTGTTAAATTTCCATGGGAACGCTCCCTAAATTTGGGAACGCTCCCGTGTTCGTTGCTGTTTTTGGGAATTACGCTCCTGATCGTACAGTAGAATCACGTACCATAAGTTTAGCTTCCATCGTGCGGATGATTGGCTTCCATTCTTCCATATCTTTTCCAATTAACCCCAATAGGAGTTCCATCGCTGTCTTGCCTATCTCCCGTACTGGCTGTGCGACTGTAGTGAGACTAGGTTCGGCGAAGCTTGAACCATAGTTGTCACTGAATCCGACCACAGCAATATCTTCAGGGATACGTTTATTCATTTTTTTAATTATCTGCATAGCCTCTATTGCAGTGGGATCATTTACAGCGAAAATACCATCTATGGGATTTTCGAGTTCCACAAGAAATTTAACAAACATCTTGATTTTATTTAAGCTGAGGTCTGAGTCAATAATTAAATCCTGATCGATCGGAATGCCGTGTTTGGTTAAAGCATCACAATATCCATTAAGTCTTTTTTGACTAATACTGAGTTGCCTCGGACCTGCTAAGTGTGCTATTCTGCGCCTTCCCAAGCTGATGAGGTGCTCTACTGCATGGAACGCGGCATCGTAATCATTGACCACGACCTTGGGCACCATAATTTCATTACAGACTCTATTGAAGAATACAATGGGAATTTTCTTTCGAATAAATACTTTCCAGTGATCATAATTCAGTGTTTCCTTTGTCAGTGAGACCATTACTCCATCTACACGATTGGCCAACATGACTTTAGCATTGGCGACTTCGGTGGCATAGCTTTCATTGCATTGCGATATCAGTACTGAATAGCCATGTTTGCTGGCTTCTTCTTGTGCACCAACGACAACTTGCGGAAAAAAAGAGGTAGAGAATTCAGGTAAGACAATACCGATCGTGTTGGTCTTGTTAGTGATGAGGCTTAGCGATTGCATATTGCGTTGATAATCTAATTTCTCAGCCAGTTCCAGGATTTTTTGACGCGTTTCTGCCTTTACATTGGCATGGCCGGTAAGGGCACGGGATACGGTGGATTTAGAAATATTTAGTTCGTTGGCAATATCAACAATGGTTATCTGATCACTTTTCATAGCAATAAGCGTTGGTCTCGATTTATAATGAGCGTTTAAAAATAAGATATGTTTATGATAAAGTGAACACTTTTTAATTTTTAGCGTTGGCGTCCTGTCTGTTTTCCGGCGATTTTATTGCAGTAAAGGTGCATATAGCGACATTTGCACCTTTACTGCAGTAGATTGGTTAACTCGTTCTTAATAACCGGGATTTTGTCTCATCAGTGGCATTTTTTGAATTTCACTTAATGGAATTGGCAGGAGGTACATTGCTTTCCTAAAGTTTAGCGGTCGTAAAGCTGACCCCACTAAGTAGCTAAAGGTATTACCATTGCGTGTGATAATTATTGTTTTGTTAAAGCCCTTGAGCACATTTTCTGCGATCATCCAGCGCCGGATATCATTAAAGCGATGATCTTCAAAAGCCAGTTCGATGCGTCTTTCATTTTGAATGACTATGCGCATCTGCTCGACATTCATCCCTACCTTCAAACCATACATGCGGTCAGAACCCGGGAAAATTCCTGCTCTTTGACGTAATTCTTTCAGCTTGTCATAAGCTCTTTCCGGGAATCCAGCTTCGTTGATCGCTTCAGCATAATTGAGTAAAATTTCTGCATAGCGAATCAGGGGCCATCCGCGTTCGGTAGAACCTGCCGTATTGGTGGCTAGATTTTCGTCCAGCATTTTTCTGCTGTAATAGCCGGTGGAGTAATTGTTGGGTGTATAGGCATCGTTTGTGGGGTTGGCAGGATTCGAGCCGTTGCTCATATACGTATAGATTGTAGTCTTTGGACCGGTGTTGGATACATAGGATAATCCATTATAAATAATGGAATAGTCGAATCGCGGATCCCGATTTGTATAAGGGTTGTTGGGATCATAAAGCGGGCTTTCGTCCGTTGGTTTACCATCTCTCATGGGAAATGCAGCGACTAGATTGTGCGTTGGTTTCATCACTGAGCTGCCTGAACGGGTGGGAGGTAAGTAATAGGCCTCCAGCTCTTTCTGTGTTGTGCGATTGTAGGCGAGGATATATTCACTGTTTATTCGTTTGAGGAATACTTGATAAAAACCGTTGCCGGGGCGAGTCTCGTTATCTACATTGAGCGCATATTTGTGACTACTAATTACCGCTTCAGCAGCAGTTGCGGCATTTTGCCAGCGGTTTTTGTCATAGTTTGGGTATCCCACTAGGGCACTAAGTTCGGCCGTTGCCTCGCTACTTAGTCCACCGTTGAAGAGTGGGCTTGCTGCGTAGAGCAGTACGCGTGATTTTAAAGCCAGGCAGGCTCCATTGGTAATCCGGCCAAAGTCGATATCTCTGTAGACCACGGACGCGAGAGTCGCTGCGGCGGCATCTAATTCTTGTACAATATAATTGATGGATTCATCAAACGTATTACGTGGAAGGTCAATCAGATCATTGATTTCAAACACACGATCACCAACAAGAGGTATACCGCCAAATGCGGCAACCATATTGTAATAATAGAAGGCGCGTAGGAATCGTGCTTCTGCAACCATCCTTGTCCGGGTAGCAGGCGTAAATGGCGCATTTGGAAGCTTTGCCAGCAGTAAATTTACACGTCGAATATTAGTGTAGGGTGTGTTCCACAGATCTTTGTTCGCAGCAAAGCCCGTGAGTACATTGCTGGGGGCTATTACACCTTGTGCATAAGCATTTCCCCAGACCGAGACATTATTATTACCTTCTGCATTATCCGTAGCCAATTCCATGTTGCCGGAGCCACCAGCGGCCGAGAAACGATAGGAATCAAAGCTATAGCCCATATCCTGATAGATCCTATTCAAAAAACCAAGTGTCCGAACGCTGTCGGTAAAGACATCCTCAGCAGAAATGCCTACAGTTTTATCATCCAAAAATTTGGAGTTTTGACAAGAGTATATGGTGCTTGTCAATGCAATTAGAAATATAAATATTTTCATGATTGTGCTTTAAAAAGTTACATTTAAACCGAAGTTGAAAATACGCGTTGGTGGGTATGGTAGGTCTGCAGATGATTCCAGCACTTCGGGGTCTAAATTGTATAGTTTGTCTAGCTTTGTCCATGTGAATAGGTTATAGCCGCTGCTATAGATGCGCAATTGTTTTATTTTAAGCTTTTGAAGTGTAGTTGCAGTTAGTGTATAGCTAATTTCAGCGGTTTTAAGACGGATATAGTCACCTGGTATAGCCCAGAAGTCCGAATACCAATCCCTTGGGCTTTGGCTTAATGAGCTTGTATATACTTGCGGATATTTGGCTGCGTTTCCTAATTCTGGAGTCCAATGTTGCAGGTGTATGGGGAGTGCTTTGCTGGCGTTGTGATGGATAACAGCTCCTTCGGCACTAGCGACGAAATTGGCGGCTCCCTGGAAGAGGACGGTAACATTAAAATTTTTGTAACCGGCACCCAATGTAATTCCATAGGTTGTATTAGGCAGGTTTGTATAGCCAAAAAAAGATTGGTCACTCGCGTTTATAATTCCGTCCCCGTTTAAATCTTTGTATTTTAAATCCCCTGGGCGACCGCCTGCGGGTTTGGCTACATTCGGATCCGCAATTTCTTCGGTTGTGTAAAACTCTCCTGTCCAACTGTATTTTAGCTTTGCTCCAATCGCTTGGCCGGTTTGTTTTTGATAAGGGTATAACGGTACTGGTTCGTCTCTAAACAACACCTTATTTTTTGCCAACGAATAGGTTCCTTTTACCGTGTATCGCCAATTGTCCTGAATTTGGCCTGTATAGCCGAATTCGACTTCCCAACCTTTATTATTGGTTTTTCCTAAGTTGACGTTAGGCAGCGTTTGGCCGAATACGGCTGAAACAGCGCCTCTGCTGGTGAGGATATCAAAACGATTGTTGTCAAAATAGTCAATGGTTGCTGTCACCTTGCGATTTAAGAAAGCTAAATCAAGACCAATATCCATTTTCTTTTCTTTCTCCCAGGTTACCTGGTTATTTCCTAAGGCACCCTCTGCCGCGGTGACATAGCTGTTATTGTTTGCTTCGCCAAATAATCCCGAACCGCTGCCGATACTGTAGTTTTGAAGATACGCATATACTCCACCGGTATTGTCAACGCCGGTTAGACCATAGGAGCCACGCAACTTGAAAATATCAATAAAGGGAAGTTTTTGCTTAACAAATTTTTCTTCCGCGATGTTCCATCCGATAGAGGCTGCAGGAAAGAAGCCAAATCGACGCTCTTTTGCAAATCGATCGGATCCATTGTAGGCGCCGCTCAATTCCAGCAGGTATCGGTTCTTGAAGTCATAACCTATACGAGCTGTGTATCCCCGGAAATTTTCGGGTATAAAATTATAATCTTTTGCGCCCGTTGCGCTTTTACTGTTTTGGTTGTATAATACCAATGCAGAGACATGGTGCGCCTGTGCAAAGCTGCGGCTATAGTTAAGCATGGCTTGCAAGGTGATTGCATAATTGGTACTTCCAGCACCATAGTTTAAGCTTGGCGTTGCGATGCGATAAACGTTGTCCTGACGGCCGAACGAATAGGAGTCGGTGGTCGGATCATAAATATACGACGGGAAACCACCGCCAGCGGTAGGACGTTGTAAAGAGCGGTTGTAAGCGTAGTCGTTGCGATAGGCTAATGTCCCTTTAAAAGACAGCCCCTGTGTAATGAAGTTCAATTTCTGATTTGCGGAGGCTGCCAGATTCATATTATTGTTGTGGGTACGATAGTAACCGTTGTACATCAAACGACCAATGAGGTTGTTATTATTTCTGCCGGCAGAATTTCTCTGCCATACGCTATAGCCTAGGCTACCATCGGGATTGAACAGGGGATAGTTGTAAGGCGCGGTTTCGGCCGTACGGCTGAGATCGCTGAAAATATTGTCGTTAGCACTGGCATTGTTGCGATTAGTTTCACCTAGGCTACCGAAGAAATCAAAACGCACATCGAGGTCATTATTCACTTTTAAATCTATGTTTGAGCGATAATTATATCGCTTATAATAAAATTTACTGTTTAGGTCTTCGCTGAAATCCTTTAATTGTCCACCTTGGTTCAAATACCCGACAGATACGTAGTATCTTGCGCGGTCGGTACCACCCGTTACATTCAGTGTATTTGTTGATTGCGGTGCAAATTTGCGCAATAGAATGTCTGTCCAGTCATTATTGGGGTGCGTATAGGGAGAAGTTCCTTCTTTGAACAATTGTAGGTCTTCTTCTGAGAACTGCGGTTTAAAATTTGCGTTTGGATTCAAGTTATTTGTATTGACCTGGGACTCGACCAGGAGTTTGGCTGATTCGTAGGCATCTAAATACCGGGGCGTTCGGGTTAATTGACTCAGTGCATATTCAGTCTGAAAGTTGATTTGAGGCTTGCCAGACTTTCCTCGTGTTGTTGTCACTAAGACTACTCCATTAGCACCTTTGATACCGTAAATGGAGGTTGTTGCAGCATCTTTGAGGATGCTTATCGATTCGACTTCATTTGCATTTAAGGTTTGGAATTGTGCATAGGTGAACTCGATGTCATCAACAATAATAAGCGGTTGGTTGTTGCCGGTATAAGAACTTGTTCCACGAACATAAAACGTGGCACCGTCGTTACCCGGTTGTCCTGAACGCTGCTGACTGGTAAATCCTGTTAAACGGCCCGCCAACGTATTTTGTAAGCTAGGTGATGGGCTTTGCCGAATTTCGTCACCACTAATGGAGCTTACAGCGCCTGTAAGCGTCTTTTTCGTGGTTTTACCATAACCCACCACGATGACTTCATCGATTTCCTGTTCACGTGGTACTAATTGGATGGTAATGGTATTTTTTCCCTGCACGTCTACCTCCTGGCGTAAATAGCCAAGATGGTTGACTACAATCGTCCCACTGCTGATATTTAATTTAAAGTGGCCGTTATCATCCGTGCGTGTTTGGTGACTTGTCACATTTTTCTCTGTAATCGTCACATCTTTGAGCGGACCACTGCTTCCTCGAACGGTGCCTGCCAACTGTCTTTCCTGACCGAAAGCAGTTGAGCAGGTGATCGTGGTCAGGCCAATGAGCGAATATATTAAGTTTTTCATTTTAGAGTGTCTATCTTTTTGATTAATAATAGCCTTCATTTTGGATCAATGCAGGATTTTTAGACGTTTCGCTATAAGGTATAGGCATATGGTAATACTTGGTTTCAAAATGAAAGGGGGTAAGCATTTGTTCGGTTGCCGTCACAGATGTCCCTGATTTATGGAGTACAAGACCTTTGAGCGGATTTTTGATGTCTCCAGCATCCTTCCAACGTCTGATATCCCAGAAACGATGTTCTTCGAAAGCCAGTTCGATACGTCTTTCATTTTTAATAAGATCGCGCATTGCGGTTTGTGCAATCCCTTCTGAAATACCATAGCGACTATTGTTGCCCGGTTTAATACCGGCCCGTGCCCGTATCGTAGTGATCTGTTTGACTGCATCTTCGGTACGACCGACTTCGTTAAGGGCTTCGGCGTAGCTTAGTAGGACTTCAGCATAACGGAAATAGGGGAAATTATGACTTTGATTTGCATAGGTCGTAGCGTTTGTGAAATCACCCAAGAATTTACGTAAGTAGTAAGCGGTCTTGGTCTGATTTAAGAATGGCTTATTGGGTTTATCCAAACCACCTTCGAATGTTTCAATCGGCCTGCTCAACCACCTGACCCCATTGTAAAAAAGGATAGCTTTTAATCGGGGATCGCGATTTTCATATTGGTTGAGATCGGTAGTTAAACCCACATAGGGTAATCCGGTATCCATTGGAAAGGCGTTAACAAAGTTTTGAGTAGGGCTTGTCCGACCGTTGCTGGCCGCAGGTGCAACATAACCCACTGGTGCATTATTTGCCTCTAATGAAGTTGAATTGGCCGATTGTTTGGCGAAGATTATATCTGTGTTTACCTTGGTCGTAAAAATGTTTGCATACGCTGCGGTACCTGTGCCGGCCGGTAATTTATGGTAACCTTTAGCGATCAACTCTTCGGCAGTTGCAAGAGTACGTGCCCATCTTCCGTTGTCTTTGTTGGGATAGCCGTTTAGGAGCTTGATTTGCGGGTTGATACTCACACCGCCACCATTGAAAAGTGGGCTAGCTGCGTAGAGATATAATCTCAGCTTTAATGCTAACGCTGCCTCACTTGTGGCACGGCCATATTCAGTGGTAGAAAGCAGTGGGGAAGACGCTGCGGGGAGCTCTGCTTTAATTTCATCACACTCCATGGCGATATAATCCACACATTCAGCGTAGGAGGCCCGGGGTAAATTAAGGTCATCGCTGAGGTCAAATACCTGTTCGCCCAATAATGGAATTCCACCGTAGCGCTTCAACAACTCAAAATACGCAAATGCCCGAAGAAACCGTGCTTCAGCTTTAAAGCGACGGATCAGGTTTTCGGGAATGGGTACTACCGATATATTTTGTAAGAATACATTTGCTCGGCGAATAATTGTATAGCTATTCTGCCAGTTATTGTCAGGATAATTTACAGCGGTTAACTGACCGTTTGTAAATAACCGTATATCCGATGTTTCGGAAGATGGTACGGCATCATCCGTTGCAGCATCAAGCATATCGCCTGTTATGCGGTTGAATCCGTTAGGCAGGAAGGAGTAGATTCCGAATAGATAGGCTTTTGCCTGTACGCCCTCCTTGTCTGTGGGATCAAACACATCCCCGAGCAGAATCCGCTCTTCCGGTTGGTGTTCAAATTTGTTGCATGATGCTATCCCGAGCATGGCGAAGACTAGCATACAAATTACTGATTTTCTCATATCTCCCTGAATTATAATTGGATATTTAGACCGAAACTGATGACTTTTTGTATTGGGTAGAGGCCACGGAAATTTTCAGGATCGGCGCCGTTAAAGGTTTTGGAACTGAATGTAAACATGTTGAATCCATTCGCGAAAATCCGTGCGGATTTGATTTTTGCCCGTTGTGTTAATGCCGTTGGTAGCGTATATCCCAATTCAATATTCCGTATACGTAAGTAGTTGCCATTGCGTAACCAAAAGGTTGAATACACATCGTTGTTAAAGGCGCCGCTTTGTGGCCCCGATCCTGTGCTTAATCTTGGATAGCCAGCATCCGAGTTGTCCATGGTCCAACGATCGAGCTGTGTGCTGTAAGCCTGACCCGTGCCGCTGTTAAATTCCCGGTAACTATTGCCAGAAAGATAGACTTCGCGATTTATCATGCCCTGAAATAGGATTGAAAAGTCGATGTTGGCTAAGCTAAAGCCTAAATTTGCGCCGAGCAATACCTGTGGTTTCTCAGAACCTATTCGACCCTGGTCATATTGATTGATTAGACCATCGCCATTCAGATCCCGGTAACGAATATCTCCCAACTGAGGTGAATAGCCCTCCATTGTTGGTGACGATTCTAATTCAGTCACGTTTGTGTATAATCCTTCGGCAATATAACCTATGGTTTGTCCAACAGGATGTCCTGTAGCGGTCATCCAAAAATAGGGCAATGCAGGTTCGGCTTGGTAGACCATTTTCGATTGTTGGAAGCTGGCATTAAGCATTGCATGATAGGAGAATTTGGATTTATGGTTCCGCCATCCCAATTCGGTTTCAAACCCGGTGTAATCTTGTTTTCCAATATTTTCATTGGGATAGCTGATGCCTAGCAGGGCATTATTATTCTTGCGTGTTATATTCAAGTCACGATACTTGTTCTTATAATAGGTTAATTCAAAAATAAGTCGGTCTTTAAGAAGTGCACCATCGATACCTACGTTTAACATCTTCACTTTAGCCCAGGTAGGATTGGGATTTGCCAAATAAGATTCACCGATTGTGGCTGCCGAGCCCGCCGACGAACCGAAGAAAGTTTCTGGAGTACCATTATAACTTTGCATATAGGTGTAATAGCTCGCATTGTCACGGCCTAATAAACCATATGATCCAAAAAGCTTGAGTTTGCTTATCCATTTGTACTTCTTAAGGAAGTTTTCGCGATGTATATTCCACCCAAGGCCAATAGCGGGGAATGTACCGTATTTGAATCCGCCGTCGTTCGGGTAACGATTAGCACCATTAACAGCAAAAGACAGTTCAGCTAGGTAGCGGTTGTCGTAGTGGTAAGCAGCATGCCCGGAGATTCCCTGTACAGTATAGGGTAGGTCTGAACCATTGACCAGATTGTCCCGATTGGCTAACAGCATAAGGTCGATCCCATGCTTTTCGGTTTCATTGGAGTAGCCTATTGAGAGCTCCTGGAAATTTGATCTATTCTGAAAGGCAATGTTATTGCTGTTATTTTGCTCCGTATTATTACCATACTGTTTGTATATTGGTGCTTCGAGATCATCGTTCATTAACTGAAATACAGCGAACGATTTGTTTCGTACGTAATTTTCACGAAGGTTGGAAAAAAATGAAGCTCTGGCTTTTAGCCACAAGCCTTTTAGTACATCATCCAATGAACGTTTTAAGTAGAAGTCCGTTAGTATCGTACGCGTATTAGCAACAGCATATCCCGAAGCGTTTGTCTGCGCTACTATATTATTTTGAAATTTGGAAGAGCCGCCAAATGTTCCATCTAAGTTATGTATTGGATATGCACTGTTAGGGGTGTTTAAAATTGATTGAAAGATATTATCTGTACCATCATTACCGGGGCTGTTGGCATTCAATATACGGCCTTGGATATACACTCCGGCCTCCAGTAAATTGGAAAGCTTGACATCCACATTCGAACGGACGAAATAACCCCTCGCGTTGGTGTTCGTACTATAATTGTTGTTGGCATTGGATTTTAGTAGGCCATTTTGACTGAGATGTTCGAGATTGACGAAATACTTGACATATTTGTTCCCTCCGCGGGTATTCAGATTGTATCGTGCAACAGTAGCGCTGTTTTTAATGACCTGTTGAGCCCAATCTACATTTGGATAGGCCTGTGGATTATTACCTTCTTTAAAGCTCGTCAGGGCAGTTTCACTAAAACCATTGTTTGTGACGGAAAGCCCATCATTTTGTAATGCTTCATTGTACAATAGGGCATACTGATAGGCGTCCAATGGTTTTCCGATCAAGTTTTGCAATGGTTTTTGGACGCCATACTGAGCCGAGAAATTAATCTGTGTCCTATCGGTGTACCCTTTTTTTGTGACAATTGCTATTGCACCGTCAGCGCCACGGATGCCCAGCATTGCTAGGGAGACAGCATCTTTCAATACCGAAATTGATTCGATCTCCTGCATGCCAATTTCTGTGACAGAACGGGGAATGCCATCGATTAGTATGATCGGCGGGCGGCCCCTGAGTTGATAGCTCATGTCTTCATTTAATGGCTGTCCATTGTTTTGGCTAACCTTTAGACCGGACAATTGTCCCGCCGCTGCAGTAAGGTAGCCAAATACCGGAGTTGAGGCGAGTGCATTGCCCGGTAATTTGGACACCGAAGCTGTAGAGTACTGCTTAGGTGTATTGAAATAGATTAATTGATTGATGTTACTGATAGAATCTTGCTCTAGAGTTTTCTCTAAAGAGACATCTTGCTGCGCATAGCTCCACAAGGGAAAACAAAAGAGCATAGCATAAGCTGTCTTAGATTTAAGCAAACTTTGTAATTCTAACATACCTTAGTTGGTTTAAAATTGGTCTTTTAACATTTGATCATAACGAATTTCGCAGCCTACATGGAAAAGTTGTTACCGTTATCTTATGCTTATCGTATTATAAAATAAGGCTCGTAGGGCTATTATATTCGGTTAGTCAATACCCAAAGATATTATAGTTGTATTCGGAAAGGTTTGCTAGAATGCTTTTTTTTTAATGAAACCGTTCCCAAATTTTGGGAACGGTTTCACGGTTAGAATGATCCGTTTTGATGTTTACGAATCTCAATTACGTTTTGGGAAAATCTCTTTGGACGAATCCGGTATCTACAATTTCTTCGTCGTAGGAAGAAATACTGCTACCAAACCTACAAGTGGTAAGTATGAACATATGCGATATATGTAATCAATGCCGTGACTATCTGCTATTGCCCCAATAACGGCTGATCCAATACCCCCCATACCGAATGAAAGACCAAAAAATAATCCAGAAATCATTCCTATATTTTGAGGCAAAAGTTCTTGCGCATATAACAATATGGCGGAGAATGCCGAGGCAATGATCATGCCTATAATGAAAGTGAGAACAACGGTGCAGGGAAGATTTGCATAGGGGAGTGCAAGCGCAAATGGTGATGCACCGAGTATGGAAATCCAGATGACATATTTTCGTCCTATCTTATCGCCTAGCGGGCCACCAATCATTGTTCCAAGCGCTACTGCTAAGAGATAGATAAATAAGTACCACTGGGATTGCTGGATAGAAACACCAAATTTATTGATCAAATAGAATGTATAATAGCTTGAAATGCTTGAAGAGTAGAAATATTTGGAGAAAATAAGTATTAACAATATAGTAATCGAAAGAACTATAGTTTTTCGCTGTATACATTGGTTGGAAGCATTTCCAGTACTTTTCTTTGAGTTTCTCCTATTCTCAATTGATTTTGTATTAAACCATTTTGAGATGTAAAACATAATGACAACAGCGATTAGCGCTACCGGTGACATCCAAAAAACATTCAACCTGCCATAAGATGCTACTAGTAGAGCTGCTAATATAGGGCCTAGAGCAGATCCAAAGTTTCCGCCCAATTGAAAGATTGATTGCGTCAATCCCCGTTTATTCTTGGAGCATATATAGGCTATACGTGAAGCCTCCGGATGAAATATCGCCGATCCCGCACCTACTGTAGCTACAGCTACCAGCAGCAATACATAACTGGAGCAAATGGCGAGAAGGATGATGCCGGTGAGACTAATTAACATGCCTATGGGAAACAAGTAGGGATAATGTTTTCTGTCAATAATAAAACCTACTACAGGCTGTAATAGTGATGATGAGAACTGAAACACCAGCGTTATGATCCCAATTTGTGTAAAATTTAAAGAAAATTCTTCTTTGACAATTGGATGAATCGCAGGAATAAGAGACTGTATGCTGTCATTGATCAGGTGACAGAGACTTAACATAAGTACGAATTTATAGGTAATGCGCGAAGAGAATTCCGAAACACTGTTTTGCCTCATTATGTATGCATTTTTAAATTAAATAAAAGCTGAATATCAAAGGTCATCGAAGAAGGTGCCAAACGAAGATATCCTTATCTAGCGAATAACGATTTATACTTATACAAATTTACCCTGTTTTTTGTCATTTCTACCAGTGAATGATAAAAATGTCGACTACATTTACATACTAGTGAGCATAGATTTTAGGCATGTTATTTATTCACCGTTGGTCTGACACAGAATTAGCCGTTAATCTAATTTAATAGTTGAAGACCATTAAATTACTATTTTATGGATTCTCGTATCGTTAGAGAAAGCATATTACAGGGCAACACTGCTCTCGGTATTGAACTGGGTTCAACTCGGATCAAAGCTGTATTAATCGATCCAAATTTTGAAATCATTAGTTCCGGTATCTACGATTGGGAGAATAAACTTATCGACGGTTTTTGGACCTACTGTGAAAAAGAAATAATTACGGGTATACAGGAAGCTTTTAGACAAGTTTCAACAGAGGTACAAAGTAAATTTGGTATTCCATTACGGAAAATAGGTTCCATTGGATGTTCCGCAATGATGCAGGGCTATATTGTACTCAATAAATCTGGAAAATTACTGGTGCCATTCCGTACTTGGCGTAATGCAACAACGTCAGAAGCATCTTCACAGCTCACTCGAAGTTTTAAAAGTAAGATTCCCCAACGTTGGAGTATATCTCATCTCTATCAAGCTATTTTGGATAATGAACCGCATGTCAGTGATATCAATTATATCACAACATTGTCTGGATATGTGCATTGGCTTTTGACCGGTGAAAAGGTTTTGGGAATAGGTGATGCTTCGGGCATGTTTCCTGTGGATGAAATAAAAAAGCAATTTGATGAGGGGTTAATTCATAAGTTTGACACTTTGATTGCTGACAGGAAATACTCTTGGACACTATTGGACATCATGCCAGTTGTCCGGATAGCCGGTGAACCTGCAGGAAATCTGAATGGGCAGGGTGCCATATTGTTAGATCCGTCTGGTTTATTAGGTGGAGGTATTCCAATGTGCGCTCCGGAAGGAGACGGCGCAACGGGTATTGTTGCAACAAACAGTATTCAAAAGCGTACAGGAAACATATCTGTGGGTACATCTATTTTTGCACAATTTGTTTTGGAAAAAAAGCTTAGTAACATCTATTCTGAAATAGATATTATGGCAACACCTGAAGGAAATCCGATAGGGATTATTCTGGCTAATAATTGTTCCAGCGATATTAATGCATGGATTAATATATTCGGTGAATTTTGTAAAAGTATGGGATTGAAAGCAGATAGAGACGAATTATTCAACGTATTATTCAATCAAGCAATGTCAGGTGATCAGGATTGCGGAGGTTTAATGAGCTATGGTTATTATTCAGCCGAAAATATTACAGAAATAGTAAAGGGACGGCCACTATTTATTCGCACAGCCGAAAGCAATTTCAATCTTGCAAACTTTATGCGGACGCAACTTTTTTCAGCTTTTGCCGTGCTCAGGATAGGAATGGATATATTAACAAATAATGAAAATTTTTCTTTTGATCACATATGTGCGCACGGAGGCTTATTCAAGACACCGGAAGTCGTACAAAAAATCTGTGCAGCAGCGCTCAATGTACCAATCTCCGTAATGTCAACAGCTGGGGAAGGTGGGGCGTGGGGGATGGCTATTCTTGCTTCTTACGTAAAAGATAGGTTGGAAGGAGAGACCCTCAGCGCTTACCTTTCCAGTAATGTATTTCAAAAAAAGGAATATCAAATAGTGTATCCTGATCGAATGGACAAAGAGGGATTTGATGAATTTTTGATGCGTTATAAAAGAGGATTAGTGATAGCAAAAGCAGCTGAGAATTATTCCTAAAGTGTCACAAGTTGCTTTTAAAATTGGTCTATTAACGGTATCTGTTATTCAATAAACTAGAAACTATACAACCCATAGATTCGATACACCGATCTATGGGTTTGAAGAGAAGCTAGTTGTATGATTAATTCACTATGGCAAACGGATTACATATTAAGTTAATCCGTTTGCTTAAGTATTTCATGTTGTTGATTATTAAATGATCTCTTCCTAAATGTCAGAAGGCTCTGTTGGCGATTGAAGCGGGAGCCCTTCTGCATCATTTGCTTCTTCATCTTCGGCTATGGTTTCATCGTCAAATTCGCTTTCTTCTTCAAAACCACTTTCTTCTTGGATATCCAGATCATCCTCTTCGGCTATGGTTTCATCGTCAAATTCGCTTTCTTCTTCAAAACCACTTTCTTCTGGGATATCCAGATCATCCTCTTCGGCTATGGTTTTATCGTCAAATTCACTATCTTCTTCAAAACCACTTTCTTCTGGGATATCCAGATCATCCTCTTCGGCTATGGTTTCATCGTCAAATTCACTATCTTCTTCAAAACCACTTTCTTCTGGGATATCCAGATCATCCTCTTTTGAGATCTCTGGATCTTCCTCGGATTCATATTCGAAAAGATCTTGAGCGGGGTCCTGTTGCGAGATTATCGCCAATGCAATGATAGGCATACCTTGATGCTGATCGTGCGTAATTTTTTTCCTGTTCATGTTACACATATTTTATTTGTAGGACACCGCATATTAAACAATTGTTGATTGATTAACTACGCTATAAATGCCACTTTATACGTGAAAGTCCAGCTATACGCCGTTTACATTTTTTAATGAGCAACGTGTTTCTACTTTTTGTGACCGATTTATGCGTGAATTGTCGAATCCATTAGCTTTGATCGAACGAAAGTACTGCGGTCGCTGTTAGTTTTTTACAAAATTGTATATATGTGGCGAGCGTAAGATAGAGATTCGCTCACCTAAAATTGATTCAGTCATTATAAATTTATAGAGAAAATGGAAAAACCAGCAAAAATGGATAGACGTAAGGCTTTGGGAGCAATAGGTACTAGTGTGTTAGCTTTAGGATTAGTGGGAGGATGGCGGCCAGCTGAAGCTCAGCAGGGTGGAAATTCTATTTTACAGAATCCAAATGACAAATATCCTAGACCGCCTTTTCAAAAGCAAATCCAGCCTTGGCCTGGATTGAGCAGTAAAATGAATCCAAAACCCGACCACGGAGAAGAATCATATAAAGGAAGTGGTCGATTGAATGGTCGTAAAGCTTTAATTACTGGCGGAGATTCTGGAATGGGGCGAGCTGCCGCAATCGCGTATGCGCGTGAGGGAGCCGATGTGGCTATTAACTATCTGCCAGATGAGGAGTCTGATGCTAAAGAAGTTGTTGCGTTGATCAAAGCTGCAGGGCGAAAAGCGGTGGCAATTCCGGGTGATCTTCGGGAAGAAAAGTTCTGTACGCGTCTAATACAAGAGGCTACAAACCAGTTGGGTGGTTTAGATATTTTGGTCAATAACGCTGCCCGGCAGCAGACAAAACCTTCCATATTGGATATTACAACTGAAGAATTTGATGCGACCATGAAGACTAACATTTATGCTCCATTTTGGCTTATTAAAGCCGCTTTACCACATTTGAAACCCGGTTCAGTTATTATAGGAACAACATCAGTACAGGCGACAGATCCATCGGAAGATCTTTACGATTACGCGCAGACAAAGGCCGCTACAACAAACTATATACGATCTCTTGCGAAACAGCTAGGACCAAAGGGTATTCGCGTGAATGGTGTAGCTCCTGGACCTATTTGGACACCGCTACAAGTGAGTGGCGGTGCAACACAAGAAAAACTTGTGAACTTTGGAGGGGACACGCCCATGGGACGACCCGGTCAACCAGCGGAACTAGCATCGATCTATGTTCAGCTTGCCGCATCGGATGCCAGTTATGCTAACGGACAGATTTATGGAGCTGCAGGAGGCGGCGGGCAACCTTAAGCTGGTACGATCTACTACGGCATCAACTGTTTTGTCAAATATCTATCTAAGTGTTATCTTGTGTTGCAATCGGCGATAAGCTGATTGCAACTCCTTTTGAATATGTGTTCATGATTTTGTCCAAAATCTGAGCATTTTTATTGTGTAAGGTCTTCATTTCTTCATTATACCCATCGCTTAGTTTACCCTCATAAATAAGCTTATCCCTTAATGCTAAGTCTGCATTTTTCAAATCAATTATTTTTTTTGCAATGTCTCTATACTGCATCATAAGTGCTTTTTCGTAAAGGAATGTTTTGATTAAAAATTCTAAGCATATTCATCGTGGTGGTATATAACTCATTTACTCGGCGACACTTTTTACTATAATTAGATGAGAATTACCGAAGGCCGTAATCCTTTATCAAATTTAATATGTAATTGTTGTATTATCAATAAGTGTTGAAATTCTGATGATCAAGCTGTTTATGAAATTTCCATTTATCACATCTATGGGTTCATTGGGCCTCTTCTGAGTGAAGTATCTTCTTTCGATTGAACTTTCAATAAACCTTTTTGTTTTGTATTTTTACGAAAGCACGGCTGGTATCGCTTCAGCAATTCAGGATGTGTCGGATTAATAATGACCAAACGGATAAGATTATGATAAATATCAAGTTATGTGTTTTAATTTTCTGTTATGCATATTTTTTCGCTCACAGCAATTGTAGTGCTCAGCGTACGAGGAAAAATCATGAGGCAGGTATTCAAAGTATCGAAGGTAATTGGTTCGACAAAAAAAATAAAAGACATCTATCGATCTATCATGAAAAGGGACAGGATTATTTTACCATTAACGATTGGTATGAAATCGGCCGGGGTAAGGAACCGATGATTGATGCCTATAGAGCGTGGCCAAGAGGTAATAAATTGGTCATGCTGCAAAGCACTACAGATCTGAGAGCCCCCTATGCAGAGATTCTACCTTCTGGGAAGTTTCTTTTGTACCGTACAAAAAAGATGAATGATGAAAAAGGTCCTTTTATAGACAGCGCTTTCTTCTCTAGGTACAAATAACGGATTTTCCACCGTTCTATTCATGTCATTAAATTATGTCATTAAAATTGAGAGACCGATAAATTTATAGGTGTTGTCTAGATTTTTTAGTGGCAGCTGGTGAGGCAAAAATAGAAAAAATAGCATACGTAATGCGCAAGTTAAGCGTCATTATCATAACTAGAAGTGTCCCTATTGCCCATTTGTAAGATTTTTTAAGAAAATCAATATTCTGTAATTTAGTTAAAACAAATAGGTAGGGTAAAGCGCAAATAAGCAAAAAACTTTGGTATTTAATTTTGATGAAGTTTTAGAGAGCAAATGGAATATAAGAAAGCAAAGCCTTGCAAAGAGTTAGAACCCTATATTCATTTTTATTGGGAACTTAGCGGAAATGAATCTGAAAAGGGGTGGGAGCGGGTTTTTCCCGATGGTTGTGCTGGCATCCTATTGAATTTAGGAAATAAATGTTTGACTGATAATGGTTGTTTCTCAATGGATTATGGAAAAACCTATGTAGTAGGTGCTATGAATGCTTTTAAAGATAGTCTTATTGATAACGATACACATCTCATTGGTGTTTGTTTAAAACCTGCAACTTTTGCTAATTTCTACCGTTTTGCTGCTCAAAATGAATTGACAAACACTACGGTCGAATTTGAAAAAAACATCTCTTTTAATGTCGATAAAGTACTTGAAGAGCATTTCAATTTTTTTGATCGTTTTTATTTCGAAAGAATAATTACCCAAAAAAAACACTTACACACTGTTATTGGGGATATACATGTGTCAAAGGGAAGAATTAGCATTTTTGATCTGGCAAAAAGAAATTGTACAACCGTCAGACAGCTGGAACGAAATTTTAAAAAATTTATTGGACTATCGCCAAAGCAATATTCGAACATTATCCGTTTTCAGCATGCTTTGTCCTTGATCAGAAATTCGACAGACAGTCGCAGTCTGATGGATATCGCTTTTGAGTGTGGCTATTATGATCATTCGCATCTGAGTCTTGAAATCAGACGGAATACTGGCCTTTTACCATCGTCACTTTAATTTTGTCGCATTTTTACAAAATAACTACGATAGCCTAGTCTTAAATTTGCAGAAACTTTAGAACGCTAAACATATGCGAAAAATTTCACTTTTTATTGCAATGAGCCTAGATGGCTATATTGCAAAGCCTAACGATGACTTGAGCTTTTTAAAATTGGTCGAAAAAGAAGGAGAAGACTATGGCTACACTGAATTTATGTGTCAAATTGATACCATCATTGTCGGCAGAAAAACTTACGACTATGTCGTTCGCGAAATTGGGGCCACCCATTACGACAATGGACAGCGAGATGTTTATGTTATCACAAGAACAGAGAAACCAAAAGTGGGTAGGACGATTTTTTACACAGGTGACTTAATCGAATTGGTAGCCCAACTAAAATCACTAGCTGGAAAAAATATCTATTGCGATGGTGGGGCGGAAGTAATCAATGCGTTTTTAAAGTGTGGCTTAATAGACGATTTTGTCATCTCGGTTATTCCAATTCTCCTAGGTAATGGGACAAAACTATTCAAAGACGGAAGACCTGAGCAAGCCCTACAATTTATGACATCAAAAGTCTTTGATACCGGGTTGATTCAACTACATTATAAGTGTACATAAAGAGCGGCCAGCTGAGAAGTTAATTTAAGGGCTATCCTACTTGGTTAAGTATTGAAACTGCTTTTCACATGGCACTCTTCCAATATATTTTGTTAATTCTACTGACATGATTAACATTTTTAAATGTCATTGAATAAGAAGCAAAAAAGAGTGACTCATCATCTTTAGAGTTGCCCTGTAACGTAAAAACGTTTTACAGGTGATGCTGATAAGTATTATTTTTACAACCGCTACTAAAGCTCGTCAACGAATATCGACTTAAGGTCTGAACGTCAAATAATATTAATAAAAATTGGCAACAAATTGAGACATAAAGACTATTGAAATTTTTGCTTTTCATGTATTTTTCTGCAATTGTAAAGCTTCACATGGAATCTCCCAATATTTGAGAAAAACTTCAGATATCAAGTGAATAATTTAAAGCAGGAAATTCCATTTTGTTACCTCGAACGTCATTTTGCGAAAGGTTGATAATCTAAAAATGATAACTTAGGCTAAGTTAATTGAAGTAAAATCGTTGATAAAAAATTGCGATCAAAATAAACCAAAAAAGTAAAGTATGAGATATGGTGAAAACGATAACATTTTTAACTGCAAAGTTGAAGTTCAACTAACCAAAAATAAGCTAACTTATGAAAAGGATGCTATTTATTTTATTCTTGTTAATATCCGCATCGGTTATTTTTCAAGCGAAGGCACAAACACAAAAAAACAATAATTATGATTTTTTTGATACTGTCGTCAACAATCACAATCAGATCTTTTGGCCTTCAGGTATTCCTTCAGCTATCGAAATGGTGCTAAAGTATTGCAAAGCGGTAGATTTTAATTTCTATGACTTGCAACTTAAATGGCAGAATAAAATAGATGGCTCTTTCCGTGATTTTGACCAAAAAGAACTATATGGGATTACTTTTTCTCAGAAATTTGTATTGCCCCGGGATGAAAGTTTTCCAATGGATAGTCTTTTTCAAACGATAGATAATGAATTGAAATCTGGTAAAAAGGTAATTATCGCACTTCAGGTGGAAACAGGCTGGTCCATTTTTGTCGTCTATAAAAAGAGTCCGGATGGTGAATTAGTTTCATACAGCAAACAAGGCAGCCACACAACGATACTCAGAAATACAAAAGAGATTGTAAAGAAATCTAACGGAACAGAAATCATAACGTACAGCATTTCATCTAATGAATAGAAAAATATAATCATGTCTTGCGCTATCATCAAAAATAATTTAAATTATGAAAAAGATGCTCTTTATTTTAAGTGTGTTACTATCCACATCTATCGGTTTTCATTTGAAGGCTCAAACACAAAAAGATGATGATTTTGAGTTCTTTGATACTGTCGTCAATAACCACAATCAACTCTTTCAAATGTCTTGCATCCCATCCGCTGTCGAGATGATACTAAAGTATTATAAAGTGGTTGATTTTGATTTTGACGGTTTACAAAATGAATGGCAGAATAAGACTGATGGTTCTTTCCGTGATTTTGACAATAGAGAATTATACGGTATTACCTTTTCTCAAAAATTTGTTTTGCCCCTGGATGCAACCTTTCCGATCGACAGTCTTTTTCAAACGATAGCTAATGAGTTGAAGTCCGAAAAAAAAGTTATTATCTCACTTCCGGTAGACGGTGGCTGGCATATGTTTGTTATATGCAAACAAACTCCGGATGGAGACTTTGTATCCTATAGCAAACTTGGAAGTCATACGCTAATCTTTAGAAATACAAAGGAGATTGTGAAAAAGTCTAATGGAACAGAAATCTTAACCTATCGCACTCCTCCGGGAATGTAGCCTTTTAGAATTCTAGAAGAAATATGTGAGTGTTTTTCATCGTTTCAAAGGGGTTTTTCGTCGTGGATGTATATCCGATATGGAAATTAATTCATTGTTCGTGCCAAAGGACCGCGATTTGTTCATGTTCATTGTAGTTTTTTATGATTTAAACGTACTCTTTAATTTTATAGGAGATTATACTTTAAGGACGGGAAATTTTAGCTATCCATTTAGTAATCCGATTGTTCAAAATCCAATATGATCTTTCTTATGATAGGTTGCAAGAATTCGACCCAATTGCGGATATCTGTTTCATCAAAATATACCAACCAGATATCACTAGAGTTTGTGTAGATATTCTCAACTTTCTCAAATTTTTTCTTGTACCAAAGCTGTATCTTTTCATCCATACTAAAAATATAATGACTACTCGGTGGAAAACGTAGTTTGTCTTTAACTCTATTTTCGAGTACGGTTACTGTGGTTAGATCGTCCACAGTTAAAAAGAAGGGTATTCTTTCCCTGAAAACAGAAGGTGAACCAATGTCATTGTTCTTACTAATCTGTACTTCAACTACAAATTTAGAACCAGCATAAGCGTCAAAACCACCTTGGGCACATTGGAACCAAATAACTAAATTGTGATCTTTTAATTGCTTGTAAAAGCCTAGCATGCCGCTTTTAGTCTTTTTAAACCCTAAACTTTTTAATTCGGGAAAGATAATTCTGTTGATTATTCGATATACTTCCGTTGATTTCATTTTGCTTTATAAAGTTTTCTAAGTATTTAGCCTCTAATTTAAATAATTTAGTCCTCATTCTCACTAATAATAGATATGAGTTCCTCTTTAGAATAATTTTCTATAACACACTGTTTGGTTTTAAGATAATCAAAGATGGTAAGATTGTCCAGCCAATGTGATTCCCGAAATTTCTCAATGATTGTTTTTAAATAGGTAATGCTCGGTTTAGTCGAGGATTGTGGATCTTGCTCATTTGTTATCGTAAAAATAGGGAAGCCAATTTCTAAACTGATACTTGTAATCGTCTTCTGTCTGGCGATATCTATCAGTTGGCCTTTTGTTACCAAATAAATTTTTCCATAACTAGACGTAATAGGAGCGAATGATGTTCACGTTTTGAAAGTACTCTTTTTTCGATCTAAATACCTGCCAAACCTTTCAGACTTTGGCGTTGTTCATTCGTTGGATGGATCGGTAAAAACTCTTTCGCAAAATGCCGATTTTCTCCATTTTATTAATGAAGATTCCCTAAGGGTACCGACAATGTAAGGCGTTGACATTTGCACTGGCCCTTACAAATTTTGGAAATCAGATATTGTCTGTATTAAAGTAAAAATAAGTATGAAAAAAGCAGCAAGTAAAAAGATTAGACCGTTGCAAAAGCAGGAGCGACCGGGGTTGGAAATAAATATGACACCAGTTCCTGACACTTCTCCGTTAAAGTATCCTGCAGAAGGAAAGTTGAAAAATAAGGTAGCATTAATTACGGGGGGAGATAGCGGCATAGGCAAAGCCGTAGCGTTGTTATTCGCAAAGGAGGGAGCCGATATTGTTATTGCCTATCTTAATGAAACAAAAGATGCAAAACAAACCAAGAAAGAGGTTGAATCCTTCTCTAGAAAATGTACGCTGATTAAAGGTGACTTAGGAAAAGAAAGTCACTGTAAAAAAGTAATTGAACTTACGATAAAATCGCATAAGAAAGTTGATATCATTGTAAATAATGCGGGGCTTCATTGGGAAACAGCATCCATTGAAAAAATTACAACTGAACAGTTACAGAAAACTTTTCAGAATAATTTCTTTTCCTACTTCTGGATTACGAAGTATGCCATACCTTATCTTAAAAAGGGTGCAAGCATAATTAATACATCCTCTGTGACTGCGTATCGAGGCAGTCCAAAGTTGATAGATTACTCTGCAACAAAAGGTGCAATAATATCTTTTACACGAAGCTTGTCAGCAAATCTTATTGCTAAAGGAATAAGGGTTAATGCTGTTGCGCCAGGCCCGGTATGGACTCCATTGATAGCATCCTCATTTGACTCTAAAAAAAACTCGGAATTTGGAAGCGACTCGCCAATGAGAAGGGCAGCAATGCCAAATGAAATTGCACCTAGCTTTCTATTTCTAGCGAGCGAAGATTCAAATTTTATGAGCGGTCAAGTTTTACACCCTAATGGCGGAGAAGTCGTTAATGGTTAGCGAAGGAATAAATCATAGTTTTTCAAAATAGGCAGCGGAAGGTTTAAAGAAAACGCTTTTTTAACATCTTGTAAGCATTGCGCTCATATCCAAGATCCTTATTTATGCTCTTTTTGCCCAGTGATGAACTATTGCAGTCCGAGGAATGTTTACGGAATAAATGCGGCAATCTTGTTAAGATTTAGTTATTTGAAAGACTATGATTGATATAGACAAAATATTTTCGGACGGAGTTGAAGGCTCGTTTCTTGTGGAAATTGCAGCGAGAACGATAATAATGTTTCTTCTGATTTTGATCATACTCAGGCTTTCCGGTAGGAGAGGTGTTAGACAGTTGACTGTTTTTGAAGTTGCGATTATTCTCAGCCTTGGCTCGGCCGCAGGAGATCCGATGTTTCAGGAAGATTTGCCGATTTCCTATTCGGTTGTTGTTTTTATCTGTGTTATTGTACTTTACAAGTTCATAACCTGGCTCACCTACAAGTCTGAGGTGATCACTCATTTATTAGAGGGTAAAGTTTTACCAATAGTGAAGGACGGAGTATTTCACATCAAGCATGAAGATGATGATAATTTTTCGAGATCGGAGTTTTTTTCAGAACTCAGAAATTTAAACGTAGAACATTTAGGACAGGTTAAAGAGGGGGTGCTAGAGATTGATGGGACATTAAGCGTTTTATTCTATGCTGATGATGATGTTAGATATGGATTACCATTATTTCCTTCCTCCTATAAAATGGTTGATGTGTCAAATTCTGAAGGACCATTTGCATGTATGTATTGTGGCCAAGTTGTGTTTAGTTTTGATAGCGATACTCAATCCTGTACTAGGTGTCATCGAAAGCAATGGAGCAAGGCTTTAAATTCAAGAAGAGTTTAGGGTTGTCAATTTCTGTAAAAATATTCATTCTCTGCGCAGACAGCGCTATCTTGCCAAGATGAGCAAGGCTATAAAAATTACTTTATCGAACTTTACTATAGAACAAAGCTGGATTTGAATTAGGTGACAACGTGAGGCTCCAGCTAACATTGCCCCGCTTATGGGTTACAAGTGGGACCTTTTGATTAATTTTTTTAGACTACCCATATAAATGCTGTGTCCAGATATTAACGTCTTTGTGATGTTTGTCGCTATTGTGTTTATATACAAGTTTTTTACGATATTATGGTCTATCATGGATAGGAGCTGACTTAAAACATTTATATTTACCATTGCACTGGTGGCGTAGTTGTGTCTTCAATATAATATTTTTTAAATTCATAATGCCTCACTTTTTTTATGCGTTTTTCCTAATCGTATTGGACGGTAGTGATGTATTTTTGTAAAATATAATTGATTAACAGCTTCAATGGAACTTATCCGAAAATATTTTGAACGGTGGTTTGAGCTAACAGACCAAGATTGGCAGGCCTTTTATTCTAAACTTACAAAGCAGAATTTCCCTAAAAAACATATCCTCTTAAAGTCGGGGCAGATAGAAAATAATCTGTCGTTCATTGAAACAGGCATTGTACGTTTCTATATCCCAAAAGAAGAAAATGACCTTACTTTTGCGTTTGCATTTAATAACAATTTTGTAAGCGGGTACAATTCCTTTTTAACTCGAAAACCCTCAAATTACTATATAGAGACCTTAACAGAAACAACACTTTGGCAAATAACCTTTGATGATCTACAAAAAATTTACAAGGAAACAAAAATCGGTAATGCAATAGGGCGACAAGCAAGCGAAGAATTGTTTTTGAAAAAGTCGCAAAGAGAGCTTTCTCTGTTGAGTGAAACCGCTGAAAGGAGATACTTAAATCTCTTTACCGAGCGACCGGAGCTTATAAAAGAAATACCACTGAAATATATTGCTTCTTATGTTGGTGTTACACCACAAGCATTAAGTAGAATACGCAGACGAATTTCTTAACTTGGGTTCATTGATTTCTCTAGCGCAATAAACGAACTTTGCCTAAAAAAGATGAAACCGTTAATTGTTTTACTTGGTGTGTTTGCTGTTTCCCTTTTGGTTATGAAATTACTTTATGGGACTTATGAATGTGCTTTATCCGGCAGAATAGCTATGTTTGCGATGTTGATATTTTCTGCTATGGGGCATTTTGCATTTACAGAGGGAATGACTTTAATGATCCCTGAATTTATCCCCTTCAAAACAGCAACTGTTTATCTCACAGGAATTGTAGAAATTATTTTTGCGTTTGGACTTCTATTTCCAAATTATCGTACTTTAACCGCTTGGTTACTTATCGTATTCCTAATATTGGTACTTCCTGCAAATATTTATGCTTCCATAAAACAAATAGATTATCAAAAAGCTACATTTAATGGGCATGGACTAACTTATCTTTGGTTCAGAATACCTTTACAAATATTCTTCATCGTCTGGACGTACCTATCGGCGATCAGTAAATATTGATTTAACCATTCCAGAAATAGAGTTAAATATATTTAAAATGGATGTAGATTTTCGAAACGCCGGATTGGTAATGTTATGTAATAATACGAGCTGGTCGAAAACGCTATGAGGAACAAAAAAAACCTTAAGACTGGTAGGATCTCAAGTTTTCCTAATTACTACCTATTTTAAAAGTACTATTAATACAATATAGAATCCTGTTTGGTTTTAAAAAAATAAAAAAAGGCGAGTTACCATTACTCCGCATATATGAATAAATATTATGAAGTCTTTTTCCAAAAATAGTAATCACTCAGGCTCCAGTATTGATAGCGAACGGCGCGACAAGTGTGGACGATCATGGAAGACCTTTTCGATAAACGTCGGTTGTCGTGAACAACTATTCTCTCAAATAAATTAACTTGTGATGAGTACGCATTGTCGGCTTGTACATCTTTAGAAGTATGGTGTTTTTGATATTAGATCATGAGAACACTAGTAATTGAAACAAATAGCAAATTAAAAGTAACATTTTACGACGTTATTTTTGGCTAAGTATGATAATTTTGAAGAGTGATCCAAGACCGTCAACATGCGATTGTTTCAATTAACCGCTTTTAATTATCCAGCGGTTGAGTATATAAAATTGCGTCATCAATAACCAATTGTAAGTAGAAGATCCATCGCTACAGGATTAGATAGATACATACACACATTTGAATAGGAGAAAAAGACGGAAACTGGTTGAAAGATCGAAAAAGTATCTGTTTAATAGCAATATTTTTTCAAAAACCACAGATCAAAGGCGGTTTATTTTAGCAAAAGTATTAAACCTTATGTTTTATGAGAGCTCACATTAGATTTTTGATTTATTTATTACTCTTGAGCGGTACAGTAACAGCGCAAGATCGTCTTTACAAAACTAATTTTGCTCTAGCGGATGTTAAGCTTTTGGAAAGCCCTTTTAAGCATGCGCAGGACCTAAATGTAACCACATTGCTCCATTATGATGTTGATAGGCTATTGGCTCCTTTTCTAAAGGAGGCTGGTCTGCCGCCAAAAGCTCCGAGTTTTGACAATTGGATTGATCTCGATGGTCACATTGGTGGACATTACCTTTCAGCATTGGCCATTCATTATGCTGCCACAGGTAATATACAATTGAAGATTCGTATGGAATATATGCTTTCTGAATTGAAAGAATGTCAGGATAAGCATGGCAATGGTTACTTAGGCGGTGTTCCTGAGGGTAAACATATCTGGAATGAAGTTGGGGAAGGAAATGTAAATATTGTAGGGCGTTATTGGGTACCGTGGTATAATTTGCATAAGACCTATGCCGGTCTGCGGGATGCATGGTTGTATGGGGGTAATGAGCAGGCTAAGGAGATGTTTTTAAAGCTATGTGATTGGGGTGCGCAGCTGATCAGTAAGCTAGACGATACTCAGATGGAGACCATGTTAGCAAATGAATTTGGTGGCATGAACGAGGTTTATGCAGACGCCTACCAAATGACAAGAGACGATCGTTATTTAAAGACAGCAAAGAGATTCTCACATCGGGAAATATTTGACAGTATGCGTAAAAAAGTCGATAATCTCGACAATAAGCATGCAAATACACAAGTTCCTAAGGCTGTGGGATATCAACGTGTTGCCGAAGTGTCAGATGATATGGATTATGCTACTGCGGCGCGATTTTTTTGGGAGACTGTAGTGGGGTATCGTTCGCTTGCATTGGGTGGAAATAGTCGGCGCGAACATTTTCCGTCCCAGAAGGATTTTTTCAGTTACATAGAAGAACGTGAAGGGCCTGAGTCTTGTAATACAAATAATATGTTGAAGTTAACCGAGGGGCTTTTTAGGATGAGACACGATGCCAGGTTAATGGATTTTTATGAACGAGCACTTTACAACCACATTCTTTCAACACAGCATCCTGAGCATGGTGGTTATGTTTATTTTACATCAGCTAGACCCGCACATTATAGAGTATACTCCGGTGTTAACAGTGCAATGTGGTGTTGTGTGGGGACTGGAATGGAAAATCACGGCAAGTATGGCGAAATGATTTATAGTCATCAGAGTGATAGCCTTTATGTAAATCTTTTTGTGCCTTCGGAAGTTCAGTGGAAAGAGAAGAAAATTACGTTAACCCAGCAAGGTAATGTGCCCGTAACCGGTCAAGGCTCACTAACTATTAATCTTGATATGCCCACTCGAATCAAAGTGTTTGTGCGGTATCCGCTTTGGGCACAGAAAGGCGAATTTAAGGTGCAGGTGGACGGGATCAATTATGCAGATAATAGCAAACCAGGAGAGTATATTGTTATTGATCGCATATGGAAAAAAGGAGACATCGTTACATTAGATACAAAATTGAAATTTCACATCGAAGAACTTCCGTTTAACCCGGATTATGTAGCGCTATTTCGTGGGCCTATCTTAATGGGAGCAAAAGTGGGAACTAAAAATTTGGATGGCTTGGTTGCCGATGACCATCGTTGGGGACATATAGCACACGGCCCGCTGGTTTCGCTGTTCGATAGTCCGATCCTTTTGGGAGAACGAGAGGATCTGCTAAAATTACTGAATGAGAGCCCACCGTTAAATAGCGATTCACTCCATTATAATATGAATGCAGCGGTTACAAGGGGAAATGAAAAGAATTTGATACTTCAACCATTTTATCAAATTCATGATAGCCGTTATATGATGTATTGGCTGTCTGTAACAAAAAATAGATTTGATAATCTCCAAAAGGAAATGGAGCATAAAGAACAGGAAAAAATTGGGTTGGATCAGCGTACTGCGGACATGATCAAGCTAGGAGAGCAGCAACCGGAAGTGGACCATGTGTTGAAAGGCGAAAACATCGCCAAAGGTGTTCATCAAGGTGAGTCATGGCGTCAAACGAATAGCGGAGGTAGCTTTTCTTTTGAACTCCAAACCAATAAGAAACAACCATTAGATCTTTTAGTCCGATATTGGGGATATGAGCTTGGGAATAAGAAATTTGATATTTTGGTTGATGACAAGATACTTGTTGCGGAAGATGTCGGTAAAAAATGGGAACAGAGTAGATTTTTCGATATCACTTATTCCATTCCCCAAGAGTGGACTAAAAACAAAACAAAGATTCGTGTTGAGTTTAAGGCGAGGGAAAACAATAGCACAGGTCGGATATTTCAAGTTCGCCTAGTTGAAAGACATCGATAAGACATATAATATTTTTCACCGTAAACAAATTAAATACAAAATATGATATACAGCATAAAAAAAGGAATTCTTGTCTTATTATTGTTGTCTATGACGCAAATTGTCCATGCTCAGCATACTGTATGGTTAGACGAATTGGACCTGAAAGTAGCAACGGTGGGCCATGGGAATCCCGAAGCAAATAAGTCCGTTAGTGGAAACCCACTAACGATAGCTGGTCAAGTCTATAAACGAGGCTTTGGTACACATGCTGAAAGTTCACTTTTTATTCAGGTAGATGGAAAAGCAAAAAAATTCACAGCATTCGTGGGATTAGACGATGCTGTGCGGGATCACGACGCCGCTGTTGAATTTATTGTTTATGGAGATAATAAAAGATTATGGTCAAGTGGTATTATGCGACCAAAAGATGCTGCAAAGAATATTGATGTCGAGCTGAAGGGGGTTCAAAAGTTAGCCTTAGTTGTAACAGACGGCGGAAATGGTCCATATTATGATCATGCCAATTGGGTTGATGCAAAATTTATTGCAGATGAAAAGGCTATTTTCAAAACTTTTGATCCAATAGCATCAGTTCCCTATATTCTTACCCCAAAAGCAAAAGAGACACCACGTATCAATAACGCTTCGGTGTATGGTGTCAGGCCGGGGTCACCATTTTTGTTTAGAATAGCTGCTACTGGCATAAGGCCTATGCATTTTTCGGTCGAAAATTTACCGAAAGGACTCAGTTTAGACCCAAATACCGGAATCATTAGGGGAGATATCGCGAAAAAAGGCACTTATGAGGTGAAATTAGCAGCTCGAAATGGAAAAGGCACTACTTCAAAGCAATTACGAATCGTATGTGGAGATGAAATAGCACTTACTCCAACCATGGGATGGAACAGCTGGAATTGTTTTGGACATGAAGTATCTGCTGAAAAAGTTAAGCGTGCTGCTGATGCTTTAGTCAAAAGCGGTCTTGTTGATCATGGTTGGAGCTATATCAATATTGATGACTCTTGGCAATTTAATAGGGATCAGAAAGATTCGGCTTTTGCGGGAAATATGCGCGATAAAGATGGCTATATTATCACAAACTCTAAATTTCCCGATATGAAGGGTTTGGCAGACTATATACATGATTCGGGATTAAAGATTGGTATTTATTCCTCGCCGGGCCCTTGGACCTGTGGTGGATGTGCTGGAAGTTACGGCTATGAACGGCAAGATGCAGAACAGTATGCAGAATGGGGGATTGACTATTTGAAGTATGACTGGTGCAGTTATGGCGGAGTTATCAATCGGCCGGCCACGAGCGATCCAAAAACTGTTCCTTCTTTATCTTTTCAAGGAGGTGGAGACCTGGAGAAAGGGGTTTATCCATTTCAGCTTATGGGAGACTATTTGAAGAAGCAACCTAGGGACATAGTTTACAATCTTTGTCAATACGGCATGGGCGATGTATGGAAGTGGGGAAATCAAGTTCATGCGCATTCTTGGCGCACTACAAACGATATTACTGACAGCTGGGCCAGTGTGCGAGACATTGCATTGGCACAGGATAAAGCTGCTAGTTACGCAAAACCAGGTAATTGGAATGATCCCGATATGCTAGTTGTAGGGATTGTGGGATGGGGAAACTCGCATCCGACCAGACTCAAACCTGATGAGCAGTATTTACATATCAGTCTATGGAGTATCTTTTCGGCTCCAATGCTTATCGGATGTGATCTTGAAAAGTTAGACGATTTTACGTTGAACCTGTTGACTAACGACGAAGTTATAGCTGTAAACCAAGATGCGCTTGGTCGGCAGGGTACATGTCAGCAAACGATAGGCGATCTTCGGATTTATACCAAGCATCTCGAGGATGGTAGCAAAGCCGTAGCCTTTGCTAATTTTGGACTCGAAAGGCTCAATCTTTCCTATAGCGATTTTAGTAAATTAGGGATCTATGGCAAGCAGATAATTCGGGATTTATGGCGGCAAAAAGATATTGCTCAAATACAGACAGATACGGATGCATTGCAGCTGGAAGTTCCCGCTCACGGAGTACTATTTTATAAACTAAGCCGCACACAATAGTTTTAAAATAATTGTGTTACTAAATTCTAATAAAATATAATACTCACATATCACTAAAACCTATTAATCAAAAAAATGATTCGCTACATATTGATTTTTATTCTCACACCTACTTCCAAAGGAATATTTGCTCAAAATCCAATCATCCAAACAAAATATACTGCCGATCCAGCACCAATGGTTTACAGGGATACGGTCTATCTTTACACCAGCCATGTTGAGGATGACGCGTTTGGTTTCAAAATGAAAGACTGGCTCCTTTACACGTCTACGGATATGGTCAATTGGACAGACCACGGTGTAGTGGCTTCTCTCAAGGATTTTAAATGGATAAATACCGACAACGGTGCCTAGAGGCTATGAGGAATAAAAAAACCTTGAGTCTGGGAGGATCTCAAGGTTCCTAATTACTACCTATTTTTGAAAAGTACTATTAATACAATATCAAACCCTATTTAGTTTTAAAAAAATAAAAAAAAGCTGAGTTGCCATTACTCCAAAAAAATAAATGCTTAAAGCATGCAGTCTGCAAGAATAAAAAAGTAAATCATGTTACAAAAGTTAATCAATAAATCATTTAAAAATAGTTTAAAAGGTTATAGTTCACTTAATATCCTGGATTTTGGATTAGGTTAGGTTCGACTTGAAAGCTACTCTCATGGAAAGGCCAGAGGTATTGATGTGTCAAAAATTTTCTGTCTTCTATTTTAAGCACATCAGTTGTACCGTCTGTACGTTGTCGCATATGACCTAATGCAGGTTGATTAAGAACCACTTCTGCTGTTTTCCATCGCAGGATATCACTATAGCGCAGGCCTTCACCGGCAAATTCGACCCTTCGCTCATTGCGAATTAAGTCGATCCATTCCTGTTGAGATTTTACCGTTAGATTGACATCCGCTACGCTCATATCAAGTCCTGCACGTTGTCGAATCTGATTGATACAGCTTTTCGCTAATTCATCTACGTTATTCAACATAATTTTGGCTTCTGCATAGGTCAATAACACTTCAGCATAACGAGCCAGCGGAAAGTACATATTACCTCCCGTCCGAAATGCATCAGCTTCATCGACAAATTTCTTAAACCAATAACCAGATCGGCTGCTCCGCAAGTTTTGATAATAGAACAGACTCTTTGAGTCATAAATATCTATTTTCTCTTTGTTGAATAGGTCGCCCTGTCCGAAAATACTAGCAGCATAGCGTGGATCTCGATTTAATTTGGGGTTGAGCTCATATTCCTGCTTACTGTATAAGGGGCATTTATCAATTGGCCGCCCTTGTAGCGTCCAATAGCTATCGACCAACGACTTCAAAGGAACAACATAAGATTGTCCATTTCCAGTCTTATATTGTGGCGCAAGATGCTCGAAGGAATTTGTAGCAGAATTATTGTGGCTTTCCATGTCAAATTTGATGATAAACTCCTTATTGGTTTTATCTGCCTGGTAATTGAATAGGCTAGCATATTGAGGGTGAAGTTGGTATTTTCCACTATCCATTATTTCCTTCGCAAGGGTTGCGGCAAGATCATAACGTCCATTATAAAGAGCGTACCTCATGATCAACGTTTTGAAGGAGTATTTGTTGAACATATAGGCGTTTGTGGTACCTTCATTTTCAGGGAGTCTGTTTGCCACATCGTTGCTCATTTCAAATAGCTTGTCCAGTATTTCAGCTTTCGGCGTTACTGGAGGTGTAGCTTCTTCAAGGGTAACCGGTACTAGGACAAAAGGTACGTCACCCCAAACTTCAGTGATCCTGAAATAATGCCAGATTCGGAGTGCCTCTAAGATTGCTTTATATTTCTGTCTTATCGACTCATTTTCCACATAGGGAATATCAATATTAGCGATGTACGTATTGATCCGCCCCACGTGTTTATTATATAATGTCCAATAGTACTCCGCCAAGCGTGCATTGCTTGTCATATTACCATTGGCAATGACCATATGGTGGTCTGTCTCTATTCGAGCATAGGAGTTATCGCTACGACCATCTGACATATAAAAGAGTAGGCGCCGATCGCCAGGTTCCATAAAAACATCCAAATAACTACTGTATACTACCCGGCGCAGATCTTCTTCTGTGTTGAAGAACTCGTCGAAAGATGTTGCGGTAGGATCTCGTTTATCAAGAAATTTTTCGCAGCTACTTAACGTTGCTAGCGCAATTATCAAGGTTAAAATTTTCTTTTTCATTAGCATAGTTTTTAAAAAATACTGGCACTCAGTCCGACACTGTAGGTTGCCATACGCGGATAATTTCCGTTCCCGTCATTTGTTCCAGGGCTATCGACATCAATACGTTCGGGGTCAAGGCCTTCCCATTTCGTGAACGTGAACACATCTTGTGCATTAACATATATTCTAAAATTTTTTATGCTTTTGCCGATTTTAGGAAATGTATAGCCAAGCTGCAGAGACTTGATGCGGAAAAAGGCTGCATTGCTAAGCCAAACATCACTGAGTAGCGTATTAGGGCTTGGGCCTGTCCATAGACGTGGGAAACGGCTATTCGGATTGTCGGGACTCCAATGGTTTGCTACATATTCAACGCGTGGTGCACCGAGGTCGTTACTATTTCCGTCAACATAAACTGGATAGGCTTCTTGCCCAATCAAGCGGCCCGTGCGCTTTCCGATCCCCTGACCCAATGCTGAGAAATCCCAGCCTTTATAGCGAAAGTCCAGATTTATAGCATAGTTATAATGGGGAAGAGGGTCTGCCAGGTAGCTTCGGTCCTCATCATTGATAATACCATCCTGATTTTTATCTACATAGCGGATATCTCCAGGTTTTGAATTTGGCATTTTAGCAGGAGTTGCATCCACTTCCGCCTGCGTTTGGAAATAGCCATCAGACTGGAAACCATAATAATTGTTGATTGGGACACCTTTGTACCATATTCGGTTATTATCGCCTTTAAAGATCAATCTATCGTTTTCATTGTAACCAGCTTTGAGCATTCGGTTGCGGTTATCAAAAAGCATTCCACCGATGGTATACGAAAAATCGTCCTTTTTGTCTGACCAGCTTGCAGATAGTTCCCAACCATTATTTTCCACGGCGCCGATGTTGACTGCAGATTCAAGACTATTTGATCCCGTGAGCGGAGGAACGGCAAATTGATCATAAATAAGATCGTATGAATTTTTATGATAAATTTCAGCAGTAAAGGATAGTCTATTTTTAAATGCATTGACGTCTAGGCCCAGGTTCCATTGCTTCTGTTTCTCCCAAGAGAAATTTGGATTGGGAACACGTATTGTCCAGCCCCAGGTGTCTACAGATTCCTGCCAGAGGTATGGCGCTACATTTTCGTTTCCTATAAGTCCATAGGAAGCTCGTATCTTAATGTTATTAACTGTTCCCGATTCGAGAATAGGTTTAAAAAAATGTTCGTTATGTAAGTTCCAGGCGAAAGCTCCCGAGGGAAAAAATCCCCAACGATGACCAGGGGCAAACTTGCTGCTTCCGTCTGAACGTCCGGTTAATTCCAAAATATAGCGGTTGTTAAAAGAATAATTTAGTTTACCGAAAAATGAAGCTTTGCTAATTTCTCTAAAATCAGTGAAGGTATAATTCATCACCTCTGACCCTGCAGTAAGATAAATCTTGTCTTTGTCCTGGCGGAGCTCCTTGTTGAAGTTAATCAGCATCCGTGCAGTAAGCTGGCTTTCACTAACACCTTGTGAGGCATTGACATCATTTCCCCAAATTGCTGCCGGAGCACCATTTTCATCAAAGAACTTATAGGTCAGTCTTTTTTGTTTATTGGCCGATTTGTTAATCATGTAGGACACGTTTCCTTCAATATTAAAATTGCTGTTGATGTTATATTTGGGACGTAAGTTGATTGTACTGCGATCATACATATTGTTTTTTGTACCACCGTGTTTTATTGAAGCAATTGGGTTGATATTGTTATGCAGAATATAGTGTTCGGGAAGTTCAGAATCATAAAAAATTTGTTGCGTTGGGTTCAAGCGCCAAGCCTGTTTATAAAGGCCGTGTCCGTCATCATTTGCCAATAATCGATCTACCTGTAAACGGTGTGCGTAGAAGTCGGCCATTAATACAAATTTATCGGCGATGTTAATATTCGTATTGAAGCGGGCTGAAAACTTTTGAGTGCCTTCAATCTTATTGAGGCCATTTTCTTTTATATGGCCGAGCATTAAATTAAAAGTACCAACGCCACCACCCCCGGATATACTCGCGTTATTATTAATCGCTGTCGAAGTCCGTTCCATGACCTGATCGAGCCAATTGACCTCCTTTAATTCTCCGGAGGCATATTGGTTAATTGTTTCTTCGGGGTAGATTGCAGGTTGACCCTGTTGGATTAAGGTTTCGTTTCGCAATTTCATGAAATCGACAGCACCGACAAATTTCGGAAGATCAATCGGTTTGTTGACTGCAAACCAGTTGTTGGTAACGACTTTAAATTGTCCCGTCTGTCCACGCTCCGTTTCGATGATGATAACACCATTTGCACCACGGGAACCATACATGGAGGCTGAGGCGGCATCTTTTAAAACGGTAATGCTTTTAACCTGATTGGGGTCAATGTCGTGGATGCTCTGTTCCATACCGTCGACGATGACCAAGGGATCTGCATTTTGTAAGGTACTTATTCCGCGAATAGAGATGGTAGCCGGAACACTTCCTGGCATACTGTTTCCGCGCATCATTGTGACTCCTGGGATCGTTCCTGAAAAAGCATCTTGCATTTTAAAAATTGGGCGATTTTTAATTTTCTCCATATCCATTTGGGATACGGAAGATGCAATGTGTTTTTTGTCTACTTCGGAGAAGCCAACAACCACAACTTCATCAAGTCCCACTTCATCCGCGTCCATAATAACATTGAGCTCCGATTTATTGTTAATCGGGATTTCCAGCTGCTTAAATCCGACAGCACTAAAAATCAGGGTTCCTTTTTTGCCATCGGGGAGTGTCAGTTGGAACTCTCCTTTCGTATTCGACGAAGTTCCTGTATTGGAACCTTTTAGCAGGATGCTGACAGCAGACAATAGATTTCCCTTCGTATCATGTACTTTTCCTTTTATGACTTGTTGCTGCAGATTGGATATGCCGGAGGTACTTTGTTCTGGCAAAGAAATATCTTCATTTTTACGCTTGATAACAACAGTGCCACGATGTAACATGTAATAAAAAGCGCTACTCTTGAAAATTTGATCCAAGGCCTTATCGAGTGATACAGCTGTGATTTCAACGGTTGCTTTTTCATTTTTCAGCAATCCTTCTTTAAAGATAAAATGTATACCAGTCTGTTTGGTAATGCTTTCCAGCACAGTTTCAATCCTGGTATTCTGGGCATGTAAAGTAATCTGAGCGGAGCTTGAAGCGTAGGCGCCCATCATGGATGTCGCCAATAAGATTCCTGTCAGTTTCATTTTTAATAAATGGTTCAGAGTTTTCCCTTTGTCAACGGGACATAAGGTCCCTTTTGAATAAAATAAATTATTCATAAATTGGTATAGAATTAATGGTTTATGATCAGTGTTAATTCAAATTTGATGCAGGAGTATTTGCCGTACTTCTGCATTTTTATCCTATTAATTTAGGTTTTTCGCTTTTTTACATACAAAGTCCTCCTTAATAAGTTTATCGGTTTACAATTAGTTATCTATTTAAAATTAGTTATCAGTTTACAATTAGTTATCGGTTCACAATTAGTTTATCCTTGTCAATGGTCAATTTATAACCTGTCAAATCTTTTAGTACATTACAAAGTTCCGCCAGCGTTACATCTCTTTTCATGCTACCTTCATATCGTTCATTATTTAAAGGGATTTTGCAATCGACCTGAATTCCATACCAGCGGCTTATTTCATCAAGTATCTGTTGCATATCTTTATTTTTAAAATAAAAATAACCGTCTTTGAAGGCTGTGGCTTCGGCTTTACTGGCTAAAGGAAAAGTTTTCAGTTTTTTTTCGATAATCTGCGTCTCGCTACCGGCATTCATATAGATTTCGTGTTCTTCGTTGCTGACTTTAAGCTTTCCTTCTGTCAATGATACTCTCGTATTTGCACGATAGGAATTTACATTGAAAGCTGTTCCGATCGCTTGTATATTGATATGATTTGTTTCAACGATGAAAGGCCTATGTACATCTTTCGCAACTTCAAAATAGGCTTCACCTTTTAGTATTACTCTCCGCTCTTTTTTATCAAAATTTGCTTTATAGCTGAGCTCTGAGGCAGCATTTACCCACACTTTAGTGCCATCGCTAAGGGTTAATACCATAGTAGACCGTTTGGGAACTATTAAGGTGTTACGTAGGTTTTCTGTTGAGTTGGATGCGTATACAAGTTGCCCATCTTTTAATTCGATACCCTGAGCAAAATATTGGATGGCTTTTTTTTCGGTTAATCGTATTTCTTTTCTCCCCTCAATTTTTAAAATTGCACCTGCTCCACCGGGAAGAACATCATTTTTGTGTCCATATATCTTGTCAGGAATTAAATAGCTTACCGACTTTTCGCGCTGTTGCTTTTGCCATAACAGTGTTAGGGCAAGTATTACAGCAGCCGCTATTCCAATAATTTTGTACGGTATTTTGTTTAAGGAGAGGTATTTCTTTTTTGGTTGTAAAACAGTCTTCTTTGCCGTGAATTTTTGCTGTGTGATTAGCCATTCTTGTTTTACATCAGTACTGCGAAGATCAAATGGAGCATAAATATCAGTATGTGATAGCCGACGAGACAAGCTATCCCTTGCGCTGGGATATTTTTGTAAGAGATTTTTTAATTGGTCTTCTTTGTCGGATGGTAGCTCACCATCTTTTAATAGAAGAGCAATCAGTTCTGCTAATAATATTTTGTCGGTTTTTATCATAATTCATAAGCTAAATAACTTGAAGGATCGATATGGGTGATCGTTCCATCGAAAAAAGTGGAGGATTATTTGTAAAGCGTTGTGTGTTAGAATGTAAAAAACGTAAAAAGTATGTTTAGAAATTTCCTTTTTAGCAGATTTATCGCACGCATCCGTTGTGTTTTTACCGTATTTACCGAAACATTGAGTTCCTGTGCCACCTCCTCGTACTTCATTCCGTCCAGATAGATTAAGCGGCAGACTCGTTGACAACCTTCGGGCAATTCATTGAGTTCCCGGTGAAGAGCTCCGATCAATTCTGCATTTATTAAATTATCCAGGATATCGTTTTCATCCGGCTGGTCAGTATTAAATTCGCTCCGTACACGATCAAATACCACATTTCTTCGCTTGATATTCATCGCTAAATTTTTTACAGCGCTATAGAGGAAGCTTTTAATGACGGGCTCTCCCTTTAGTAGCAAGTCCTGTCTACCCATTAGAACGACAAATGCGTCCTGCACGATGTCTTTTGCAATTTCCTCTGAGCCAACCCATGGAAATGCAAATACGCTGAGTTGCAGAAAATATTTGTTAAAATAATATTCTGTGGATAACATATCGTTTGCTTTTTTATGTAAAATATAAATTTTAAAAGTGATATAAAGAATAATATTAGAGATTTTATGTAGGTAAAACCTTTTACAAATTTGAAGGTTCATGACTGCTGTTCCACTCGTCAGCAGCATAATTCATCGCTTTTACGAGCTGGCACTTGGGTGAAGTGTTCTTTATTTCCTTTGCGAACCATATTCCGATTTCATTGATCAGCAGAAAACCGAGAATTATTTTTGAAATTTATGCATAATCATTTGGTTATCATATATATCCTGGTTGTAGCGTACTTATCAATGTACGTGAAAATAACAGCCCATTAATGGAGTTATTAAAAAAACTGTGCTTATGGCTTGCCGTAAAATAAGAGAATATTTTTCTTAGTATTGTATAATACTATACCAAATTGATCAAATGATGAAAAGAATACTGGGACTTGAATTAGGGACCAGTTCTATTGGTTGAGCATATGTATTGAAAGCGTAGGACAATGAAATTTTCAGGATTGAAAAATTGTGTGTATGCGTCAATCCATTAACGACAGATGAGCAACAATTGTTTAATACTAAAATCCAAAAATGGTTTAAAAAATTGTGTCAAATAAAATTTATATTCTGCAAAAGACTACAAAACTCCTGAAAATTATACTTAGTGATACAATGCTATACGTAATTGAGCGAATTGAGATGTGTTTCAAACTCAATATCGAATTACTTCCATCGTTGATAAGTCAATGGTCACTTACAGTGTATTGCCATTGTTAGCCACAGTTACTTTTTTGATGTATAATATTCTTTCCAGGTTTTTATCCTTGCAACAAACATTTTTAGGTAGTTTTCCGTCAAAAAGATATTCGACCAATCAAACCTTTGTGCTTGAACGCCGAGATAAAAAGCAAAAATAGCTGCCCCAGCTTCTGGAATTAGTTTAATTTCTTTTTTCGTAATCGCTCTTACCTTTTGGTAACCATTAAGGAAGCTTTCAACTTTTGATTCATAGCTTTCTTTATTTATCTCTATGTGAAATAATTGGATAAAGAAATAACCAATATCTAAAAACAAAAAGCCATTACCGCAATTGTCAAAGTCGAAAATGGTTATTTCTTCTTTATTATTTACACTTACATTATCATACCAAATATCGAGATGAACTATTCCTTTCTTAACTTCTGATTGTTCTATTTCTCGAAATGTATTGGAGATTTCAAAACCTATTTCTTTAAGATATTGCATCTCGCTCAAATCCTCTGCGAAATAATGCTTTAATAATTCGTATGATTTATTTAAAAGTAATTCTGAATTATAGTTGGTTCTATTTATGTTTTTATTTGAAGTAATGGTGTGAAACCTTGCCATTAGAGATCCCATTTCATAACAAGTTTCATTATCCATAAATCTCATCTTTTTTCCTTCAGCATATGAAAATAGTACAATGTAGCGCTGCCCTTCAGGAGCATTGATTTCTTGTATCAGATTATTTTCCTTATCTGGAATAGGGAATGAAACAGAAACACTATTTTCTTTCAACAGTTTAAGAAGCCACAATTCTTCTTGAATTTCAGTTTTCGTTCTCCAACCATGGCAATATACTCTTATTACATACTTTATTTTTTTGTCAGAGATAAAGTAAGTATGATTTACACCTGTTCGGAATAATGTACACTTAAATCCCTCGCTGAGATCGTATTTATCTTTAATAAATTCACCTAAGTTCTTCTCTGATAATACTGATGTTATAACTGGAAAAATGGACATCAAATTTTGGTCGTATTTAATTCTTTGTAAATGACTATTTGATTTTTATCCCCGCGAATATACATAAATACGAAAGGATTCGAACATTTTCGCGTATTAATCATTTTGAATTAAAAGCCACGTCGGGTAAATGAATGAGATCATTCCTTTGATTTTGATGGCCAAGTATGGTATCTTACTAATGGTATCTTAAATACTTTGGCTATCAAAAAAAGCTGGAGTAAACACCTCAGCTTTTTTTGAATCGGATTGTTTAAGATTCTATTCAGTAATTTTGAGTGATTGAATAAGCCCATTAGACAACTGAAAATGAAATTTTAAAATGACTGGACTTCCAGGAAAAGATCCAGAAATTTCCGCGGACAGCATATTTTCTTTTTCGTCATAATTCAATGGCTCCATAGTAGCGTTATACTCCTTATTGGATTTATCTATCCATTGTTCAATTTCCGCTTTACCGTTATGGGTTTTTCCTTCATCAAATACTACCGCGGTTTCTGTAAAGCATCGGGCATAAGCTGCACTATCGAAGTTGTTTTGTTTTTTTACTAACTCGGCGATTATTCTCGGTAAGTTCATATGTTTTATTTTTAAATAATATTAAATTGTTGGTACTGTTCCACCATCGATTATATATTCGGTTCCTGTTAAATAGCTGGCTCTCGGTGAAACAAGGAAACCAACGAGTTCAGCCACTTCTTCAGGTTCGGCTGGTCTTCCGAAAGGGATTCCACCCAAAGCGTTTATTACGCCTTTTTGCGCTTCTTCTACTGTACTGTTGGTGTTTCTTGCAATTTCGCCCAGCCATGCTTCCGATGCTGTGGTATTGATCCATCCAGGCGAAACAGTCAGTACACGAACACCTTTTGGAGTCACTTCATTCGATAAACTTTTGCTGTAGTTTCGCAGTCCTGCCTTTGCTGCGGCATACGGCAAAGTCGAATCATATAGAGGCAATTTCCCCTGAATTGAAGCTATATGGATGATAACGCCTGTTTTCCGATCGATCATTTGCGGTAAAAATCCTTTATCTAGACGAATCGGGGCCAAAAGATTCGCCTGTAGCGTAGATTCCCAATCCGCATCGCTGAGTGCCGCAAACCCGCCGGCGGGGGTTGATGACCCACCAAGATTGTTTATCAAAATATCCAATCTTCCATAGTTAGTAAGTACCTCGCTAACTACGTTTTGGGCACCTTCTGTTTTACTCAAATCGGATGCGATGAAATGCAGGTTACTGTTTTCTTTCTCAGGTGCGTTTCTTGCGGTTACTATCACTGTTGCTCCAGCCTGTAGCAGTCTTTCTGCAATTGCTCTTCCGGCACCTTTAGTGCCGCCGGTCACCAAGGCTATTTTGCCTGATAATTCATTGTTGAAATTGAATTGTTCCATTTTTACGAATTGTTTATAGGACAAAATTGGATTATAAAAACAGTTAGCACAAGTACGGAAATACGATTCATATAGGGATAAATTTTTCCCCTATTGTGCAATTCAGAACATACCTTTAATTTTGGAATATGTATGAGAGAAAAATAATTCCGAACCTGAACTGTGGTCTTGATCTGATCGGTGAAGTGCTTTACGGCAAATGGAAAATACGTTTGCTCTGGTTTATTGATCAGGGATATCGACGACCAAGCGAATTGCAGCGTAAAATTCCGGATGCTTCGCGTAGGGTTTTAAATATTCAGTTAAAGGAGTTGGAAGACCACGGATTAATTACAAAAAAAATATATCCCGTTGTACCGCCAAAAGTTGAATATAGTCTTACGGATTTCGGCAAGACATTGATTCCGATTATTTCTGCATTGGGACGCTGGGGAGATGAACATGAAGAACTTCTGCGTTCTCTGATTTTAAATCGTTTAAAGTCGGAAAGTTGATTATTTTTTAAAGTTTCAGCATGACCTTTTTTTATGCGCTTACCGCCTATGCTAAAGAAAGGTAGGATTTTGCCAATGCTTTAATTAAATTTGGTCGAAAGCATAGAGATAAAATTAAAGCAAAATGAGATTTCTATTTTAAAAGCTCATTTTTTGATTATAGAACTATCATGCACTTTGCTATAAAATTCTGACTGGTCAGAATCAAATTTGAAACTCATACTGAAAAAACTATTTCCTTCAGCAAGTCGAATCTGTACTAGTTCCCATCCCAATATTATCTCCCATAGATACCCGTTTACGTATAGAACGTGCTCGTTTCCATTTAAAGACAGTGTATCCGTTCAAGGAAATGCAACGAAAAGACTGATATAAGCGCATTTGCCAAAACTTTTATCATACGTTATCATTTACTAGAAAATGGTATCAGTTATTCATTTGAGACAGTAATGAGTCATCCATTCAAACTGGTGGAAATCGATGAAGCAATTGAAAGAAAATTTAGGACTTATCTTTATTTTGTTTACTTGGATAATCCATTGATTAATATTTCCCGGGTTGAAATTAGAAAGGAAAAAGGCGGCCATGGTGTGGCAGAGGATAAAATCGTCGACAGGTACTATCGTACGCTGAACAATTTATTACCTGCAATAAAGCTTGCGAAAAAGCTTAATTATTTGATAACTCTGGCAAAACAATGGTTTTGATAACGGAAGTATTGCAAGGAGGGATCGCCATTTTATTGCCAGAAAACAAGCTTCCACATTGGTTTATCAAATACGTGGTCAATAAAATTAATTTATAAGCTTTCCGTATATGCTATTTGGCTTACTAAGGAACAGGTTATCTTTTGAATTCTATGTGGTGGCAGAAACAATTTGTTAGTACCATATAAATACAAAAGCCATAAAACAGATATGTACAAATAGGTGACTGTTAATTCTCTTCATTATCCAAATTATTTTTGTGAAATCTCAATGTCTTTATCGCTTTGAGAAAATCCTCTTCTGTTTGTATTTTTAAATCAACATCACTGAATGATAGGGTGTATGTATAGCCGTATTTTACGGCACGTCCAATTAAAGTTGTTAGAAAGGGTATTACTTTTCTGCCTGTGTTTTTATTGCTAATTATTTTAGTAATTTTGAATTTATTATTGTATATTTGCCTGATAACCAATTTTTAAATGTTATGGCTAGATCAAAAAAACATTTGGGTAGATATGTAGATCCACGTACCGATTTCGGTTGGAAATTTTACTTTGGTAGGGAGGACAACAAAATCTTACTGATTGAGTTTCTCAATAGTCTATTTCATGGAGAGAAGATAATTTCGGATCTAAGATATAAGCCTGTAGAACATGATGGTGATTATGAGGAAATGCGTCGTGTTGTATTTGATTTACATTGTATCGGCAGCGATGGTGAGGTTTTCATCATTGAGATGCAGCAGCTCTTTCAAGAATTTTTTAAGGACCGCGCGGTGTACTATACCTCACGTCTCATCAATAAACAATTAGCGCGAGGTAAGAAGGGTAGTGATTATTACCTACCTGAGGTTTACTTTATTGGTATTTTGGAGTTTGACATGGATAGAAATGGAGGTTCCGGTATATCCCGTGTCACAGAACGCCCTTATTTCTATGATGTGGCGCTGTGTGACAAATTGACCAGAGAAATATTCTATGATAAATTGGGATATAATAATGATTTCGCTCCCATTATTTAATAAACAGCCAGAAGAACTAAAGACAGTTATGGATCAGTGGTTGTACTTACTTAAACACTTGAGTACCATGGATAGATTGCCAACATTTTTGGATAAAAGAATATTTGGTCTTATCTTTGAGATAGGAGAGATAGGTAAATTAACGGAGGAGGAGCTAATGTCATACGAAGCAAGTTTAAAACATAAGCGTGATGCTGAGAGCGTATTTAATTCGGCCAAGAAATCCGGAGAAGCTTTAGGTCACGCTAAGGGTCTAGCAGAAGGAGAGCGTAAAAAAGCTCTTGAGACTGCTAAAGCATTTAAGGAAATGGGGCTACCTATAGCTGATATTGCTAAAGGCACTGGACTTTCTGTCGAAGAGGTTGAAAAGCTCTAAGTTTTGGGAAGTGTAAAGTAAATTGCGTCACTCTTTTTCAATTTAAAGAAAGTATATCCGATCAAGGGAAATATCGCTGAGAGAATAATTTAGATGCATTTCGCTTGAAATTGCAAATTTATATCCAATGGGAGCCACATTTCCTTGATGTGATGTGCTATTAAAACATCATATGCTATGTAATAAGCGTCTTTAATCAACCATAGAATGGTGATACCTATATTTGTGTTAAACTGATAATTTCCCGTTATGAGTATACAAAATATTAACATCAGTAGTCCAATCAATGTTGGCCAAAATATGGAGAATATCTTTCTATTTCTCTGAGCCTGTAGGTATCCTGCATACATGAGTGCTGCAACTTGAAATCCAAAGATAATCAGGTTAAAATTTAAACTCCCCGTAAAATACCTCAGCCAATCTCCGTCTGTTAATACAACATAAAATGTTAAAGCCATAAAACTGAGATGTACAAATAGTGGTGCGTTAATTCTCTTCATTATCTACATTACGTTTGTGGAATCTCAATGTCTTTATCGATTTAAGAAGATCCTGTTCTGTTTGCGCTTTCAGGTTTGAACCATGAAGGTTAAATCGGACTTTTGAAAAGTCTGCCCATAGGTTGCCAATATACACTCCGGTGGTTCCTTTTCCGGATATTCTCGGAAATACGATTTTTGCTCTTTTGTTATCAACGGTATCCCAGGATACATTTTGTTTTCTGTACAGATCGGCATCAATATTCATCGACATGATATCTTTAACAACAATGAAATCGGAGGAGTCCAAGTTATTTTCCTCCATCATTTGCCTTGTAATTACCTGAATATTTGGTTCTGTCAACGTATTTGAATACATACCCAGATCGAAGTAAAGCGTATCGTTGTTGTCTACAGCAATTGCGCCGACATAACTGTCGATTCCGTTTTGTTTGACCTGCTGCCATTTATAGGGAGCTTCAAGCGTAAATAGACCAAAATCCATTGTTTTTGTGCGTGATGGATCTTTGCAAGCAGTAACGAGGATAGTAAGGGCAGAAATGTGGAATAGTTTTATGAACTGTATCATACTATGGCTTATACGTTGAATTTACAAAATCCAGCTGAAAAGTACAAGGAGTTAATGAATTAAGTAGGTTGTTTATAGCTCAATAATAAAGCTGTTATTAAATCCGTTATAAACTTCATTAATATAACCATGCGGATTGCAAATGATTTCGGTGTCACCTATTGAATAACGTGCCGGATCATGTAAATTGCCATGGATCCTTTCAATCATGTGAGGAGGGATATCCGCGATTGAGTCATCCAAAACAAGTGACTGACCGACAGCCTGCGACAATATGCTTATCGATAAAATACACATAAATGATAACTTGTGAACCTCAAAAAATCCCATTGTATTAATATATAACGCAGTAGCTAATTTATGTATCTATTTTGTATCTTGATACAACATGATTAATCTAATTATACGGAAAGTTTTGAATGACTATGTTGCTTTCATTAACGACTTCAAATACCAGTTCTCTCCAAATGTGGATGAATTTGAACAAGAAAGCAGTCGAAATCGCTCGTGACAAATTGGTGGATTCAATTACCAGTTTCATGGTGCAGGGTGCCGCTTAGAGAAAGACGGTATAGTATGTGAATTTGATTTTATGCCTACAAATGAATATTCCATAAAGTTCAGCCTTTGGAAAATGCGTGAATTTATTTTGACCAATAAAGCATATGGAATAGTTAAATTGGAGGAGTCTGAATTACATGAGGTACTATATCCACTCGTTGGAGATGGGACTATTGTCAAATTGGTATTGGGGGGCGTAGTTTGGGAGATATACCAGATTTAATTCTATTTCTTTTTTGCGGGTAACTCGGGCACTTGAACAAATCATAGACTCGTGGGGCAAACCGCTTTGTTTGAGCGTAGATAATGGGCCTGAATTCATCAGTCATCATTTTGAACTCTGGTGTCAATAACTTCCAGAGATTTATCTATTGTCCACCTTATTTTTGCACTAAATTCCACTTGCAGCAACAATTCTTTGTATTCAAAAAAAGTAAGTTGATCATTTTCGCTAAAACCTGTGCTGACATTCTCATTAATTGGAAGAATTATCAATATAAGTTACTTGTCTACTTGTTTTTTTACTAATAATTTTAGTAATTTTGAATTTATTATTGTATATTTGCCTGATAACCAATTTTTAAATGTTATGGCTAGATCAAAAAAACATTTGGGTAAGTATGTAGATCCACGTACCGATTTCGGTTGGAAATTTTATTTTGGTAGGGAGGACAACAAAATCTTACTGATAGAGTTTCTCAATAGTCTATTTCATGGAGAGAAGATAATTTCGGATCTAAGATATAAGCCTGTAGAACATGATGGTGATTATAAGGAAATGCGTCGTGTTGTATTTGATTTACATTGTATCGGCAGCGATGGTGAGGTTTTCATCATTGAGATGCAGCAGCTCTTTCAAGAATTTTTTAAGGACCGCGCGGTGTACTATACCTCACGTCTCATCAATAAACAATTAGCGCGAGGTAAGAAGGGTAGTGATTATTACCTACCTGAGGTTTACTTTATTGGTATTTTGGAGTTTGACATGGATAGAAATGGAGGTTCCGGTATATCCCGTGTCACAGAACGCCCTTATTTCTATGATGTGGCGCTGTGTGACAAATTGACCAGAGAAATATTCTATGATAAATTGGGATATAAAATGATTTCGCTCCCATTATTTAATAAACAGCCAGAAGAACTAAAGACAGTTATGGATCAGTGGTTGTACTTACTTAAACACTTGAGTACCATGGATAGATTGCCAACGTTTTTGGATAAAAGAATATTTGGTCTTATCTTTGAGATAGGAGAGATAGGTAAATTAACGGAGGAGGAGCTAATGTCATACGAAGCAAGTTTAAAACATAAGCGTGATGCTGAGAGCGTATTTAATTCGGCCAAGAAATCCGGAGAAGCTTTAGGTCACGCTAAGGGTCTAGCAGAAGGTAAAGCTAAAGGTCTAGCAGAAGGTAAAGCTAAAGGTCTAGCAGAAGGTAAAGCTAAAGGTCTAGCAGAAGGAGAGCGTAAAAAAGCTCTTGAGACTGCTAAAGCATTTAAGGAAATGGGGCTACCTATAGCTGATATTGCTAAAGGCACTGGACTTTCTGTTGAAGAGGTTGAAAAGCTCTAGAGTTCGCTATTTGGGGACAGTCTGGGTAGTCCAGCTTATTCAATTTTTGATTAAGTCTTCCCGAGTTATCTGTATGGCTTCTATGTATTCAGCAGTGCTGATGTAACTGTTGAATAATTGTATCTAAATTCTCTATTCAGGTCGCTAATAATATGGATTTTCATTATAGATTATATTAGTCAATCAATGCCAGTCGTAATAACAAAAACGACATTGTTTTCCTGTTGGAGTTCTGGCTTGCTTCCCATTATTGGGACAGTAATTAAAAAAATTCAGAAGCATGATCACGCATATACGAGTTACTGTATCTTCATTAAATTTCTCTAGTCCATTATTCAATAAATTTAGTGCATTTTCGTCTCTGGTTAGCCATCCAGCTTTAAGTAAGCTCTCTTTATTTTATCTAAACATTGTTATTGTTCTTTTGTGCATGGGGAATAATTCTCACTGTTTAATTCATTACTACACCAAATGACCTATATTTTAAAGAATTTTCTGAGCATTTTATACCCGTACAATCAGCCACAACACGGTTTGAGCGATTTATGCTATATACTCGCAAGTTAAACGGATATTTAGGACGGAAACAATTTCTCTGGAGTTTAATTATAAAACCTTTCTTTCGTGGAGATAGTTTTCAAACAACATCAGATAGGAATTATCGTTCTTACCAATAATCTTGAAACCCACGCTTAAATAACGCACCTATTGAAGTTCGTAGGGCTGTATTAAGTTCCGCATAACCTACAAGACCAGAACCCTCCACGATATTTTTCCAAGGTATTACTTTACCATTCCTAAAAATTTCTTCATCGTAAGGATATTGTTCATTTTCGTAATTATAGATTGCCCGATTCGCTTCGGGAAGGTTTTTTAAAAAATCAATTTTCTTCAACGCTTCTTCATGCGATAGTAGCTTAGCCTTTTTTAGATTACTTTTATCAGTTTCCTCCCTGTCAAGGTGAAAGAAGGGGAGGAATGCAACGAAAACGCTGTCATAATAATCTTCAAAATGTTTTTTTATTGCACCTTCATAAGGATATAATTTTTCTTGGTCAAATATGTTGCCCATAAAATCTTGGTTAATAATGAATAGCTTTTATATCAAATCTAATATATGTAATTTGATGGAGAGCTGAAAATTTAAGAAAGTCGCCCAAACCTTTGAAACAAAGAATATATCATATCTGCCGCTCAGGGGCGAATGAGCTTCTCTTAATTGGAAAATTGGGTACAGTTTATTGGTCAGTTTCGAAAACTTATGGGTATTCAATTCGGGCAATTCTAACCTAACTAAGATAAAAGCGAGAGGTTTCAATGCCTGAAAGATTCACAAAGCATCTATTTTATAATTTGTTGAATGCGTATATTTGAGAGCTATGTACAATAATACTAACACACCTTGACAGTAGTAGAAAATTATAAAACTGAACTCGATTTAGTTCGACAGAATCCGCAATTGTTATACCATTATCGCTTTGACAAAGATGCAATAGATTCAAAACACTTTGACCGGTTAAGACTCAATATTGCGATTTACAATGACCTTAAGCAAACGGACTATGAAATCGTAAAATATCTATTTAATGAAGAAAAGGAGTGGCGAAAATATGGAAAAGACGGAGAAGTTGATAATTTATATTTCTGCGCCTTCATACTGACACTTTTTAATTCCCCTGAAACCGTCTGGTTGTTTTTCGAAGCTAAAAATATCGATTTTGACAGCGGAATTGGATTTGATGGCGAATATTTGGTTTCGGCAGGAATTAAAGAAACCTACCAATATTTAAAATCAGCTGACAACCCAAAGAAAACTGAACTGTTAAAGTATATTGGAGAAACGGAAGAAAGCTGTATTTATTCGCAAGAAGACATTGACGATTGGAAAGAACATAAAAAGTCCTATTTCAAATCTTACAAATTTCCAATTCAAGATGAGCTGTATTTTCTCTATTCGACAGATGAACGAGAACTATTTTTGAAGAAACTACCTGAATGGATCGATCAAGAAAGAGCATGGACTTGTAACGAATTAAGTTTATATAGAACATACGCGAAATATGCAGACGACAAGGTTTTAGAAATTGAAGCATTCAAATTGACACTCAAAAAAAATGATAAAGATTTTCTAACCGACATCTATAACCGACAATTGGCAGAGTTATATGTAGAGACTGGTGAAAATACTAAAGCTCTTGAAATCCTTGAGCGCATAATAAATGCAGCAGATAACAGAAATATTGTACGAGATTGCATTGAACAACTTTGCCGGATAATTATTAGCGCAAATAGCTCATCAGACGAGATAGCTAAGCAATCATATCATATTATAAAAGTTCAATATAAAAAGTACAGAAATTTTTCACCAATGGTGGACGGTTTAATTAAGGACGTTACAGAAATCATGGGGGAGGAAAAAATTACTGCACACAACAGCAACTTGCCAAAAGCGGGGCGTCAGTGGTGGCAAAGGCTTTTTGGCTCTGAATAAACTAAAGTAGTCAAGACTTAGTGTGAGAGTTGCAGTAAATTAACAATCTTACTGGAATTCTTTAATTTTGGGTGTACCTAGCCAGGGTAGATTACAATTAGTGTTTACATTTGTAATCTACCCTTAGAGGTTATATTAATTTTTTTTTAAAGTAAATTCGAGAATGGCCTCTTGTGTAATTTATAATTCTACCAAAAACTTGATACCCATTTTTTAGATAGAAATCTTCTGCCTGGAAATCGAACGTATCCAACACTGAAACCGTTGCGCCATTATTAATTGCAATATTTTCCATGTGTTTAAGGAGTTGTGAACCCAAACCTTTCTTTCTGTAGTCGTGATGGACCCATCCTCAGGGTTACTATAGAGCAGACAATGGTTGCTTATCCTAGAAAATGTGGTCGAATGTTCAGCATCAACATGGCTTATATAACCTATAGTTTTTAATGCCTTAGCTTATTGCTTCAATACCTACTCCAATCGCATTCTCTGAGTTTTTTAATAGCGTGTTATTTACCCCTAAAATTTTCACTATTGCAGCAATTTCGAAACTCCAATAGGCAAAGAATACATCATTTTTATCATTATCAAACCAATACGTTAATTTCATCTTTTTGTACCAAGTCTTATTGAGATACATTTTCCATTAGCTAGCTCCACCCAAAACTAAAGAATTTCAATCAGAATTGGTACTGCAATCCTGTTGGTGTTGACTGCCTCAAGGAAGAACAGATGATCTATGATTCGTAAAATTTACTCTTTTTCATTGTCCCTAATTTATAAAACTACATTAATAATCTTAGCTATTTTTAGGGGAGACTATTATTTCTGGATGTTGAAAACGGACTAGCCATCGAAAAGCTTTCTGTTACCGGATTTCTGACGATAAATGATCTAAGCACCAAAAAATATTTTACATTGACGGATCAGGTGTGGATGATCATGGAAGAACTTTTTGATAAAAGACGGTTGTCTTTATCCAAGAGTGGGTTGATCTGGTGTAATCGTGAGACTGACAATAATATCCGATGAGATAAAATAGCATTTCAGAATGAAATTATTATTAAGTGGCAAGTTTTGGATAAGATTTTCAGCGGAATGAACAACTATTATCTCATAATAATTTATGATCTTTAAACTAGATAAATGCCCAAAGCCGGTTATCTAGCTCAAGAGGACATCTAGCCAAAACTGCCTCCCTTTTCGGTCATAAGGGAGGCAGTTTTTGTTTAATTATTTACCTTTATTTCTTATTGAACTATTGGATCATCAGTTACGGTTTCGCGTAGCCATGACTTCTTTCAAACTCATACCTTAGCCTTACATATTGTAATCATCTTGAAAATTAATATCTGTAAACAGTAGCGTCCTGAATGTGATTTAAAAGTGGTGGTGAATGATATAGCAGGGAATGCTATATTTAGTTTGCTAAAACAGATCACAACCATGGTAAATATAAACGTATTTTCTAAGATTCTCTCGCTTATCGACCGCGAGCATTTCAATTTTTTGGTGCGCAAGCATAATTCAGACAAGCACCATAAAGGTATCAACAGCTGGACACATTTGGTAAGCATGCTTTTCTGCCATTTATCGTCTGCAGATTCGGTTAGAGACATCAGCAACGGTTTGCGGAGTACAACGGGCAATATGCGCCACATGGGTATCAGCAGGGTGCCCAGCAAGTCCAATCTGTCCTACATGAATGCGCATCGTGACCACGTGTTGTTTCGAGACCCATATGTGGAGTTATTGGACACGCTCTGGCAGAAGCAGACACAATCAAAATCCCTTTTTTATATTTTTTTAATAAGTGGTCAGCATCAGGTATGCTCACATTCCTTCTGATAATTTTAATCTGATTTAGAAATCCATTACTGTGTCCAAGCCGCGTTTGAGTCCCTTAAATGTATCTATTTTATTTAAAGCTATAAAAATGCCTTTAAGATAAGGTGCTGCGCCGCTTCCTGCTTCGTGTTTAATATTCAGTCTTTCGTCTTCCATACCAAAGATTGCTTCGACACCGAGTATATGACCCGGAAGGCGAACTGCGTGGACTTGAATGCCATTGACTGTAGCTCCCCTCGTTTCTTTATAACCAATGGTGTTTTCTACAGGCACATCCAAAACTGGTTTTTGAATCTTAGAAAGGCGATAGGCAAGTTCAGCAACTGTTCCACTTGGAGCATCTACCTTCTTCTGGGAAGCATAGTCTATTATTTCGAAGTGATCAATATATTTTGCTGCAGTTTCCGAAAATCTTTGTAACAAAACAGCCGTTATTGAAAAATTACCAGCGGCTAACACAGATACATTTTTTTCTTCTGCAAGCGAGCCGATCTCTTCATATTCCAGATCTGAAAGCCCCGATGTACCAACAATACTATTTTTTCCATTCTTAATTGAAGCTATAATATTTTCCTTTGCAATTTTTGGGGATGTAAAATCAATCAAAATATCAAAATCCACCTTTTCAATCGCTTTTTCAATTGAATCAAATAGCGGAATTACCGCTTGATCTAAACCTAAGATGTCCGATAAATTTTCTTCGGATCTTGAAAGCCCACCGACTAATGTATAATCTGAACTAGCCACGATCGCTTTGCTCAATTCTTTACCGACCCAACCTGTGGCTCCGGCTATAAAAACTTTTTTCACACTAATGTCTATTTTATTTATTCTACTTCAAATACAACCTGTAATTCTACAAATAAATTTTTCGGTATAAATGAGTGACCAAGTGCTACCATGTTCATTTTTTTCATGCCTACCGATATTGTTAAATTAAATTCAAGTTTATAGTTATCTATTAGACACTCGAATGTCTCATCCTTAAAAAAGAAAATGTAGTGTCTTTTGTTGTCTAAATCATCACTTGACTGTACAATCGGTTCAGGCAATTTCCCATCTAAGCCGCTAATTATTTCGTAGAATTGTCCCCATTCAAGTTGCTTCCAATTTATTCGATACTGTCCATAATAGTACCCCTCGTCATTGCAAGAGTTTAATGAACATTACAAAGTGATTTCAGCTTTTCAAAATCTTCGTCTACTTCAAAATGGGGATTTTTCTGAAGGTTTAGAGACAACGCTTTTTTAAAATCTTTACAAGCATTGCTCTCGTCACCAAGATCTAAATGGATGGACGCCCGATTAAAGTAACCCATAGCATAGTTCCTATTTGATTTTAAAGCTTTCTCTATTTCCACTAGTGCCTCTTTAGGTCTATTGGTTTCTCTATAGATATTCGCTCGATTGTTATAAAGTATATGAAGGTCTGGCTGATTAGGAAATTCATTTAGTAATTTATCATAGTCCACAAGCGCTTCTTCAAATAGTTTTAATTCCTTTTTAACGTTTATCAGATTTGCAAGCGACTTAAAATCTTTCGGCGATATTTTTAATTGTGCTATTAGATCATTTTTTGCGTTTTCATAATCTTTTAATCTGATATAAGAATATGCTCTGTCAAAATATATGTCCGTGTAGGATGGATTTATTTCAATTACCCTCGAATAGTCAAAAATTGCTTTGTCAAATGCAGCAACTTTTTTATAAACACATGCTCTAGCATAGAGCACATCGATGTTCATGGGAAAAAAATCCAGAAATTTTGAATAATCAGTTATTGCAAGGTCGTAATTTCCTCGAAACCGGTGAATGTTGCCTCTATTTACGTAGGTACCGGGTGAATTAGGATACAGATTTATTGCTTTATCGAAAGCTGAAAAAGCCTCGTCAAATTTTTCTTTTTTAGCATATTTTATACCTAGCGCATTTAATTCTTCTATGGTCTGGGCGCTCAAAATTTGACAGAACAAAATTATGACAATGAGCGAAAATATTTTTTTCATTTCTTGGGATATATAAAGCTAGATAATATGGGTTTGTGCGGACAATATACAAAAAGTTCCATAAATTATGTGTTGCAGGGTTACTACTTTTGTGCATTTTCCGAGTAATTATAAAAGTTACGCTAATTTATAAATCCACGGGGCGTGATGCATATCAGTGCTTCCATTCTATTCCATTAAGCTTTCCCATAACTATCCATTCTTTCAAAACCATAGCTTAGCGCTCGCAGTGTCTGAGATCATCCCTGAAAGTTCGTTTATGTAGGCCTAGCCATTCAGAGTATACTGTGACCAATTCTAAGGTTCCAATAGCGGCAATATTGTCCTAGTTACAATATTTTAGCGATGTATGAGCGAGCTCTATAGATATCTTTTGCGCGCTATAGCAGCTATGAGAATAAGATACAGGAAATGTTTAAGCGATCACAAATATTTAAATGGAAATTTTGTAAGTTTAATGCTAATACAACATTGAAAAAAATATAAACCAGTTATTTCTATGTGAGTCGAAAGCTGTTCGTTTGACTGCAGTTGGAAGCGACGGATACATTGACTGATTTTATACGGTCTCCATTGGACAAAATGAAAAAGCACATGTCCTTTTAGAATTTGAACAAAAAGCTTATTATAGAAATCAAAAAACATCACAATATGCGCACACTAGCCATTGCACTATTTTCAGTGGTATTTATTTTTTCGTATAACTCTTGTACTTCCATATCGCCAAAGTATTTAGCACAGAATGCTGCGGCACATAGCGTTTCGAAGGTAGGAATGAAGGAGACATACATTTTTGATAATCATCCCCAGAAGATAATTGGCCATAATCATAGCCGTCAAGAGAAGAGTGCAGCCTATAATGAATACTGTCTATGGAACTATATTGAACCAAATTATTATAAAACGGATAGTCTGCATTATCTTTACAAAACTTCATTGGAGCTCACCAAAAAAAATAAAATCCATTTCAAACTAATTGATACTTTAGGAAATGTCGTGCGTGAAAGAACGAGGAAAGTTAAGTCCGAACCACAAAACTTTGTTTCTTTCAGAAATACCGATCTTGAAATCTATGTATTAGTCAATAGATTCTTCACCGAAACTATTTGCTTTGCACTAGATAAACATGGTGATTTAGTAGTGCCCAGTGAGTCGACAGCAGCAGGATTTCTTATTCTCTTTCCACTCGCGGGCGCCCTTAACCATGATGCTTATACTTATTGTCGTGTAGATACAATTGCCAATTAAGGCTTATGGTAAATCAGATCCTATTTGGAAAGAAGAAGGCGATCATCTTGTGCTAGAGTTTCCTGGGTTTGGAGTGAGGGTGTAAGTGATGGTGTAAATGAGGGAGCTACACATCAATGGAATTATCTCTAAAACCTATTGTTCACCATAGACCGCAAAATTATCTAATATCATTCTTTATACACTTCAATTTCCCACGTTGGATCATGGCGATGTAATTTTGCGCGTGATCATCGGTTAACAGGCTATTATATTCAATGTGGTAATTGAATTGCTTGGTGAAGGTGAAATATTGAATACTTCCTACATAGGCATTATTGAGATAGATATGCCAAAGGCTATATTCCTTCGCTCGCACCTTCACTATCTGCCGTTTTCCATGATGGTAAAATAATTCAGGAACATCACTATCAAAACGAAGTATAAGCGCATCAATGCAAGCTTCCTTGATATCATCCGCAAGCTCTCCATAGGCAAGCTCCCAAATGCCCTGAGATTTCCTGAAAACATAGAAATCAAGGCCATTTTGCTGTAAAGATGATAGTCTTTCATGCCCATGCTCTTATCGTGTACAGTCATTTGGACGTACATAACACGGTTGCGGCAATAGACTTCGAGCTGCTTCATAAAATCAAAAATACTAACAAATTTAGTAAAACAACAGATCCAATTGTACATTTGTTTTATGAAACTCAGCAAGCAACCGTCTACGGGTTAGGTAGATAATGTCAGGAAAACGGCTCTATCAGCAGTACAAAGCGTTGGATCAGGTTCTTGCTAATGTATCGACTATAAAAATTGGTTCATTAAAAATTTCATCCTCTTCCAGATAACCAGAATAATTGGCTCCGTTAAATTCTTCTATCTCTTTATAAGCCATTTCCCTTGGTAACCATTCAGCATCTATGAATGGCATGACTACCATGGTATAAATACAATCAATAATATTTGATTCGCCCTTTTCAATATATGTTTTCGAAGAGAAAGGAATTTCATTACCTAATTTCCATACCAGGAAAAAGTTAAAAATACTCACCCAGATCACATAGACCTCTGATGCTCCAATACATACTTCAAAATTTATCCCACGATCTTCTTTAATGAAAGGCCTAAACCTCTTGATCTGATATTGTGGGAAATAGTTTTGAAACTTATCCAAAATTTTATTCACAAGATCAGGATTTTCCTGTTCGAATTTGTCACTCCTTTTATAGATATCTATTAATTTAGGAGATCCATTTTGATAGTGTTTCCAAAAGAAATCCCTATCAAAATAATTATTAATTATGTCCTTAATTTTTTCCATATATAAATTATTGATAACCTGTCATTGGAATTTCGGGACCGTGAGGCCACTCAGATTCAAAGATACTGTTACTTCTGGATATATTTCTTGTCTGCAATACCATTCTGTTATGAAATATACAGGGAATATATGCTCAAATTGTATTTAAGGCGATTTTAATAGTTACTTTCGGATGTTAATAAGTAGTCATGTTAGACTTTAAAGGAAGTGTATTTATAGAAGATTAGATTATAAAAACATTACAACAATACTATAGTGAAGTTGGTGAATATGGCCGCAAATTATATTTAAGGAATGAAGCAATCCGTGCAGGCAATTGAGATTTGTACGAAGCGACTTTAAGAAAGACTTTTCCGCTGATGCTGACGAAGCGATAAGATAAGCCAAGGTTGCGGGAGAAAGAGTTGTGCTAATGTCAAAAGATCAGCTTCGGGAGTGGATTGCTAAGCACAGGGTAAACATGATTACATCGGATTTATTTATGCTAGATGAAGGAACAATATTGGAGTGTTGAGTCGACGAGTCCGCTGAAGCCCTGAAATATGTCCTTGGCGATGGATTAGAAGATATTATCGAATGTCGAGTTTCTCCTAGTGATATACTCACATTGACGGATCATAAGGTGTATTGCGTTGATCCTATGGTAAAAGCCTAGATTTTTGGTCTAGGCTTTTGAGTTTATAATGGCATTATATTGATTTGCATTGAAGTACTTACTGGACCACATTCGCTATCCATGGTACATTTTAAAGTTATCCAATCACCTTCCATAGGATCAGTAACTTGATATGAAGAAGGGACACTTAACTTTACTGTTGTACCATTTGGAACCATCGTGATTCGGTTATCGCTTATTGTCCATTTATGGTTAGTATATGGGCCCCCGCTTGTAAAAAGTGAATAAAGCCTATTACTCCAACCTCTTTTTAATGCTACATCACCCTCTATTTGACCTTGAAAAATCGGTCCGATATGGATATTCATTTTAAATAACTTTCCATTCGATGTAGAAACTAGATTTATGGGGCCATTCGCTGTACCAATCCTAGTCACTTTCCACTGATTATTTCCTAAAGCAGTCAACGTCGCAATCCCCGATGCGTTTTCAAGGGTTATGGTACCGGGGCTGGTAATTGTGTAGATTCCTTCAGAGCAAATAGACGACGGTCCTGTAAATACAGGGGTATATACTATATCAAATTTAAAGGTTTCCCCCCATTGTGGACACGTAGAACTCTTCCCAGCAACGGTAATCCACTTCAATTGATCATCGGTGATATTTACATTAAACGATGGAGTAGTCGTTGTCGTCTGAATACCCGTATTCGTAGTCCATATAAATGATGCGGCAGGAAAATTTGAATTAACTATTTGCGCTGTATAAGTTTTATTCCCACTAAAATCACCTGGAATTTCTCTATCCCCAGTTATAACATAGCGCGAAGGTATGTTCACCTTCACATCTTTATCCAAATAAGTGGAACCTCCTGATGTTCCATCAAATTTTATCGTTTCGTATTGAACACGAAGTTTCCATTTTCCATTTTCGGTCACCTTGTTATACCATCTAACAACAACGGTATTTGAATTTTGGCTAATAATTTGACCATCGGTTATCGACCATAAAAAATAATTGCCGAAGGAAGGTCCACTAAAAGAGTAGGTATAATTTGTCTCGGGACACGGGTTTGCCTCACCACTAATCACTTGTCCTATTACCCGATTTAATAAAAGGCTAAGGAAGAGTATTAACGTCAGTTTTATTCTCATTTCTCTATTATTTTTGGTGACCATTCTTCAAATTCTCTTTCTTTCGCATCAAATGAAAATATTTTGTGCATATAATATTTTCCATATTCTTTTATGGTAATCTCTTTACTGCTGTAGGCTTTTTTACCCTGCCCTTTCTCGTCGCTCATAATCACAGCTATCAGATATTTGCCCGGGTAATAATCTTGAAATGTAATGCCGGAAGCGATTGTGATATTATCTGTTTTGACTTCAGTATTCGACTCTTTATCAATCGCAATGCCTTGAATAGCCTTGTCGACATCTTTTACGACTAATGTTTTGTCATGGCTTGGCCACATCACAATAGTCATTTTTTCTGGTGATACGAAGAAGTTTTGCCATTGGTTGTAGTTAACAATACTGGTTTGCACATGTACCACAGACGTCTTTTCCGGAATTCCCAAAAATGGATCTTTAGGAGCTTGATAAATACTGTCCAACTGGTTTTTCTCCTCAGGAATAAAAGGATCGTTTACCCTTTTCGAACAACTTATTAAGATTGCTAATAAAGAGGGGAATAGTAATAATTTACTCTTCATGCTGATTATTGTTTATGTTATTAATTAATTTTAGGCTTAATGACTCTATAATATCACACACACATTTGTTGTGCAATAAATACTAGATATCTTTTCACTATGGTAATATAATTAGTTGGTAAGATAAGTAAAATTGAGAAAAGGTGTGTGGTTGAGCTGTGAGTTCTACACAAAAGTGTGGTGCAACAAGGCCTGAAATCATCACGGCTTTACCTTTCTGTATCATTATCAGCAATATGTTGCTTTGGTGTCAAAATAATATAGCTACCGCCAGTTTCTAGAACATTATCGTCGTAAATATCGATGAACCGCTTTACCGCCCATTAATGGAGTTATCTATCAAACCTGTGGTTCACCATTGATCGCAAAATTATCCAATATCATCCTTCATCCACTTTTATTTCTCACGTTTGATCATGTCGATGTACTTTTGCGTTTGATCATCGGTCAACAAGCTATTGTCTTCAATGTGGTAATTTGAATTGCTTGGTGAAGGTGAAATGCTGAATACTTCCTATGAGGGCCTTGGTAGTTTCTTCAGGAGATCTTCAATTTCTTATCGGCGATAGATTGGAAGATATTATAGAATGTCGAGTTTTTTCTATTGATATCATCACATTGACGGATCATAAGATGTATTGGGTTGATACAATTGTAAAAGCCTAGATTCTTAGTCTAGGCTTTTAGATTAATATTTTCAATTATGGCATTACTGGATCTATTCCAACGTAAATTTTATAATACCGTGTTTCTTGGGCACAACCATTGGTTATTTCACATTTTAAATTAACCCATCCTCCTGAACCTTTGGAGCTAACTGATAAATTAGGACCTGCACCACTCCAAGATACGATTGGATTGCCTGGGGATTTAGAAACTAATGACCAGCTATAATCTGTGTATCCAGTTGAATTTAGATTTGTAATAGTCATGCTGCCAGAATATTTAAGATTTCCAGTTCCAGGTAGCACCTTAAAATATTCATGATCAAATGCCTGTATATTAATTAAGTTGTCGAATCCAGTTGCTACAGATCCGCCGATTATTATTTCTTTATCGAAAATTTTACCGTTTTTTATTGATCTCAACCTAACAACGCCATTCGCTGTACCTATCCTAGTCACTTTCCACTGGTTATTTCCCAAAGATGTTAATGTCTCAATCCCTGACGCATTTTCTAAACTAACAGTATAAGGATTAGAAATTGTATAGTTACCCTCATCGCAAATAGAAGCTGGTCCATTGAATGTTGATCCTGGTATTTGATTAGGATTTAATTTTACAGGGGTATACATTTTATCTATCCAATCAGTCCATCCATTGATATTATATGGGCTTGGATATCCCTCTTTGTAAAATCTCCATCTTGCCAAAATACTTGTATTTGGATTCGCCAGGGTGACTGCACCTGCTGGAATGACTATTTTTTTTTAACGACTTTAGAAGCCGCATACTGTGGCCCATACCAGTCAGAATTTGAGACGTTTATAACACTAATCTGTGTATTCGGACCGGAAGAGTTTAAAAGGTACAAACCAATTTCAGCTTTGATTGGTAAGTCTGGCCAAAGATTCGTTGTAGCTGATAGTGCCCTTGATACAGTAAAAGTTGCGTAAATCGTTGTAGGTTGATTATAATTTAGCAGAATTTCACCATTTTTTTTTGGTGCAAATGGATACATCACAGTTTCTAAATTGATAAGTTGGGCAGTAGCGAATTTACTTAGAATTAGTAGAGCAATGACACTTAAAATTTTAACTAATTTCATAACTTTTCTGCTCTAGCCGTTCTCAAATCTTGCGCAAATACTTTCAAATCAATTTTTAATTCAAGATAATCTATATTCAGGGTATATGTCGCAGCACTGTAGTAAATACTGTCTTTCGGTACATTCAGTATTTTTGATGTTGCCCTATAAACGAATTCTTTTTCGAAATCTTCTCCGTCAATTGGGATGATATCATCTTTAGGTTTGGTCGATTCTTCCTTCTTTACACGCGCCAAAGCCTAGCCCTAGCAACGCAATAAATATTAAATATCTTTTCATTGGGTAATATAATTTAGCCATTAAGATAAATAAATATGCGATGGAAAGTGTCATTAATGGAGAATTACTACCCAAAAGTGTAGAGTGAGGAATAGTAAAGCCATAGATATACATCCTTTGCACTTGTGCCAATGTAACCAATATAACCTGGTTTGGCGATAATATTATTCATTTTGATCCTTTGATAGGTGCAACCTACTTATTTAAACGTCGTGATGCTTGTTGGAGAAAAATTAACTTAAAACTATATCTGCTAACAATTAATTCAGGTAAGGTTTCCCGTAACCCACCATTCTTTCAGACTAATAACTTGATCCCAAAAATCATAATAATCTTGAAAGTTAATATATGAAAACATGTTAATTCAGAATAAATAATGTATATTGGTGTGATTTAAATTAATGATGAAAAGAATTGCTCTATTATTTATGATAGTGGGACTAGGTTTCACTTCATGTAAAAAAACATCTGGGAATTTAGAGTCTCCCTTAGACCTAAATCTGAAAGCAGGAATAACACACCCTCCGACAGATCCTTTGGATCCTAATGATGATCCTGGTTACGAACTTTCTTTAGGCGGGTTAGGGGATTGTATACAAAATAACTACACTGACGGTGATGCTTTAAGGGCATGTATCGCAAATGTTCCAGTGAATACAAGTAAGTTTGTATTTCCATCAAAAACCAAGGGTCAGAAACCGTTAGGACCTCCTTTATCTACAAATAGCACAAATACAGCGCATTTTATGACTGAGGGGACCTTTCAAGATTTAATAGCAGATGCTGTAGGAGTTACAATATCACAAAATCTGTCTTCACCAATAACTTTATCTACTCAAGACAGTATTGACCTTTTTCTAACACTCTATGAAGATGCGGATAAAGCAATCAAAAAACTTCATGATCCATTACTTGGAACTACAATACAAGATCAAAATGGAAAAACTATTTTCCATCTCGCTTTAAGCAATGCATTTACCTATAATTTATTTAATAGTGGAGGAGGAGTATTATATCCCAGTTATGGTTACAGATATGTTGTATCATATGCTAAAGGGACATTGAAATTACCATTAAGATGGAAACAATATGGTTTCGATTTCCAAGGCACTTATACCAATTTACTTTAGTACATTATAATTTTAAAAAAATAAACATGCCACTACCCAAAGGCATGTTTATTTTTTAAATTTCTGTATGTTTTACTTAAATAATGGTTGTTTGCAATTTTTGTAGTAAAATATTCCCATTGCAATAATTGCCGCAAGCAAAACTAAGATTCATAGTTTATTCCTCTATCTAAGGCAATAGAGATATTGCCCATATGTGCCTCATACATGATCTTATTGAAATGCTAGGTAGTGGAGCAAAAAGGATGGTTAAAGACTGGTAGGCTTATGGTCTAGCATATCCTATTTAGAAGAAGGACGGTGATCATCGTTTGCTAGAGTTTCCTAGGCTTGGAATTGGTGAGGGTGTAGGTTATGGTGTAAATGAGGGAGTAAGTGATTTTGTTATACCTAGCGCAAGTGAGGATGTAAACGGTATGCTAAAAATACTTGTTACCCCAATACAAACCCGCCATCCCTTGGTTGTGATATATTTGTTATAAAGTACTTAACAATGTCTTTAGGAGCTTGATAAATACTGTCCAACTGGTTTTTCTCCTCAGGAATAAAAGGATTGTTTACCCTTTTCGAACAACTTATTAAGATTGCTAATAAAGAGGGGAATAGTAATAATTTACTCTTCATGCTGATTATTGTTTATGTTATTAATTAATTTTAGGCTTAATGACTCTATAATATCACACACACACACAAACATTTGTTGTGCAATAAGTACTAAATATCTTTTCCCTATGGGAATATAATTAGTTGGCAAGATAAGTAAAATTGAGAAAAGGGGTGTGGTTGAGCTGTGAGTTCTACACAAAAGTGTGGTGCAACAAGGCACGTAATTATCCCTGCTTTACCTTTCTATATCATTATCAGCAATATGTTACTCTGGTGTCACAATCATATAGCTACCTCCAGTTTCTAGAACATTATCGCCAAATATCGACGAACGCTTTACCACCCACTAATGGGTTATCTCTCAAACCTGTGGTTCACCATCGATTGCAAAATTATCGAATTTCATTCTTTATCCATTTTAATTCCTCACTTTTCATCATGGCGATGTACTTTTGCATTTGATCATCGGTCCAAAAGCTATTGTCTTCTCGAGAAATTTTAATCTGTCAGTTTTGTCTGCGGAAAAGCCGTAGGTCATAGTTTAAGTTCTTTGTCGTTTTAATTATGATCGTAATTCATTATTTGCTGGAGATGGAGGGCATTACTTGGTGAAGCAATAATCTTTGCCTGTCAAATATGTTTCTGATAATATATTGTTTAATTAAGACTCGCCTATTTCAGATTCAATGTATGTAATTTGATGGATATCTGAAAATTGGAAATGGACGTTTGAACTCTTAATTTCAAATATACATCAGTGCTCAGATCAAAATAGTGAAATACCTTGATAAACACTAGCTGTAAATATTGTTCTCTTTTGGCTAGTACAAAATCAAGGTATTTCCATTAATTATGATTTTAAAATCAGTTTTTTATCAATTTTAATTATTCAATTGTCTCACCAGGATCCTACCCTTCACCATTACTGGCTGGTATCCAATAATTATTAGATATGTATGAGGTATCACATCTGTTCGTATAGGTCAGTTTAACATTGAAGTTATTGGTGGCGCCATTTGAATTATGGTTAGCAGTAGGTCTCAAGACTACATTTTTGTTCCTTGTCCTAAAACAATAATTCCACCTGTTACCTTCCAGAAAAATGTACTACCATTCTCATTTATTGATGCAGATAAACCATTATTTATACCACCCGTAAGCGTGTTAGCTGCTAAATTAATAATGTCATTATAGGCTCCCGTATTAATTCCTTTCTCATAGATTTTACCATTCGAACTAGACCTTATTTTAATTATTCCGCTAGCACTACCGACTCGTGTCACTTTCCATTGATTATTTCCTAGAGCAGTTAATGTTGCAACACCGCTTGCATTTTCAAGAGTCATCGATCCTGGATTAAAGATACTATAAACACCCTCGGTATATACCGTAGCCGGTCCATCCAATACCGAAGGCCCAGACAATAATGCCGCTGATGCGTTAACTCGGCCATATCAGAAAGTATTGTCGAAGCCCATTGGCCCCATGTCAGTTGCGTTTTGTATCAAAAGGTTATTTACCTAAGCAGCAGTGAGATTTGGAAATTTAGCCAACACCAACGCCTGCATTTAATACATAAGTCTTATTCATACACAATTGTGTAGTATTTTTATTTTTTTTAATCATAAAAGAAATAAATACTATATTCAATTATAAGTACTTTATTGAAAAATTGTATTTATTTCGTAACTAACCATAATATAGATTTAACCACTTAAGATTATGTATAAATTTTTAAAGGTGTTCACTTTACTAATTTTGTTTTTCTCCTGTAAGCACACCGAAACTTATGAAGGTACATCTGATGACGAAATTATCGTTGCGTTTGATAAGGCGAGACAGAGTTCTATTAAAAGAGATATTAACTATTTACCAAGATGGCAAGATCGCATCGAATTTGAAGGCAGTTACTATATTCCTTTAAATACAGATAAAAGAATATACTCCTTTACGCCTGATAGTGTAAAATATTCTTTGGTAGATAAAATTTGGCTAAAGGCAAATAAACAGGGGGATGTATGGAGTTTTACTAAATTGATCGTGTTACCTAATGATATCCAAAACAGTAGAGGTTCGGGTTTGTTTATCTATGAAGATTGGCAAACGGGAGCATTGAGTTATGAAGGATATATCGAAGATAAGCTTTTTAGTCCCATTACCTATAAGGTTAACCTTAGAATGACTGCATATGGTAAGAAAGCAATGAATAACCCTAATATTCCTTGTCAAACTGTACCATTTCAAGTTTGTGCAGGAATAGGAGGGCCATATGAGTCATGTACAACTCATTATGAGACTATTGGCAACTGTAATGACGGAGGCGGAAGCACAGGTCATTATGGCGGAGGTGGAAATAGTGGTGGCGGTAATCATGGTGGAGGTGGTGGTAGTACTCCTCCTATTATTCCTCCCGATAAAGATGATGACGATGCTGATAAAGAAATCATAGATTCGCTGCAGGGATATCCTTGTGCACAAGCTATATTGGTAAAATTACCTAATTTGCAGAATAAAATATCTGAGTGGTTGGGAAAGACATTTGCAAATACAGATCAGTTTAACATAACATTCAGCACTAGTAAAACGCTCAGCGAAACAGTTGATGGTGAACATTACGCATCCAATGAGTCAGGTTCCACACAAGAAATTATATTAAATGGAAATATGCTGTTAAATGCTTCCCAAGAATATATCGCTGCGACAATGTTCCATGAAGCTTTACATGCGTTCTTACATAATGAACGGTTCCGCTTAAAAGAGAATGGAACGCTAGAACAGTTTGGAATTCTTTATCCAGGCATAATGCCCACTGAGATTGGGAATCAGACAAGATTTGTATTGGAACATTCAGCCTATGGTACTTTGCTTGAGGATTTAAAAAAGGCAATAAAAAGTTTTAACCCAAATATAAGCGATTACGATGCAATGGCTCTTGCAAAAGGTGGAGTTATTAAAGATTTAAATTCAGTTGAATTATCAGTCAATTATGCACATAAAAAAGGAACTTCAGGGACAAAATGCAATTAAGCTTTTGTTTCTTTTCATACTGCTACTAATATGCCTTGATAAAACTCAGGCACAGACAAAGTATTTTCTTTTAGAGGATACTTCCAAGAATTATAAAGTTCATCAAGTTACCATGTCTGCCAAGGAGTTATATGGAATTGATGCAAAGGTGGAATGCTTCAATATATTGTATGATGGATATGCTTTAGATAAGAAAGCATTCAAAAAAGGTTATGATCAAAATCTGATCCTATTTTCGGTTCTCCCTGATCTGGAAGGCAAGGAAACCTGGAAAGAAATAGCATTGGATTCTATTCAAAAGTCTATAATCAAATTTGGTACCTTAAACAATTTATTTGAATCACATACATATTCATTATTCTTTAATAAATATGGTAATAAGACAAAATTTCTAAATGAATATAAAATTATTGTAAACAGAAAGGGCAAATTTTACGTACCAACAACTTGTTTGTTACAGTTCTATGCGATAAGGAACCGAGCAGAAATATTTACAAATCCGTTTGGCACCATAAACACTGATTTACATGAGATTTCAATAAAAGAGGTGGAAAAGATATATATGGACAGGTATCCGTATAGCGAATTTCCATTATATGGCATAGGTGAATCTCCTTACAGAATTATATCTTTTGACAGGCTTAGGGACAGGCGAGAATACCTGTCAAAAAAGATTAATTTGAAAACGGGTGAAATTGGATATCAGTTTTGGACATTTACAGATTGGTACGAGCACTCTCATAATTACGAATTAGAGCGGGGCATTGATCGTTTCCTATATACACCCGGAAAGGGAATTATTGGCGGTTCATTCGACTTCTATTTTTATTTCAATAGAAAAAAATTGCCAATAAAATATATGGACTTCTTGAATAATATTAAAGAGGAAAAGGTTATGATGGGTGATGATTTTAAATAATAAATAAAATCTCACTCACCAATTCCTCTAAGTTTCAAGTGAGTGGGGTTTTATTTTTATTGATTATAAAGACGATATTATCAATCTTAGTTTCAAATGTAATATTTCATTCCGCAAAGATGTTGCCTCTAACTTTGCTACTTAAAAATAGCTATGAATTTGCTCTGTATCCGCCCGACCAAGTACATATTCTATAGTTGAGTTATTTTCGCGAGCTTAGCTGCATGAACAAAGAAGAAAAAAGAGCACATATGCTTTCGATGATCTCCGACTAGCTCCAGAGTGGTATGAGCAAGAAGCGATACTGCGAGGAAAATGGATCAATGAAGCGACGTTTTGATAATGGTTTTCACGCAGCAGAGAAAACGGCTCGTCCAGCGTAGGCCTTATAACGATCGACAATGCCGGCGAAAATTGTGAAGTTGAGGTTTTATATCCCAATGGTGTGCGGATCAAGGCAGATACTTTGGTCTTCTCTCGCAGTTGATCCTCCTATACTAATGTTCTCACTAGGCTCTTCGCACCGTTTCTATCTGTACAATGGCTGATGCTGACAAAGAGATAAGACAAGCCGAGGGTTCGGGAGAAAGAGTTGTGCTAATGTCCAAAGATCAGTTTAGGGAGTGGATTGTTAAGCACAGGGTAAACATGATTACATCTGATTTATATGTGCTTGATGAAGGAACAATATTGGAGGGATCAGTCGAGTCCGCTGAAGCCCTGAAGTATGTCCTTGGCGTTGGATTAGAAGATATTATCGAATGTCAAGTTTCTCTTAGTGATGTACTCACATTGACAGATCATAATTTATATTGGGTTGATCCAATAGTAAAAGCCTAGATTTTTGGTCTAGGCTTTTGATCATTAAGGGTTTAATGTTAATGTCTTGTTTATTTGTGTTACTACTCCGCAACTGCTCGTAAAAATACCTTCTATTAGAACCTGTTTATTTTTCTGGTTATGTAGAAGTTCAGCTGTTCCGATCAATAGATTAGGGCCGGTATCTCCAAAAGACATATCAACCAGATTTGAATTACATTTCCATTTAATAGTCCCTTGGCCAATATACTCCATAGTAAATTCAAACATTTCTCCGCCATGTCCATTAGATGGACCTTCAACTGCAGTCGCATAACCTCCACCAATAATAATATCCTTATCAAAAGTTTTACCTTGCGATGCGGATCTCAACTTTATTGTTTTTGCGACTCCAGCACCACCAATATTAGTCACTTTCCATTGATTATTTCCTAGAGCCGTTAAAGTTGCAACTCCTGAAGCGTTTTCAAGGGTTACCACATCAGGTCTTTCAATTGTATAGGTAGCTGCGTCACATATTTGAGATGGGCCTATAAAATTAGGAACTTGAACAACAGTGATATTCCGCTTATAATTGGTTTCGAGTCGATTTTGCCAACCTCTGTTCACTGCATCGTATTCCGACATATAATAAGTCTTTAATTTTCCTGATTTTAGATATTCTTTATATAAAGTAAGATCAACCTTTACATAAGGAGAATACATACTTCCGGTCATCGGTCTCCACTCATTTTTACTAAGGTCGATACTAATAGGTAAAGGATTAAAATCGAATCCATTTGCATGCTCGTACATTATACTTGCGTAACTTCGCTGGGGAACCATAAAAAAATTTCCACTTCCATAAGCTCCCTTTAGTTTAAACCGTACAAAAACTGGCAAGGTAACATTAACACCTGTATTATACACGGTATCCATAACATTTCCGTTGTACGGTTTGATTTCGAAGTCGGCAAAGAAATCCGCTACTTTAACAGGATTGGTTTGAGCAAACGTTAAAATTGAAACAAAAAGATAGATGGCAGATAATATTATTCTCTTCATTATTTTTTCAGTGTTAGATAATCCGATGGCAATACTTTTAAAAAATCCTTATAAATGAAGACTTCCTCATCTTGAAGGAATTTTAGATCTTCTTTTGCCAAGCCAGAATATTTGGCAAATACTGTAACAGTCGAATCTTTTGGATAATAGTGACCTGCAATTTTGATAGTTTCAACTATTGGCTTCTCAGGCTCAGCAGCCTGCTCTTTCTTACACGCGCCAAAGCCTAGCCCTAGCAGCGCAACAAATACTAAATATCTTTTCACTTGGTAATATAATTTAGCCATTAAGATAAATAAATTTGAGACGGAAAGTGTCGTTGATGGACAATAACTACCCAAAAGTGTAGAGTGAGGAATAGTAAAAAACATAGATTTAGCCCCCTTCGCACTAGTAACAATATAACCAGTATATTCTTTGGAGATAAAACTATTCATTTTGATCCTTAGATAAGTGAAGCCTTTTTATTTAAACTTCGTGATGCTTGTGAAAGAGATTTTAATTTAGCTCCATATCTGCTAAAATTTCCTCCTATGATTACCGAGGGAAGAAAGATATTAAAGAATATTACGGTTGATGTATCAACGGAGGGAAAATTATTTGTAAATCAAGTTTTGGCTATATTAGAATAGTTATCCAATTTAGCGAAAAAGAGCCCAGATTTTTAGACTGCGCTCTTTCTTTATGTTCAATCTTATAGTCTTTGACTAAGGCAATACTGGCTCAATTCCAAAATAAAACCTATAATATCTAGTCTCTACATTGCATCCGTTAGTCACTACGCATTTTAAAATTAGCCATCCACCGGCACCTTTGGAGAAAACTTGCAAATAATTTCCATTAGAAGTCCAGAGTACTTGTGGATTTCCAGAAGATTTGGAAAATAACGACCAAGAATAAGTAGACTGGCCTGATGAACCGGAGTTAAAAAGTGTCAAATTACCCTGATAAGTATAACTTCCATTGCCAGCAAGGACTTTAAATGTTTCATCATCATATGCTTGCAGATGGTTTAAGTTTTCAAAGCCAATATTAATGGAGCCTCCAATAGTCACTGTCTTTTCAAAAAATATACCATTTAAATTTGATCTCAAAGCGATTATTCCGCTAGCACTACCGACTCGTGTCACTTTCCACTGATTATTCCCTAGAGCAGTTAATGTTGCAATACCGTTCGCATTTTCAAGAGTTATCGATCCAGGATTAAAAATAGTATAAACACCCTCATTACATATCTGAGAAGGCCCTTCTATTACCGAAGGCCCGGACAATAATGCCGCGGAAGCGTTAACCCGTCCATATCCGAACGTATTATCAAATCCTATGGCTCCCATGTCGGTTGCGCTTTGTATCAAAACGTTCTTTACCTCAGCCGCAGTGAGATTTGGAAATTTAGCCAACACCAACGCCGCCACTCCACTTACCTCTGGTGCAGCAGCAGAAGTTCCAGAAAAGGAAGAAGTATAGTTTCCACTAGAATAACCAGGTGCACCCATCCTGTCAATAGTCCATACATCTCCAATACCATTTTGTCCAGAAGGTGCAACAAGGTCAATTTCCGGTCCTCTTGAACTATATAGCGCTATTGCCCCATCTCTAGCTACTGCACCGACTGCTATTACATTGGGCAAGTTTGCAGGGAATGCCACACCATTAAACTTGACCGCCGAACTTCCGTCAGGATGATAATTCCCTGAACTAAAAACAACTACACATCCCTTTCCATTCCGTCCATTCGTATAGGCATTGTTTACAGCATTTTTTATAACATCAACTATTACTGTATTTCTAGCAGACCACGAATTTTGGAGAATATCGGCTCCGCCTTGATCCCATGCCCAATTGATTGCGTTAGCTATATCAGAATCAGATTCACCCCCATAAAATATATTTACAGGAATTATCTGAGCAAAGTCAGCAATGCCCGCTATTCCAATATTATTGTCGCGTTTTGCCGCCACAATGCCCGCTACTGCTTGTCCGTGTGCAGATCCAGCAGTGGGGGCGCCATAACCTGAAGGTGATTTAGGAGTGTACCCTGATAGTAATCTACCTGTAAGTTCCTCGTGTGCTTCGACTCCATCATCGATTACAGCAACTTTTACCGGAGAGGTTGTAGTACCCAATAATGCCCAGGCTTCGGGTGCGTTGATATCAATATTATTTGTCTGGTTGAGGTAATACTGATAGGTGTAAAAAGGATCATTAGAAGTTTTGATCAGTTGAGAAATGAAATCCGGATGACTAAATTCTACCAGTCCAGATTCATATAATTTGTTTGCCACTGTGAGTATATTTTCAATATTGGATACTTCTGCAGTGTACACCTCATAGTTGACTGTATCACTAATATTAACCTGATCACCGATCAATTGCTTGATTTTAGGCAATTCAGCATCAGATTTAGGTTTGAACACTATTTTTCCATTCGGCTTAAAAGGAATCTCCTGCACTTTGAAAGATGGAATTTTGGCTATAATATGCGATTTTTCAACTTTGGAAATTACATTATCAGCATCGAGATCCGTCTTACTGATCAAAATTCTTGATGTCGAGAGTACCGAGACTTTTTTGCCCCCCGCTTTGGCAACTTTTGAGACATTTGCGCTTGGCGCAAGCTGTAGGAGGTAAACACTACTATCAGGCGATAGTGCAATCTTTTGTCCGTTGGACCAAAAGTATGATCCTGCTTTGATCAATTGCTCGTCTTGTTTAGCATGGTCAATAGTCTCATTAAAGATTGTTTTCTGGCAACCTATTAGGGTAGCTAGTAATAGAAATAGGAGGATTCTTTTCATATGTTTATTACAGTTAAATAGCTTGTTTAATTTTTATCAGCCGTAATCAGTTGATTTTAATTGGCGGTTATTATATCTGTCAAATTTAATTGAGCAGTATATCAGTAAATTTAATTTAGTTAAAGTTTTAATTACTTGCTCTTAATGTTTCTAAATACTACCCAAAAGTGTCTATTTGCCAATCCATAGTTTATTAAAAACTACGCTTTCCCATAAATAACCCTACATCCAAACAAATACCTTAGCCCTGCAATTTGTAAATCTTGAAAGTTAATAGATGTAAGCATATAAAAAATTTGAACCCTAAATATCTTTACCATATACAATATTACTAATATTATTAGTAATATTGTAAAATGAAACCACTAGAGATCTTTTGCCGAAATCGGGTAATGCACGCTCAAATTACCGTGCATGATAAAAGCATGGGCATGAAAGACTATCATCTCTATAACAAAAACGGTCTTGCTTTTTATGTTTTCAGGAAATTTCAGGGCGTGTGGCAATTGGCATACGGTGTACTTGCCGATGACATCAAGGAAGCGTGCATTGACGCGCTTATACTTCGCTTTGATACGGATGTGCCTGAGTTGTTTTATCACAATGGAAAACGGCAGGTAGTGGAAGTTCGGGCCAAGGAATACAGCCTTTGGCATATTTATCTTAATAATGCTTATGTAGGAAGTATTCAATATTACAGCTTCACTAAGCAGTTCAATTACCACCTTGACGACAATTGCTTATTGACCGATGATCACGTGCAAAAGTATATTGCCATGATCCAGCGCGGGGAATTAAAGTGGATAAAGGATGATATTAGATGAAAAAGGATATAAAAGGAATAAAAAAACCTTGAGTCTGGGAGGATCTCAAGGTTTACCAATTACTACCTAAATTACTACCTATTTTTGAAAAGTACTATTAATACAATATCGAATCCTGTTTGGTTTTTAAAAAAAATTATTCCTTGATGTTGAGAATGAAGTACTAGCTGTCAAAAAGTTTTCTGTTACCGGATTTCTAACAATAGATGATCTAAGCACCAAAAATATTTTACGTTGACAGATCAGGTGTGGGTTATAATAGATAAGCTTTTTGATAAAAGACGGTTGTCATGTCGACGAGTGGGTTGATCTGGAATTTTCTTAAGACAGATAATAATATTTGATGAAGTGAAATAGCCTTTTGGAATGGAATTAATATTAGGAAGGAATTTTTGAACAACATTTTATAAGGAATGAACAACAATTATCTCAACTAATCTCGCGATCTTTACACTAGATGAATGCCCAAAGCCGGTTAACATCTAGCTCAAGCGGACATCTAGCCAAAAAAGCCTCCCTTAACGGTTATAAGGGAGGCTTTTTTTAAATTTTTACCTTCTTAAAATTGTTGAATAAATTAGCTACGTTAAGCATGCCAACATTACTCCCTTGGTCAAATATGCAATTACTGGTTGGAAATTTCATATTTTCTTCAAAGGAGTTCCCTATATGATCTAATTCTTCGCTTGTCTTAATCGCTGTATAAAATGCCAATTAAAAAATCTATTTTATTAAATTAAACCGTGCTTTTCTGCATATTCTTTGAGCCTCGCTAGTTGATGTCGATTATAATTTTCATTTGATATTTTCCTGTATTCGACTCTGGCTTTATCCAGGAGCTTTATCTCTGCGAAAAACGTCATTTTAGCGGCGGTGTGTAGTAAGGTTTCAGAAGCTTCCAGTTCGTTGATAAGCTTTTGTACTGTGTTTAACTTTTCAAAGAACGGTAAAATAAAGCCTAAAATATTATATTTCATTTCAGCAACTAGTTCGTCAGCATCTGTCGTCGTTGTTTACGGTGAAACGGATATCATCTTTGGTACTATATATACTTTTTTGAATATTAATGATGTGACCAATTTTCTCAAGCGGCAGATAAAAGTTTTTTTTGGCCTTCTTTTTAAAACCAAGCGGTTTTAAGATTTCAATAAAGCTTTCTTTTATGATTCTGTCAAATTTTTCTTGGGTTTCTGTTCTCATAAATCACTGTGTTACCATTATAATTATTCAATTTTTGAAAAGCGGAAGGCTTCAAAAATGGTAAGTCTTCAAACCCACCTTAGCATCCTCCGTAATTTACATATCTATTATGTTATTAAAGTAATATAAGCGTTTCAAGTCACAAACTGGTTTTGGATTATCGGATACGGTTTGGACGATTTCTATGTTTACAGTAGCGTTATTAATCCATTTGCTTATGATTTGGAGACGCAATATGCCAACATTCGGCCTGGTAGCAGTTTGGGCTTTAATGGCTATTGCAGTCGCAAATACAAAAAACAATAACCTTGTTTTCTTATCCGCTATTATCGCGGCTGTTATTATCTTTCTAAACGTGGTTACATATTATATTCGATTTAGAAAGGAGAAGGTTGCTTACTCTTGATCTTTTCACTGAAATTTACCGACGTTTTCTAAAATTTTGCTTGTTCATATTGTGACAACAGTTATAAAACATTACAATGGAAGCTACACTATGACGATCTTTTGTATTGACCGGAAATTACTTTACCACAAAAGCATATAATTTAGTACATTTAATTATCTTTTACTCATACATATAGTTATGCACCTTCCATTAGAAAAGCATTATGTTAATCGTGTGGGTTGGCTTCGTGCTGCGGTATTAGGCGCCAATGATGGACTGTTATCGACTACAAGTATTGTTATTGGAGTTGCGGCCGCTAATCCTGATCGGAATACCATTGTATTGGCTGCGTTGGCAGGTTTGATTGCAGGAGCAATGTCTATGGCTGCGGGGGAATACGTTTCGGTAAGCTCGCAGGAAGATACTGAAAAAGCAGATCTATTGCGTGAGCAAAAAGAGCTCGAAGAAATGCCAGAGCTAGAGTTGCAGGAGTTGGCGAAGGTCTATGAGAAGAGAGGAGTAAGTCCGGAGACAGCACAGCAAGTTGCGCGAGAACTCACCGCGCACGATGCATTAGGGGCTCATGCTCATGATGAATTGGGGATAAATGAAATAACGCAAGCCAAGCCTCTGTTGGCGGCAATAGCATCATTTGGCTCTTTTGCTCTCGGAGCCGTGCTTCCATTTATGGTATCATTATTTGCACCAATTGAGCTGATGGTCTATTTACAATATGGTTTTACGATTAATTTTTTAATGATTCTTGGGGCAATTTCTGCAAAAACAGGGGGCTCAAATATAGGCGTTGCTGTGGGCAGGATCTGTTTTTGGGGTGCCATAGCAATGGGTGTGACTGCATTAATAGGTCATCTTTTTGGAGTAAATATCGCTTAGTTCATTAACTATAAATTCTTTCAGTACTTGTTGCAGTTTCGATTACAGCATTTTTTGTATTCAGTCTTTCATATGCCGGTATAAAGTACCGAGACTTTATAGTGTGTTTTTACACAAAAAAAGCTTTACTTGCTTTTTCGGATTTTTATAGAACCCTTTTGAAAAATTTGCGTGTATTTTTGAACTACTTTGATCTTAGGTTGTTTGTCTAATCAAAAGATTGAAAATTATAATTATGAAAGACAAAAAAATATTAGTTTCGGGTGCTAGCATCGCCGGTCCTACATTGGCTTACTGGCTGGATAGGTACGGCTTCGAGGTTACCGTGATAGAGCGTGCAGCAGTCTTGAGACTGGGTGGACAGAATATAGACGTGAAAGGACCAGCAAAAGAAATTGCGCTTAAGATGGGTATTTTAGAAGAGATCCGCGCACATAATACCACCGAGATTGGGCTACGCTTCGTTAGTTCCGACAATCATACAATAGCAGAATTTCCATCTGATAGTTCAATGAGCATGACTCAGGAACTTGAGATCCTACGTGGCGATCTGGTTAAGATACTGTACGATCTCACCGCGAAGCGTGTAGAATATATTTTTGGTGATCACATCATTGATTTGATAGAAAGTGAAAATGAGGTCAAGGTGGATTTTGCAAGTGGAAAGAAGGGTGTCTTTGATATTGTGGTTATAGCTGAAGGTATCGGTTCTGCAACGCGTGATCTTGCCTTTGGCGGTCGTCCTCGTTTTAACTATTTAGGTTTATATACCGCTTATCTTACTATCCTTCGAAATAATAGCGACAGTCGATGGGCACGTTGGTATAATGCGCCAAAGGGCATTGTATTTATGTTGAGGCCTGATAATTATGGAAAGACAAGGGCTTCGGTAACTTTTCTGGCAAAAGAGAACGCGTATAAAGACCTAAGTGAAGCAGATCAGAAAAGAGCGCTTATTGATCGTATACAAGGTGCAGGCTGGGAATCTGAACGATTAGTTAATGAGATAAAAGAGAGTGAAGATCTTTATTTTGAGAGGGTCAGCCAAGTCAAGACTGATAAATGGACTAAGGGAAGGGTTGTCATTACAGGTGATGCCGCTTGGTGTGCTACACCAATTGCAGGAAAAGGTACAGACCTTGCCTTGGCAGGAGCCTATATCCTTGCTGGAGAGCTTTATAGAGCAGGTAATTATGAAGAGGCTTTCCGTAACTACGAAAAAATAATGAAACCCTACGTTCAAGAGTGTCAAAAGCTGCCTCCGGGTATTCCTCGTATAGTATATCCGGAGTCGAGAGTCGGAGTTGCACTCCTAAATCAATTGATAGCCATTGTTGGAAGCAAACCTGTAAAATGGTTGATGCGCGTTTTTTCAGGAGATAAAAAAGACAATAAGAAGAATAGAAAGAAAGAAATTATACTACCAGATTACGAATAGGTAACACTTAGCCGGAACCAGTTCAGTGTATCCATCTACAATTGACTGAATAAACAGATATAACCGTCATTCATCGGGAAATCGTTTTTTCTAACAAACCAGGTCAGACAGGTTAAATACATTTTTGGCGGAATTGGCATAATATGTTTAAAATGTCAAAATATACTTTTTGGTATATTTATGGCGTAAATAATAAAACAGATGTTGACAAAAGCAGAAAAAACAAAACAATTTATTCTTGAAACCGCCAGCCCGCTTTACAATGAGAAAGGGATATCGGGTGTGAGCATTGACGATGTTTTGGAAGCTACCAAGTTAACCAAGGGCTGTCTTTATGGACATTTCAATGGAAAAGAGGATCTTTCGGAACAGGTTGTAGATTATTTCCTAAAAAAAATAACCGAAAGAGTGGCATCTATTGTATCAAAAGGTAAAACTGCGAAAGAGAAAATCTTTTTATATCTTGATTTTTATAAGAACCCGATCGATACATATATAGCAGGAGGATGTCCCATCTTTAACACCCAAACAGGTAAGTCTACCTTATCATTTAAACATTACTTTAATTTGTGACTACCTAAATGATCTAAACCGTCAAGATATTGATGAAAAAAAATTAAATTTGTGTAAACTATTAAAATTAAGAGTTATGTCCGAACATGGTGATATTATATGGCAAGTACATACTTTAAGAGGTCTTGGGCCGATCAAATTTTCCATGTCGCGTTCGCAGGTCGATAGATTTAGTGCAGACATTGGCTCAATTCAGGCTGAAAGAAGTGATACAGTTGAAAGTCAACAAGCTGGACTGGAGGATCTTTATAAAGTTTTTCCCGATCTTTTTAATGACGAAGATTTTAAAACAGTTTCAGAAGCGATCGTAGAGTTTGGTCCTGCAATGGATGACAGGGTTGTGGAATTCAGGACAAACGGTTTATCTTTTGAATATACATCTGGCCGACTTACAGAAATCTTCGTTGATGAAAACTGTAAAAAGCTAACTTTTATGAATATTCCGGTTTTTCTGGAGGATCCTGTTACCATAATAAAGAAATTAAGCCGCAGTTTGAAGGAGCAGCCGCTCATATACGAACAGGAAGTGATATTTCCGGAACATAAAATCTATTTATTCTCATTTGTAGAGGAGATAGGTAGCTCCGGTCAATATCAGGCCGGACCGTCCTGTCATAGAAGTATGAGCTGGCGAGAAAGTGTCAGGCCAAATTCTGTCGAACTATCGGAATACCATCTCCTGGATTTGGATAGATTAGTTCCATAAGGAACGTATTATTCTAAACAATATCATATTGTAAAATTTTGCTGTAGGCTATCATGGTATTTGAAATGGATTCGTAAAAAATAAGAATATTTTGGCAGAATACTGACTCTTAATTGCCGTACTAAAACTTTTTGAAAGAAACTTTATGACGGGCCTTAGATATATTATGAAGAATAAGTTCTGGAATAAAATTATGGTTAACGGCTTGTCAGTGCTATTTTAATCCCCCATGCAACGCTAAATGGTTTATTTTTTGTATTGTTAAAAGACCTATTTTATCCCAAAAAGTTTATTAACGAATGATTCAACAGGTATTAAAATATGAATTCTTATTTAACTGGACGGAATTGGATAATGTCGAAACCTATAAACTATTTATTGAATTTGTCAAAGTAAGGATGAGTAAAGAATCATTTGATTCTATAGCTGAGTTAGAATTGGCAATATACAATAGTTGGATTAATAGAAATCGGAAATAAAAATATGATTTAGCTATTGGACTGAACAAACTGCATAGGTTTCAGTGTCGATTTAATTCAATTACATGAATTTCACATTTTATATAATCAATGTAACTTAAAAACTAGCTATGTCTAAGACATCGGAAATAAACTGGCAAGACTACGAGGCCATTACTAAATACGTATATGAGTCCCTTGGTTCGCAATATGGTATCAAGGTCTTAGGTTACGGCAATACATGTAAGTTGAGAGGTAAATCTGGTGTATTGCATCAGATTGATGTCTTGACTGAGCAATTAGATGGTACGAAAAGCATGCGCACTGCGATTGAATGTAAATACTGCAAAGAGAAAGCTAATAAGGATATTGTAATGAAACTATCTGAAACTATGCTTGACTTGGGTATAGAAAAAGGAATAATTGTATGCAAATCAGGATTTACCAAAGACACCGTATTGTATGCTGAACACAAAGGTATAAAGCTAGTTAAGCTCTGGGAAGCCGGAGAGAGTGATGTGGATTACAAAAAGGAAATAGAATTTGGAACTCTGGATATTCGTCTAAACATTACACGCACTCGTGCTAATATAACCAGTATAACCTTTGTAGATAAAACTATTCATTTTGATCCTTTGATAGGTGCGGCCTATTTATTTAATCTTCGTGATGCTTGTGGAAGAGAAGTTAACTTAAAACCGTATCTGCTAAAATTTGCTTCTGAGGTTACCAAAAGGAGAGAGGTTCTAAAGAATATTACACTTGATTATTCAACGGATAGAAAATTATTCCTGGATGTTGAAAACGGAGTACTAGCCATCGAAAAATTTTCTGTTACCGGATTTCTAACTATAGATGATCTAAGCACCAAAAAATATTTTACATTGACGGATCAGGTGTGGATGATCATGGAAGAACTTTTTGATAAACGGCGGTTTTCATTATCGAAGAGTGGGTTGATCTGGAGTGATCGTGAAAATGATAATAATATTTGATGAAGTGAAATAGCCTTTTGGAATTAAATTATTATTAGGATATAATTTTTGAACAACATTTTCAGCGAAATGAACAACTATCATCTCAAAATAATTTGCGATCTTTACAGTAGATGTATGCCCAAAGCCGGTTAACATCTAGCTCAAGCGGACATCTAGCCAAAACTGCCCCCCTTAATGGTTATAAGGGGGGCTTTTTTGTTTATTTTATTGCCTTATTAAAACGGTCGAATAAATCAGTTACGGTTTCCCGTAACCATAACTTCTTTCAAACTCATACCTTAGCCTTACAAATTGTAATCATATTGAAAATTAATATCTGTAAACATCTTAATTTACCATAAATAATGTATATTAGACTTGGTGTAATCGGTAAATCAGTATACACAACTTTTGGCAATTTAGAGTGCAGCAAAAATGGCAATAACGGTGCAGCGTTTTTGGCAATAAGGAATGCAGCATAATTGGCACTAATCAATACATAGTTCATCTTTTGGGACGCGGTGTCCCAAAAGAAAAAACAAGCTTTGTCGGAGCAAAAGACAAAGTTATTTATGAACTATTATTTAAGTAAACTTATGACCTATCATGAGGTTCACAGAATGCATCGGGAAGGCAGTTCGATTCGCAGGATTTCCGAACATCTCGGCCTGAACTGGCGTACTGTAAAAAAGCTTCTGAGCAAAGACGACCGAAGTTACCAAAAAGAACTGGAAGCGCCCCCTTCCAAGAAAAAGTTACTGGATCCCTACCGTGATTTCGTAAATGAAAAGCTGTCGCTGTATAACGATACCTCAGCGGCCCAGATGCATGACTGGCTCAGGGAGCATTACCCTGACTTTCCGCAAGTCAGCCCCAAGACCGTATTCAACTTTGTTCAGGATATCCGGGCGGAGTTCAACATCCCCAAAGAAGTGAGCACCCGCGATTTCCAGATGGTCGCGGAGCTTCCCTATGGTGAGCAGGCGCAGGTTGACTTTGGTTTTTACAACATGACCACTACGCGCGGTAAGCAGAAAAAAGTACAGTTCTTTACCTTCATCCTCTCACGGAGCCGCTATAAGTTTGTTGTTTTCAGCGATGTGCCCTTTACCACGGCTATGGTGATCGCTGCCCATGAAGAGGCCTTTCGGTTTATCGGTGGACTGCCCCGTGAGATCGTCTATGATCAGGACAGGTTATTTATGGTATCGGAAAACCTCGGTGACATCGTCCTGACCTCCGAGTTTTCCAGCTATGTACGCGATCGTGGCATCAAACTTCATTTCTGCCGTAAAGCCGATCCCCAGAGCAAAGGGAAAGTGGAGAATGTGGTCAAATACGTAAAGCAGAACTTTCTCTACAATAGGCCTTACCGTGACCTGGATACGCTCAACGATGAATGCCGGGCCTGGCTTTTCCGTACGGCCAACAATCTGCCCCATGGTACGACGAAACTTATCCCACTGGAAGAACTGCACCGCGAACAGCTATTGCTGGAAATGTGGTATGAAATAGCCCCGCAGACTCCGGTAAAAAAGCTTTACGCTGTCCATAAAGACAACAAAGTGTCGTATAAGGGCAATTTCTATAGTGTCCCCATCGGCACCTACAACGCGGGAACCATTAAAGTGCAGCTGAGCGAACTTGCGGGTAAGCTGCTCATCCGGGATCTCTGTGGAAAAGAAATATGCACGCACGATATATCCAGCCTTAAGGGCAAAAAGATCATACTGCGCAGCCATGGCCGGAACATGGAGCCTAAAATAGCAGAAATAGTTGATCGGATCTCCAATCTGTTCGAAGATCCGGTTAAGGCAAAGCAGTGGATACTGGCCATAAAACTTCACAAAAAGCGGTATATACGGGATCAGTTGCAGATGGTCGAGCGTACTGTAAAGGATAACAGTGCTGCACAGATATCGCGCGCGCTGGATTATGTACATGCCAACAACATCCTGAGCGCTACGGATTTTAAAGCCTATCTGGAATACATCCGCTCGGAAAAAAAGCAGGAGCCTGAGCTGGATACCAAGATCATACGGCTGAACCCTCTGAATGGAAACAGCAGTACACAACTGGATATTGAACCCCAGAAAAGTCACTTAGATGATTACGAGGCGCTTTTCGGCTGCAACTAAAACAATCACTCCCTGTCGTTGCTTCGACAGGGATATATAAATCTTATCAGGCAATAACTATGGACAATCAAAAACAACAGGTAAAACAACTCTGCGCCGACTTCAGGCTTTCAGCGATAGCTGCCGGCCTGGATGATATCTTATCGGGGGCAGAAAATGAGCAGATAGGCTATCTGGAGCTACTCTCCCGTCTTTTCAGAGCCGAGCAGCAGCACCGCCGGCAAAGGGATGAGAGCAGACGGATGAAATCTGCTTCTCTGCCAAAAAACAACGACCTATCGCTCTACGAAGCCAAATGTAACGGGCTTACCGACAAACGGCTCGCTGCACTACGGGAACTTAACTGGATTGACCAGCTGTTTAATCTCGTGCTGATGGGACCCAGTGGAACTGGAAAAACAATGCTTGCAGCAGGCCTGGCAAGAGACGCTGTCAAGGCAGGCTATCATGTGTATTTCAGGACGATGGAAGAGATCGTTTCTACCTTAAAGACAAGGGACTTTGTACGTTCACAGGCTGCTGAATACAAAAAAATGCTGCGGGCGAGCCTCATCGTTATTGATGATGTCATGCTGTTTCCTCTGGAAAAAAATGTCGCAGTCGCTTTCTTCAATTTCATCAACCAGATCTACGAATCTACCTCCATCATTGTAACGACAAACAAGAAGCCGACAGAATGGGCTAAAATGCTGGAGGATGAAGTTATTGCAACGGCACTTTTAGATCGGATATTGTTCCGATGCGAAGTGATAAACCTCACAGGAGAAAGCTATAGAATGCAGAATAGAAAAACGTTCTTGGACAAGTAAATTTTATAGCATACTTTTGGAATGGATTGTGTATTTATTAGTGCCGAAAATGCTGCACTCCAAATTACCAATTATGCTGCATTCTTATTTACCATTTACACTTGGGTATTAACCTTACCCTATTGAAAAGTGACAAACCATGATAGTAACCACAACCAATTCCATCGAAGGGAGAGAGATTTCACGATATAATGATCCAATAGCAGCCAATGTTGTCATCGTCACCACTGTCTTTAGCGATATAGGAGCGAGCTATGTAGATTTCTTTGGAGGTCGCTCTACCAGCTATGAGAAGAAGATGCAGGAGATGTACAAACGTGTTACCGAAACGCTCAAGCAGCGTGTACAGGCTATTCGTGCTGATGCTATTATTGGGCTTAGCGTAGATATCGACGAAATCTCAGGAAAGGGGAGTCAGATGTTTATGATTACTGCAGTGGGAACACCAGTACATCTCAAAGAGGTTACCCGCGTTCCTGTGGATATGCAGGATGATCTATTGGATGGTGAACTGATTCAGCAAAAGGTCCGAGCAGATATTATTCTGGAGAATTATAAATCGGTAGAGTCTATCAATAAGGACACCGTCGAATTTATCGCTACATCGGGCCTAAGGGAATTTGAGCCGCTTGTATTCAAAGCAATGAATGAGGATTATGGTATAGAACAAACTCCAAAAGAAAAGCTGGAAATGCTATTCCGTTATTTTGATTACTTACCAGATGAGGAAGCCATTGCTATTCTTTATGATGCTTTATCAGAAGGCAATTTGACAACCTTACAAGTAAAACGTATCAATGCGATTATCACTTCATCCAATTTTATAGATTACACAAGAGCTATTAACCTCTTAAATAGTAATATACATGCTAGACGTATTGCACTGAAAATATTCTCTTTAGACAAAGATTGGTATTCAAAGGAAGATGTCGCTATTCTGAAAAGTTTAGAACGAAATGCTTTAGCCAAGTTCTTCCCCGAAATTGTACAAGTTGAAGAATCTAAGGGGATGTTTTCAAGTGGAAAAGAAGTGTGGCGATGTGAATGTGGTCATACAAATAAGCTCGATAACTCAGACTGTAGTTCATGCACACGGGATAAGAGAGGTTTTGGTGAGAAAAGTTTGAAACCGGAAGAAGTGCAGGAAATAGTTGATAGGAAGATTCGGGTAATTAATAAGGAAGCTCTTTAACGCATATATTATGGATAGAAAAAAAATCAACAAAAAAACTCTCATCTTATATTTTGGCATAGGAATCGGTGTTGTTTTAGCTTTTTTTGCTATTGGTTTTGCCATATATTCTCATTGGAAAGGCATAATAGTTGATAATGAAAATGGATATAACGGCATTAACTCAGTGATTGCATTAATGGCTTTATTAATGAACATTATTACCGTAATATTCGTATTTGCAACCTACGATTCCCAAAGCAAACAAATATCCCAAAATAAAAGGGATACAGACTACAATAGAGCATTAGATTTAATATTCAGGCAGTTGGAACATACTAAGGCTAAATTGTCATTAGATAATAGTAATGCCTTGGCAGAGTTCATAAATAAAAATTCGGATCTTAATCGAGTTGCCTTAAATCTGGATCTTCGTTTTTTTGAATACGATAATTTTCGAATTTACTCAAGGGCTTTAAATTTTTTAGCTATCGAATTTGAGATTTATTACAATGTAATCGTCAATACAACTTTAAATAATGATGATAAGAGGTATTTATTAAGTATAGCTCCTCACAATATTAATTCAAAATTGATTCAAAGTCTGAACATTTTTCAAAATCACTATCAATTGTTTCAAGCCTCAGACGAATATCAAAAGTTCAATTCGAACCTTAAGAATAATATTGAAAATGATTTATTTCTCATTTTGGGATATTTAAGAATACCACAAGTTCAAGGTTTAGAGCTAACGGACGAATAGTTTTTGACCTTGCTAAATACTATTTTATATGGATATAGAAGAAATTAAAAGGAGATTCGATGTTGCACTCAACAATTTTCTTGAAAGCGACAATTATTTGTTGATCAGTAACATTAGTGAGCGAGCTATCGCTCATAAGTTAGCTGAAAAATTACAGATACAGTTTACTGAATATGATGTTGATTGTGAATACAATGGGGATGTAGATAATCACGATAATAAAAAACATATACATATTTTAAGAGATAGGATCGTTGAAATAAATGGATTGAAAGAAGCGGAGAGGGACTTAAACGAAGTAGAGGTATTATCTCGCTCAGTTTATCCAGACATTATTGTACATAGGCGAGGATCAAATGACTTCAATATCTTAATCATTGAAATTAAAAAAAATAATTCCTATTACGGTAAAAGCTATGACGATTTAAAATTGAAATCTTACACTTCTGAGGAACATGGAAATACGCTAAAATATTGCTTGGGGATTTTTATCGAATTTAATATCGGACACGGCGGTATAAATGGATTGTCTTTTTATCAAGAAGGAGCAGAAACTGAATAACTACAAATTTTAGTGAAATATTAAAATGGTAAATCTTCTTTTAAACAATACAAGTTCCGTTGCCTATGATGAGAAGGATGAAAACAATATCAAAGTATTTATCGACGGTAAAGAACATGATTTTGGCGAAAGTACAGAAAATAGGATTGATTATGCTCAAGCTACTAAAAGGAACAAGTATGCTTATACTCTAAATAATCAATTTGAGAATTTATTATTATTAACTGGCGCTGGATCTTCAATAGGATGGGGAAAAGGTGTAAAGAAAGGCAAATCAATGGTCGACCTCTGGAACGATGCTGAGGCGTTATTGACTCCTGCTATTTTCGATAAATTGCTTAAAACTATAAATTATAATGATCGCTGGGAGGATGGTACAATTATTAAAAATCTTGAAAGAGTTCTTTCAATGGCTACACCGGCTATTCCGTTTATACCCAAAGACGAAATAGATATTGAGGATTGTGTTAACAAGATAAAAGACTTTATAAAAGGCGCTTGTCAGTTAATTCTTCCGGACAATTCTCCACATACATTGTTGCTTAATAAAATGACCAAACGTAAGGTAACTTTACCTCGGTTTAAACTCTTTACACTTAATTATGATATGATGTTTGAACAGGCAGCATGTGAAAGCAATTTTGTAATCATAGACGGTTTCTCATATTCGTATCCGAGAACGTTCAGTGGACGAAATTATGATTATGATATAGTATCACGTAATCTTAGTCGTGTTAAGGAAGAAGATAACTTTATTCAAAAAGTTTTTCACCTATATAAATTACACGGATCGGTCAATTGGGAAAGAGAAGACGGTAGAATTCTCCAAAAGGAAGTGCCTGATAATCCCATCATGATCTATCCTCACCAATCAAAATATGAAAGCTCTTATGAGCAACCATATTTTGAAATGATGTCGAGATTTCAATCCTCCTTGCGTAAAGAGAATGTATTCCTTATCACAATAGGGTTTAGCTTCGGCGACAAGCATATAGTAACTTCAATTATCGAAGCATTGGAGCAGAATCCTAGTTTTCAACTTATGATTATTAATCGAGGCATTGATGATTCAAATGTCAATCTGGCCCCCTTTATAGAAGCTGCTAGAAAATATTCGAACATATCAATCATATCCGAAACCTTTGAAGATTTTGCAAAAAATTATCCGGATCTTAAATCATATAACCAAGATACTTCGAAGCAAATAATCATAAATATTCCAAATAGCTAAATATGGGTAATAGTCCTTTTGATCATAGTCATTTCTTAGGATATGTAAATTTTGTTTCTCCACTTTATATTAAAGTTCATTTTCCATCATCTATTTTGATGAAAACATTTATTCACCACTCAGAATCTTTACGCGGTGGGCTCGTTGGAAATTATATCGTAATCGAAGGTGAGGACCGTGGATTTTTAGGTAAATTGTTAGAGGTTGCCCTTCCTGAAAAGGAAAGGTTGGAACTCAGTGAGAGAACTTTTTCTACCAAGGAATTTCATCCAGTTGGGAGAATAGAAGTATTATTATCTTTCGATTTATTTGATCCTACAAAGATTGAAAAAGGAATAAATAGCCTTCCCTTAATAGGATCAAAGGTTTTTATATGTTCTTCAGAATTTCTTTCAACACATTTTAAGACTTTTGGAATAAAAGCTGAGAACATAGAGGATTCTCCGATATTTAGATTAGGGAGTTTAATATACGATAAATCCGTTCCAGTTGACATCTCTTTGCAGGCAATATTTAGTCGCCATTGCGCCGTCGTAGGAACAACGGGAGGTGGAAAGAGTTATACTATTAGCAAGTTTATCGAAGGAGGCATTGAAACTGGAGCTAAGGCAATTATATTTGATCCTACTGGCGAGTATTCAACTTTTGACAATCATCCTAAAGTTGAGCACGCTGTATTAATTTCAGAAAGTCATTTTCCATATAGAAATTTAACAGTCAATGATCTTTTTGTTCTCTTCAGACCATCTGGTCAGGTTCAACAGCCAATACTATTGGAGGCCATAAAATCTTTAAAAGTTGCTGAGTGCTTAATGAGCAGTATTCCAAATGCTGTACATTCTAATGATGGCGTTAACGACATTTTCACTTACAAAAATCAACCGGTAGTGATAAATAAAGGAACAATTGTCAAACAAGGAAATTTTACAGCGGCTTATAATAACGCCTACTTTTTGCATAAAGATATTATAGAGGATTTTTCAACTAACAGTTTCAATATTCAATGTCTTCATAAACAAATTGGAAACGAATGCTATCAGATCGCAAACGATAAATGGGTTAATAATAGGGACGAGAGAAATTATGGTAACGCTACCAGTCTAATTATGCGCATTAATAACGTTATTAATGATAGTAATTATTCCGGAATGTTTGGTTTCAATGAACCCAAAACAAATAACTTAATTTCTACAATTAATGAGTTTATAGATGACCCGAAATTAAATGTGTTAAGAATTGGATTTGAAAATGTACCTTATGATTTTCAGGTTAGAGAGATTGTGGCAAATTCAATAGGAAGATACTTGTTGAATTTAGCTAGGACAAAGATATTTCGAGAAAATCCATTAATATTATTTGTGGATGAAGCCCATCAATTCTTAAATAAAAAAATAAAAGATGAATATTTTGAAAGTACTGAATTAAATGCTTTCGATAATATCGCTAAAGAAAGTAGGAAATATGGCTTGTTCCTTTGCATATCTACTCAAATGCCAAGAGATATTCCAACAGGAACTTTGAGCCAAATGGGCACATTTATTACACATCGTTTAATAAATTATCAGGATAGAGAAGCGATTGCGAGCGCTTGTTCTACAGCTAATAAAGAAACTTTATCTTTTCTTCCGTCATTAGGGGCAGGAGAAGCAATTCTAATGGGGGTGGATTTTCCCATGCCAATTTCTGTGAAAATTGAATTCCCTAAGATTAGACCTATATTTGATACACCAAAATTTCGGAAAAAGAATTTATTGCCATGAAGATATTGATTTTAGCTATCGGCTTCTCTAATACTTTCTCTGAGCAGAGATTTTACACTATTCAATCTTATAAATAAGTCGCTAACACTATCATCCCTAATAAAGTGTTATTCGGATTTACAATTTAAATTATGGAACAAAATAAATTTACATATGAAGAGGTGTTTTTAGCTTATAAAAAGCTTAAGAATTACTATTATAATGACAACACTTCATTATTTATAAAGCAACGAATAGCTGAATTTGAAGAAGAAATCGAATACGGTGAAAATTTTGAAAGATCATTATCAATCAAATTCAAAAGTGTTCTCAAGATATTAAATTCTTCGAATTCCAAAATCTGTAACTATTTAAGGGAAGTAATAGGTTGCAAAGTAACGCCAAAATCTTTATTAGGTAAGAAGGGGAATCTTCTTACTAATAGAACCAATTCAGAAGATATATTATTAGATCGTATAAACTACTTTATTGATGCACCTGTAGAGGTTCATCTTATTTCTGTGTTGTGGATTACAAAGATTGGGGTACATCTTAATAAGTTGATTGATGAGGATAATTATGCTTACAAACTTGAGATAATAGAGGATGATGATGAAAAGGAAAGTCTAGTAAATGGATTCAGAATTTTTAAACCGTATTATCTCCAATACCAATCTTGGAGAGATAATGCTATTGGTGCTGCTGAAAAGATACTCTCGGAGAAGAAAGATGCAGTAATATTAAGTTTAGACGTTAAAGATTATTTTCATTCAGTGAGAATGAATTTTGACAAACTAGAAGAAGATCTATCGAAATCAGGAATTGAAGTTAGATCATCACCAAAGCTTTCGAAACTATTTGACCTGGTTCCTATGATAAATGAGGTTTATACCGATTGTCTCAATGGATTGTCAAATGATAGCTTCGATTTTCCAATATTACCGATTGGATTACTTTCGTCAGGGGTACTAGCTAATTACTATCTTAATGATTTTGATAAAAAAATAAAGAAAACATTAAATCCAGTATACTATGGTAGGTATGTAGATGATATAATGATAGTTCTAACAAATACACGAGTTTCTCAAAAAAGCATTTCTCCCGTCAATAGATTTTTAAATGATTACTTTGTAAAAAGACGTCTATTAAGTTTTGATTTGTCTGAAATTATGGATAATTTTTTCTTTAAAGATACCAATGAGACAAATGTACCTTTCTTTGTTGATGTGTCTGTTTCTGATATCGATCCGGAAAATGTCGATTATTACGTATTCTTACATCATGCTAATCAGATCAAATTTAAAATTAAGGGATATGATTCATTAAGGATACAAAGCTCTAAAGTTATGCTACAGGATTTTCATTATAATGAATCTCCTGCGTTGATAAATAAGTTTAAAAAAAATATTGAGAAAAATCGTAGCGAATTTAGGTATCTACCAAACGAAGACGAAATAGATAAAGAATTTGACGAAGAGGCATTTTCAATGCAATATAATGATTCGATAAATAAGCTTAGGAGCGTTAAAGAATTTAGGGAGGATAAATACGGAGCATCAAAGTATCTAGCGGCAAAAATTTTTACATCTAGTTTAACCGAAAAGAGTAAAAAGAATAAAAAAGATAATAATCAGATACTGACTTTTTTTAAAGGAGAAATTGGAATTGATTTTCATACTCTATGGGAAAAAGTAGCAACATTCTTTGTTGTCAATAATGAACATGAATCGTTATTTAAGTTCTTTAATAAAACACGAATCGCTATAAATAATATCAGGTATAAAAATTCTCCGAATAGTGATCTTGAACGGAAAATTCGCCAAGATTTACTTGAATATTTAAAAATATCAATTGCAATTTCAATTGCCTATCACTTGAAATTTAACCTCTTTAAATTTTCAAAAATTAATAATTGTGATGTCGATATTAGAATTTTGGCAGAAAGTTTTAGAAAGGCAAATTTGTTTAGAAATACGTGGGTGTCAATACCTGCTTTGAACTATACCAAATATTTATCAACAGAGGATTTTGGCTCCAATCTTCTAGAACGCGAAAGGAGTAAGATCAATAAGGATTTTATTGATGGTAATTTGGATCTATGCACAAGGTCAATCAAATTAGCACCTAGATATGTCCAATTTCACGAGATAAACATTTTGAAAATTTATCAAACCTTAAGTTCTATCAAAAATACAACCGATAGAGTCTCAAGTGATATAGTCGAGATTCCTAATGCTGCTTTTAATGATTACTGGCGAATAAACTTCCAATGGAAATGTATAGATTATGATCAAGTAAAAGTCGATGCTTTAAGAAAATTATATTTTGAAATTAAGGGTGATAAATTAAGGGATGAAAACAAAACTGTTCGAGTTTTTTCCACTACAGGAAAAGAAACAAAGGATAAAAAGATTGCTTTAGCAAATGTTAAAATGAATCCTCAAGATATTGAGCTTTCTTTTCGTAATAAAGCAAATGTAAAAAAGGAACGAAGAGAACAGTTGTTCAGACTAATGAATGAGGTTGAGAAAGAAGAAGCTGATATCTTTGTTTTACCTGAAGTATCTATTCCATGTGAATGGGTTACTCTCTTGTGCCATCAATCTAAGAAAAGTAATACCTGTATAATTGCAGGATTAGAGCACTGGGTAAATGATGCGAAGATTGCATTTAATTTGATGGCAGTTGTATTACCTATTGAAAAAGGACCTTATAGAACGTGTCTTATCAACTTAAGGCTGAAAAATCATTATTCACCAGAGGAGAATAAGTTGTTAAAAGGAAATCGATTATTGGTTCCGCGGGATATTTCAAAAGACTACAAAAAAGTGTATACATTGTTTAATTGGAGGGGAGTATATTTTTCGACTTATAATTGCTTTGAACTTGCCGATATTCATGATAGGGCATTGTTTAAGTCTAAAGTTGATTTTATCGTTGCTTCTGAATATAATAGAGATATTTATTATTTTTCTGATATAGCAGGATCGTGGGTTAGGGATTTACATTGCTATTTTATCCAAGTAAACTCTTCTGATTTTGGGGATTCGAGAGTATTACAACCTTCCTCATCTATAGATAGAAATATACTTCAAATTAAAGGTGGAGAAAATTCGTCTATCATCATTGGAAAGCTTAAAATTGATAAACTAAGAGAATTTCAACGAAAAGACCACTATCTACAAAAAGAAGATGGAACATTTAAACCTACCCCGCCTGATTTTGAAGTAGATAATGTTGAGAAAAGAATAAATAATGAATGTATTATTGCTTAAATAATATCATAGACAATTTATAAAAATGAGGAGTCAGTAATAAGATTGGGTTACTTACAATTATTTAAGGACGATTTGATCTTAAGAATAAAGCGAAATAATGAAACAACAGATTTTAAAACCTGAAAATTGGCAAGATTTTGAAGAATTATGTAAAGTTCTATGGGGAGAAATTTGGGATTGTTCAGAAATAAAGAAAAATGGACGGGCCGGACAAACTCAAAATGGTGTAGATATTTATGGGATTCCTAGAAATGAATCAAAGTATTTTGGAATACAATGTAAAGGTAAAGATGAATATACAAAGTCAAAGCTAACTGAAAATGAAATATGTTCTGAAATTAATAAGGCTAAAGAGTTCAAGCCAAATTTAGAAAAACTATATTTTGCGACGACAGCAAATAAAGATGAAAAAATAGAAGAATTTGTTCGGATTAAAAATGTTGAAAACCTAAAACAGGGTTTTTTTGAAGTTCATCTTTTTTGTTGGGAAGACATTGTTTATCTCATTGAGCAAAATAAAAGAGCAAACGATTGGTATGTTAAAAAACAAAATTTCAAGACTAATTTTCGAGTTGATGTAACATTATGTAATAATAAAATTCATGAAACTTTCAGTCCAATTTTAATTAAAAACCACATTCACTATAAATTTGTAGAGGAAAAAATCATTAGCAATGGGAATTTTAGAATTATTTTAAATCCGAAAGAAAAAAGAAAACAAAGACGATATATTGATACTGAAGCACAACCTGTCAGATATTTTATAACGGGAAAAAGCATCAATAAAAGTTCCTGCACATTTTCGATTAAATTAAAAAATATTGGAGATTTACAATTAGAAAATTTTAAATTATATCTTTCTTTTAGCGATGATTGTTTTAGAACAGAAATTGTTTCAAAACAAATGAAATTCCTAGATTCATCCAAGTATGAATATAACTTGAGATGGAATCAAAGTACAAGCGATTTAGAGTTCACAAATAGTAATCAAATTTTAGTTCCAAATGATGAAATAATTTCTGATAAAATATGTTTACGCCCAGATATTGAATTTCCGTTTTGTTTGGTTATTCCTTGGAAATTAGTTTCAAAAGATTTTATGAAAACAGGACTACTATATTTGGAGATGAATTCTAGGATTGAAGAGAAAGAAAGTGTTGAAACTTATTCTTCCAATTTTGAAGATGAGATCATCTTAGAAAATTATACAGTGAGTGAAGAATAATGTTGACCAAAAAGACCAGAAAATAATAGACACAATTATTATACTGGAAGCCAAGGAAAAATTAAGATCTGGAGTTAGCTAAGGGAAGATTACATAAGGATCAGACAGAAAATTATTTAAATCATTTGTTTTTATTATGAGATATAATCTTGAAGTTCTTAATGACAAAGAATTTGAGGACTTAGCAAAAGACTTACTTGAAGCAAGATTGAGTAAAGAATTTGAAATTTTTAAAGCAGGTAAGGACGGTGGAATTGATTTAAGGTATAGTGGCAAGTATTCAAACGAAATAATAGTGCAAGTTAAGCACTACATAGGGTCGAAATTTTCGGATTTAAAAAATCAATTGGTGAAGGAAAAAGAAAATTTGGATAAGTTGTCAGACAAGCCTAAAAGATACATTGTCTTTACATCAATGGCACTGAACCCACAGGAAGCAGACGAAATTAAAAAAATTCTTAAGCCTTATGTAAAAAAGACTGGAGATATTTATAATCGAAGGATAGTTGAAAACCTGATTTCAAAAAATCCGGAAATTGAGAAGAAATATTTCAAACTTTGGTTAACAAGTACAAATATTATGGAGCGAATTCTGCACAATGCAGAGATTATAAGTTCCGAATTCCAAGAAGAAAAGATCAAAAAACGCTCTAAATTTTATATTCAAACTACCCATTTGGGAAAATCATTTGAAATTCTAAATAAAAACAAATTTATCATAATTTCAGGTGAACCAGGTGTTGGCAAAACAACTTTGGCTTATATGCTTGTTTACGAATTACTAGGGAATGGGTTTAAGCTTATATATAGTGATCGTGCAATTAGAGACGCTGAGCAAATTTTATCAAAAAAAAATGAAGATAAACAAGTTATATTTATTGATGATTTTTTAGGTTCGAATTTGGCAGATTTCTATTCGCCAATTAATCCTGAATCCACAATCATAAGATTTATAGAACAAATACAATCATCAGTCAATAAATATTTAATTTTTACTTCTAGGACTACTTTACTAAAAGAAGCTAATCAACGTTTTGAACATTTTGAAAGAGAAAGAATAAAGGATATTTCTAATTATGAAATTAAAGTTGTGGCATATACAAAATTGGAAAAAGCCAAAATTTTATATAATCATCTATATCATTTTAGTATGTCGGAGGAATTTAGGGAGGTTTTCTTTACGAACAAGAATTATTTAAGAATAATTGAACATACTAATTATTACCCCCGTTTAATTGAATTTTTAACACAAGAAGGTAATTTCAACCACTCCGGATTTAGCTCGGTGGAAAAATATCTATTTGCCAATCTAGACAATCCGGAGAAAATTTGGAAAATGGCTTTTGAAAATCAGCTAAGCAGACATGATCAAATTTTTTTAGAAACTGTTTTCACGTTTGGTGATAAGGGAGTAGACTCCGAAATATTACAACACGCTTTTGATAATAGAATTGAAGTGCAGAATAGATCGAGAAAGTTGGTTGATGACGTAAATACTTTTAACAATTGTCTAATTAAGCTTCAGGATGGTTTTCTAAAAACAGAAAAAGATGCGAAAACGCGCAAGTTGCTAATTTCTTTTATTAATCCATCTATAACAGATTTTTTGCTTGATTATTTAAAGGACAATCATTCAGAAAGGAAGTTAATTTGGTTATCCAACATATATATAGAGCAATTTGAGAAACGATTTGGAAAAGATGGAAATAGATATCTTACATGTCAGGAATATGAAAAAGATATATATATAAATTATTTACTGGATAGTTCAACGTCATTACGTTCAGTTTTTGGAAACCAAAACTGTGCTTATAGGATTTTAAAAATATTTTTCAACATGTTTCCATTCCACATTAAACAAAAGCAAGAGCAGGTCATTGAACTTTTACACAGCGTTATAGAAAATAGGGCTAGGGTAGACTGGGCATTTTATTCTATTTTAGTAGATATTTCACTTGAACAATTAGATGAGTGCTTGATTTTTATTGAAGATAATTGGGATCATTTTATAGACCTCATGCTCGAAAATATTGATTCAGCCGACGAGATACGATATGTGATTGACATCCATAAGATCTATCAAAGAAATTTACAGGATTATTTGAGTGTTAATCATCATCAATTTATTTTTAATGAAGCAGTTCAAAAGGTTTTTCAAGAGATATTAGATGATCAAGATTTAACAGACTGTGTAATTTTTGATCCTGAAGGGAACTTGTATGAAGATCATTCCGAACAAAGTATAAAAGATAAAGCCTGGGATATATATCAAGGTTTTTTGGAAGATGAAGAATTATTAGATTTCGTTCCAGAAGGTGAAGAACTTTATAACGTTGATATTCAGAAAATTGTTCAACAGTATATAGATAATCATAATTACTATTACGACAATATATCTCATAGTGGAAGAACAAATGAGCAGATTTCTGCGAAAAATATTGATAATGAAATAGAGAGAATCTTCCAAAGATAGCATGACTGTATCCGCCCTATGAACTACATGTCAGGGGAGCGTAACACCAACTGTGTTATGGGATTAAAAATTTAATAACCTCTTTTCAGTTTGGGAGTGTAAATTAAACCGGGTCTAATACGGTTCTTACTTTACAGATGGATAATTAACCAAAATCTAAAAGCCTCTGTAAAGTTTGAGCCTATCCTCAAATTTAGAGAAGCGCTAAGATTAAAGTATTCGAGGCTTTAAACAACATGAAAGCCTAGTTACTAGAATCGTAAAAAATGGATGATCATTCCTCAATTATTAATCAATACGTTGAATATATAGCCGCATTTTATTCCGTATCTTTCAAATAAAAATATGGCAAATCAATTTCTTATCAAAAATACAGTACAAGATCTTCGAGCATTGTCCTCGATGGAAATATCAGATCTACAATCAGGAGTTTATGAAGGAGTGATGTTATTGGGATACTATGCTAAAGGTGATACGCCGGGTCCAATTGAATATTATATCTCTAACACTACTGATCCTGATAACGAAGGTAGCATTATAGTGTTAGATAGTATATCACTAAGGTATCAGTCTAACGGAGAATGTGATGTCAGGTACTATGGGGCTTTAAAAGGCACAGATAGTACTATCCAGATTAACAGGTGTCTTGAAAACGAGCGGATATCTGTAATATCAGAGGATTATTTTGTCGACCCTAGAGGTAGGGCTGATGGTAATTATACAGGAGGTATTAAACCTCAAAGTAATTCCACATTGATTTTTAGAAATAATTCTAAACTTAAATCTATCACAAACAGCGATGCAAGCACAGCTATACTTAATCTTACGAAGGTTAATAATGTTATAATAAATGATGCATATGTAGAAGGTGATATTGAGACCCATACTGGCACTACGGGAGAATATGGACACGGAATAGTTGTGTATGGGTGTGAAAATGTAACACTGACAAATCCAAGGGCTGATAAATGCTGGGGAGATGGTTTCGCTATAGCAACTTCACGTAACGGTGATGGGTCTATTGTTGTTCAAAATAAAAATGTAAATATATACGGAACATTATCTACTTACTACAACAGGCGGAACGGAATTTCAATTATAAGCTGTGATGCTCTCTATATTCAAAATATAGATTCAAGATACACTGGAATTATAAAGGGTACTGCTCCAATGTATGGTGTTGACATAGAGCCGAACCCAACTGGGGTGGATATCATCAATGTTGTTATAGATAATATTTATACTGCTTATAATAGGAATGGCGGAGTTGAATTTGTTCCTGCATATATGCAAAATGCAGCCTACAACAACAATGGCGTGTTTAATTGCAAAGTTAAGACAATAGTATCTGAATATGACGGGGACACATCTAATCCTAACACTGGTGGATCTGGAGCGATTAGGTTTCCTTTTGTCGATGTAACTTCTGATGGGGCCGTTGAGACAAATAGAATAATTGGGAAAATACAAATTGAAATTATAACAATAAACAACCCAGTTAAACAGGGCATTGTTTTCTCTAGAGTTGCAGACACCGGATTAACTATAAATATTGATAGCATATCGATAGCTAATCCTCAAAGTGCTACAGAATCATCAAACAGACAGGTTAAAAATGCAATCTCATTTGTCCAGCAAGCAGTTCAATCAACTTATGGGCATATCAATATAAATAATGTTTATATAAATGACTATAATAACAACCTTATAACAGGCATATATCTTGAGCCCATTAACTCGTCTACAAATAAATACAAAAACGTTAAAATAAATAGTTACACGCATATAGGAACTTGGTCAGAGCCTATTGATGCTCCTGTTTATTGCTCTGGGAGTGAAAAATCTGTAGACATAAGAATGTCAACTCCCGTAACGCTTAATGTCACTACCGCTGGCTTAACTTTATCAAATCAGACCTGTGTATCCGAATATCTAATAAATTTAAAAAATAGCTCAATAATAACTCTACCTAGTTTAGCAGTTAATGCGTGTAAGCGAATTAGTATTTATTCAGAGACTCCAAGAAAAACAGCGAGTACGGTTAACGGGAGGACTGTAGATCAGTATATTAATTTATTTCCTAGAAACAATCAAAGTATAAATATACTCGGTGAATCAGAGGTTAATCTAGAGTCTTATAGCGGTATATGGAAAGTAAATTCCAAGAAAGGTAATGTATACGCTCAAGGTTTTCCTATAAATGGAACGACTGCTTCAAGACCTGTGCTGACAACTGAATTTTCAGGGTTTCAATATTATGATACCACATTAGGTAAGCCAGTATGGTGGAGCGGGACATCTTGGGTAGAAAATCTTCAAGTTAATGCCACAACTGTAACAAAAGGTATAGTGAATCAATCCGCACCATCATCTGATAAAGCCACTAGTCCTTCCCCAACCTACACTCAATCTGAAGTGAAGGAAATTTTAACTGAACTGAGAGATTTAAAAACAAAACTACGCGCAGCAGGTATACTAGCAACTTAATTATGAAAACCAAAAGCCTAGACAAAAATTCTAGGCTTTCCCTTATTTACACGTTGGGATAATTTTACTGGGACTTCACCATATCCCAACTTTACATTAAATTTGAGGATAGGCTCAAACTTGATAGAGGCTTTTAGATTTTGGTTAATTATCCAATGACACAGTTTGAGTTATACTCCCGGCAGGGGGGCAATTAATCTTTACAACTGCCAGCATCACAATGTTGAATAAGCCCCGGTATATCCCCGAGATTTCGACCAGCCCACAATGTGCTCAGCAGTATATCGGGATCTTCTTCCATACGCTTTTTGATTTAGGGAAAGAACTTCTCCTGCGGATTACACGGCTCTGCGATATTCAGGGCTTAATTTATCATATAAAATGAATTTGTATGGGATTTTGTATGTTACAATTTTATATTTGATTCAAACATTTGTACAATTCTTTTTGTCCAAAAATATCGAATTTCATTCCTCAACAAGCAGAATGCCTCTATAATTTTACCATTATTGTTCTCTTCATTTAAATCAGGTTGCAAAATTTTATAAACTACAATGCAACGGACCTTTTTCTCACCGAAACTATTAATGTATGTTATATTATATAAATGATTTACTTTAAAATCAAACTCATACGGATAAATAAATTTATTTTGAACTAATTTAGGATGTTTGTTGAAAAAGTAATCACTAAACAATTTAGAAGGCTTACTTATTATTGGCCTCGCCTCCTCAATTAGTAATTCAATCTCCTTATTTAAAAGAATATCAAATATTACAATAATTATTGATAAGTGGTTGTATCGTACATCTACTATTCTAAAAATAGAATTCTCAATTTTCAAGTTTTTAGACTTATCAACAATAATTTTTGGCAACTCATATTCATAAATATATTTGTTATCAATTGCTTCGATAATCGCCTTCTCATCCTCATTATCTGATACTTTAGCAAGAATGCTTTTAGGCAAAATATCTTCTGAAAATAGATTAGTTTTTGGATTAAACCACTTAACTTTAAAACCTTCGTCGGAAAAGTCTTTTAATTTCTTGTTCCCTTCAATTTCAATTTCCTTTTGTTCCAATATTAAAAAAACTGGAGGAAGATGGTTTAAAGTCGAGCTTGAAGAAGATTTAGAACTACCATTATCCACTTGATAAATTGACTTTAATTTCTTTAATTCATCAACTGTTGATCGTAACGTGTATTTTGAAAAAAGTGCGAATTCATCTTGCATACAATCATCGCTTCCTTTAAATAATACTAATTCATCGACATTAAACCATAATTTTTCAAACTTATTTATGTTAGAGTTATAAAAAACGCCTCTTATTTTAGTAATGTCGGTCTTTGTATAATCCCTGTACGCAATTTCAATTACATTAATTATTGGAGAAATAAATAGAGCATTTGCACTAATTTTTATAGGGTCAATATTATGGACATATGGATGTGTTTTAAAAAGCAATAAATCACCTAACTTGATTTTTTTCATAAAAATTATTATATATTTGATAAATAAGGGGGGCGGGGTATGTCACCTGATTGGATCATCAATTACAAACGTTTTTTAAAGTAATTACTTGGTTAACTTAAGTTAGCATCGGTTAGACATTTCAATGTACTCCTCTTCGCGAAGAGTCGTACATCGTATGTAAAGATAATCAATAATATTATATGTATCCAATTCATGTTCATAAGAATTTGTGTTGTTAAGTATTCTATGATTGTAATCTTAATATATTTCGGAAATTATGCAGTGACTCAGAAGTGGGTTTCGATCCAAATTAATTGTTATGACCATCCCTAAATTACTGCTATTGCCCCCCTTTTTAAACTATATTATATGACCTTAATTAATTCTAATGAAAAACCAGATTGGTTGAAATCAAAAGGCTATATACACCTTACTCCAAGCATAAGTTTAAAAAACTGGAAATCAATTCCTAAAAAAGCTTCAAAATGAAGACTATATCAACAACTATAAGTTTTTTCCATTAATTCATCGGTTATTAAGGGAAAGAAAATATAAAAAAGTTGATTTAGAAAATCATGAACCTATAGAGTCAAAAATAAAAAAAGATCCTAACGGAGTAATTACCAAGCTTTATTGCGCACATAAACATTTTAATAAAATAGAAAAAAAAATTGAGAGAACTAGAAAGGATAGACATTTATTTTATGCTACACATTTTGATGCACTTATTTATGCATTTTACTCTCATTTAATTAATAATCTGTATATAAAAGAGTTAGAAAAAGACGAAGTTCTAAACAAAAGTATAATCGCATACAGAAAAATTCTATTAAAAGATGGTGATAATCCCAATGGACCAGGTAAAAGTACAATTCATTTTTCGAAAGAAGTTTTTGATCAGATACAACATTATTCATCAAAATTTGATGAGGTTGGAGTATTAGCTTTTGATATTAAGAATTTTTTTCCTACAATCGACCATAAAATTTTAAAAACCGCATGGACTAAGCTTGTCGGTATTGAAAGATTTTCTGCATCTCATAATAAGGTTTTCGAGGCATGTACAAACTATAGATATATTAATTACAATAATTTAAAATCTATTGAAAGTAATGATAAATGGTTTAATGAAAGTCGATTAAACGAAATTAGAAGGAATAAAGGGTACAAGTGCATATTTAAAGGCTATGACGAGTTTAGAGAATCGTTAAAACAAAAGAAACTCCGTGTGTATAATCCGTATCCGGCCTATGAACTACAGGTCTGCTGATTTTTTGAAGTTCTGAGGATATAGATCCTTTAAGTTTTTATGGTTTATTGACATGATGTTTTCCAAGGTATGCTTTAACCACTGGAAAGGGTTCACCTCATGCTTTTTACAGCTAGCAAAGAATGAGTAGATCATCGCCGCACGCTGTGCTGCTTCATGGCTTCCTGCGAAGAGGTAGTTTTTTCGTCCCAGTGCAACGGGGCGAATGGCATTCTCGATAAGATTATTGTCTATGTGCAGATTTCCATCATACAGGTATGCTGATAGCGCATCCCATCTAGCGTATGCATACGCCATAGCTTTACCGATCTGACTTTTAGGCAATGTGCTTTTTATCTCTTCAAAGATCCATTTGCCCAGCTCGTTAATAATAGGTAAGGATTCGGTCAATCGAAGTTCTTTGATCTGCTCTGCGCTTAGATTTTCGTGTTTGGCTTTCCGCTCAATGGCATAAAGCTTCTGGATCATTAGCAATGCCTTTTCAGCTCTTGCTTTATCATTATCCAATGCTTTTTCAAACTCACGGCGTGCGTGCGCCCAACAGGCCAAGTGCGTCACTTCCTTCTTTTTGCCATACTTTTCGTATACAGTATAGCCATCGGTCTGGAGATAACCCTTAAAGTTTCCAAGCATAGGCACAGCGGCAATGCCACCACGGGTAGGGCTATAATCAAACAGCACGGTTCCCTCCAATGGAGCGTGGTACACCCAATAATAGCCTTGATGGGCAGCGCCTTTTTTATCGCTGTCCAATACTTTTATTGGGGTTTCATCAACCTGTAAATAACCCTGTGATTTGGTCTGGAAGACGAGTTGTTCATAGAGTGGTTCCAGTTTCTCCAAGGCTTGTCTGGCCCATCCTTCGATTGTTGAGGAAGCTATCTGTATATTTTCTCTGGCAAAGATCTGTTTCTGTCGGTATAGCGGGAGATGATCTTGATATTTACCGGTAAGGATCATCGCAAGCAGGCTCGGCCCAGGGATTCCTTTGTCGATTACACGCTCGGGAAGCTCGGCAATGGCCACGGCAGATTTATCTTTGGCAGCATATTTATAACGGATGTAACGTTTGATATAGAACCTTGCAGGTTCGCATTCCAATTCTTCCGTAATTTCTTTACCGATATAAACCATTTGGGATAGATCACCTTCGGGATGGATTTCAACCTCTTCTACAGGGAGGTGGGCAGGTAATTTAGCACGTCCTTTATGATTAGGTCGTTTACGTACATACTCGATCTTTTCTTTGATTTCCTCCTGTTGCTGTATAACTTCGGCCGGCGCTGCTTCAAAGGGAAGCATGGTCTGATTTGGATCGCCTTCGAATCGCTCACGCTTCTGCCCGAACTGCATACGCTTGTACATAGCGAGTTGGGACTCTAGGTAATCTATCTTTTCATCTCTTTCAACAAGGGCTTGGTCACGACTGGAAATGACCTTGATAAGGTCTTCTTTTGAGAGATTTTCCAGTGCTGTTTCCATACCCTAAAGATACGGAATTACCCGCGCTCATGCAATTAAATGCCGCTTTTAAGGCAAAGTAAAACGTCTTTTTTGAATACTTTTTACGACCTGTATCCCCTCAATCATCAGCACCAGATCACTCCATGACAACTCTCCGTTTTTTATACTGGGCGGTACGAAAGTACCGCTCTCCAGCCGTTTGTAATACAGCACAAAGCCACCCTTCTCCCAATGTAACAGCTTCACGTGCGTACGGCTACGGTTTAGGAACACAAAAACCTCCCCACTGGTAGCTTGCCGCTGCATTCCTGAACTGATCAGTCCACAAAGTCCATCAAAAGACTTCCTCATATCGCAAAAACCATCATAAAGATAAAACCTATGCGATGAGCCTAGCGCAAACATCAGTACAGACGGATCAATTGAGAGAGAAGTCCAAGATCATTTTCTACCTTTATACGTACACCATTGGGATAAATTACCTCAACTTCACTTTTTCTGCAGGCCTTGTCGATGGATATAAAACTCCCCGCAGACGAAACGTTTTCTTTACTGCGCGAATACCAATAATAAAAGGTGGCCTCATTTATCCCTTTTTCTGCGCAGTATCGTTTCTTGCTTATACCGCTTTGTTGCCAGTCTGCTATCAGGGCAAACATCTGTATTCTTTTTTCTTCTTTGCTCATTTAGCAAAGCTCCGCATTATACATCGCTCAGAAAATATGTACTTGGTAGGGCGGATACTATAATCCTAATTATAAAAGAAAAGGAATAATAAAAGGAATACCACAGGGATTACCTATAAGTGCTACTCTCGCAAATTTATATTTACTTGAATTTGATAAAACCATTATTAAAGATCTTATAATTGGTAAAAGTGCTTTCTATCGTCGATACTCTGATGACATCATTATAATCTGTCCTATTGATGAAATAGCACATTATGAAGCAACAATCATGAGTTTGATTGAGAATGTTAATTTAGAAATTAGCAAACAGAAAACAGATCGGTACATATTCAAATATGTTGGTAATAATAAAAAGACTAGATTAGAATGTTTTAAGCTAGATGAGGAATATAATATTATTAAAAAAGACAGACTTATTTATCTAGGGTTTGAATATTATGGATATCAGACTTTAATAAAATCAACGAATCTAGCAAAATATTACCGTAGATTAATTAAGACGGTTGAAAGACGAGCAAAACGAATTAATAATGCCATAATTAATGAACCAACTATTCCGAAGGCAATATTTTATAGTCAAATAAAGAAAGTAATAAACAGACCCATAAAAGATGATCTTGACAAGGCTGATAGTAAAGTTCATTATAAAAATACTATAAATATCTTAATCAAAGACCCTTCTACAGGTCAATTTAAAATGAAAAAGATTCAACCAAACTCAAATAATGAAACATATAAGAAATCAACTTATATGGGGTATGTAAACAGATGTGTTACAATACACAATTCAAAGACATTTCTTCATCAGCTAAGAAAAAGAAAATATATTTTAAATACTGCAATAAAAAATAAATTAAAAAAATTCACAACCTAAGAGTAACAAACCTTGACCTGTAAAATTTTTTGAATATATTCTTTGTCCATAAATAAGGAGCTTTGAAATTATAAGTTCATTTCATCAAAAACTACATTCCAGAAATCTTCGCAAGAATTACTTTGTGTCTTATTTATAAAGACTCCTTCCTCATTGACCCCAAAATCCTCAAGTTGATCACAAATTCCTATATCTATAATTTCACAAAGGAGCGTTTTACTAGCTTCAAATATCGATGGCGATAATTTCCTAAAACCGTTTATTTCTTTTGAATAATCCATATTAGTATTACAATCACCTAATATTGAGAATAGATTACCTAAATATCCATCTATATTATTGGGGCTTACACTACGATGAAATAAATGGAAGTTATTTCCCTTCCTCAGGTAAAAATCAGATACAAATTGTTCTGACTCACCACCAATTTCAAGGTATAAATCAAAAAATAATTTATGCTCTATACAATTGGAAATATGTTGTAGGCAGTTTCTTGTAATATAATTATTTAGTTCATAGGGCATTCTCAATTTAAGAGTAGGAAAAATACCCCCGAAGACTTGATTTATATAGACGTGACATAATTCATGATTGAATGAATTTATATTCAAGCTATTCAATCGAAATTCTGTTGTATAATCGTCTGAGAAAAGTTCAGAAAAATTGTTATCCCAAATAATGATATTGATATTATCTTTATTTTCAATCTTTTCCCATAAGGGATTATTTTTTTGTGTCAAAAGTTTCTGTAAATACTTTTCTTTCATAAAATAAATTTAGCTTAACTAAATTACTAAAAATATTAGAAAAACAAAATTCCCTAGCATCGAGCTATTTTTAGGGAGATTACACTTTTATTCATCGTCCAAATTTTAAGGACGGTTTTACCAATTAAGGGAAGAAGGATCGCTAATTTTACACATTTTATTTTTTTAGGGATGAAGTTGCTATTTTGTTGCTATGGGGTTATATTTGGGTTTAACTTAATTTTATGGAATTTATCGAACCTAAGAATTCTTTGAACTTGCAGAGGTATTAACTAATGTTTTTACCGGAGCTGTGGCTGTTGTGGGGTTATTAATTGCCCTTAAAACATATGAGGTAGCAACCAAAGCATTAGGGGAGTGGAAGAATCAAAAAATTTTTGAAATCGATATTGATGGATATGCTAATACATTAGAAGCATTAAAAGTTTTAGAAGATCTAAGATTCGAACAGTACAACCCTGATTTGGTCCAAAGTCATAGTAAAGAAATACTTACGGATATTTTTAATGCAGGTGAGAAAGACGTTTACAAATCTTATATAAACTTATATTCTTACATAGGTTACTATTCTGATTTAAAGCCCAAAATATTTGAAGTTAGAAAAAAGGCAATAATTATATTTAATCAATCGGAAGATAAAGATTTGATTGATTTTTATGATCATTTCATGTCTTTTGAAGCTAATATTTTCTCTATACATCATAACTATCACACATCTATAATAAACAGATTTATAGATAAATATGAGTACAATACCATCGTAAAAGAAAGTCCAGCAGTAAACTTATACTTTAACGCTATAAAACTCGAAAATCCTAATATCGAAGATTTTGAAATTTACAAACTACTATATGAGAAATTCTTCTTACTACACGATGGAGACTGGTTAGAAAGCTTAAGGGCAAAACATACTTCATTTTTTTATAGAAATTTCAAAAGAAATGTGAATTAGAGAAAAGCCACCGACGGTAGTGTAAAGTAACATGTGTCAATGATTTCCAATTGATATTTTATGGCGCTACGGGAGTGTAACTCAAACTCATTAGAATAAAATCTTAAAAACCTCTTTCTAATTTGAGTCTTTTCCCAAATCTAATATAAAGTTGGGATATAGTCAAGCCCCAATTGTGTATCGGCATCGTCCATTTTTTTGCGATATCCTTTATGATCAGATACAACATCAATTTTATGAGCGCCTGCTCAGAGCTGAAAGCTCCTTCAGACTTAATAATTTTTCGTATCTGACGGTGCATTCCCTCGATCGGATTTGTGGTGTATATAATCTTGCGAACCTGATCCTCGTACTCAAAGAAATTAGAAATATAGGTCCAGTTATCCATCCATCCAGGAAAGACAACAGTATTATTTTTTAAGGTTTTACATTTACAAAGCTATCAAATGAAACAGATTCGCCAAAATTTTGGACTTGGAATTCAATAGTCAATTTGTTGAATTCTTTTTCAATTTTATCAGCATTTTGCTGTCTAATAACTCGCATTTTTAAACCCTTGTATTCAAAATCCTCAAAGTAGTTTTCAAACTTTTCATTAATTTGATTAATGGAAACAAAACCACTTTCTTTTACTTCTTTAAAGAGTTTTCTATATTCTTTTTGGACAATTATAAAATCAGTTGGAGGTAATATTATTGGTATATGTTTTGGCCAAACGCAAACTCTGTAAATTTGGTTATCATTTTTATTTTTTAGTAGAAAATAGCCAGGCACAAATATATCTTCGTCCAGATTTTCTTGTAAATCATTTCTATTAAAAGAATACTTCCAAACAAAGTCAGATTTATCTTTATCGTAATATTCAACGTTAAATTCAGAAAAATTTTGAATAATTAATCCTTCGTTATGTTTTATCCATTGCCTTTCTAAATAACCCTTTTCAAACCTTTGAGGATTGTTATCGTCAATTTCGTCTTGGGGATTTAATATGTAAATATCTAAATCTGAAATTATCTTTTCTAGTATTGGAAATACTTCATAGCCGAAAAAGTTGGGACGAATAAAATTTATCGTAAAATTAAAGTTTAGATTTTCAAAATCGGTGAAATTGTCCCAAATTTCAATATCTTCTGCTTCAATATTTGGTTCGTTCAAATCAATCCCAAAGTACACACCGGTTTCTTCATTAAAATAACTCCATTGTGTTTCATTTTCTTCGGTAGTTAAATATTCAGAACTATTTAGATAATTAATAATATCCTTTTCAGATTGATTACTTGATTTCTTTTTATAAAAGTATAAATCGTAACTCATAATTTTTTACGTGAGATGGGTTTTGCTAATGCCTTGGTGAAGGAGCGCAGCTGTATCTAAGATACGAAAGTGGAGCTGTTTTGCCAAGTCGGTAGTTGTAAGGCTATGTGATTTACGGTTGAATGGAGTTTAAATGTAATTCTTCGTCGCACAATCCAATTATTTGAAATTTAAAAATATCAAAATTATTTAGATTTATAGACATTTACTTCATTGCCATCAACTATCACAGTACCTGCGACAACAATGTATTTACTATTTCTTGTCATAGAGCTAGATATATATGAGCTAGAATAATTCCATCCTAAAGATTCAAAAAACTTTTTGATTTTATCAACGATCATACCTTTTGAACAAAATTCTTTATTACTCAATAGGTGAAAGGTTATTGCATAGGTAATACTTGGTCGTTTCTCTAACAAGTTAGAATACGCAACATTATTTTTATGGATGTGTTTTAGCTTATTACGTGAATCATTTTCAATCACGATCTCTTGTTCATTAAGCTCTATTAACGATTTGTCGAAAAATGAGCTTGCCACATTAATTGCATCTATATTAAATAATGACTGTCCTTTCCTTATCCTAGATAAAGTTCTAGTTGATTTCTCAATAAGATGGGCAAAATCATTATCTTCAATCCCATTACTGTCAATTAGCTTCAGGATATTTGCAGTAATTACTTCTCTATTTATACTGGTCATAAGTCAAAGATGGAACTCGACCGAATTACAAAAAGTGACATTTAATTCTTTTTTTGTAATTTGTTTATTATCTTTGTATAGGAAGAGAGCAGATGCTTTCGGAGAAAAACTTAGGTATTTAAAACAAAGAGTCTTGCGGCTACATTTTCTGACGCCGTAACGCAAGGCAGTAGTTATGAATACCCATGTCTATTCTTATATAAAAGCTTTTATTATATTTGCTTGATAAGATAGATATGGGGCTACTGTTAGTCTGTGTTACGTTAGGCGTCAGAAACTTAATTTGTGGCCACAGCATGTAGCCCTTTATCTATCAGAGCTGCTCTATGCCCCAAGACTCGTTAACCAATAACGAGTTATGATTTTAAAAAACAAACATCCGAACAATTCAATTCCCCCTTAACTTTTGAGGCATGGGGTCATTATGACCATATCCGAAGCTTGTCAGTGTATCTATATCATCTGCTGTGTAACCAATTATTAGACAACTAACTCGGAGCATTTTTTTTAAACTATTTTATGAACCCGAGCGCGTACGCGCGCGCGGGATAGGATGAGTATTGCCTTAATTTTTCGCGGTACTGATCATTTTAATGCCTCAAAAATGAACCAAAAATCAAACAATATGCTACCCTTTGAGCTAGCATGTTATGAAATATACGACAATGGATACGATCCATTAAATACCATTCGGGAGTTCTGGTCCCAACATAAAATCACCGACTGTCAGGAAAGCCTGTGGACACTCTTTGAAAACTATAGAAAGTGTGCAGTGCAGGAAGATGCTGCCGACGTAAAGCAGATGCATACCTTTTTGATGAAAGTGTGCCGTGTGCTGATCGCTTATTTCCTTGTGCACTTTCGCAAGATCGAAATCGATGCGGTACCATTTGCCTTTGCAGAATCTGTCGAAGCTATAACAGCTGATCTGGAAGCGAAGCAAAAGATCCACAGTTTCTTTAACCGTATCGCAGAATAATACCTAATCCATAAGCAGATGATAAAAAGATCAAATCTATCCACTGCCTTATTGGATAAGGTAGTCAATATTCCAGTTATACAGATTACATTTCTTGTAATCGTGTTCCTCTTAGTTTCTATGTTTAGTTTATCAGCTCAGACGCCCCGCAAGGACAGTGGGGCCGATGGGCTTCTTACTGTATCAGGGATAGTCTTATCAGCAATGGACGGTAAACCAATAGCAGGTGTATCGGTCACCATAGCCGATGAAAAGGGGAGAGCATCAACCAAAAACGATGGCTCCTTTACCATTAAAGTAATAGCTGAAAAGGGCAAGATCATATTCTCCCATCTAGGATACAATGCCCAGTCCTTGAGTTATACTGTAGGGGTATCAATGGACGTTCGGTTGATACCTATTGATAATAAACTGGATGAGGTGGAGGTATTCAATACGGGTTATCAGCGTATTTCAAAGGAAAGGACGGTAGGGAGTGTCGATGTGTTGGACCAAAAGCTGATCGACAGGTCAGTTTCTTCTAACATACTGTCGCGAATAAATGGGCTTACCACTGGGCTGCAACTGCCCAAGATCAATAGCAACGAGGGGGGCAATCAGCCCGAATTTACGATCCGGGGCAAAAGTACTTTATTTGCGAACGCGGAGCCACTAATCGTTGTAGATGGCTTTCCTTATGACGGTGGATTAAGTAGCCTCAATCCTGCAGATATTGCATCGATCTCTATCTTAAAGGATGCCGCTGCGGCTTCAATATGGGGGGCTCGCTCGGGCAATGGTGTTGTTGTTATCAGTACCAAACAGGGGAGTAAAGACCGACTTTCCTTGTCGGCCGAAGTGACCCAGAGCATCGCCGATAAACCTGATCTTTATTATAACAAATCCATATCGAGCAGTGACTTTATTGACGTGGAGAAGTTTCTCTATAAAAAGGGCGCTTATAATGCTCGATTGAAGACTGGCTATCAGCCGGTTTCACCAGTGGTGGAGCTATTGGATAAAATGAGCAAAGGTGAATTGGCAGAAGAATTAGGGAATGAAATGATTGATGCTTACCGCTTAAAAGACAGTCGTGTCCAGCGTTTGAAATACTTCTATCAGATACCGCTCGAACAACAGTATAATCTGGCGATTTCAAGACCTTTCAAGGATGGGAGTTTTTATATTTCGGGCGGTCTTAACCGACAGGATCAGGCAACTAAATATTCTAAAAATGAGCGCAAGACACTCTTGATGAAATACGACCAGCGATTTCTGAAGGATCGGCTCAACTTTTCATTTCAGACCAATTTAACAGATACAAGAGTGCAGAGTGCACAGAACAGCCCATCAATGTACCCCTATGAGGAATTGGTTACTGCTGATGGTTCGCCAGTGGCAGTAACTGGTGGTATGCGCAATAGCTATGTGGATACCGTCGGCAATGGCAACTTGCTTGACTGGTACTATAATCCATTGACCGATCTTGGTAAAGGAATGTCTACCAATTCGCTGTTCAACCTGCGATTGAATGGTACTATAGATGCCAAGATCTTTCCATTCATCACGGCCAGTGTAAAATATCAATATACAAAATCAATTGGTGACGACCTCATGCGCTATGCGGACGATTCCTATTATGTGCGCAATTTGGTGAATATCTACACGAGATATGATAAAGCTACAGGCAAGTATGTAAAGCAGATACCAGCTGGCGAACACCGGATAATCAATCGCTTACGCGGCGCATCGTATTTATGGCGAGGGCAACTGGCTTTGGATAAGAGGGTCAACAAAGATCATCATATAACAGCGCTCATGGCAATGGAACTGTCGGATGCAAGGAGTGAAGTGGATAAGAAGCAGCTGTTTGGCTATGATCCCTCCACTGCAACAGCAGCAACAATAGACCATATCAATGCCTTGCCGCGTATTTATGGGGGGAGTCAGGTCATCAATAACGGAAACTATCAGGATTGGCATGTAGACCGATACCGTTCGTATCTGTTGAATGCAGCGTATAGCTACAGAAGTATTTATAATGTATATGGAAGCATCCGTAGGGATGAATCTAATCTATTCGGTGTAGCAACCAACCAAAAGGGAGTGCCTCTATGGTCGATCGGTGGTGCTTATAACCTAAAGGTAGATTTGTTGCCAGCCGTAAATTGGCTATCCGACGTCAGGCTCCGTGCCTCCTATGGTGTACAGGGAAACGTCGACAAAACTATGTCAGCATGGCTGACAGCAAGGTATCCGACATCCAAAAACGGGTATCAGAATTTATATGCTACAATTCTTAACCCACCAAATCCGTCTTTACGTTGGGAAAAGAACAAAGTGACAAATATCGGGTTTGATATCGGTCTGTTCAACCAGAGGATAGTTATGCAGGTAGATCGCTATTGGAAAAAGGGCAATGATCTTATCGGAAATGGACCTATTGCACCGCAGACCGGGCTTACCCAATATAAAGGTAATGTGGCGGATACCGAAATTGAAGGATTTGATCTATCCCTGACCACTAAAAATAGTTTGGGTAAGCTGCAATGGCAAACGGTACTTAATTTTTCAAAAGCTAAAGACAAGGTTGTTCGTTATCTGGTCAAACAAGCAAGCAATTTTAGCTATATGACCACAAATTATCTCAACCCGTATGAGGGATTTCCACAATCGGCATTGTTTAGCTTTCCTTATGCTGGGTTGGACGGTGATGGCAATCCCATCGGCTATATGAATGGTGTAGAGAGTAAAGATTATAGTGCCATCCTCAATAATAAGGACCTGGAGAACATCCAATTCCATGGACCCCGTATACCGCCTTTTTTCGGTTCATTTAGGAATGATTTCAGCTATGGCCGTTTGTATGCTAGTTTTAATATCATGTATCAGTTTGGTGGATATTTTAGGCGCTTATCCTTAAGCAATGCAGACCTTTATAGTGCGACTACAATGGGGGCTGCGATATACGATTACGATAAGCGTTGGCAACTGCCGGGGGATGAGGCGTGGACAAATGTACCTGCACTAATCTATCCTTCAAACTCGTCGCGGAGCAATCTGTTTGCTTACAGTAATGCTCTGGTTGAAAAGTCTGACATAGTCCGTCTGCGGGATATACAGATTGGCTGGCGTTTAGTAGACTATTTCCGATGGATAAAGGCATTGGACCTCACTTTTGTAGTCGATAATGTAGGTATTCTCTGGCGGGCCAATAAACAGGGTTTGGATCCAAATGTATTCCAATCGGCCTATCCCGTTCCAAGGGAATTTAGCCTACGGCTTAAAACAAATTTTTAATGTATAAAGGATACTAACATGAAAAAACAATTTTATATATATGTATTGCCCTTTTTACTCTGCATGGGCTGTGCAAAGTCTTTTTTGGAAGAGAAACCAGATGCGAGTATAGTAAATCCAAAGACTTTAAACGATTGCCGACGACTTTTGGATAACGATGGTCAGCTGGGGCAGGGCTTAAACTATTGGTTTCCGTCTTTGGGCCAATTAGCTTCTGATGAATATTACTATAATAAGGCCACATGGGAGTCGACAGTATTCGTACAGGAGCGAAATGCCTATATCTGGGAGGATGATATCTACGAAGGTAATCCGCAGATCGGCGAATGGAACAATAGTTACTACGCTATCTATGTATGCAATGTTGTCCTCGATGTATTGAATAACATCGAGGTTACTGCCGCGAATAGGGATGAATATAATGATATCAAAGGTACGGCATTATTTTTCAGGGCAATGTGGAATTTCGCGCTTGCCGAAACCTTTTGTCTGCCATATGATGAGAAGACTGCTGCAAATGAAATGGGAATTCCGTTGCGCTACTCGCCTAATATCGATCAGTTGGAGAAGAGAGCAACACTTGAGGCCACCTATAGTAGTATCGTGCAGGATATGGAGCAGTCTGCCAAACTCTTGCAAAACAAAACTCCATCTGTTTTTAGGAATAGACCTTGTACTGCTGCTGCAGAGGCTATGCTGGCTAGGATTTATTTGGTTATGGGAAATTATGAAAAGGCTCTGCAGTATAGTGAGAATTCGTACACGACATACAATGTCCTATTGGATTATAATAAACTTACCTTAGACGGAGATGCAATTTTCGATAGGAATAACGCGGAGATTTTAGTGATGTGCACCCAGCAAGGGTACCTCTCAACTGCTGTTGGAAGATTTGCGCCCAACAGTTTTGTGGATTCGACCTTAATTGCGCTCTATCACCCCAAAGACCTGCGGTTAAAAGCATATTTCACCTTTACCCAAGATGGAAAAGCAAATAGAAAGAATCTGTATACCACAGGGCTGAATGGAACAAATTGTTTTAATGGTGCGGCTACCGACGAGGTTTTGCTGATACTCGCCGAATGTAAAGCAAGAGCTGGGGATCTTGATGGGACAAAAATATTGTTGGACAATCTCTACAAAAATCGTTTCGCCGCAGAAAACTTACCACAGCTCAATTTTAATAATAGTAACGATGCTATTCAACAGGTGTTGGATGAGCGAGGTAAAGAACTTCTTTTTCGGGGGATGCGCTGGTCGGATGTCCGTCGATTAAATGTAGAGGGAAGGGATATAAGTTTTAAAAGAATATTGGGCGAAAAGGAATATATACTACCGCCTAAAAGTTTAAAATATGCCTTTTTATTACCAATACAGGAAATTCAATTCAGTGGATTAATACAAAACAAAAGATAGCATATGAAAACAAACAAACGCAGATTATTTATGCTAGGCATAGTGATTTTTTTGAAATCGTTTACATGTCAAAATGTAACTGCAAATATAAGATTTATTGCTCCAAAGCCTGATAGTTCGATGGCTTATCCCTTTGAGTTGAAGGACAGAGATGGAAAACTTATACGCATGGCAGATTTTAAAGGTAAGGTAGTGGTAATTGATTTTTGGGTAAATCGGTGTGCACCATGTTTGGCTTTGTCAGAACCGTTAGCCAAAATAAGAAAATACTATGAATCCAATAAAGACGTCGTTTTCATTGACATCAATCTGGATGATGATGCCGATGTATGGAAAAATTGTTTAGATAATGGTGATGTTCAAAAAAATCGAACTATTTACTATACCGACTCCTTATCAATTTCTTTAAGCACAGCTCCAGAAGGTTTTTATCATCCGATCACAAGTTACTATAGCATGAAAGGAGTACCTCGGTGGATCATAATCGGCAAAGAGGGGGAAATCATAGCAAGAAATCCCCCTAGGCCGTTGCCTGAAAAGAATGGGATAGAATCCGCCGGATCGCTGAGATTTAAAGCGCTTATCAACGAATATTTACTATCCCATTCAAAAAAAGCTAAGGTGCGGTAGCAAAATCACCGTTAAATTCTCCTTGACTGACAGGCTGCGGTGAGGGAGCCTGATTTTGAGGAATTGTCAATTGGTCACTCTCAATTCTCCAGAGACAGGTGTTCGGTGTCGTAGGCTGACACTCACCGCTAGTTTCGTCTACCATACGGTATTCATTGCCTACTAATTTGTAAAGATGGGTATCCGCTTTTTTGAAGCTATTGAACCCAAAGAATGATGCGACTGCAATGGCCACAGCTACTGTGGCTTTTGCATTAAATTTGAATTGTTTCATAACATCGTTTATGAATGATAATAATTTAATAGTTGGCTCTGTTTTAAATCCTAATGGAGCGAAAGGTAAGCCAATCCTTTACATGTCTTTTGGCAGACGCGCCCTTCCACCAGGCCAGCCTAGGGCTCAGTTTCCGCTGTAGCGATTAGCACTAATATCTTTCAGGTTACCCGGGTATTAGCTCGTTTCCTTATACTATCTAATAGCAATCCGGCAATAGCAAATACAGCGATAATTCCATTAATCCAGAGATGTCCTTTCCAATCGGTAGGGAACTCCAGCGTACAATAGCATGGAATAAATCCCCACGTTCTTTTTAACACAAGCGTGATATACCAGGAGAAAGCGATCATAAGCAAGATCGTTAACAAGAATCCATACCGCCGTGTTTTTTCGAAAATAAAGAGTACAGCTGTACTAAGCTGAATTAGGGGTAAGAGGTACGACAATACAACTCCATAATTATCTTCGAACGGCTGATCTAGCATAGCTTGTCGAAACGCAGTATAGTCAAATATCTTTCTTGAGCCGACAACAATCCACAGGATTAAGAGCAAGTAAGTAAAGGATTGTACCACAAACGCGCGGGGATGATTTTTACCGAAATAGATCAGTTCAAAAAATTTTGCTTTTAAAAGTGCCAATGCTACCCAGTGCCCTCTTCCCCGGTTTGGTGCCGGAGCTGTTTGCTCAATATGATTATTAACTTTATCCATTGTATTAATGATTTACTTTCTGTATATACTTATTTCTACTCTACATAGGCGGTTTTGTTATATGCTTATCCACTACCATCCCGTCAACCATCTTATACCAAAGTTCGCCAGTAAAAATTAGGTGGGATATACAGAATCTGGACTCTCGTATATACAGAATCTGGATAATGGATGCCAATAGCTATAAAATGTATAATAGGGGCGTGTCCAATCATGGGTTAATGCGCTTAAAATATGCCGTTGGCGTCATGCCCGTTTGATTTTTAAAAAAGCGGACAAAGCTGCTGGGCGATGTGTAGCCGAGCTCGTAGGCAATTTCGTCGGTATGCATGCCATCCGCTATATACTTCTTGGCAAGGCGTAGCATAAACGCTATTTTCAGCTCCTGGGGACTCTGTCCGTAATAGCTATGTATAAGTTGATGCAGGTAGTCCTTACTGATTCCAAACCGGTCGGCAATATCTTCCAGTTTAAAATCCTGTCCATGCGCTGCCACAGCCTGTTTGATGGCTGAATAGGCCGCTTTGGACTGTGCTTGCGATTGCGATATCTTCTCGTATTCTTCAAAAATCTTTTCCTTCGATAGCTGGATCAGTTTCTTGATGGCCCAGAGGATATTGACCTCGCTATCCAGATCGCCTTTTTTGATTTTTGCCGCAATGGACTTCATCAATGAAATGGTTCGGGGGCCCACCCGAAAATCAATGCTGCAGCAGGATCGCTTGTCTCCATTTCGATAGGCATCGACCAGGTGATGCAAGAACTGGAAGGGGCGCTCGTTGCCATCCCGGAAAATACTGCCGCGGAAATAAAAGTTGACAAGCGTACAGCTGCCTGCGGGAATGTATATTTCATAATCGCCTCTGGTTAAGTAGAAATAACGACCGCGATTGCAAGCGATGCTGTAATTGGTCTGCTGGCCGATATCCTTGATCTGAATTGCAGAGTCGTCACTCAAAACATAGATGATATGCATATCGGAGCGCTTTACCCTTACCGGGATGACGATATCGCTTGATACCGCAACATCCAGCAGGTTGATGTAGCCGAGCAGCCCATCAAACTCCTGCAGGCAAGCTTGGCCAGAGGGGTGTCGGTAGTGACTGATCTTTCCATTGGATAGTGCTATTTGTGGCTGAATAGTCGATTCAGCAAGTGGGCAGGACGCGCCAAAGACAGATTCAAGATGGAGATGTAATGCTTTTTTCATTCGCTTTAGGCGTATAAGTTTCCCCCGGCCAGGATTGCGGGATGATCATGGGGAGTGATTTTTCGATAAGGTCCAATTGCTTTCCTACTGTTTTAAATTTTTATTTATCTGATTACTATTTAGTATAAATATGGCGTTTATTTGGTCACGGATGCAAGTGTAGTGTCCTAACCTCCGCTATTTTGGAGGATAATTTTCCTTTTAAAAGCCGTAAATCAGTTTTTAGTAAATTTTGTTTAGTAAATTGGGTGATTAAATAATAACATAATAACAACCTAAACCAATTAAGGGAATTTGAATGAGCTTATGAAGGGATTAAAACTAATTGCGCTGAGCCTGCTTATTGCCGTGCTTTTTAATTTGATCGGAACGAACGAAATCGGGCTAAAGCCTTTTTGGCCGCCCATGTCTTGGACCTATGTATTCCAATTTACCCTATCCATCCTCTTGCCAGTGCTGCTCACACAGGCGCTCCTGAAAGTTTTTTGGACCTATTGGCAGAAGCAATATCCCGATCTGAACCTGCTCGATAACGGCAAGATTAAGACCGAGAGCTTACCCTACACTAAGCGCATCAGGGCGATCTTATATACCGCCGCGGGGACTATATCCATCCACCTGGGTTGCATGTATGTGTTGTTTGATCGCATCGACGGTCAGGATAAGCTGTTTAGCATGTATTGCTTGTATTATTTGCCCTGGGTGAGTACGGGGTTGGTCGCAAATGTAATCGTCGTTTTCCGTCAAGGCAGGCTGTGGTGGCTAACGTCAGAAAACGTATTGGTCTTATTTGAGAAGGAGATTATGGCAAAGCAACCTACCGTTGAAAATAGACCTGAAAGCGCAGGACGCGCACAGCTGCCGACGGTATCGGATGCGTATATCGTACCCGGTTTTCTCTTTGACGTGCTCTATAATAGCAGCCCCTTCAATATCGAAAACTTGCAAAAAGATGCGGTACGGATGTTTGATGTACCCTTCTATTTTTCGCAGAAAAGAAAAAAGGAGATCATTCTGATCGACGGCAGCCGTGTGGACGGCAGTCATTTTGTGCAGGAGCTGGAACGGCTGGGGCTCGACAAATGGTATTTCCGTATCAGTAAAACGTGCCGGGTGAATATGATGCTCGTACGTTATCCTGTAGATCCGTATGCAACGCATCTCGAGTTTAGAAAAGAGGTGTTCGATTATCTGCATACAAAGATGTCGGAACTGGAAATCATGAGCCTACTGCTCGTCACGGAATGGATGCGTAAAGAAAAAAAACTAAAGGATTTTATCGATAACCTACATACACTGCGGCATGAGCACTGGGATCGCCTTATACCGCTAAACTGATGTATCCCGGAATTGTAAACTGAGATAGACCAAGCGCGGCAGCCAGCCATTGCCCAACCTTATTGGCACTTTCTCCCAACCAACTCCTGCCTTGTACAACAATCTTGCTCGTATTGGGCTCGGCTTTTCCTCGGAATAAATTCGAGCAGCGCCCGATGCCGTCCCGATGAAATCCCGATGAAAGCTGGGAGTTGATAGGGAATTGATTGCGTGTTGGCTTTGCAATGCTATCAATTTTTTTGTGCTAGAAAACTTAACGTTGAGACAAATTCGGTCTGTAATCGGTTAGATTTCTGATCCTCTTCGGTCAGCTGTAAGTCTTTAGGTGATTTGCTTTTTGTTGTTGATTTAAAGTTTTTTATCTTTTTTTAATTTCCGAAAACAACCTATCCACATCTTTCTTGGCAAACAGTCCGGTTCCCTCTGCCATCGTAGTCGCCGAGCCGCAAGCGATGCCCATTTGAAGGACCTGTTTGAGATCGCCTTGTTGGGCCAACACAGACACCATGCCGGCGACCATACTGTCACCAGCGCCCACAGTACTGCGTACTTTTACCACTGGGGAAGATAGCTGAATTCGTTCTGTTTCGGAATACAAGATAGCGCCCTGTGCACCTAGCGAGACTACGATAAGCGTTGCTTTACCCTCCGATATGAGCTGCTGGGCTGCCATGTCCAGATCAGCATGCCCCAATTCCTCTTTCCCCACAAGCGCAGCAAGCTCCCCGGCATTTGGTTTGATCAAAAACAAACCTTCCTCCAATGCGACGCGAAGTGATTCGCCAGAGGTGTCAACAATTATTTTACTGCCCTTGGTTTTGTACGTATGGATCAGTGACCGTATAAACTCAGGCGGTACACCAGCCGGCATACTACCGCTGATCACGACAAAATCCGGAATATACTTCAGTTCCGCAATCGAGGCCATGATCCCCTCCAGCTCTTTGGATTCAACGTGTTCTCCTGGAAAGCCGAATCGATATTGCTGATTGGTTGAACGTTCAACCACAATAAAATTTTCGCGGGTTTCGCCATTCACCCGGATAGGATCGACGGCAATATCTTCCAGCTTCAATAAGCTTTCGAGTAGACCGCCAGTCTTTCCACCGGAGGTAAAAAGGGCAGTAGAAGCCAAACCAAGTCTCTTCAAGGCGCGCGATACGTTAATACCGCCGCCACCTGGTTGGTATATCGGCTGTTCACAGCGCAATTTCTTTTCGGGAACGATATGCTGTACGCTGCTACTCTTGTCTACGGATGGATTCAGGGTGATTGTTAAAATAGATTTTGCCATTTTTTTACGTTATAATTGCGATTCAGAGATAAAATAGTTCATTGTCGAAATGCACTAGCCGATAATTTAAATAAAGCTACTGATTATTGTTGATAGTGTGCGGCCTTATCCACCGAACTTAAAACGAGCAGCTGACGTAAGCCGGATCTTCATTGCCGTACTCTGCGAATAATCTGCGCCAACTTTCTTGCCAGCGATAAAGCTAACAACAAACATCAACGCAAAGTAAATCACCAATGGAACAGCAATGCGCAGTACGTCGAAAGGAAGCTGGAGGATCATTTCCCCTTTAAGGCTGAACATGACGACAATGGTGAAAAGCAAAGCAATCAGCCCATACCTACGTGCCGGTCAAGAAATTTAAGTTTCGAATGCATGGGCTTAGAGTCTAATGGTATGGAAAACATAGAACATCGCTGTTGCGATCTGAAGACTCCGCTGTTCGTAAACCTGAGTCTGCTGCGGCGTTCCGTCTGATACCTTGGGATCTTCAAAAGGAAGAGGTATGCGCTTGTCTGCACCGGCAATAAAAGGACAGCCACCGTCAGCCTGGGAGCAGGTCATAATTGCCGCAAATTCAGTTGATGGGTTGAACGGACTGTCATACTTTTTTGAAAATCCGATCATGGGCACCGCATTGTCGCTGTGCTTTATAGCATATACCGGATTATCGCCCTCCGCAATCGTAAAGATCTGAAAGCCCTGGGCTGTCAACGTTTCTGCAACCTGTGGGAAAAGCGCCGTTTCTTCTGTACCACCGGAGTAGCAGCAGACATAGGGTATCTTGAAATAAGTGGCGGCAGTTTGCGCCCACACCTGCGCTAAATGACTCCGGCGCGAGTTGTGGGTACAGATAAAGTTCAGGTTTACGGGCTGCCCGGCAGTGACCTTCTGCTGGATAAAATCTATCAGGAGCTGTGAGGCGGCTTTGCGCTCTTCACCAGCGAACTGGTCCCATTTCAACTGTGCGATCGTATCGGATAATCTAGGGTACATCACGATAGTTTATGGTTTAACAGCATCCCGAACCCGGAGTGCAGCAGGATGATTGATTGACCGATAGCTCAATAAGCTTCTTTTTTTGTTTTTCAACGGGAATACCGCAGGCATCCTCAGCAAGACAGGCAGTTGTGCGGCTTTTTAAAACAAAAGTCTTCCCATTGAAATCAAGTCCATATTTACCGATGGTATCAAGCTGATATTCTACTTCGATCTCCGCATCTTCCATTCCCAACTTTTCTTCCGAAAGGTTAATAATATGGAGCAGCTTGGCTGGTTTCAGGCGGTGATCATAATCGTCGGCATTCCAAAGCTGAAAGTTTACCGTTTTCTCCTGACGGACAACACCGCCACAGTCAATAAAATTTTTTGTGATCTGGCCCACTTCGGTTACGTGGAAGTGCTCGGGAACCAATGTTCCGTTATCCAATTGGAATTCAATAGTTTCCAATGTTGGTAGGATTTCTTTGATTTCGGATAGTCTCATGGTATTGAATTTAAATTAGTATAATTATATATTGCAATATTACGATATTATTAATTAAAAAAAAGCGCTACGGACAGCAGCTATTTACTTTTACTTCCTGGTTGAAAAACGTATTGAAATTGCGCTGCACCGACTTCCATACCGCTTCGTCAATACAATAGCAAACAGACTTTCCTTCAATAGTGCCCTGAATAATACCTGTAGCTTTGAGTTCCTTTAGATGCTGCGAAATGGTTGCCTGGGCAAGTCCCAGTTCATCCACAAGATCATTGCAGATACAAGCTTTCTTATCTATAATGTACTGAAGTATGGCAATTCTTGCAGGATGGCCCAATACTTTGAACGCTGAAGCCACTTTATTCTGCTCGTCCGTAAAAATCTCTGTCTTCGTAAGTCCCATAGTGAAGCTTATTTAATATTGCAATATTACGATATTAATAGGTGAAATACAAACTGATATAAAAAATGTCACTTAATTCGGTTCGCTCGGTTTTGCCATTATTTCGCCAAAATATTCAAAAAATAGGTCCGCAAGGTATCTCAACCCAAAAGTACTGGCTCATTTTTTTTCTTGTGGTATCTCTTCTACCAGAATTTCATTTCCGGCCGCATCGTAATACGTGCAGGTCATCTTGTCGAGAAAGACCGTCCATTTTTCGATACCGCATGTCGCACACATCGCTATAAAAGTGGCGTAATCTGTTTTGCCCTGTTGATGCTCTTTTAGCGCTTTCTTAAACTGTTGCGCATCGACAGTAAGACCAAGTATTAATGGCTCATGGCTAGCTGCTGAGCTGGTTTTGAAATGATTATCCCCATAATAATCGGAATGGCCATCCGCAACAAAAACGTCGTAAGCGGTAACACCCAATTTTTTGATGTCCCGGATATAGGCCGGGAAGTCCGCGCCTGATTTTACCTTGCTATGAGCAGCATTTAGTTGTTCTATTGTAAACATGTTTTCTTAATTGTGTGCGTTAAAGACCTGTGAAATATCCTCCCATTCAGTTGTGAAGTAATGAAACGAAAGCATCAAATCGCCAAAACGGTGTTGTTGAGGTTATGTTATTTTTTAGTAACTTGATCGAACTAAAGATAAGGAAAACAGACTTAAAATAATGCTTGAACAGTTTAAAAAACACCTGGATAAATTTATAAAAATTTCCGATGATGAATTTGTCGATATCACCCAATATGTTGAGCTGCAACGCTTAAAGAAGAAAGAAAACATACTGACCGAAGGACAGATCTGCAAAGCCAATTATTTTGTGCTGGACGGAATTCTGCGAAAATTTTTCATTAACGAAAAGGGGGTGCAGCAGACCACTGAATTTGCGATCGAGAACTGGTGGATGACAGAGACCTTCTCTTATATCAATCAGACAGCCACAGAGTTTTACATCCAGGCCGTACATCCAACGCAGCTTCTGGTCATTCGCCAGCAAGCCTATGATGAACTGCTCGAGAAGCATCCGGCCCTGGAAAAGTATTTTCGCATGGTGTACCAAAAAGCGTATGCCGCAGCGCAGATGCGTATCAAGTTCCTTTATGAATACTCTAGGGAAGAGCTATACCTTCATTTTCTCAAAGACCAGCCGGCCTTTCTCCAGCGCGTACCGCAATATCTTGTGGCATCCTATCTGGGCTTTACTCCCGAATATCTCAGCGAAATACGCAAAAAAAATCTTTCTTAAACCCGTTTAAGTTTTTCCGGCTTTTCATTTCCCAATTTTGTAGAAGCAAAACAAAAAATAAGAAACATGGAAAAACGAATCAACATCAGTACGTCAGAACCACAGGGCTATAAAGCCATGTTGGGATTGGAAGGTTATCTTTCCAAAATTTACATTTCAAAAACGCTTAAAGAGCTCGTCAAAATCCGTGCATCGCAGATCAACAACTGTGCATATTGTATCAACATGCACACCAAGGATGCCATTAAAAACGGTGAAAGACCAGAGCGTATCTTTATATTGAGTGCCTGGCGGGAGGCGACCAAATTTTTTACCGAAGAGGAGCAGGCCATACTGGCAATGACAGAGGAAATAACCCTTATACACCAACAGGGATTAACTGAAGAAACCTACAGCAAGGCGGTGCAGTTTTTTACTGAGAACCAGATCGCTCAGATCATTATGCTCATCGTAACCATCAATGCCTGGAACCGTATTGCCGTGAGTACGCATCTACAAATAGAGGATTAAAGATCAGAAAAACAGGGAGCTGTAGCAATAATCGAGAAGCATTGCTTTAGCTCCCTTTATTTAATTTTGAATACACCACGGTGTCAATAAATTTTCCCTTATAAAATTCGTTCTCTTTGAAATAAGCTTCTCTTACAAAACCGCATTTTTCGAGTACGGCGCAGGAAGCTATGTTCTCCGGATCGACTAACGCTTCGATGGAATGAAGTCCCATCGCTTCAAAGCCGTAGTTGACTACCGCCGCAATTGCTTCAGTGACATAGCCCTTCCCCTGAAACTCCGGAAGCAGCATATAGCCAATCTCTGCGCGATAATGCTCAGGCTTAATGTGATAGAAGCCTATTGTGCCAATCAGGGTAGAGTCACCATTGATGCTGATCTTCCAATTGATCATTTCATTGCTGGCTATTTTCTCATCCGTCAGGCGCAGAAACTCGGCGATCTCGTCTGGCGCAGTTGCCACAGGGCGCGGAATGTACTTCATGATCTGTTCGTCAGAACGCAAGCGGTAGAGCTGCGGTATATCCGTTGCATCTGCCCGCCTGAGGGTTAGCCTTTCGGTGTGTAGCGCAGGAAATGGGGAGAAATTCAGTGTTAACATGGCTAGTTTTTTATTATAATGTTGTGCTATGCTCTAATACTTTAGACAATAGCTGATTCAACTGCAATGATAATAAAAACAGTATTAAATCCAGCTGTTAATTTAAATTTTAAAATAACTAAGCGGCCTTCTGCGCTTCTTTTTTTGAAGGCAAGCCCCTTAAATTGCTGCCGTCACTCGGACTAATTTTGAAATACTCGATTAACGATAGCATCGATAAAACGGCTATTAACTGCAGCGCCAAACTAAAATCGCGCATCTGATAAACCGTATCCTGGTAGTAACTGCTTGCCAGGTGCAGCGTCACTGCGCCCAGTGCGATACCCATACCGAGCGCCATTTGCTGCGCCGTATTGTACAGGGTATTGGCATTGCTCATCTTTTCATTCGGTACGTCAGCGTAAGCCAACGTGTTGAGACTCGTAAATTGAAGCGAGCGTGTCAGTCCGGAAAAAAAGAATACGATGGCCACCAGCCAAATCGGTGTCTGTATGGATAGCAGCGAGAGCCCGGCAGTGACGAGCGTCAGGATAATACCATTGCCGATTAAGACTTTTCGGAAATCATATTTCCGTGTGATCCACATGGCTACAGGCTTCATGCTCATACTGCCCAGCATGTTGGCCATGTAGAGCAGACCGGCATGAAATGGGCTCAGTCCAAAACCAAGCTGCAACATCAGGGGCAATATAAAGGGCGCCACATTGATCACCATCCGCGTGATCGAACCCGAATACACCGTAATCCGGAAGGTCTTTACTTTAAGGATACTGTAATCGATCAGCGGATATTTGATGTGTCTGGAGTGCCATACGGCGACGGCCATAAGCGCAAAACTTGCAACAATGGTCACAAGCGGTTTTGTATAATTGCCGGTGGCAGCACCGATCATTTCGGTCCCCAGCATAATGCCGGCTAGACCGATACCGCTGATAAAAAAGCCGACGATATCAAGCGGACGGCTACTTTCTGAATCCATCGCCGGGATAAATTGATGCACTGCCCACAGCGCAAATACGCCGACGGGTACATTGATAAAGAAAATCCAATGCCAGGTAAAATAGGAGGTGAAAAATCCGCCCAGTACAGGACCAATAATAGGGCCTAATAGTCCGGCCCAGGCAATATAACCGATCGCTTCAACCAGATCTTTCTTTTGGGTGTGCTTCAGTACGATGAGACGCCCCACAGGCACCATCAGTGCGCCGGCAGTACCTTGGCAGATGCGTGCCAGGACAAAGGCTGTTAAGCTGGTACTGAGCCCACAGGCGATCGACGACAGGATAAACCCTATAATCGCCATATTGAACACTTTTTTTGCGCCATAGCGGTCCGCAATCCAGCCACTGATCGGAATAAATACAGCCAACATAACGGTATAAGACGTAATACCCGCGCTGAGGTGCACTACATTTGTCTCAAAATCATGAGCCATTTTGGGTAAGGCCGTGGATATCGCTGTGGTGTCGAGCATCTCCATAAGCAGCGTTCCCCCGACAATGAGCGATATGATGCGTGATTCTTTCTTCATTTTGCTCTTCTTCAATCCCGAACGGGAAATATTTGCCACAAAAGTAAGCGTATCGCATCAAACAAAAGTCATGTAAAGGCTATTTTTATCCGATAGCAATGGGGTTACTTTCTCGCAGCAATCAGTTGGAAGGAATTTGGATTTTAGATTTTTATAATGATTTTTGATATTTATTGAAAAAAGTTTAAATTTATGTCACTTTACTATTACTAATCTATCTGTAGACTTGAAAACAATATCGATCACTGGTGAGGAGGATCTATTACAGAAATTACGGCGTGGCGATAGGAAAGCATTTAAAGAACTTTACGATTTATACCACCGCCGTTTAACCTTAAAGCTTGTTTACCTGCTCAAATCCGAGGAGTTAGCGCAGGATGTGCTTCAGGATATTTTTGTAAAAATATGGGAAATCCGTGAAACCATAGACCCAAGCGGTAACTTTGGAGGCTTATTGTATAAAATGGCTGCTAATTTGGCGAAAAATGTGTTTCGCAAGAGCATCTACGATCAGCTTATGCGCAGCGAGTTTGCCAAAAACGACAGCTATTCGCCTTTTGAGGATTTGGACGATGCATCCAATGCAAAGACCATTTTAAACATCGCCCTCGATAGGTTAACGCCGAGGCAGCGCGAGGTGTACTGCCTGCACAAGATTGAAGGCTTGAGCTACCGCGAAATAAGCAAATTGTTAAGCATCAGTGATTCGGCCATTAACCATCACATCCAGCAGGCCAATAAACTGCTTAAAGAAATTCTAAAGACAGATCGTTTATCAATCATGCTATTAATTTCCTTTTTTGATAGCTTTTGATGTGTTGTACGGCCGTTTTTGTTGATAATAACGGTAGACTGTCCATAATATGCAGCTCTTTCATCCGTTTTCAGCGCTAAAAAGCTGCATTTTTAAATTTTGTTTTAATTTTTTTAAAATATTTTCACTTCGGAGTGCTATTTTTCTTTTGTGGCGTGTATTCATTGTATAAGAGCCCTGGAATAGGGCTTCGAAAATAACAAGAACACCACAAATGAGAAACCTATTTCTGAAATATCTTAATAATACAATCAGTGCAGAGGAACTAAAGACCCTCTGCCACTATTGTCAGTTAGATGAAAATGATGCAGAAATTGATATCCTTCTAAAGGAATATTTCCAAGCCCAATCTTTTGCGGATGATGCAGCAGTTTATCGCAATTTGGAAAAACAACGCGAGGACTCTTGGGAAAGCATAGAAAAACGGCTGAATGATGACCGGGCTCCAAAGCGGCTGACGCGTTCCTTCAAGTTGAAATTGAGTATCGCCGCCAGTGTATTGATTTTGGGCTCTTTTTCTTTTTACATGATCGGCCGGCTAAAAGCCGACAGAACACAGGTAATCGAACTGCAGGACCTGCAGTCGAATCGGCAGCAGGCAAAACTTATTGTTTCGGATGGCACCGTTTACGATTTGAATGGAAAAAACCACGAGGTCATTTCCGATAAGAGCGGTATACGCTATAAAAATGGGGATACGCTCGCCAAGGTCACTTCCAGCAAATTGGTAACGTTATTGACGCCTAGCGGCGGGAACTATACGCTGACATTGGACGATGGTACGCGTGTATGGCTAAACGCGCAGTCGTCCTTGCGGTACCCTACATCCTTCAGTGGTGGAAAGGAACGCGTCGTCGAACTCAAAGGTGAAGCTTATTTTGAAGTTGCCCACAACAGCAAACAGCCCTTTATCGTCAATACGGCTATACAGAAAGTGAAGGTGCTGGGCACATCTTTTAACATCAATGCCTATGCAAATGAAAATAGGACCATTACGACCTTAGTAACTGGGCGTGTTCAAATCAACGATAAATCGGATCGTAAACTGCACATATTGACCCCGCAGCAACAAGCGAGCAACGACGGTACATCGGTAGCGGTGGAAAATGTGGATACCGATCTTTACACGGCCTGGAAAGAAGGGACTTTCAGGTTCAGGTCAACGCCCTTGCCAGTCGCGCTGCGACAGATTGAGCGATGGTACGATCTGGAAATTGATTATAAAGATATCCCCGAAAATATTAGAATACATGCGTCCATTTCCCGGGATAGCAATCTGTCAACCGTATTGCATGCATTGGAAAAAATCACAGGTTTAAAGTTTAATGTAAAGGGAAGGAGTGTGCGTATGATGAAATAAAGGACTATACTTCTAAAATCGGTTCTTATAAAGAATAGTTGATGGTGTGGGGACACCACCAACATAGAGATCCGATATCTGACGATATTGAAAAAACTATCAAACTATCTAATCATTACAAAATTATGAATTATTTCCTTTTCCACAAGGGTAAGGGGAGCTGTGTATTGCCTCGGAGGTATGATCAACTAGCCATTCCATATACATTTTCAAAAATTCTCACGAGAACACTGTTTATATTCATCCTATTAATGGGTGGGCTATGCGCATCACAGGCGCAGACGGTGTCGCTCAATTTAAAAAATGCCTCATTTGTAGAGGCTACAGAAACGATCAGTAAACAGACAAGATATGACTTCTCTTATAATGATCAGATCTTAAAAAAAGCAAAGCCGGTAACCTTAAAGGTCGTCAACGAACCTTTAAACAATGTGTTAAAAAAACTATTCGCGCAGCAGCCTTTAAGTTATGAGATCAAAGACCGGATGATCATTATTTTTGAAAAAAGTCCAACCGTTCCCACACGGGGCGGGTCCGTTTTATCGGTCACGCCGGTCAATGGTCGGGTAACCAATGAATCGGGCAATCCATTGATTGGTGCCACCATCAAAGTCAAGAATGAGGCGTTCTCTACACGAACGGATAAGTTTGGCAACTTTGTAATTCCGGCCCAATATGTCGACGCTATACTCGAAATACACCATTTGGGGTATGCCAAGCTGGAGGTAAATGCACAGCGGGCCCGAACGGTGACCTTACAAATGACGGCCGCTAAGCTGAGCGAGGTAAACGTTGTTGTCAATACGGGATACCAAAAAATTGATAAACGGCATCTTACCAGTGCGGTAACAACACTAAAAATGGATGATATCCTTACGCCGGGCATCAATACCATTGACAAGCTGCTGGAAGGAAGGGTACCCGGCTTGGTCTTTATGCAAAATTCGGGTCAGGTAGGGGCCGCACCTAAATTGAGAATACGCGGAACATCAACCATCTTGGGCAACAGAGAACCATTGTGGGTGCTCGACGGAATAGTGTTGACCGACCCCGTCAATGTAGACCCCCAGCAGATCAACGACCTTGATTTTGTTAATCTGTTGGGAAATGCCATTGCAGGTTTGAATCCGGAGGATATCGAACAGATTGATGTGCTCAAGGATGCCTCGGCAACCGCCTTATATGGCGCGAAAGCAGGCAACGGCGTTATCGTTATTACCACAAAGAAGGGAAAACCCGGAAAGCCAACCGTTACTTACTCGACCACGGGTACGTATACCAGAAGACCGCGCTATTCGGATCGAAATATGTATATGATGAACTCGCAGGAGCGCATGGACGTGTCGAAAGAGATGATCGATAGGGGTATGCATTATAATAATGTAACGGAATGGGCGGGCTATGAAAAAGCGCTTCAGGATTATTACAAAGGAAAGATTGATTATGCTGAGTTTAAAAGGCAGAGCGATTACTATGCCAATGTCAATACGGATTGGCTCGGATTGCTGACCAAAGATTCTTATTCACACAATCATACGCTAAGTCTCTCCGGAGGTGCGCAGGATGTACGATATTATTCATCAATCGGCTATCAGGATGAGCGCGGCGTTATTAAAGGAGAGGTCGGAAAGCGTTATTCGGCCATGATGAACATTACGGCAGATTACAAAAAGTTCATGGCACAGCTTTCTTTTAATGGCAATTATTCAAAGAGGGACTATTCTCCCACAGACCTGGGTGTAATGAACTATGCTTATAACACAAGCAGAACAGTGCCTGCCTATAATCCGGATGGAAGTCTGTTTTTTTATCCAAGAACGGATAATTCTCAAGTATATAACTACAATATATTGAAGGAACAGGAGAATAGCGGCGACGAGACAAACCTCATGGCGGCCAACATCAAGGCTTTGCTTAAGTATAAGATTTTACGTGGGCTTGATGTGGAAGGAACATTTGCCTATGGTATCAGCAACAATACCAGAGAATTATACTATACCAAAGACACTTATTACATCCATAAACTGCGCGCTGATCGATCTTTTCGTAATGACCTGAGCCCGGTCGGTGGGGAGCTGCAACGTGGCGAGTCGCGCAACAACAACTATACCGCACGCTTGCAGGCCAATTATGTCACATCGTTGGGAGCAGAAAAAAAGCATCTCTTATCTGCGACATCTGGTATAGAGATTAAGTCCAATGAATACAATGAATTTAATATTACCCGAAGAGGATATTTTAAGGAGATGGGCGGATATTTTGATATTGTACCTACAAGTTATACCGCCTATTATCAGCAATGGATGAGCACAAAACCGGCATTGGGCTACTACGGCAGGCAATTGACCAATGAGCTTGCCTGGTATGGCACTGCAGGATACTCCTGGAACGACCGCTATATATTCAATGTGCATGTACGCGGTGAACAGTCTAATCTGTTCGGAAGACGTTCCAACAATAAATTTATGCCCATATGGGCGCTGTCCGGAAGGTGGAACATGAAAGAAGATCTGCTCAGTAAGGTCGAGTGGGTCAATGATCTTGCCATGAAGGCCTCGTGGGGATGGCAGGGAAATATGCTCCCGGGCCAGTCTGCTTACATGATCATCCGGCAGTCTTTAAATACCGATCCCTATTACAATTCGACATTTTCAAATATTGTAAATTACCCGAATCCTGATTTGAAATGGGAGCGTACCTCGTCGTCCAATGTGGGTGTGGATTTCTCCCTTTTCGGAAATAAAGTAAAGGGTACGCTATCTTACTTTTACAAGAAAACGAAAGACGCTTTCCTCAATAAAACAGTATCGGAGATCAACGGATTGGAGTCTTATGTCATCAATAGCGGCACACTCGAAAATAAGGGTGTTGAAGTGGCATTAAGTATCACGGCTATCGATAATGCTGGTCTGGACAAGTCCCGCCGCGGTTTTGTGTGGCGTTTTGACCCGCAGTTGGGGCAGGTGCTCAACAAGGTATTAAACCGGGCCATAAACAACCGAAATAATGTGCTCATCGATAATCTGACCTATAATAATTTTCTGAATGGAAGTGTGCAACTGGCGGGTAAACCCATCAATACGTTTTACTCCTATAAGTTCAAAGGGCTAAGTGCTGTGGATGGATCCCCAATTTTCTATGGAACCGAAGCTGAACAGGCCGCTGCATACGAGGAGAAATATTCCCAAATGGAAAAAGAAGATGTATACCTCGAAGTGATGGATGAATCGGGGCGTCGTGAACCCTTTATACAGGGCGGACTATCGAATTACTTTGGCTGGCGCAACTTTGGATTCTCGTTCAATCTGACCTATTCTTTAGGAAACAAAATCCGTTTAATGAAAATTGCTTCGGGTTATGCATCCACCAATGTCTATCCACAACAGAATATGCGCAAAGAATTTGTCAGAAGATGGCGCCAACCGGGCGACGAAGCCTATACCGATATCCCTGGCCTGCAGGTTTCCAACAGCATCAACATGTCCTGGTGGCAGCTGTATCCGGCAACAGAATATGATTTAGGCGGCAGTGCGTATGAAATGTATGATAACTCGGATGTACGCCTGGTGAGCGCAGATCATCTGAAGCTGCAATCGGCCTCGTTGCGGTACAATTTTGCGGAGAAAATGACCAAGAAACTGGGGCTGAGCGCTGCTTATGTCAGTATTACCGGCACCAATCTGTTTATGCTCAGCAGTAAAAAACTCAAAGGCCAAGATCCGACGCAATCGGGTTCAACCCCCAATATTAATCTTTCAGTAAGGCCCACATTTTCGGGAAGCCTTAATGTATCCTTTTAAATCGAGTCTATTATGAAATTTATGTATTTAATTTTACCATTGGTTTGCCTCACAGCTTCATGTGGCAAATTTCTGGAAGAGTACTCAACAGATCAGAAATATGTCGAAACCACAGCAGATCTCAAGAGTCTGATGATCGGCGAGGCGTATATAAATAACCTGACATTTTCGATCTATAATCAGGCAACCATGGGCACATTAACCTCAGAGACGGGCATTACGGCACCCTGGTTACACGTGATGGATGATGACAGTGAACCTTTTTTAGTCGATTATGTAGCGACCGATCAAGTGACGCCATTTTATATGTTATCGAGTTTTCACAATTGGAGTCAGGAACCTGCACGCAGTATCCTTAACATGGAATGGACAGACGTGTTTTGGCGGAAGCTCTACAAACGCATCGGTGCGCTCAACGCCATTCTTTTTCAGGCGGAAAGCCTAGCGGAAAAGACGCCCGGTGACGACGAACTGAAGCACCTGCGCGGTGAGGCTTATTTTCTGCGGGCTTATTATTACTTCCTGTTGCAAAATACGTATGGTTCACCGTATCGCAAGTCCACCGCTGCTGCTGACGAAGGGGTGCCCTTAAAGGTCAGTGAAAAGGTGGAAGACCGGTATTTTAAACGCGATAAGAATGAAGCGATTTATAAGCAGATGGTAGCAGATCTCGAACAAGCTGCAAACTACCTCAGCAATTATAATCCTGTTTCCAAATTACAGGTGGGCATTGCGGCCGTCAAAATCTTACAGAGCAGGGTGTATCTGTATATGGAAGATTACGATAAGGTTGTAGCTTCGCTGGATGGCTTCGAATCGTTGGGATATGCGGTGTCCGACCTGAACCAATATGTGCAGAATTCCAGCTTTAGCGCCCGCAGTTCCAGTGAGACCGTGTTTACGATGGGTACAAATATGATTCCTACGGTTTTTTTAAACGATTCAATGGGTGCGTATGGCGGCGATGACCGCCGTGCATCGGCGTTCAAAAGTTCAGATAACCTGATGCAAACCTATGAGCAGGAGGATTTAAGACCAGCAGCTTTCTTTATGCGTTCGACAAAGAATAAAGCCTGGTTGCCTGCCAAATACCGTACATGGAAAACCTACAACGATCCTGAACAGGTGTCTTGTCTTTTTTCATTCCGCGCCGCTGAGGTTGTATTGAACCGGGCCGAGGCGATGGCCATGCTTGGCTCAGATGTACAGGCACGAAATGAGCTGCAGACGCTTCGTCAAAAGCGCTTAAAAAATGCAACAGCGGCTGCAATACCGCAGTCCAACGCCGCGCTGGTTGATTTTATCCGGCAGGAGCGCCGTCGTGAGCTGTGTTTCGAAGGCCACCGTTGGTTTGACCTGAGACGATATGCAGTAAATTCCAGATATCCGCTGCCAGCTTCATTTACCATTAAACACCCGACATACAATTACGATGCGCAATCCAATGCGTTCACACGCGCAGGGTATTATGTGCTCCAAGGTGTCCAGCAGGATGCTGCTTGTTGGCAGGTGCCTATACCGAAGTATGCTATAGAGTTTAACCGTGGCGATCTAACCAATCCTGTGCGTCCGGAACGTGCTGTTCAACCCTTGTAATTCCGTCGTTATGAAAAATATACTTTATATGATTTCGCTCATCGTTCTTGCACTGACAGGGGGATGCAGCAAAGAGGAGACCACCGTCTTTAATGACTACGATAAAAATTGGTTGGTGGTAGAAGATGATGCCAATGATGCTTCGACCCATGCGAGATATCTTTTCTTTAAAGAAACGGGCATACCGGTATTTGCAAATGACACGATTGGTTCGCAGCAGCGCATCGATGTTTTCGGAAAGGAGTATACCCATTATGAAAAGCTATCCATGAGTTATTCGCTGGGTGGGGTGCAGACTGGTGCTCCGCCGCTGGTACAGTCATTTTCCTATTGCAACAAAGCCGATGTGGTGGCGGCACTTACCTTTCTCCGGGAAGAAATAATTCCTGTGTTGCCCCAAGGAGTGCATGTGCCGAGCATTCTCTTGGTGGATAATATGACGAGCAATGCTTTTGGATCGTATGCTTTTAAGGGGTTCAATACCGTAGTGATCGCACAGGTATCTAAAATTACGGGTATGGATGCGGCTACCCGGGCAAACTACAAAGGGGCAATTTTAAGGGCAATACTGACCAATACCATTCTGGACAGCAGATTCAACAGCTCGCTGGACAAATTTTATGCAGTATCCAGAAAATATGTGCCCAACATGGATGCTTATGGCCTTTATATCTATTCATTAACCGCCACCAACGTGAAGGGACTTCCTGATGGCGTGCCCATCACATTACAAGCAATAGGCTTTTTGGGCACTGATCCCCGAAATCCCTATTATACGCCCATGTCGACATGGATGGATGTGTGTATGTACCTCGAGGCGGCTGTGGCCAATACGCAAGCGCAGTTTAAACAGAAATATGGCGATAATCAGCGCATCATGGATAAGTATGCCATCATGCGCCAGATCATGGATCAGGTAAATCTAAAACAATAAGGAAGTCTAATTACATAAAACGATAGTTAAGCAATTTTTAAAATGAATAAACAAATAAATAAAATGAGAAATATAGTAATGTTAATGTTGGGTGTTACGTTCTCGACATCGCTCGCTGCGCAGACAACAATCCGGGGGAAGTTTAGTAAAATATTGCCGAATGGTGTAGATGTTGATCGGGTATTTTTTTCCAAACCAGATGATGGTGGTCCGATTGTCGTTGAAGAAATACTAAAATCAAAGTCAGATCAAACTTTCCAGGCGACACTTAAGCCAGCTGATCTGAACGTGATCCGATATATTGGCGTTTTCGATGAGCAATATCCTGTGTATATACGCCCTGGCGAAAAATTGTCTATTGAAGCTGGTGATGGTAAAATAAGTTATTCGGGCAACGTGAGCAAAGAAAACCAGGTTTTTGCCGCTTGGTACAAGCTCATTGCGCCTTTAAGAAATTACGGCTATACAAAAAAAGGGTATACCCTTCCTACTGATCGTTATGTTTCCCTGCTTGATTCGTTGGAGAAACCGGTACAGGATTTTGTGAAAAATATTCGTACAGGCAACGATAGCTTCGATAAGCAGGTCAAATATTTACTGCCGTACAGCTATAAGTTTGACCTATTGATGCCGTTGGCTACAGGTCTTTCCTTTAGATCCAAAAACGAATATCCTGTCCAGGTAGCTAAATTGATCGAAGAAGAAAAATTTGCCGATGCGAATCTGTGGTCGCTGCCCTTGGCATATAATTATATGTCCAATTTCAGTTTCGTAAAATACATTCTTTATAATAATAAGCAAGGGATTGCCGGCGAAATGCTCGTGCCCGAAATTGCAGACGACCAGCTGCGGGCGAAATTTATATTAGCGCACGCGCAGCGCGGAGTGACACAGAGTCTAGTCAAATTTTTGGAAGGTAATCGTAAATACATGAGGGATGATGCGCAGAAAAAAGAACTAGCTTTATTGCTCCGTCGTGCCAATTTACAGATTGCCGGTGGATCGTGGATTGATTTCTCCTATCCTGATGTCAATGGTAAGATGCATAGTCTTTCCGAAAACCTCGGAAAGGTGGTGTTGCTGGATCTATGGGCAACATGGTGCGCCCCTTGTCTGGCTGAAATACCCGCATTAGAAAAATTAGAGAAAGAACTTGAAGGAAAAGATGTGGTTTTTATTAGTCTATCGCTGGATACCGATAAGGCAAAATGGCAGAATATGGTCAAACAAAAGCAATTGTCTGGTGTTCAGCTTTTTTCAAACAGCGAGCCGCGCTTTATGCAGGATTATGAAGTCACTGAAATTCCGCGTTACATTGTGTTTGACAAGAACGGTAAAACGGTCAATTTTAATGCGCCGAGGCCTTCTGATCCAAAATTGAAAACACTAATTGAGTCAAATCTTTAAAATTAGCTTAAACACAATAAAATGAATAAAATTTATACAGCGTTTCTATTCGCGTGCTTTTTATTATGGCAGGTGACTGTATCCGCACAGGGGATTAATTTTGAGCACATCACCTTAAACGAGGCCATTTCCAAAGCGGGGAATCCTGCTGAACCGAAGCTGATTTTGGTCGATTGTTATACGTCGTGGTGTATTCCGTGCATCGAAATGGCTTCGACGGAATTTCCCAAAAAGGTGGCCGGTGATTATTTCAATCCCAAATTTGTATCCGTAAAATTTGATATGGAGAAGGGGGAAGGAAAAGAGATCGCACAAAAGTACAATGTTAAAGCGTATCCAACTTTTCTACTGCTCAATGCGAAAGGGCAAGAAATTAATAGGGTGGTCGGCAAATCTACGGCGGAAGAATTTATCGAAAAGGTGACTACTGCCCTTGACCCTAAAAATTCGCTTCCTGGCCTGAAGGCCGCTTATGAGGAAAAAAAGGGTATGGATACGGGAATGCCCTATGCTTTGGCGTTATACCAAAATTCCCAAGATCCGGTTCCGGTGCTGGACGAGTTATTTGAAAACTCCCAAGATTTTGAGCGTTTTAGCAAAAACTACCTCGAACTGGCCCTGGGTACCACCAAATTTGGCAGCCCGTTCTTCAGGAAATTGATGCTGGAAAAAGTGCGGATAGACCAGGCAATAGGTTCCGAAGTGGCCAATAGAATCATCTTTGATAAAGTCAGAAAGGACATGTATTTTATTGCCAATGAAAACGGTGCGCGCTTCAATATAGCTTATACCCCAAAAGAAGTGGAGGAGGTTGCCTATACCCTCTCGCTCTTAAAGTTGGATCCCAGTGTGCCTGAACACCATATGCCCAAGGTAGCGCTATATGTCGCAAACAATGACCTGGATGGGATGATCCGCTACTACAACCGATACATCGGTCGATTGCGTTCCGATGATGTTTTTAAAGGGATGTATGACGGCATTCTGCATAGTAAGCTGACGAAGGCTTCTCCAGAGCAGCGTGCGGCTATCAAAGCCTATTTTCAGAACCTGGCTAACCGACTCAAAAAGGAATCGATGCAATATCAAGAATATACAGATAATATCAAATAGACCAGCTCCGCGCAGCTGCTGCGCGGAGAATCAAAAGCATATAGAAAATGAGTAACATAAACATTGGAAAATATCTGATTGCGGTTATTGTCGCTGCTGGATTGACCGTTGGAAAAGGGAAAGCGCAGGTTTTTACAGATGATGCAAAAATACTGGCCGGGTATGAACGTTCGATAGATTCGTTGCTGGCATCAGGCGGCTCGTTGACCAGCGAGCTGGCACAAAATCAGCTGAAGGAAGGCGGAGGTAGCGTTAAAATTAATGGTGTAAAACCTTTAAAGCGAATGCTAAAGGCTAATGCGCTTTACAAATTAGCGAAGCAGGCCACTGTCATGACAGGCTGTGCCTATCTTTGTCCCAAGTGTGATAAGGTGCACCTTAGCGAATCTTCGGGGTATATCATTGATCCGAAAGGCATCGTTGTCACAAATTATCACGTGATGGCGACCTATGCTTTTATGAAAGATGGAAACAAGCCCAAAGGGTTCTTTGTACGCCTCTCTAGTGGAAAAACGTATCGCGTAAAATCTATACTAGGTTCTTCGAAAATAGACGATCTTGCGATTTTGCAATTGGATACCCAAGGTGAAGAGCTACCCGCCCTGCCCTTGGCAGAACGTGCGGAAGTAGGGGATAAGGTTTACGTGCTGGGGCACCCGAAAGGTATGCACTACTATTTTTCACAGGGCTATGTCAATAACAAATATATGGAACAGACCGGCGAACCGAACAATAGGACGTACCGCGAAATGATGGCTATTTCGGCCGACTATGCAACGGGCTCGAGTGGCGGTCCGGTCTTGGATATCTATGGCAATGTCGTCGGAACCGTTTCCAATACAAACATGTTGTTGCACAGCGACATGAATCCGAGTGTACAGATGGTCGTCAAAAACACGGTCCCCGTAGAGTCGCTGCGGAAAATAGTGTCACCGCTGTAATTATTGAGGGGCTACGTAGAATACGTTGGCCCCTTTTATCCATACCGGCGTTGTATCAAATCAATAAACCGCTAAATCAGGGCTTCGCATAGGGCAGCCGTTCAATCCGGTTGGTGGTATGGTAGCTGTCGAGCCCGCTGCTGGTTACTGTGCCTGCTTCTTCGATATCAATATAGCCATCTTCCTTGACAAAAGTCTCCGGCACCAGCACGGTGGTGATCTGCCCAATGACCAAGGTCGTACCGTTGAGTTCAATGGCTGTCTGCTGCACAAATTTGCAGGCAAATTTTAGGGTACTTTCGCGCACAAAAGGAGCCGGGATGTTTTCCAGGTATTCGGGGCTGAGTCCAACCTGTTCAAATTCGCTCACCCCTTTTGGATATTTGGCGCTGCATTGATGCGCCTGTTTTACGAAAGCCGGTGAAACATGATTGATGGTATAATACTGCTGTTCAATAATATTATCCAATGTACTGCTAAAGGTAGTGGCCGGCCGAAGGATAAAACCACAAAGTGCAGGATCTGCGCCCAGGTGGAATAAGCTACTGAACGTAGCTAAATTTTCACTTCCGTCGCTGTTCTTGGTACCTATGAGAACCAGGCTTTTAAACCCGCCCAGTGAATTGATAAAATTGGCCCTATATCTTCTCTCAAATGCGTCGATTGCGTTTTTAGTATAAATCATCGTGTATAAATGCTTCTGTTCGATTGTTAGCGATCCTGTCTAGCAGCCCCTGCACAGGAAGCTACAGCAACCTGGTATGGCATAAGATTGCTACCTTTTGGCTGTAACAGGTCATCACCTTTAAATTGATGCATAAATATACTAAAACATCGATTGCAACATCATGTTTACAAAAACATTTTGTGGATATCAAAGAGGGGGTATCCACACATGATTCGACCGAAGTTTTTGGAAAGCTGAATAGAAGTGATCAGATCTTACTGCACGCCAATGATGAAATTAAAGAGGGAGTCAAACTGCCTTTGGAAGAGTAAGCATCAGCCACTGGCTGATCCGTATGAAAGGCCTCCACGGGGCCTTTCTATCTTTTGAAAATATAAATTGGCGCTAGCGTGTAGGAATGGGCATTTGGTTAATTTGTGACTTAAATCATACGCGCCCTGTCTATTATTTTCATACCTTTAACGTCGTTAAGATTTCTAATGATGATTCAATTTCCCTCGGCATTGGGCACCGATGCTCTCCTCAATATACTACAGCAATCCGGTGATCCGACCGCAATATATACAGGTGAGGACTTCTGCCTCCAGTTTGCAAACGACGCAATGCTCAAAATATGGGATAAAGATGAATCAATAGGTGGGAAAAAATTCGAGGAGATATTCCCTGGGCTGAAGCAAAATTCCATAGTAACACAGCTGCGCGAAAGCTGGCATTCGGGTAAGGAAGTGGTGGATGGCAAGCCCGGCACCTTGCAGTATAGCTATCAGCCTATCGTCGATAAGACCGGCAAGGTCTGCTGTATACTCCAGCGGGTGAATAAGCCGAGTTTTGATGGCATTACGCAGCTGGAGCAAACGATTCAAGCGAATGAATCGCTTGAAAACAGTCTGCGGGAGAGCGAGCAGCGGCTTAGGTCTATTTTGGAAACAATGGCAGAGGGGGTCGGTGTTACTGACGCCTCCGGACAGATGGTCTATGCCAATCCGATGGCTCAGCGCATTTTGGGATTGAAAGAAAAAGACATTAAAAAGCGTACCTACGATGATCCACAATGGCAGAATCTGCGTATCGACGGAACGCCGCTCCCCTCCGAGGAGCATCCAATGTCAATCATGATGCAGACCCAAAAGCCGGTCACCGATCACGAGATTGCCGTAAAACCGCCAGATGGAGATATCATATATCTTTCGATCAATGCTGCACCCATGTTCGATGAGAAAGGGGTGCTCACTGGGGGGATAGGAACCTTTATGGACGTGACCGAAAGACGGCTCGTCACGCAAAGTAAAGACGATTTTATCAGTATAGCCAGTCACGAACTCAAAACCCCCGTCACTGCACTCAAGGGGTCATTATATATGCTTCAAAAGAAAAGCATGGATTTGTCTGAAGAAATTAAAGTTAAACTTGTTGATCAATCGGTGCAAAGCCTCAATAGACTAACGGTTCTCATCGACGAGCTGCTAGACACAAGAAGACTGGAAAAGGGGCATCTTAAATTAGATAAAAAGCCTTTTGTACTTTCCGATTTGTTCGAACAGTGCCGTGCTAATTTTAATCATCAACTAGCAAAAAAAATCACCTTCGGAGGCGATCTACATGAACGTGTTACTGCTGATATGCAGCAGATCGGACAGGTTATGGTTAATTTGATCAATAATGCTATTAAGTATGCACCAGAATCAGATATCGCTATCAAAGCGAATAAGCTCGATGAGAAGGAGATGATGATAAGTGTTAAGGATGATGGACCCGGTATACCCGAGCAAAAACGCGCTCAACTCTTCGAGAGATACTATCGGGCAGACTATCAAGGACAAAAATTTTCAGGTCTTGGCTTGGGGCTTTATATCTGCGCAGATATTATCAAGAATCATGGTGGCACCATCGGTGTGGATAGTGAGTTGGGTCAGGGAGCGACATTCTGGTTTACTTTGCCGTTCTAGCATTTTTGGCGCTCTATTGCTTTAAGCCTCTGTTGCTTTAAACTTCTATTACTTTAAGCTTCTGGGAATTTTGGCTACACTCCTTAGGCGGACGCCTAATCAATCATTTTTATAATAATTCTGAGCACTTTTGGCACGATTATTTATCGATATTCAAACGTTAATCGCATTCGTTTGGTCGTAATGGCTATGGTTTAAAATTTTTAGAAGATTTATATTTATGCAAGGCACAATAGACAGGATAGACAGCGAGCATCACCGTTCGCAGGTGTTCCGTTTAACCTACAAAGGACAGGATTACCAGTTGGTATTGTTAAAAAAGTCTTTATCAAAGCTCGATACGGAGCTGCCAATTTTGCTGGATGGAATTGACCAAAAATTAGTTAAAAAAGGCGACAGCTGGTTTTTTGAAAATATGCATTCCGATCAGCACTTTGCTACCGAGATCTGGCGTAACCTATCGCTTCGGTACCGCCTTTAAACCCATATTTAATCGTGCCTCATCTTTCTGTAGACAATAAAGGAATTGTGCCATTTGGCCAACCTTGAGGCAATTTGTTGTAATTGTTTGATTTTCGTTATCTATTGTTTCTATTTAGTTACTACCGCCGTTAATCGATGTGCTAACTTTGTCCTGTAATTAAATTGATATGGAGACAAATAAAGTATGGTTTATAACGGGAGGGTCCAAAGGTATCGGACTGTCGTTGGTAAAAAAACTGGTTGAAAAGGGCTATCGCGTAGCAGCAACAAGTCGAAAATTGCAGGCATTAATCGACGCAGTAGGACGTGTTGACGTGGCGCATTTTTTACCTCTGGAAGTGGATTTGACACGTGAGAAAGCGATCCGTGAAGCTGTCGCACGTACCGTTACTCACTTTGGTAAAATTGACGTTTTGGTGAATAATGCAGGCTACGGCATCGGGGGAGCGGTTGAAGAAATAGATCAGGATGAAATCAAAGATAGTTTTGACATTAACGTCATGGCTGTCATCAAAACGATGCAGTCCGTTATGCCTTACTTTAGGCAGCAGCGGTCGGGCAACATCATTAATGTTTCTTCTATTGCGGGTTTTGCCCCGGGAACTGGCTGGGCAATGTATGCTGCCACAAAATATGCGGTAACAGGACTATCAGAAGTCATGGCAGAAGATGTAAAGGAGTTTGGCGTGAAGGTGACGCTGGTGGCGCCGGGAGCTTTCCGCACCGAGTTTCTGCAAGATAGTTCACTTGTTTTGGCCCAAAAGAAAATTGATGGCTACAGCGCGGTGAGGACCTCGCATCAGAGATATGCAGCGATGAACGGGACACAGATCGGCAATCCCGAACTGCTGGCTCAGGTTTTTATTGATCTGGCAGCGCATCCCAATCCTCCTGTGCGCCTCTACCTGGGAAGCGATGCCTACAAAAGGGCAACGGAAAAAATCAAGTTACTTTCGGAAGAGCTGGAAAATAATAAGCTTATTTCTTATGCGACTGATTTTAACGAAATCTCTTAAGCGACAATTAGAGACGTTGTCATTATCAGTGACCACATCTTATTTGATTTTCGTATCTTCAACACATGGAAAAATTGCAGTCGCTGGAGGAATTTTACCAATCTAAATTTGAACGTATTCCGGAGGATATCCAGCATGGGGTAGGGCATTTCAATGTCTTTACAATTGATGAATATATAGGGAAGCATACGAAGCCAGTGGTGTATAGTCGAAAAGATTATTATAAGATCACCCTAATTGTTGGTAAAAACAGGATACATTATGCCGACAAGGTGATTGAAATAAAAAAGCAGGCCTTGTTTTTTACCAATCCGCAGATCCCTTACAAATTTGAATGGATTGACGATTATAAATCGGGATTCTTTTGTGTGTTTACGGCATCGTTCTTTCATCATTTTGGTAACCTCAACGACTACGAAGTGTTTAAACCCAACGCCTTACCCGTATTTGAGCTGACGGATGGACAACTGGAAGATATTAAGCAGGTGTATAGGAAGATGCAGGATGCCTTATATTCGGAGTATGTACATAAATACGATCTGCTGAGAAATCTTGTGTTTGATCTGCTTCATTATACGCACGGCATGCAGACGGCGTCTAAAGTGGCAAAGAAGCAAGCAAATGCATCTCAACGGATAACCCATATGTTTCTGGAACTCTTAGCGCGTCAGTTTCCGATTGAGGATGCGCGCCAACGGATCGGTTTTCGCTCGCCCTCGGAATTTGCAGCACAGCTCGCCGTCCATGTTAATCACCTAAACCGCGCCGTCAAGGAAACCACCGAAAAAACAACCTCCACGATTATTGCCGACCGTCTGCTGCAGGAGGCCAAAATATTGCTGCGGCATACGGAATGGAATGTTTCCGAAATCGCTTATTCGTTAGGTTTAAAGAGGCTACTCATTTCAGAGGCTACTCGCCTTGCATTTCAGTTATTTCTTCAAAAAAAAGATGCAGATCACCGCTCCGCTTTCGGGAAATGGATTGATTATTTGTTGAGTAGTTCCAGTGCTTTTAGGATTTTCTTGTCTCTCTTGAGATTTTCAAAATTATCGCCTTGCAAAACTTCAACATCAGGCAGGATATTTCCGGTGTAAATCTTTGAATTTCTGTCAACGACATAGTCGGTGGAAAGATTTATTCCAGCTTCCTTGCTGATCGTGAAGCCCTGCACAGCGGTCGTATAGTCAGCCGTTGGTTCACCAACGATATACGTGTTTTTTCTTCCGATTAACGATATAGCCGTCATTTCACCAGCGCTGGCGGTGTAGCAACTCGTAAGGATAATCAGGGGAATATCTTTTTTTAATGGTTTTTTTAATTGTACCTGCCTAAGCAATTTAATGCCGTCAATCCGCATGTTTCCATCCCTGATTTCCCATTGCCCGGATGATAAGCCCTGTGCATTTCTAAAACCTCCGAAAACCATGTTATCACCGATAAACTCTTGCAAACCCAAGAAAATAGGATACATATTGCCACCGGTATTTGTTCTTAAGTCGATGATCCATGCCTTTATCTTTGCAGTGGATACTTTGTTGATATGGGCTGTGATATCATTGGCAATGCTGTCGACTTTCTTAAATGCAAAGTCATGATTGCCGGGTATCCTGAGGTACGCTGTTCTACGATCAATGATCTGGCTGACTACCGCCTTTTCAGTTTTTAACCTCCCTTTTAGATAAGTGTTTTCAGGTCGCTCAGCCTTGTCCCAGCCGTAGGTTCTATCCTTGTATTTAAGTGATCCGTGATGATCCCTGAGCAGGCGAAAGACCTCAGTATATAGTGGAGCTAGGTCAGATACTGTATCCAGATTTTTTGCTTTGCTATATAAGATGCTTTCAATCAGGTTGATGTTGGTCGTATCAACGGCGTTTGATCTGATGAGGTTAATGGAGTTGTCCACAAATGATTTGACGCTGTCACTTTTAAACGTTTGCGAAAAAGACGAAAGACAGAGAAATAGCAAAATTTGGAATAGAGGATACTTGATCACTTGCATCAATTAAATTAGACGATAATGATATAAAGATAAGTATTTCGCGGCAACTATTATGTTGCGCCTTCCAGAGGTGATTCCATTGCCAGTTATTTTCTGTTAACACTCGAACGCAATCGATTTATGGCTATCAAGCGCGCATAGCCTCAAATGACTAGAACGAAACGATCTCGTGATTCGATTGAACTATTTGTGGTCCTCTTGTGTTCTCTAAAGAACTGTAGATAAATTGTAACGATAAATTTAAAAACATAACTAGCAAGATATGAATGGATTGAATAAAAATATGCTGGGCGGATTGTTCGGTGCGCTCGTACTTAATATAGTCCATAGTGCTGCCAAAAGGTTCGACTCCAAAGCTCCTGAAGTGGATAAAGTGGGTGAGGAGGCGATGAAAAAAACAGTGCGCTTTGCGGGTTTTAAACCGCCAAAAGGTAATACTTTAGTCGCAGCTACATTTGGTGCGGATGTCGCTTCAAATGCGATGCTGTATACGCTTATCGGATATGGTAGTCAGAATAACCTGCTGCTCAAAGGGGCACTCCTGGGTACTTTGGTGGGGGTAGCTACATTGACTATCCCAGAGCAGGCCGGACTGGATGCCGAGCCAATAAAAAAGACCGATCGTACCAAATTAATGACCGTAGCATGGTACGTAATTGGCGGTATTGCAGCTGGAATGGCGATAAAGGCTATGGGAAAAAAATAATAAACAGTTTCATCGCTTTATGCACAGGGGAAGTACCCTGCGCGTAAAGCGATGAGTTGATAAACAGTTTTATGTGCTGGCGAAGGGGCAAAGCGTAGGCATTAGTCTAAAATAAAATTTTCCTGATCTTTCGTGAGTATAATCGGATCTGTCATTATTTTTTGCACATCACTGAAACTGGCATTCCGGAATTTCGCAACAAATTTGGCAAGGTGAAAGGGATTTTCGGGTAAAAAAGATAAGGCATTATTCTTCGCATTGTCCTGAAACTTGGTGATAACAGGCTGCATCAGGTGGTTGTATTTCTGGCAGGCGATACCCAGATCGTCTGTATTTGAAGCGATGAAATGGGCCAAAGCTTTTGCTCCGTAAATAGACAATGAAGCGCCCATGCCGGATAGCGCTGTAGGACAGTAGCCTGCATCGCCCAGCAACACCATCCTGCCATTGACCAGGTTTGACGTATGTACCATGCCCATCTTGTCAATGAAAAATAAACCTTCATCCAAAAGACTGCCAAGTAACTGATTTACTTCAGCATTGTAATTGCCAAAAGCATTTTTAAGAATGGACGCTGCGCAGTTTCTTAAACTATTCAGGTTCTCAAAACTACGTATGTAACATTGGATGGCAATCTCATCTTCTGCGATGGGATAGATCGACAGCATTTTGTCTACATCGATATAGATTTTGAAAGCACCTACTTTCTTGTGGTGATAGCGCTTCAATCTGCCGCCTACGTACAGCATATTGAAGTCCTCAAATTGAACGTCTTTAAAATACTGCTGCCGAGTAGCAGAACGTAGTCCTTCCGACACGATAATCAAATCGACACACAGGGTCTTCCCGTTTGAAAGCTTTACTTCTGCGTAATCTCCCTTTTCGTTGACTTGTACCAGCGTGGTGTCAAAAAGGATTTCGACATCGCTCTTAATGGCGTCGTGTAATACCTCGTGCAATCCGCCCCGCGATATCAAAACCGAGCGTTCGATGTTTTCATTCATTTTGTCATAAGCGATGCTTTGGATGATGGTCTCGTCGGTTTCCACAAAATCAACGGTCTCGGAAGGGGATGACGCTGCCTTGAGGGCTTGGGTAAGTCCGAGCTCGTCCATGATTTTCACACCGAAGCTTTTTAAAGATATAAGGAATCCTGCCTTGCTGAATGAGGACGAGCGATCAACGAGCGTGACACGATGGCCTTGTTGCGCCAGGAAGTTTGCTGCGGCTAAGCCGGCAATGCCGGCACCAGTAATTAAAATATGTTTTTTCATTGCACTATTTTTAAGAATTTATGCAAACTTATGTATATTTTTGAGGCTAAAATAGTTCAATAAAAAGCAAAATTAGTCCAATAAAATGAGTGGTGTCCGTAAAAATGAAGAAATGAGCTACTGGGCCGATCGCCTGGGCGTTTCGCTATCGCCCGACAGACACGAATTGGAAATGCTCGAACTGAATGAGCTCAAGATGGTCGATCTGTTGCCCGAAATGTTGCTTATGATTCGTTCGGTGATGGCCAGGCAAACCTTCTGCTTTCGGAGGGAGCCGATCAAAATTATTGAACATGGTGTATCCATTTCGTTTCAGAATATCATTCATTCGACCTCAACTCCGCAGGCACAACCCCATGTCCGCATCGTACCCCTGCACGTGGCAACCGAGTTGACATTTCCAAAAGCCGTCAATATCCAGCAGGTAACTATTCTCGTGAACCTCGATTATTTAAAAAGTTTCATTGGAAAAGCACACCGGACATTCGATTATCTGTTTGATAACGATAAAACGCTTTGGATTGAGGAATTTATGTCGCCAGAAATAGCGGCAATCGCCAATGAGCTAGCAAATTCTAGTGATAGGGCTCCGCTTTCTGATGCTTTTTATAGGTTGAAATCACTTGAGTTACTTTTTCATCTGTTTAAAAACCTTTCCGCAAGAACGCAGGTGACGCATCAGCAATTGACAAAATATGAACTCGAATCGATCTATCGGGTGCGGGATCAGCTCGCAAACTACATGGACCGGCCATTTCTGCAGGAAGAATTGGTAAAGATAAGCGGTATGAATGTCATTAAACTTCGTAAGCTGTTTACACAGGTTTTTGGAATGGGAATGTATCCTTACTACCAGCGTCTGCGTATGCAGGAGGCTGGACGGCTTTTAAAGGAAGAATTATTGTCTGTTTCTGAAACTGGCTACCGCTTAGGATTTAGCAATTTAAGTTATTTTGGCCGATTATTCGAGAGCCATTTCGGATCTAAACCGAAAAAATGGATGCAGCTTCACAAGCATGTTTCTTCCGGATCTAAAAAATTCCGCGATACATTCTGAGTCTATTTTGACATGGCTTCCAACACTTTTAAATGCGATCTAAAAGCAGTCCCAAAGCTGCGGAATTCGTTGTACTGTATTTTATATTCGCTACACGTCTGCTTGACAATCCGGTTGAGTGCTGGATAATGGACGTGGCTGATCTTTGGAAAAAGATGATGCTCCACCTGAAAATTGAGTCCGCCAAGCAACCAGGTTAGTACCTTGTTGCGGGTAGCAAAATTTGCGGTGGACTGGATCTGGTGGATCATCCATTCTTCTTCGACCTTAGACTGGTCAATGGTTTTGAATTCGGTCTCCTCAACCACATGTGCCAGTTGAAATACAGTGGCCAGACTCATCCCACATACCGCACCTGAAATTAGCAATCCGATAAGGGTGGGCAGCCACCCCACGAAGATGACCGGAATAATGACAAATAAGCTGATGTGAACAAGCTTACTGACCCAGAAAATAATACGCTCGCTGAGCGGAAAATGAAACCGCTCAATTTTATCACCCATACGGCCACGAAAATACTTCTCATAATCCTGGTAAAAGATCCATGCTAAATAGGAAATCCCATAAAGCAACGGAAAGTAAAACCGTTGATAGCGGTGGTGCTTACGCAGTTTCTGGTCGTGATGTATACGCATAAACTTGACCTCGATATCGTGGTCTTCGCCATCGATGTTGGTGTAGGTATGGTGGGCGATATTATGTTTGAGTTTCCAAAAGTAGATATTACCGCCCAATAGATTGAGCGAGTAGGAAAGTAAAGTATTGAGGCGTTTGTTGTCTGAAAAAGAATTGTGCCCCGCATCGTGCATGATATTAAAACCAATGGCAGCCAGGTTGATGCCAAAAATCAGGCATAATACGATGGCAACGCTCCAGTGCAGGGGGGCGAATACGAGCAGGCTATATAACACAATGAAGCTGATAAGCAGGATAGCCGCTTTCAGATAAATTTTACGATTCCCTGTTTTGGGTTGTAGTGAACTTTGAAAATACGTATTGATTTTTTGTTTTAGCGTTTTAGAGAACAATGTATTTACATTGCTGAATTTTACAGACTGGGACATTTGACTTTTTACGGGAGAGATATGCTTTCTTTTTTTACGATTCGATCTTGAGTGATTGAATTGGTGTAAAGGTACGCTAATTTATTCGTACGACGATCATAATAAAGTTAAAGATTGTTAAAGCCTATCGTTCTCCTAAATTCACGGGGTGAAACCGATGTCTTCTTTTTAAATAACCGATTGAGGGACTGTGGCTGTTCAAATCCAAGCTGATAGGCGATTTCGGCGACAGAAAGTTGAGAACGTGAAAGCAGATCTTTTGCTTTTTCGATCGTTCTGATCTGCTGCTTTTCCTTTTCGGATAGGAAAAGTGCTTCATTGACTTCATAGTCGAAAAAACTATAGCTACCGATGTTGTTTGCCAGATCATAGGTGCGGATAAAATCTGGATGGAAAACAACCGAATAGCCAACTTTGACATCGGAGCTCGTCGGATCTACAGTAATGGCCTGACCGGGCTTAAAGAATGTCATTAGGCCCTCCCGAAAGTCGTAGTTATGGGGGCCATAGCGCAACACGCACTGCGCATCTTCTTTGACGGAAATACAGTACAGATTGAGCAACTAAGGCATCTCGTTGATGGATAGGCAGAACGAGGCGACCGCATGGCAGCGAATGTCGGTACAGCGGCGACGAATTGTAAACGCCCGCAGTTAAATATTAAATCGCTGAACAAATCGATCATAAAAACGCTTAAATTACATCAAAATTGAGCGCATGATAGGCTTCAATGGATAATTTAAATAATCATGATGAGAAAATATTGTTGTATACTGCTTCTTCTAGCAGCGTTAGTCGGAAATGTAGAGGCGCAAATAGTAACGACTAAACTGCTCCCGCAGCGCATACCCGCAGGTTTTGACCGTGTGAGGGAAGCGGTTTCCGACATATCCGGCAGGAACGGAGATAGCAAAATACAGGTCACACCGCTTGCAGCAACCGAGACGACGGCTACCTTTGAAATTGAAGAACAGGGTTTAAGTATCGAAACTGTGGTGGACGACGAAAAGAAGTTTAATAAACTAGTCGCTGAAGCCGCAAAGGACGTTTCCAAACCGAGTATTCATATCTTGCATACCTATACGTTGAAGGATAAAAAATTCAAAGTGCCACCCCCAAGAAAGATCTTTTTCTCTCCGGAGTACGGGGTAACCTGGACGTTGACCCTAAAAAAAATAGCAGACAAGGAAACGGAGCTCGTACTTAACTATAAATCGATAGCGCCCGCATTTGCCAAGAAGATTGAGCTTGAATTTGAAAGTGATACCTATTACAACAATAAGATCGTTAAAATTGCTGTCGATGATATCCGGATGCGTCATCTGATCCGTGAAATTTTAATCAATCAAATGCATGTCGACCGGGATTACCCTGCACCGACATATCCGGCGTCTAACTAAAAGGATTTGCTCAGCAATTTGCTAGATAAAATAATGGCCGAACCCCAGGTTCGGCTTTTTTAGTATAGGCTATTTTACATTGGAACACGACCCACTTTGCTCGTGGCAGTAGCTAATTAAGATGGTCGTCAAAGCCCGATAAAGTTGCCAACTTTTGTAGGAATTCATCTGTTACAAAAATTGTAATACTAATAATATTATAAATGTGTACCTTTACCACGGTTCATAAGAGCCGCTAACTTTAATCAACTGTATGATTAACTTGTATGGTGCGGATTCTACTTTTACAGTATCGCAAAAACATCTTGCTCAGGCGCTTGAACAAGCCCGTATGGGCTTTTGGGAAGTAAGTCTCGTAGAACAGAATTATATGTCTTGCACCGATCAGTGCAAAAGAAATTTTGGGTGGGACACGACCAAGGAATTTAGTTACAGTGATATGCTGGGCTGTATTGTCGCAGAAGACCTCGAGGCGATGCAAGCTTGCGTGGCACGATCTATCGAACTTCAAATTCCCTATAATGCACAATATCGTGTACGTCACAACGATAATAGCATACATTGGATTGAAGCCCGTGGATGGGTCACCTATGACAACGCCGGTTATCCGCAAGTTATATCGGGGACAACGCTCGATATCACAGAAAAGAAAGAACTGGAGATTTTGCGCGATGAAATGTTGAGCATTGCCATGCATGAAATCAAGACTCCGCTGTCATCTGTGAAAGGAACACTGCAAATGCTGGAAAGGAAATTGGAAGTGCAGGAAAACACACTATCGAACAAGCTGGTTCAGAATGCGCTTAAAGCTACCGAGCGTATCAACCGGTTGCTCAATGAAATGGTTGCACCCGTGATGGTTATGGCCAGGGGAATTACTTTGGATAAGACCGAAATAAATCTCTCGCAACTCATACTCGAAATAAGTCAAAACGCTGGGCTGGTGTTCCCTGAAAGTGATATACAAGTCCATGTACCTAGTCAAGATGTCTTTTTAGAGGCCGATGGATACCGTATCGGACAGGTCATCACCAATCTGATCAATAATGCGATTAAGTATAGCGATGGAAAATCGCCCATAAACATCAAGATGGTAGTCCTTCAAGATGAAGTATCCATTGTTGTGAGCGATCTGGGGATGGGCATAAAATCAGAGGATCGGAAAAAAGTATTTGAGAAGTTTTATCGGGCCAATCGTGAGGGGCATATCGAAGGACTTGGTATTGGACTTTTTCTATGCGCCGACATCATATTGCGGCACGGTGGTCAGATCAAGATCCTTGAAAAGGAGGGACCGGGTACGGATATCTCTTTTACACTTCCTTACAATAATTAAGGCCGAAACTCTTCAATAAAACACCCGCTATATATACACCTGACTTTTGATAAGTAATGAAGTTTTACAATCAACTTTAACGTAGCGTGTAAAGACGGAATATCTATTTTCATTTATTTAAAACTATTGTTGTTGAATGCAAGTTCTGATTTAAATGATCGGAACAATAAATTGCTTTTTTCTGTTCATTTAAAGATGGAAAAAGATGAAAAGAAAAATAGTGGTTTGCGATGAAAGCTCAATGGTATTGGAAGCTCTTTCATTGGTTTTAACGGATAAGTATGAGGTGTATACCATTTCCCAGTCAAAAAAGCTGATAGGTGCAGTGGAAAGCATTTATCCCGATATCGTGCTTATGAGTGCTGAAATGCATTGGCAGTTTGACGGCAATCAAATTGTAAAAAGTCTTTTTGCTAAAACCTTCAAAACTATTCCGGTGATCATGATGTCTGCCAATCCGGCGGATAGTGAGTCAGCAAAAGCATGGGGTGCTGATAGCTTTTTACCAAAACCTTTGGACTTAAATGAGCTATACTATCAGCTTGAGAAATGTACAAAAATGACATGCCGATCGACTGCTTAATGCGCAGCAAATGCAGGTACAGCCGTCACTTTTTTGTATGAGAAACGTGCAGCATATTTGATGGATTAAAATCCATGGGGTATGGTAAACCAAAAGTCACTGCCTTCGCCCGGTGTGCTGTCAACGCCGATTTCACCGCCATGCCGACGCACGATTTCAGCAGAAATATACAGCCCTAGCCCAAGACCAGAGTATTTCTTTCCGTCCGGATAGACGCGGTAATAGCGTTCGAAAATTTGATGCTGCAGTTCGGGGGCAATGCCTTCGCCATAATCCCTGACGTGTATTTTGATACAGTCAGCATTATTTTCGATCCGCACATCAATTTTATAGGATTCGGGGCCATATTTGATCGCATTATTGATCAAATTTGAAATAACTTGTTCAATACGCTGCTCATCGGCATTGATCAGAGCGTCGAGATCACCGACCAAGTTGAGCTGATGCTTTCCAATTATATTGATATCCTGGAAGCAAGAGTTGATCAATTTAGCCGCTGAAATAGGTATTCTATTCAGTTTTAGTTGCCCCAAACTGATACGGTGCATATTGAGCAGATCATCTACAAGCGCTGTTATTTTTTTGATACTGACGCCCGACATGTCGATCAATTTGCTGATGGTAGCATCTGCAGATTTATGTTTGAGCATTTCCAGCATCTGTATTGTACCACGTAAACTTGTAATGGGAGTTTTGAGCTCATGGCTGGCGATACTGAGAAAATCCTCTTTCTGAGCTTCGTAATTTTTGCGTTTGGTCACATCTACGGTCACGCCGATCAAGTCTAACGGTTTTCCTTCGGCGTCATAACGGGTCAACCCTGACGAATTGATCCAATGTAGCGAGCCATCGGGCCAACGGGTAAGATATTCAGCCTGATAGGTTATATTTTTAGCAATGGCTTCCTGAACTTTTTGTTCTACCGCCTCACGATGCTCTGGAACAATGGCATGTATAAAGTCTTTAAATGCAAAGTCTTCTGCTGGTGGAAGACCAAAATGACTTTTGCAGGTGGATGATGCGTTGTTTTTCCAGGTTTGGATATCCAGGTGATAGGTACCCAATTCTCCCGCTTTTAATGCGATTTCCAACTGCTGGTTGAGCCCCTCAAGATGTTCTTTCTGCAGTATACGCTCGGTTACCTCATTGGCGATGACAATGATCGATTCTGTGTTTCCATCTTCGCCCTTAACGGGTTCGTATATAAAATCAAAATAATGTTGACTAATCACTCCTTCATAATCAAACAGCACTGGCGCTGTATCACCAATGTAGGTTTCGCCACGCATAAATACGTTATCGAGGATTCCAAGGTAGGGCTGATCGTGTAATTCTGGCAATGCAATGGCCAGCGGCTTCCCGATTACAGCAGTTGTTTTTCCCCAGATTTTGAGCACCATATCATTGGCCACTTCAATGGTCATTTCCCGGCCTGTTAAAATGGCGAAAGCAATCGGTGCTTTGGTAATAAATGATTTTAAACGCTGCTCGCTCCTTTTTAGATTCTTATTGAGCAATAAGGTGGTGTCGTAGGATTTATACAGCTTGCTGTTGCTGAGTGTGAGCTGTTCATTGGTAGCCTCCAGCTCGCTGTTAAGGTCGAGCAGCCGCTGCTGCATATTGGCGAGGTTGGTGTTGGTGGAAGCCATTTCTTGTACGTTTTCAATGGCTGTATAACGTAGATCGACCTGATCCATTGCAGTACGGGCAAAGGACGCCAGCATGCGCACTTCGGAAGCACTAAATTCGCGATGTTGATAATCAGCAATACTGAATGTACCGATATGAAATCCATCGGAAGTGATCAATGGCGCGGCAGCATAGAAGCGCAGTCCGTGTACCTCGCCAAAATTAGCCTCTGGTCTGACCAGCACTTCGCCTTGCTGGATGATGTGCGATAGCAGGCTATCCGTACGGCTAACCTGTATAGGATCGATGCCGATGGCTGACTTAACAAAGATACGTTCTGCGTCAATAAAGGATAGCAGCAGTACCGGCGTCTGGAAAACCTGGGCCGCAATTTCCAATAGGCCATCAAAAATGCTTTCGGAAGGGCTATCCATAATTTCGTAACGCTGCAGTGCGGCAATCCTTTCAATTTCCCTGCGTGGTGTAGCCGCTTCGCTGAATACATCTTCTGTCATATGACCTGATTATCTTTACGTAAAGATAATTCAATCTTAGCAGATATGCTATGCCGATGCCATAAAATTAATTTTTGTGTTAATAAAGCTGTTCAAAGTTGTCAGTTAGCTATGCTGGTACATTAATGAATATGGTTTAATACTTCCACCTGCTGAAATGTGAAACCTACGCGTATGGCTTTCAAACCTATCAGACCTTGTAGGTCTTCCACCTCAAACTGTTCGATATCAGCCTCAAGCAAGCCTTTGTGCTGAAGCAGTTTTATATAGCCCAGATATTCGGTTTCTTCGTGAATGGTGGAATATACTATGACCAGTTTTCCTTTTTGGGTAATGCGTTCCGATTTTCCTTTAATCTTCGCCTTGTCAATACGTTTCTTGGCAATTTCATACCGTACATTGTAGGAACCATCGATATCAAACTGTTTTTCGTCCATCCGGAAACGGATAGAAATAGGTGTTGCAAAGACCAGTACAAGGGAGGTCACCTCCAGTTGATGTGGAAGTGAGGGCTGCAGCAACTTAAATTCGTGTTCCATTGCACACATGACCTGCAGTTGCCATAAGCGTAAGTTGCGCAGGTAATACAGCTCAAAATTGCGATCGGGCGCAATGGATGCACCGATATACATATTGTGCTCGATACCATCGGTTTTGTAGCGTTCGTAATAATGAGGGAAATATTCCTGGGCTTCGACCTGTTTTTCGTCCAACAAGGCCACGAGCTTTTTGTTGATCAGCGTGATGGAACTGTCATAATCGCGACGTGCCTCATAAAAACCGCCGATTGCGGCGTTGATACGTTCAAAATACCGATCAATTGCATCGACAATGTGGGCATCTCGGGTGCTTTTACGGAAATTCTCCAGTATAGGATGGATGTCAGCATGAAAATAATCGAGCATCTGTTGTTCGGTATCCGTCAGCAACGCATGCTGAAGTGCCGCCAGATTTCTTTCCAGATCGAAAATCTTCTGCTCAAACAAGGGTAATTTTTGTGTTTGATTGACGGCTGTGAATAGGGTGATCAGTTCGTTGTTTTGGTTGAACAGATCCTGCCGTATAGCTTGGTTGCGCGATTCTGACGAGCCCTGTACGTCGATCTGTCCGTAAAGCGGATAGACATGATCGAAGACAATCTCCTGCAGGGCATAGTCTTTTCCGAAAGCGCGGTCGTTCAGAAAACGGACAGCTTCTTCCTGAAACCGCCATTTGACACTCGGGTGGATGGAGGTATATTCCTTTTGAATCACGGCCTCGATCTGATTTTCCGTTTCAGAAAATGCTTTCGACACTTTATCTTTGATAAACGGCAAAACAAAGTTCAGCTTGTTGGCATTGACCGAATTGAGTTCGCGTACCCGAGAAGATGACATCTCGAGCAGTCCCAAAACTTTTCCACCTTCGATAAGGGGCACAAAAATAAAGCTCTTGACCTGCTGTTGTTTCAGCTTATGGATAAAATAAGCCTGTTTCGGATCAGTGATGGGCATCTTATCGATATCGGGCACGACAAGATATTCATCTTTTGTAAGCATACTCTCGAGGGTATCGCTGCAGAGCATCTCTTCACACTCGGTGATGGTGGAATCGTAGAGCAGATGACTGTAAAGCTGTTTTTCGACAATGCGTAAGTTGTATTCGTTTCTGACCTTTTCAAATGAGGTGAGCCCGATGCGCAGGTCACTAATTTTGTAGATAGACCTAAAAATAGTTTCAATTTCTGCCAGCTGGATTGCACTCTTCTCGCGGAGTAGATTACTCTTAAAGCTCGATACCGCATTTTCAATGGTGGCGTCAAAAAGAGTCATTATGGCAAAGCCTTTTAAGATCCAGCTCCGTTCTGGGAATTTGGATTTCCATAAGGCAATATCCGAAAAATTGTCGATCAGTTCAACAATATCTTCTTCTGAAAGGTGTACAGCACGTTCAGTGGGGATGATATCCATAAAATCCGCATTGAACAATACGCGGTAATGATGGATAATATTATTTTTATCTGGAATATCCAAAAATTGGGGTGCATCCATGGCGTCTACCTTAAAGCCATAATACTGGCTGATAATAACGCAGCAATTGAGAATATAGTAGGTTTCGGCAGAGATGTCGCGAAGACTGAATTCAAAGTGATCGCCAGCATCGTTTAAGATTTTTTCGAGCCTTGCGGTGTGATTGAACGTGTAGAGATGAAAGGGAATAGTAACGGCCTTGATCTCATTGTGTGTTAGTGAACTTGGGAACAGATCGGCCAGCAGTACCCTGATGATAGGTTCGTAACCCAACAGCTCGTCAGTGTTCTCCACACCTTCGATCAGTTGGGGATACTTCTTGATTTCGTCCAGTAACGCCCGTGCGTAAACGGCCTGAAAATCGACCGGCGATAAGGCGGCCTTTTCAAAGGCGGGTATAATCTTGTGAAAAGCGATCAGGGTTTTGAACGGACTGGAATCAAAGGAGAAGTTATACTGCATAATGGTTGTTCCTGACTAAATTAGATGACTGCTGGAAGATGTACAAAATTAAAAAATAATCGGCGATTGCGGGATGGATTTTTAATACATTTTTCCGTAAAACCATCAAACTGTATGGTCATGCGCTTGTTCTATACGTAAAAAAGCTTAAGCTGTCGTAACAGATCGGAGCGAATGGATGACATGAAATCGCTTAAAGCAGTGTTATACTTTAGCTTATCGATCGGAAAACGCAGATAGGGGTCCAACGGATGCTACAGCAACAAGAATATAACAACGTAAATGAAAATTAAAAACTAATACCATGGAAGAGAGAACTACTTTTACCGGGATTCCCGTGACCAACGACCAAGGAACAGAAAAATATTTTGATTTTGAAGTTGGTCAGGAGGAAGGCCAAAACGAATATGCACGCATTACAATGGATGGCTGCCAGCTCATCTTGGATGAACAACTTGCTTATCTCAGCGGTGATTTGCCGGAAGAATGGCACAGGCCAGCGATCGATAAACTACTCTTTCTATTGTCTGTAGACCGTAATACTGATAATAGTGCGGAGGCGTAATAGGTGAAAGAGCGCAAATTTATGATGGATTTGTCTTGACGAATAGATTTTTTTGGAAAGAAACTTGAAGGTAAAAAGATCATGCAATGGGGTGGAAAGCAGCATAGAAGCACGATTTAAAGCGGAAGCAAAAAAATGTTTCATTCTTAGCTTGAAAACCGTATACTTGCTGAACTACCAATTGAAGGATCTAAATGACAAAGAGATATGTCCGTTGTATCGTTATCATTACCTTACTTTACAGTTTTATCGCATTTTCCGTGTGGTCGCAGCCCCACTTTGGAAGTCTAACTTACGATAAAGGTCTGTCCAATAGTACGGTGTTGAGTATATGCCGCGATCAAGCTGGTTTTCTCTGGATCGGCACCCGGGATGGGCTGAACCGATATGACGGACATCAGGTGAAACAATACCGTTCAGATAATCGGGATATCCATACGATATCGACCAATAATTATATCTATGCTATTGCCGAACATCCTCAACTAAAAATGCTATGGATAGGCACACAGCAGGGATTGAACCTCTATGATCCAAAGCGAGACCGATTTCAGCGGATCAGGCACCTGGAGCGCGTTCCTAAAAATGGGAATCACTTTGCTGTGTTAACGATCCAATTTACGCCGTCTGGCGCTTTGTTGGGCACCAACAATGGGCTGATGGTAATTCAGGATGCAAATAAGCCATCAATAGTGGGAGCTGATGTACTGCAGGGACTTGAGATCTTTTCCCTATTGCAGCTAGGCAATGATATACTCATAGGTAGTAATAAAGGATTGTACTTGTGGCGTGACCAGAAGCACGTGCTGCCGATTGCGCTTGGTCCTATGGGTGCCGCAATCAAAGATATCCGGCGCGTAGCTGCGGGTAAAATCTGGATCGCTACCGATGGGCAGGGCATTTTTGAGATTGACGACAGCTATAGGCTCAGTGCGCATTACGGTACTAAGACCGGGCTGACAAGCGACTACGTACGCGCCATCGCTGTCGAAAGCACAGCAACGATTTGGATTGGGACGATGGATGGGGGCAGTTTGCTGCAACCCGATGGTCACATCTTGCAACAGATCCGCTCTAGCGCAAGTCATCCATTCAGTATTAACGACAACTCGATCAAAACTATCTATATCGACCGGCAAGGTATCGTCTGGATGGGAACCAACTTTGGCGGGGTCAATTATCACCATCCTGCTGCGTATCCTTTTCGTGTCGATCTGGCAGATGGTCATTACAAGCATCTTAGTGGAAATCTTGTCAGCGCCATTGCCATGGACAGCGATGGCAATACCTGGGTGGGGACGGAACGTGATGGTCTTAATCTACGACGGAAAGGGAGCGAGGAATACGAGAAGATTCCGCTGCGTTCCAATACCATCAAATGCATACTGACCGATAAAAAATACATCTACGTGGGAACATTTGGTGCGGGGCTGGCACGGATAAACCGCCGTAACATCAAGGATATCATTTACTACAATAGCAGTGGCGAACACGGTCTCACGTTGCTGCAGAATTATATTGGGAGCATCAGTCAGGACCGGCAAGGTCAGCTATGGATCGGTACGGGAAATCGTGGCGTGCAGCGCATAAACAGCCAGTTTAGCGAAGCCATGCAACCCCGTGTGGCCTTCACAAAAAATACAGCCAACAATTACGTAAAAGATATCTTGGTCACTAAGGTCGGTACTGTATTTATTGGTACAGCCCAAGGACTGGGCGAGCTACAGCGGCGTAGTCGGCAGCCTGGCCGGCGCAACAGTAGGGAAGCTCATGGTAGTAGGCAAACAGATGGCTACGGCAGTGCAAGGGATCCTGATGGAGGCAAGCTAGGTCAAGATAGTCCGCGCTCAGACGACAGTAATAGCGCAACAGATAACAGTTTAAAGGACAATACATGGAGTGAGCTAGATACGGAACGAGGGGATGACTATATTTCGCGCGATATTTTGAGAGATCATTATGTCAATACGCTCTTGGAGGATGAGTCGGGGACAATCTGGATTGGAACGCAGGAAAAGGGCCTTTTCAGCTATCATCCGCAGACGGCAAAGCTCACCCGTATCGAGCTGTTCCCTAGCCGCAGCTATTATCATGTGCTCGGCATAGCCGAAAACAAACACAATGAAATTATTGTCAGCACCAACAATGGCTTGGTCTTTTACCATACGATTACGGGAAAAAAGCGGTATATGAATATTGAGGACGGTTTTCCGACGAATGAGTTTTTGCCCAATGCCATGCTCAGCTACGATGGACAGCTGCTTGTAGGTTCACATAAAGGTCTGATTACCCTTAACCTATCGCGCCAGGGGGCCAATACCGGTATGCCCAATGTGCTGATCTCAGGTTTCACCATCAATGGGCAGGATCGGGCAAGTACCGATCAGATCCTGGGTCTTAAAAATCCAAACTACTTGACAACGATCGATCTGAATTATGATCAAAATACTTTTACCATCGATTTTAGTTCAGACAACCTTATTAATCCGCAGAAAAACACTTATGCGTATCAGATCGAGGAGATCGATCAAGACTGGAACCTGACAGACAGGCCCAACATTACTTATACCAACTTAAGCCCGGGCAAGTATACCCTGAAACTTAAAACAGCCAATGACGATGGTGTATGGAGCACGGTGGTCAGATCTCTTGAGATTCGTATCGCGCCGCCCTTTTACAAGTCGATCGGCGCATATACGCTGTATGCTGTGCTACTGATTGCCGGCATCTTATATGTTTATCGGTATAATCTGGAAAAAAAGCAATTGAAAACCAAGTTGTACTACGAAGAAAAACACCACCAGGATCAAGCGGCTCTGATGCAGTCCAAGCTTGATTTCTTTACCAAGATTAGTCATGAAATCCGTACACCGCTAACCTTGATACATGCTCCGGTGGAAAAAATACTGGAGGAGAGCAAGCTTGATAATCAACTGGGTGAGCAGCTGCAACAGGTCCGGCGTAATATCAAGCGGCTGCTCCAGTTGACTCAGGAGCTGCTGACCTTCAATAAAATGGATGCCCGTAAGCTTAGCCTTGACAAGCAGGTCATCGACTCGTCGAGATATTTTGAACCGATATATCGCTCTTTTGATCCGATAGCCCGTAATCTAGGTATTGACTACAGACTAGAAAACCGCTTTGAAGGCCACTTTCTGGCCGATCCTCAGCAATTGGAGAAAGTGTTGCTCAATTTGCTTTCCAACGCATTTAAGTTCAGGAGAGAGCACAACGCCTCGATAAGGATATTGGTGCTTCGGAACAACAGCGATCTGCTGATCCATGTGATCGACAATGGTCTAGGGATCAAACCTGATGAGCGGGATCGTATATTTGATACTTTTTACCAGGGGGATGAAGGGCATACCAAGGAAGGCTGGGGGATCGGCCTGGCCTTCGCCAAAGAACTGGTCGAGCTGCATCAGGGACGTCTCTATCTAGACGATGCGCAGGCTTTTTCCGAAAGAAAGGATACTGTCTTTACAATCGCCCTTCCGCTTGGTATCATTCCGTCGGAGCAGCAGGTAGGCAGCGGCGTGCTGCAACCCCCTGACGACACGACCGATGGCCGTCCTGTCTATAAAGTGTCAGAGCCAACGCGCGACTTTCATATACTAGTCGTGGAGGACAATGCTGAGCTACGTTCCTTTTTGGTGGGGCACCTGCAACGACGATATCGAGTCAGCGCAGCGGCCCACGGCAAGGCGGCACTTGTCGTGGTGGCAGAATGTATGCCCGATCTGATCATAACCGATATTGCCATGCCCTATATGGACGGCTATACCCTTGTGAGGGCGCTCAAAGCTGATGCGGATACAGCGCATATTCCGGTGATTATGCTCACGGCAAAAAGCGAGGAGCAGGATAGTGTGTCTGGTTACCAGACTGGTATCATAAATTATGTGACAAAGCCGTTTAACCTGCAGGTGCTCGATATGCAGATATTCAATACAGTATCTGCACTGGAGCAGGCCAAAGAGCGCAACCGTAGCTACCTGCTGTTGTCCAAGCGCGACGAGATCATATCCGGTGCCGAAACGGCATACCTAGATAAGCTGCGGTCTACAGTGGAAGCATATATGGCAGATCCGATATTCTCCGTAACAATGCTGGCTGATAAGATGGGACAGAGCCAAAGCGCATTACTGAAGAAGGTCAAAGGACTGACAGGACTCAGCGCTACTGAACTGATCAAAGATATTCGGCTCAACGAAGCCGCCAATCTGCTTATTCAGTCGGATCAGGTAGCATCAGTTGCCTATGCCGTCGGATTTAATGACCGGAAGTATTTCAGTAAAGAGTTTAAAAAGAAATTTGGGGTAAATCCGACACAATATAGAGAAAACAAGAGCAGGTAAAGGATTTTACCCCTAAATTTACGTTTTTTTACCCCTATTGGGTCCCATGAGTTCTACATATTTGTGAAGCTATTTGCTCGATCGCTAACACAACAGCTTCGCTGTGTCCTGCGGTCGTTAGACAGTACCAATATAAATGCCAACAATATGAATAGACTCCTATTAATTCTTATTATGCCGCTACTGTGCGTGCAGTCCTTTGCTCAGGCTGATTTTCCTTTTGGAACGATCAGCAGACGGGTGGTGGACGATGAGCTTGCTCAGCTATCTACGAAAGATCATCTGCTCAAAACATACAGAAGTACCCTGGGCAAAGATGGTGCCTGGCCCGACATAGACTATACTGACCGTGCGGTTACCGAATGGAAGCCTACCGCACATCTGGATCGGGTCAGACAGCTGATCGGCGCATATGTGCACGAGGATAGCCCGCTCTACCAAAATAGGGCACTATATACGCAGATTATCAGCGCCCTGAATTATTGGGCACAGCATAATTTTACCAGCACCAACTGGTGGCACAATGAGATCGCTACACCCAAAGCTATTGGGGTGGCCCTGATCTTGATGAAGACTGGTAAAGAACAGGTTCCGAAGCAGCTGGAAGATGCCTTGGTTTTGAAAATGACTAAGGGTGATCCATACAAGATGACAGGAGCCAATAAGAGCGACATCGCTATCCATTACTTTTATCGCGCGCTGATAACGCAGGACAAGCATCTGCTGACTTCTTCGCTGGAACAGCTCTTTTATCCCGTTCAACTTGTTGATGGCAAGGAGGGTTTACAGTATGATTTTTCTTATCTGCAACATGGCCCGCAGCTGTATATTGCCGGCTATGGGGAGGAATTTTTAAAAGGTATATCTACTATCATGTATTATGTACGCGATACGCCCTATGCAATTTCTGAGGAGAAGAAGCAGCTTTTTATACGCTTTCTGAAAGAAAGCTACTTGCCCATCATCCGTGGCGGCTACATCGATTTTAATGTGCAGGGGCGTGGTATATCCCGGCCAAACATACTGAAAAAGAACGCGGGTGTAACGATGTTGCAGCATATGCTGGCGATCGATCCCCAGCAGCGGCAGATGTGGATGCATGAAATCGCCAAACTGGACAGCACGAGTCCATACGATACGCCCAGATCTCCATTACATAGACATTACTGGAAGGGCGACTACAGTACACATATCCGCGAAGGCTACCAGGTCAATGTGCGCATAGCAAGCGCACGAACGAATCGATCTGAATCGGGAAATGGCGAAAATATATATGGAAAGTATATGACGGATGGGGTGACCAATATCCAGGTATTCGGACCTGAATATATGAACATTATGCCGATTTGGGAGTGGGATAAAATTCCGGGTACCACGACGCAGGATAGAACAGCCGACCCTGTGCTCACAGCGCAGTGGGGCGAGTTGGCTAGCAACCAATTTGCAGGTGGTGTATCGGATGGCCAATATGGCTGTACAGCCATGGTGCTCGACTATGATAGCATTAAGGCTCATAAAGCCTGGTTTTTCTTTGACAAGCAGGTGGTCTGCCTTGGTGCTGGCATAACCTCCAACAGCAACGCGCCAGTGGTGACAACGCTCAATCAGACCTGGAAAAAAGGTAAGGTAAAATGGGGTGGGAAGGCCATGCCTGCAGTCGATTCTTTGGAGCGCACGGTAAACCCGGGCGAGTACGTCAGCCATAATCAGGTGGCCTACCTGTTTAACGATCGTGCAGGGGTCACCTTGACGAACAAAAAGCAGACGGGATCATGGTATCACATCAATCGCTCACGATCTAAGGAAAGTATAACAGGTATGGTGTTTAAGCTATGGATCAACCACGGCGTCAGACCAGTGGATGCAACTTACGCTTACAGTCTATATCCTGGAACCGAATCACCAAACAAACTTGAAGCTGAAAAAGTCAGGATCATTACAAACACCAAGGCGGTACAAGCCGTAGAACACCGTGGGCTAGACTGCATACAGGCTGTATTTTATCAGGCAGGTCAGCTAGAAACGGATCAACTGTTTGTTGAAGTTGATCAACCTATTATTTTGCAGATCAATAAAGAAGCTTCCGGCTATACGCTATGTGTAGCAGATCCCAATCAGCAGATTGATGCTGTGCGGGTCAATGTGCGCGACAAGCGGTCTGGTCAGTCGAAAGAGGTTCGGATCGCACTGCCACAAGGAGCCTATCGGGGAGCAACAGCAAAGTCTGCTATACGTTGACGGCTCGCAGCAGAACCTGTACATGGGGAAATTCTGCCATAGCACCGATATATTGTCGATGCTATGGCAGAATTGGACAAAGCAAAGAACGAAATCCTAAAATCAATTAATCAATCATTATGATACCTTATGTAAAAACAATTGTCTTGGGGGCCACCTGTATGATGTATGGGACGCAGCTCTATGCACAACAGCGGCAGATGACAGGCGTCGTAACCGATGCGACCACGGGTAAACCGCTGCCAGGCGTAAGCATCTCGCAGAAGGGGGGCGGCACAAAAGGCGCGACGGATGTGAATGGCCGTTTCTCGATCAAGATCGCGGCAACGACGGGAACGCTCATCTTTAAATTTATCGGTTATGATGAACAAGAAGTTGCATTAAGTGATAGTAAATTATTAGCTATAAAGCTATTACCTAAAAGTAAATCGTTGGATGAGGTTGTCGTAATCGGTTACGGTGAGGTGCAACGCAAAGATCTGACCGGATCGGTAGGGTCGGTGAATATGCAGGATATTAAGAAAGCGCCTGTTGGTTCAGCCCTGGAAGCTTTGGCCGGTCGTGTGGCCGGGGTGCAGGTGACCTCCGAAAGTGGTAAGCCAGGCAGTGAGATGAATATCGTCATCCGTGGTGCCAACTCCCTCACACAAGACAATTCACCGCTGTATGTCATCGACGGCTTTCCGATCGAAAATGCCAATAGCAATGTGCTCAATCCGGACGAGATTGCTTCTATCGAAGTACTCAAAGATGCTTCAGCAACGGCGATATATGGTGCGCGGGGTGCGAATGGGGTCATCCTGATCACCACCAAGAAAGGGGAGAGCGGCGCCCCACAGATCAGTTATACAGGCTATGTGGGGTCGCAGCAGATCATCAACAGCATGCAGTTGATGAATGGGTATGAATTTGTCAAGCTACAGGCAGAGCGCGATCCAGTCGGTTCGCAGCTGACTTATTTTAGCGATGGCAAAACGCTGGAGGATTACAAATCCATCCCCAGCCACGACTGGCAAGATGATATCTTCCGTGATGGCGTTATGCACAATCATAGCCTTTCCATTATGGGGGGCAACAACAATACCAAGTATGCTGTTTCGGGCAATATTTTCGGGCAGCAAGGGATCATTATCAACTCGGGCTTCAACCGTAAGCAAGGGAAAATTGCCTTGGATCAGAGTTTTCAAAAACTAAAAGTCGGCATCAACACCATATATACAGGGACACTAACCGATGGTAGTAATCCTGCTGCCCCAGAATCGGCCTTTTCGGCTATGAACTACCTGATGTATAGTGTATGGGGATACCGCCCTATTGCTTTTCCAGATGAGGATCTGCTGAACGATCCGACAGACGATCTGGCCAATCCGACTAACGACTATCGTTTTAACCCTATCTTGTCAGCACAGAATGAACTGCGCGAAAGTTATAACAATCGTCTTATTGCCAATGGTTATGCCGAATACGCGTTTTCACCCGCGCTTAAATTACGTATCAATGGCGGTATCAACAATTCGGATACACGGCTGGATGTCTTTAACAACTCCCGCACACGTTACGGATTTGCGGGCAGTACCAACGGTGTGAACGGATCGGTCTTATATACACAGAGCAACACCTGGCTAAATGAAAATCTCTTGACCTACGCTAAAAAAATCAAGAATCATACGCTTAATGTGGTCGCAGGTATCACCTTTCAGGGTAACAAATACCACCGATACGGTATGTCGGCCATTCGGCTGCCCAATGAGATTAAAGGTCTGGCGGGCCTGAGCGAAGGTATTCCTCAGCCCGTCACATCGGTGAAATCCGAATGGACCATGCTCTCCTACCTAGCTCGCGTAAACTATAATTACAAGAGCCGCTATCTCTTGACGGCATCATTTCGTGCGGATGGCTCTTCCAAGTTTACGGGTACGAACAGGTACGGCTATTTCCCCTCGGCAGCATTTGCATGGCGACTGATTAATGAATCGTTTATGAAAAAGCAAAGCTTGTTTTCGGATGCGAAAGTTAGGCTGGGCTATGGTATAACGGGCAATAACAGGGTAAACGAGTACGCATCTTTTTCACCGGTTTATTTTGAGAATACCAGTGTGAGCACCAATGGTTATTACTCCTGGGGCAATAATCTGCTGCAAGGCATGTTTTTGGGCATAGGTACGCCCGACCTGCGCTGGGAAAGTACAGCGCAGAGCAATGCGGGTATTGATCTGGGACTCTTTAAAAACAGGCTATTGCTGACAGCAGATTATTACCACAAACGCACGTATGACCTGCTGCTCTATGCGGCACTGCCTTCGACCACTGGCTATAGCAACGCATTTAAGAATATTGGCGAAACGAGCAATAAGGGGATCGAACTTACGGTGGCCGGCGATATCATTCAAAAGCCTAATTTTAGCTGGAACAGTTCTTTCAACATCTCTTTTAACCGCAATAAAGTGATTGAGCTTACCGAAAATCAGGAGAGCCTCACCACGGCGCTGGCCTGGGATCAGGATTATCGAACCACACCGTTGTATATTGCTAAGATTAATCAACCGCTGGGGCAGATGTACGGTTACCTTTGGGAAGGGGTTTATCCATACGAAGACTTTGACCAACAGCCTGACGGTAGCTATCTGTTGAAGCAGACGGTTGCCACCAATGGCAATACGCGCAGTTCCATCCGCCCCGGTGATGTCAAGTACAAGGATCTCAATGGCGATATGGTGGTGGATAATCTGGACAGAACGGTGATCGGTCGGGGATATCCCGTCCATCAGGGGGGATTGGCCAATACGTTTAAGTATAAGAACTTTTATCTGCACCTGTTTTTGCAATGGTCCTATGGCAATGATATCGTCAATGCCAACAGGTTGCTGTTTGAAAACGGTAGCAAGGCTCACCTTAATCAGTTTGCCAGCTTTGCGGACCGCTGGACTCCGGAAAATACATTATCGAACATGCCGCGAGTCGCTGGACAGGGACCCAATGTCTATTCGAGCCGAATCATTGAGGATGGATCATATCTGCGGCTGAAAACGGGTTCGATCGGCTATACTTTTGATCGGGCGCTACTGGCCAAATGGAAGGTCAAGAGCCTGCGTGTATATGCTTCGGTGCAGAATATATGGACATTGACTAGCTACTCGGGCTACGATCCGGAGGTGGCGGTGTATTACTCGGCGCTGACCCCAGGGTTTGATTATTCCTCATACCCAAGACCCAAGACCTTTGTGTTTGGTATTAACCTCAATCTGTAACCCTATTACGAAAACAAGATGAAACAATTAGTAACAATATATAGCAGCGGACTACGGCTAGCGGCCTTCTTGGCATCCATGACGCTGCTAGGGGGTTGCTCCAGCTTTTTGGACAGGCAACCTTACGATGTGGTCAAGGAAAACTATTATCAGAATGAAAAAGAGTTGATGACAGGGTTGGTGGGCGTGTACGATATATTGGGTAGGGAAGATTTTTACGGGTCGACATACTCCACGTATTTAACCTTGGGTGATGAGGGAGCCTACTTTCGCTCTTCGTACCTCGCCGGACCGGAAATCTACAGCTATGACGCCTCGAATCCTAAAATCAATGATATCTGGCGATTTTTGTATGAAGGGATCGAGCGGGCTAACTTTTTACTGAGCAAAGTCGACGCCGTATCAATGAACGATGCGGATAAGCAGTCGGTCAAAGGGGAAGTAAAATTTTTGCGGGCCTACTACTATTTTATACTGGTTAGTAACTGGGGCGCTGTACCCTTGAAAACGGAGCCGACAAGCTCTGTCAATAATGTGAATATCGTGCGTACGCCGGAGGCTGATGTCTATGCCTTTATCGTGCAGGAGATGGAAGCTGCGGAAGCCATGGTCAAAGATATTCAGTCCTATGGCCATGCGGGCCGCGTCAGCAGATCTGCGGTGCGTGGTATACTGGCCCGTGTATACCTCAAGATGGCTGGTGCTCCGCTCCATGCTGTGTCCAACTACCAGAAAGCACTAGAATGGTCCAGTAAACTGGTCTTTCCGCAAGACGGAGACTACAGCCACAGCCTAATGGGCAGCTATACGAAGATCTTTACAGATATGGCGGCAGACCGCTACAACATCGGTGAGAGCATTTGGGAAGCAGAATTTTATGGTAATCGTACTGGCGATTTTGAAGCCGGCCGTATCGGCAACCAGAGCGGTATTCAGACCAGTGATGAAAGCAAGGGCTTTAGTTATGGTCTGCTGGCAGCTACGCGCAAGCTGTTTGAATCGTACGAGGCTACTGATCAGCGTAGGGACTGGAACATCGCAGGATACCGATACAACCATGTCAACAATCTGGTCACAGATTCGGTATTCTACACATCGGCGGAAATCGAGCGCCGGCATGTCGCCAAGTTCCGCCGCGATTATGAAATCCTAAAACCCAAGAACAGAAATTATACACCCATTAATTTTCCGCTGCTGCGCTATGCCGATGTGCTGCTGATGTTTGCCGAAGCGGAAAATGAGGTGAATGGCCCGACAGCCCGAGCTAAAAATGCACTGCAGCAGGTCCGCGATCGTGCAAAAGCGTCCAATCGAAACAACCTGATAAGCAATGAAAGCGAAATGCGGACGGCTATACGCGAGGAGCGATTTCGGGAACTTTGCTACGAGGGTCTCAGAAAATTTGACCTCGTGCGCTATGGTACCTTTGTCGCGGAGATGAAGTTAGTCGCCCAGCAATATACACAGCTGGCTCCATCCGACTACCGCTACTTAGCGCTGGCATTCAACAATGTGAGTGAACGGGATATTTATTTACCCATCCCGATTAGCGAACTATCACTCAATAACCTAATGACGCAGAACCCCGGATGGTAACTACATTTAATACGTAAACATGATGAAAAGATCGATCAAATTATTTCTATTTCTTGCCCTATATAGCTTACAGTCCTGCGAAAAAAAGGAGGTCACCCCTTTACACCTCGAAATCAGCACGGCCAAGAGCAGCTACAAAGTGAACGAACCGGTGGTGTTCCAGATCGGTGGCAACCCCGACCAGCTTACGTTTTACTCAGGAGAGGAGGGGCATAAATACAGCTACCGCGAGCGTACCAAGGCAGTGCCAATGGCGGTGACGGTAGAGTTTGCCAGCAATCGTCGCTATGGTACCGATGCACAGCAGCCACGCTCGCTTCGACTGCTCGTATCGCAACGTTTTTCGGGCGTCTATCAGGCCGATGCAATTGTCGAGAGTGAATGGGTGGATATCACTCCGGCGTTTAGCTTATCCGGTATCCAGTCGAGTGATGCCGTATACGTGCCCTCCGGCCAGGTAGACCTCTCCAAATTGAGCAACCTCGGTTTTACATTAGACCCCAATGCACTGGTTTACTTTGCTTTTAAATATACAGGAAGTACGGGCTCCACGCAGCCCCGCTGGTGGATCAATCTTTTTAACCTGAATACCATGACGACTGAAGGTATTACCTTGCCTATCGCAACGCTACAGGGGGCGGAATGGCGATCGATCGGGCTACAAGGTTCGTCCGTCTCTTGGCTGCTCAGCAGCAGTGGTCTGCGTTTTCAGGGAGGTGGTGCAGCTACATCCTCCAATCTGGTGTGGGCTGTGTCCAAACCGCTCGATCTAACCAGCGTAACGCCAGACAAAGGGGTAGCCTTAAAGAATATGAGCACCCGCATAAATTTCTACGCCTACACTTTTCGGACGCCGGGAACTTATGAGGTCACCTTTGTCGGTAATAATGTAAACGCCTATGGCGAAAACCTGGTAACGAAAACAATACCATTAACGATTACGGAATAGAACAACACAATAACTTAATTAAAATAGTCTAGTAAATTATACAATATGAAGCAGATACAGTGTGCATTTGATCTTAAAATTATTTTTTTATTTCTAGTGGTAACGCTTTTTTCTTGTCAGCAGAATAACGCCCAGAATCAGGTGGCATCTTCAGATTTTGTCGCATCAGACTTTGCCTTGGCGAAAGACCAATACCAGCTGCTGCTTGGCAGCCGTGATTTTCCACGCACTTTGGATACGGCAGGCCGGCTTGTGGGTACGGATGAATGGGACTGGACGGGAGGATTTTTTCCTGGCGCATTGTGGTATATCTACGAATATACGAAAGACCCAGGGGTGAAGGCCAATGCCACGGTATGGACCCAAAAGCTTGAAAAAGCAAAAGACCTTACCCAACATCACGATATCGGTTTTGTAATGTATTGTGCCTACGGCAATGCCCTGCGCCTGGAAACTAACCCGGATAAAATAAAGCAGTATCAGCAGATTTTGATTCATTCGGCCCAATCTGCCCTAAAAAGGTTTGACCCGAAGGTAGGGCTGATTAAATCGTGGAATGAGAAAGCTTCTTGGGACGGTAAGACGGTCTGGAAATATCCGGTCATCATCGATAATATGATGAACCTTGAGCTGCTGTTTTTTGCTTCCGAGCTGACTGGTGATCCGAAGTACAAGCAGGTAGCCATTAGCCATGCCGATCACACTTTGAAAAATCACTTCAGATCCGACTATAGTACGTACCATGTTGTGGACTACGATCCTAACACGGGCGCAGTTGCTCATCAGCAGACCAATCAAGGTTATGCGGACAATTCAACTTGGTCTAGGGGGCAAGGATGGGCCATCTATGGCTACACTTTACTATACAGGGAGACCAGGGAAGCCAAATACCTTAAAGCGGCAAAGAAAGCCGCTGATTTCTACATGAATCATCCCAACCTGCCGCAAGATAGGGTTCCCTATTGGGATTTTAATGCCGGGCAGCAGGGATATTGGCCAGACGTAGATTATTCAAATCGAAAGCTGAAGGAGATACCAAGGGACGCATCGGCAGCGGCAGTGGTATCTTCAGCCTTGCTGGAGCTTTCCACCTACACTTCGGGAGCGGATGCAAAGCGCTATTTCGACTTTGCTGAAGGTACGTTAAAGACGCTTTCTTCCAGCGAATACTTAGCAAAACGCGGTACCAATGGGGGCTTTATCCTCAAGCATTCGGTCGGAAGCATGCCACATCAAAGTGAAGTGGATGTGCCGCTGATCTACGCGGATTATTACTTTTTGGAAGCCCTATTGCGCTACAGAAAATTAGCTAAAGCGCTATAACAGCATAATAATAGTGCTTAAATAACATACAAAAACTCCACACCGATGAGAAGAATAGTATATCTGTGCTTTTTGCTCGTTCTTACGACAACTGCACTGTGTCAGCAACTACAGCATCGAAGTCATACTGTCACGGATAAATTAGCCTGGTGGTCGGCAGCCCGATTTGGGCTGTTTATCCATTGGGGATTATACGCCCAGACTGCAGGTGACTGGAATGGCAGACCTACGCGCGGGGGTGAACATTTTATGTTGTATGAGAAGATTCCGCTCCACAGTTACGCACAGATTGCCAAAGATTTTAACCCGACTTCTTTTGATGCCGATAGCTGGGTAAAAGCAGCAAAAGACGCAGGCATGAAATACATAGTCATTACGGCCAAGCACCACGACGGATTTGCCATGTTCCGTTCCCCAAGTAGTGACTATAATATCGTGCAGCAAACGCCCTGGCAAAGGGATCCGATGCAGGATCTGGCTGCGGCCTGCAAAAAATATGATATAAAATTGGGCTTCTACTATTCGCTGGGCCGTGACTGGGCCGACCCAGATGTGCCAACCAACTGGCCGACCAGAGGGGGCAGAAGCAACTCATGGGATTATCCGGACGAGGATGCAAAGGATTTGACGAAATATATAGCGCGTAAAGTAAAACCTCAGTTGCGCGAACTACTGACGCAATATGGCCCTATTGGTCTCATCTGGTTTGACACGCCTGAACTGTTCAGCAAAAGACAGAGCGAGGACATTCGACGTTTTATAAATGATCTACAACCGCAATGTATCGTGAATAGCCGGATCGGGAATAATTTAGGTGACTATACGGTGGTGGAGCAGTCATTGGTCAGTAAAACACCTGAAAACTGGGAAGCCTGTATTACCATGAGCGCCAATTGGGGGTATAATCGGCATGATACGATCTGGAAAAGCCCGGAGATATTGGTGCGAAACCTGGTTGAAGTGGTGAGTAAAGGAGGGAACTTACTCTTGAACGTGGGACCAAAAGGTGATGGTACCTTTCCGCCAGAAAGCATAGCGCGGTTACGGAACATCGGCGATTGGATGGTTATGAATGGGGAAGCGATCTACGGATCCCGGGCGTGGAAGGTCAGCGGCGAAGGAAACCTGCTTCTTGGTGAACAGGAACAGCTTCTTACAGGGCAAACTGCTGGAAAACAAGTTGATGGTAAAGAGAATATCAAAGATGCTGTAAATGATGCAACCTCGAAAGAGGTGGTCCCCGATATCCGCTTCACAGCAAAAGATAATTGTGTCTATGTATTTATTAGAAGTCCAAACAAACGGTTTGCGATGATCAAGAGCCTGGCCGCAGGGCAGGCTAAAATCGATAAAATCTCCTTGCTGGGCAGTCGGGAAAATATACCATGGACACAGCATGCTGCAGCACTGCAGCTGCCCATACCTCAGGCGAACAATGGAAATATACCAGTGTATGTATATAAGGTTGCACTAGTAAACTAAACCTCTTGTATTATGTAAATAATCTAACGATAAACTGATGAAAAAAAACTTTTTAAACGGATTTATTCTTGCTTTGATCGTAAGCTCCTGCTCCAGTCCCTTGGAGGATCCTGCGCTTGACCCTGTAGGTAAAAATATAAATAAGCGTGCGGCAATAGGCAAAGCCAGCCTCGCGGGATCAGCTATGGTGACTGCAGGCATGACACTGGCCCAGATCAATGCAGTGATTGCAGGGACAACTGCTGGCGATACGGTATGGGTGGAAGCCGGGACCTATCACATCGATGGAGTGCTGGCCATGAAGCCGGGCATCACGATGATGAAAAGCGGAACGGTCAATCCCGTATTTGATGCGCGCTCATCGACGGCGCAGCTGTTTCGGCAAAACTACAGTGCGGCGGCAATTGCTAATTGTACTTTTTCGGGAATCACATTCTGGAACCTGACCTTCTACATCAATAATGCTTCGAACGTAACTTTCAAATGGTGTATCTTTGACTATGGTGTCAAGAAAGCAGGTAGCAACAAGTCAAATGATCTGCACGACGCTTATATACGCCTGCTTGGAACAGATCAAGCTACTATCAGCAATTGTGTGTTTGCCCGCAGGCAGGGTCATAGTGGCAGAGCAGTATGGAATGGATCAGGCAGTACAAACAGCAAGATAATCAATAACACATTTGGCAATGGTGGCACCACAGGGTACTTTATTACGGCTATAAACGACAATTCGAAAAGTAATAGCCTGATTGCCGGTAATACCATCATGCGAAATGAATCTTTTAATAGTGAAGATGCCAATACCGACCATGGTATTTATGCGCATAGTTTCAATGGCCTTACCATACAGCACAATGTAATTAAAGGCTGGCCGGCCAACGGCAGTGGAGGGGCTATTAAAGCGAGAAATGGGCAGAACTTAGTGATTAATGCCAATCAAATGCATACCTCGGGTGTATTATTGTATATCTATATCGAACCTTCTGCTTACCAGTTCCTCAAAAATGTACAGGTTACCAATAATAAAATCTATATGGATACACTGGTCGGTGGAATGTATGGTGGAATTGGATATTGGCGGCAGGCCAGCGTAACAGGCCAGGAGGAATCCTTGCTGATTTCGGATAACGTGATGCCCAACGGGTCGATCAGCATATCGGGTTCGAATGGATTTAGCAGCGCACAGTTTAACATGGGGGGCGGGGGCGTCTTTAATAATGATCTGCAGATGCCATTTTTGTCCCTGGCAGCGGGGATCAATCAGTCCGGCAACTATTAGTCTTTTTTATTTTTATCGCCGTCCTTATCTGTCTCATAAAATTCGCGTGCTTTTTTGAGACCGGTTGCGATAGCGATACCCTCGTCTGTCCCTTCGGCCAATATCGCATTAGCGATTTCGATGGCTTTCTTGCGGATTTTGGCTGGCTGATTTTTATAAGATGTTGGGTAATCTCTGCTGTTCCAGGGCATAGTTCCTCCTTTTTTAGGACGGAACAATTGTGGGTAATGGATCGTTTGATGAAGGTAGTGGTTTAAGGCTGTAAAAGCTGATTCCTTTTTACGTAGGGGAAGAGCTTTGCGTTTTGTTTTTTGGATAAGGGGCGAAATACATCATAAACAAAAAAAGCTCATCGTATGATGAGCTTTTTTTGTACCTAGGGCGGGAATCGAACCCGCACTCCCTTAACGGGAACAGGATTTTAAGTCCTGCGTGTCTACCAGTTCCACCACCTAGGCAGGTGAGCGAAAAACGAGATTCGAACTCGCGACCCCAACCTTGGCAAGGTTGTGCTCTACCAGCTGAGCTATTTTCGCATTGGAATTATTATTCTTTCAATCTGTCAGAACCTTGCGTTCTTCTTTTTCGGTGGTGCCAGCTGGATTCGAACCAGCGACACAAGGATTTTCAGTCCTTTGCTCTACCAACTGAGCTATGGCACCTTTTCAATTGAGCTGTCTGCCTTATTGATGATGCAAATATAGACGGATTATTTGAATTACAAAAGTCAAAAGCGCTTTTTTTTGCGTTTAAACGCCAACCTGCTGATTTTTAAGGAAAAAAAATAAGGGGCTATTCGTATGGAATAGCCCCTGTATAGTTTGTTAATGCTGTTGATTACGACAATTTGCCAACTTCTAAGACCAAGTCAACGATTTTGTTTGAATAACCCCACTCGTTGTCGTACCAAGATACCACTTTAACGAAGTTGTCATTCAATGAAATTCCAGCTTTAGCATCAAAGATCGATGTACGTGCATCACCTAAGAAATCGGAAGAAACAACTTCGTCTTCTGTATAACCCAAGATACCTTTCAATTCGCCTTCAGAAGCTTCTTTCATTGCAGCTTTGATATCTTCGTATGAAGCACCTTTGTTCAAACGTACTGTTAAGTCAACAACCGAAACGTCTGCTGTAGGAACACGCAATGACATACCAGTCAATTTACCTTTCAATTCTGGAAGAACCAAACCTACTGCTTTAGCAGCACCTGTAGATGAAGGGATGATGTTTTGGTATGCACCACGGCCACCTCTCCAGTCTTTTACTGAAGGACCATCCACTGTCTTTTGTGTTGCCGTTACCGCGTGAACTGTAGTCATCAAACCTTCAACGATACCGAATTTATCATTCAATACTTTAGCGATAGGCGCTAAACAGTTTGTTGTACATGAAGCGTTTGACACGATGTTCTGATCAGCTTTTAATTCTTTATGGTTTACACCCATTACAAAAGTAGGGGTGTCGTCTTTTGCTGGAGCAGACATCACCACTTTCTTAGCACCTGCATCGATATGTTTTTGAGCCAACTCTTGAGTCAAGAAGAAACCTGTAGATTCGATGATCACCTCAGCACCTACTTCATTCCATTTCAAGTTTGCTGGATCTTTCTCAGCTGTAACGCGAATAGTTTTTCCGTTAACAACCAAATTACCGTCTTTTACTTCTACAGAACCGTCAAATTTGCCATGTGTTGAATCATATTTCAACATATAAGCCATATAGTCTGGTTCAACTAAGTCATTGATACCAACAATTTCAATTTCTGGACGATTGATTGCTGCTCTGAATGCTAAACGACCAATACGGCCAAATCCGTTAATTCCAATTTTCATATTCTTAATTTTTATTGATATAATATTTAATTAAATTGTGTATTGGTTCTTTAACTACAGTTCCAATACTGATATTAAATTCTTCTGTGGCAACTTCCCGGAGGATGTTCTCATAATTGAACGCTACTGAACCCGTAAAGTTTACATCATTGTCGGGATATTCTTTCATGAGCGGTTTGATGTAAGTTTTTATAAACGTGCGAAGCCCGTTTTTAACCAATTGATTGATGAATAAATGATCTTTGTTGTCAAGGACAAAATCGGTGAAGGAATTCAGAAAATTTGTCGGTTGAGGCGCAAAATACACCCGCTCCAAAATCATCTTCTTATCGATATTAAATTGTCTTTCCAATTTGTCCCGAAGATCAATAGGAAGAGACTCCGTCATATAATGTTTGAGCAGCTGTTGGCTGTTCCAATTTGTCGCCCCCTCATCGGCTAGGATGTAACCTAGACCATAGTTATTATCAATGATTTTTTTTCCTGTATAATAAGCTGCATTCGATCCACTGCCTATAATCCCAATGATGCCTCTTTCGTCTCCAAATGTAGAAATCGCCGAAGCGATTACATCATGGTCTACGCGCACACGAGCGTTGACAAAAAAACGTTCCAGGACATTCTTTATTTTATCCTTACGCTCCTTGGACGATGACCCCGCACCGAAAAAATAAATCCGCTTTATTTTCTCTGCATTGTTGATCAGATTGGTGTTCTTGTGCAGGTGCTGTAGTATGGAACGCTCATCTTGAAGATAGGGATTGATCCCGTTCATGCGGAAACCAGTGGTTATACGGCCTTTATCGGCCAATCTCCAGTCCGAAAATCGCGATCCACTATATACTACTGCTATCATGTCTGTTCAATTTATGATTATAAAATCTCAGCCATTTCCAATAAATCAGGGCTAAGTTTGATTTCCTTATTGCTGATTGCTTCTTCAATTGGAGTTGTTTGGATTTCATTGCCACGGAGTCCAACAGTAACGCGTGTATTCCCTGCCAACAATTCATTGACAGCAGCAAAGCCCAATCGACTAGCAAGCACGCGGTCGAAACTCGTTGGAGCACCACCACGCTGCAAATGCCCTAATATACTAACTTTCGTGTCGTAATGATCAAACTTTTCTTTTACTTTTTTTGCTACATAATAGGCGCCACCGTTTTGGTCGCCCTCAGCAACAATAACGATAGAGGAGGATTTCTTCTTAATTGCGCCATCTTCCAGGTGGCGGATCAGATCGTCGATAGCCGTTTCTTTTTCAGGAAGTAAAATGGCTTCGGCTCCGCCTGCAATACCAGCATTTAAAGCGATGCAGCCTGAATCTCTACCCATCACCTCCACAAAGAAAAGACGTTCATGTGAAGCAGCCGTATCTCTGATTTTGTCAATTGCTTCGATAACGGTATTATTGGCTGTATCATACCCAATGGTATAATCCGAACCATACAAATCGTTGTCTATCGTTCCAGGTATGCCGACAACAGGAATGTCGAATTCTTTGGAAAAAAAGTTTGCACCGGTAAAGGATCCATCACCGCCGATCACCACCAAAGCGTCAATACCGGCAGCTTTCAGATTGTCGTAGCCTTTTTGACGACCTTCTGGAGTTTTGAACTCCATGCAACGCGCCGTTTTCAATATTGTACCGCCACGTTGGATGATATTGCTGACCGAGCGCGTATCCATTTCTATAAAATTGGCATCGATCAGGCCTTGATAACCTTGGTAAATACCAGTTACTTCCAATCCTTTATGTAATGCTGTACGAACTACAGCACGTATACAGGCATTCATGCCCGGAGCATCACCTCCAGATGTTAAAACGCCTATTTTTTTAATTTCTTTTATCACACGCAATATTTTAGGTGATACGAATATAAGATTTTTATAGTGTATATTCTACACTTTGAGTAAATTTTTCAATATTTTTTTGCGCATCACGTTTAGGAAGCGTATAATTGTTACAGATAACCCAAAGATTAGTAACCGCTAAATTTAGCTCAGTATATTGCACATAAATTGATTTAGAAGTTTTGTATAGTAATTTTACCGTAGACTGTGTCATATTAGGCTTTCACGAAGGAGAATTAAAAGTTCTTCTGGCCGAAAGAAATGAATATCCTTTTAAGGATTGGTGGGCATTGCCAGGCTTTTTCGTGGACAACGATGAAGAGATGGAAGATGCTGTAAAGCGGATTTTGTATGAAAATACAGGGTTGAAAGATGTGTTTATGGATCAGCTCCATTCCTTTGCAGGTTTAAAAAGGCACCCAAAAGGAAGAATTTTGACCGTGGCTTATTACGCACTCATTCAATTGGACAGTACCAAACTAAAAACTAAGCCTGTTACAAATTACATGAAACAGGCCAAATGGTTTCCTGTGCGTAATGTACCCGAACTGGCCTTTGACCACAAGCAGATCTTGGACCTCTGTCTGGAAAGATTGCAGCGTCGACTTGCTTATAAGCCGATCGCTTTTGAATTGCTTCCCGAAAAATTTACCCTCACGCAACTGCAGCTGGTCTATGAGGGGATATTAAATAAACAACTCGACAAACGCAATTTTAGAAAGAAAATGCAAAACTATGGGTTCCTAAAAGAACTCGACGAGGTACAGACCGGGGTGGCGTATCGCGCAGCAAGGCTCTATAAATTGGACAAAAGGAAGTTTCTAAAACATTTCCAAAATACGGTCGCATTTTGATCGCACGGTTTATAATATTAAAGGCAAACTTATAAAGTTTGCCTTTTTTGTTGTCAGCCCAATATCAAAATTATTACAATTTCAAAATATATTTTGTACAGCATGTTACTTTTTATATTTTTGAACAATTTCTGATAAAAGTCAGAAAGTTGAAAGGAGTTTTTTGAAGAATGGAAGATAGAAAAGATCAAATCATCGAGGCGGCGATACGGCGCTTTATGCATTACGGTTTTAGTAAGACTACGATGAATGAAATTGCGGAGGATATAAAAATTACTAAAGCGAATTTGTATTACTATTATTCAGAGAAGAATGCACTGATACGCGATGTGATTGTGCGTTTGACAGATGAGTATAGGGAAATGGAGGAAAGGGTGGCGGATGCACATGAAGGTACAACGTACGAACTGATCATCAAGATTTTGGAGCTGCGTGATGCATTTGTGCGGAAATACTATATGTTGCACATGAACGAAAATCTGGAATGGATAAAGGGTCTTTCGATGCAGGATTTTTTTCAGTGCCTGCATGACCGGGATGTGAAAGCGTTGTTTGAGATTTTGCAGGTAGGTGCAGAAAAGGGCGAAATCGATGGGGAACACCTCTATGAAACTGCCGAAATATATGTGGAATTGATGAAGAGTCTCTCGCTGATGTGCAATATTTCGGATATCATTTCGGGCATACCAAACCAGGACCGTTTTGATGAAGTATTACAAAAGCAAAAGTTGGCTACCAAGCTTTTTTTTAATGGTATAGGTAAAAAGTAGATATAAAATTAGGATAAACAAATTAGGAATGAAAACAATCAGAATACTAGCCAGCCTTTTATTAGGTACGATGGTTTTCCAAAGTCATGCACAACAACAGTTAACCTTAAGTGATGCCATTAAATTTGCATTACAAAATAAGGCGGATGCAAAAAAGGCAGGTCTTGATGTCGTCAATGCCGAGCATAAAATTGCGGAAGTTAAGTCGGGAGCATTACCACAGGTGAATTTTAACGGTGGAATTACCTATAACCCGATGATCCAAAAGGTTGCTTTACCCGGAGAGCTTGTTAATCAGCCCGGAACAACGGTGATGGCGGCTTTTGGACAAAAATGGCAATCTACCAATACCATCAGTTTAAACCAACAGCTATTTAACCAAACGGTGTTTACAGGATTGAAAGCCGCGAAAACTACACGCGAATTTTATGTGATCAATAAGACTTTGACCGATGAACAATTAATTGAAAAGGTCGCAAATAGTTATTATGATGTTTACCAGTCTAAACTGCAGTTGAAAACCGTAGATAATAACCTGGAAAGTACGACCAAGACAAGGGATGTCATTGAAGGGTTGGTGAAAAACGGATTAGCGAAGAAAATTGATCTTGATCGTACCAATGTATCCGTAACCAACTTGAAAGCGTCCAGACAACAGCTGATCAATGCGGTGGAACTGAAAGAAAATGCCTTGAAATTTGTAATCGGCATGCCGATGTCCGAGCAAATTACAATGCCTAGTTCAACTTTTGAAACCGTTGCGCTGGATGCGATATATGACCCGCTTGATGTGTCGAGTAGAACAGAAATTCAGGTGCTCTCAAAACAGAATGAATTGCTTGAACTAAATAAAAAGGCAGAGATCTCCAAATATTATCCGACGCTTTCTCTGACAGCGAACTATGGAAGACAGGGATTGGGACCTGTATTTCCGATATTTTCTAAGGCACAGGGGGTAAATTGGTCTGGCTTTTCTGGTATCGGACTGAACCTTACCGTTCCTATTTTTAACGGTTTCCTTACACGCTCCAAAGTGCGTCAGGCGCAGATTGATATCGATAAATTGCAGATCGATATTGCCGACACCAAGCTGGCATTGAATATGGCAGCTGAGAATTCACGGGTACAGATCAAAAACTCATTATTGACAATCGAATCGAACCGTAAAAATGTGGATCTGGCAAAATCAGTCTTAGATGATACCAACAACAATTATAAAAATGGCCTAGCGACATTGACTGATCTGCTGGATGCTGAAAATGCGTATGCAGATGCGCAAAATAATTTAAATACTTCTTTGCTGGATTATAAAATTGCAGAGGTGCAGCTGATCAAAGCGAATGGAAAACTTAAATCATTGATTAACGAATAATTGACTAATACAATATGAAACGCGGAATTATTACCCTACTTATTATTGCTGCTGGTTTAGCAGGAATATTTTTTGTGTTAAATAAAAATAAAAAGAAAAATGAAGCCGAAACAGCGGAGGTTGCCAAAAAGAATGCAGCAATCGCTGTACGTATCGATACAGCGAAAGTGTCTTCCATGGATTTACGCTATACCGCAAATGGCACATTCTCGCCCAAACAGGAAGTAACCGTTTCGGCTCAAACTGCCGGCAGAGTTGTGAGAGTATTGGTGGATGAAGGTTCCCGTGTGAGCGCCGGGCAGACCTTGGCGATCATTGAAGGCGATAAGCTGAATGTCAATGTAGCCAATGCCCAAGCCGCATATACCAATGCGCAGGCCGATCTGCAACGCTTTGAAAGTGCTTACTCAACAGGGGGGGTGACCAAACAACAGTTGGATCAGGTAAAATTACAGTTCGAGAATGCGAAGAATAATCTACAGGCATCCAAATTGAATGCAGGCGACGTAACCATCAAAACATCGGTGTCGGGTATTGTCAATGCGCGTAAAATCGAACCAGGTACTTACCTGAATATTGGAGCTCCGGCCTTTGATATCGTCAATGTGGCTACGTTGAAATTGCGCGTTAACGTCGATGAAAAGAACGTTGCAACGTTAAAGATCGGTCAGTCTGTGGACGTGAGTGCAAGTGTGTATGCCGATCAGCGATTTACAGGGAAGATAACGTTTATTGCCCCTAAATCGGACGGTAGTTTAAATTTTCCTGTAGAGATAGAGGTCAATAATGCATCCAATAAACTGCGCGCGGGTATGTACGGTACAGCGATCTTTGGTGAAGGCGTAGCCAGCAATACCTTGATCGTGCCGCGCAATGCTTTTGTCGGTAGTGTGAGCGACAATAAGATTTTCGTGCTCAAAAATGGTAAAGCAATCGAAACAACAGTCAAATCGGGTAGAAACTTTGGTGATAACATCGAGATTTTAGGTGGTTTGCAAGATGGTGATCAGGTGATTGTATCGGGTCAGATCAATCTATTTGACCAAAGCCCTGTAGAAATTATTAAATAGAGAATACTGTAATCAATAGCCGATGAAACGCTGTCTTTGTACGGCTATTTAAAATAAAATATTCTAATGAAAATTACCGAAATATCGATAAAACGCCCCAGTATCATTATCGTATTATTTATAATACTGACATTGGGTGGGTTGTTTTCTTATACGCAATTGGGCTACGAGCTTGTCCCTAAGTTTGAAATTAACGTAATCACGGTGCAAACAGTCTACCCGGGGGCGTCGCCTGCGGAAGTGGAAAGTTCGGTCACCAAGAAGATAGAAGATGCAATTTCTTCGTTGGAAAGTATTAAAAAGGTGGAGTCGACCTCGCTCGAAGGGGTTTCGATTGTGATGGTTACCCTCAATAACGGTGCAGATGTCAACTTCCTCCTTACAGACGCCCAACGAAAAATCAACGCTGTTGTCAACGATTTGCCGGACGATGTGAAGACGCCTTCGCTCTCCAAATTCTCATTTGATGACGTGGCAATCATGAGTCTGGCCGTTACATCCAACTTGTCAGAGAAAGAGCTTTACGACTTATTGGACAATAAAATCCAACCGGTCTTTGCCCGTATCAACGGGGTTGCCAAGGTGGACATGATCGGTGGGGAGGAACGCGAAATACAGATTTCCGTAGATCCCAAAAAAATTGAAGGTTATGGACTCACAATTTCGCAGGTGCAACAGACAATTGCATCGTCCAACCTGGATTTTCCTACAGGTAACGTCAGTACCCGCGACAACCGTACAACGATTCGTCTTGCAGGTAAAGTAACCTCTATCGAAGAGTTGCGCAATCTGCCTATCACTACACCTGCAGGCGTGCAGATCTATCTGCGCGATATCGCCGATGTGCAGGATGGAATCAAAGAGATTGAAAAGGTGGCACGTTTGGACCGCCAAAACACGATTTTGCTCCAGGTATTTAAACAGTCTGATGCGAATGCCGTGGCTGTGTCTGAGGCTGTAAAGAAAGTGATCGCTGTACATGATAAAGATGGAAAAGTGATTAGTGGGGTAGAGAAAGATTATGCGGCACAGAATATTAAAATTCTGGTGGCCAATGACTCTTCTGATTTTACATTGAATGCGGCTGATAACGTTATCCACGATTTGATGATCGCCATTGCTTTGGTGGGTTTTATCATGCTGTTCTTCCTGCAAAGTTTGCGTAATGCTGCCATTACCATGGTGGCGATCCCGCTCTCCTTGATTGCAACTTTTATCGGTTTGCTACTGATGGGGTATACTTTAAACCTCATGTCCTTACTGGGACTGTCATTGGTGGTAGGTATCTTGGTGGATGATGCGATCGTAGTGATCGAAAATATTCACCGCCATATGGAGATGGGAAAAAATAAAGTACGCGCAGCGTATGATGGGGCGTCTGAAATTGGATTTACGGTAACGGCAATCACCTTGGTCATTGTCGTCGTGTTCCTTCCAATCGCCATGTCAACGGGATTGGTGGCCAATATCCTTGCACAGTTCTGTGTGACTGTCATCATCTCGACGCTATTGTCCTTATTGGTATCCTTTACGGTCGTACCTTGGTTGTATTCACGCTTCGGTAAATTGGAGCATCTGAGCAAGAAGTCGCTGTTTGGTCGTGTTATCCATGGTTTTGAAAGTGGTCTGAACAGCTTTACACATTGGGTTGCCGGTTTGTTAACCTGGTCATTGAAGAATGTCAAAACCAAATTGGCCACCTTAGGTTTGGCAATCGGTTTACTTATTGCATCATTTGCACTCGTGGTTAAAGGTTATATCGGTTCGGATTTCTTTCCGAGTGTAGACCGAAAAGAATTTTTTATCCAGCTGGAACTCGATAAGGATGCTTCTTTGGAAAAGACGAACTTGTTAACGCAGAAAGCCGAGGCATATATCACGGCGAAGCCAGACGTCAAGGAAATCATTACCACAGTAGGTCAGTCCTCCGATGGAATGGCGTCGACAACAGGCTCGCGTTATAAATCGGAGATCCATGTAATTCTCGACAAAGAAAATTTTGAAGGCAACTCGCAGGTGTATTCGGCGACCTTAAAACGCGAACTGGAAAATAAGCTGATCGGTGCCAAAATCAAAACGGTAAACGTGGGTATCATGGGAGCGGAACAAGCGCCATTGAAATTGACCATCATTGGTGCCTCAGTCGAAGATGCGCAGGAATTTGCTGAGAAAGCAGCAGATCTATTGCGTAAAATTCCAGGATCTGCCGGGGTTAAGTTGACTTCCGAAGCGGGTAATCCGGAGATCAATGTGAAGATAGACCGCGATAAAATGACTTCGTTGGGATTGAACGTATCTACCGTAGGTATGACTATGCAGACAGCATTCTCCGGTAATACGGATAATAAATATAGAGCAGGGGATAACGAGTACGACATCAATATACGCTATAACGAAAGTGGTCGTGCAACGATCGACAACGTGCGAGGCCTTAAATTTATCAACGATAAAGGTGCTTCCATTTCATTGGATCAATTTGCTGAGGTGACTTATGGTTCGGGGCCTACTTTGTTAGAACGACGCGACAAATCGCCAGCCGTATCTATCCAGGGACAGGCTATCGGTAGACCAATGGGTACTGTCGCTCAAGAGTGGCAGGCGCAGTTTGAGAAATTGCCGCGTAAACCGGGAATTGTATTTGTATGGGGTGGTAATATGGAAAACCAAAGCGAAGGTTTCGGTACATTGGGAATTGCTTTGTTAGCATCCATCATCTTGGTATACCTTGTGATGGTCGCACTGTACGACAGTTTTATCACGCCGTTTGTCGTGTTATTCTCGATCCCATTGTCGTTTATTGGTGCATTGTTGTTCCTGGCATTAGGAAATCAGACCTTGAACATCTTTACTATTTTGGGTATTATCATGTTGATTGGTCTAGTTGCTAAAAATGCGATCATGCTGGTCGATTTTGCCAATCACCGTAAGGAAGCCGGCGATAATACACATGACGCTTTGGTGGCTGCCAACCATGCGCGTCTTCGTCCGATCCTGATGACGACAATTGCGATGGTTTTCGGTATGATCCCTATTGCAATCGCTACAGGCGATGGTGCAGATATGAACAGAGGGCTCGCTATTGTCATCATCGGTGGTCTATTGTCCTCCCTATTCTTGACGTTAGTTGTAGTACCCGTGGTGTACTCAATTTTTGATAGTCTTCAACGTCGTTTTGGAAAGAAAGAGAAGACTGACTATGAAGCCTTGATAAAGGAAGATTATGACCATGTGGACGTGGCAGAACATTAAAAAATAAGTAAATGTAATAGCCAAAAAAGGCGGTAAACATATGTTAACCGCCTTTTTTGTATTAATTTTAGGTTAATCAATCGATTGCATAAATATTTTTTATTACATTGCGTCGCATTAACAAAATATACACTTAAAATTGAGACAAGCATGTGTGGAATTGTAGGATACACAGGTTATCGTCAGGCGTACGGTATCGTCATTGACGGATTGAAAAAGTTAGAATACCGTGGATATGACAGTGCTGGGGTGGCATTGCATAAAGGTGATCAGATCGATGTTTACAAAAAGACAGGTAAGGTCGCAAACCTAGAAGAATTTGTGTTTGGTCATGATCTCCAATCCACTACAGCTATCGGCCATACACGTTGGGCAACACACGGTGAGCCTTCGGACAGAAATGCACACCCCCATTATTCTAATAGTGGACGCATAGCCATGATCCATAACGGGATTATCGAAAACTACGCTTCTTTGAAGTCGGAGTTGATCAACAAAGGATACACATTTAAGAGCGATACGGATACAGAGGTGCTCGTCAATTTTATTGAAGAGATTCAATCTCAGAACGAATGCTCGCTAGAAGAAGCTATTCGTATTGCCTTGAAACGGGTAGTAGGCGCTTATGTGATCCTCGTATTGGAGGCGGGTCATCCAGATCGTATTATTGCAGCGCGCAAAGGAAGTCCTTTAGTTATCGGTATCGGTAAAAATGAGCATTTTTTGGGTTCAGATGCTTCGCCGATGCTGGCCTATACCAAAGAGGTGGTATACATCAACGATTACGAATTGGCGATCATTACGCCAGATGAGCTGATCTTAAAAAATCTGGGTAACGAGCGCATCACACCTTACGTTCAAAAATTAGATTTGGAATTGTCAGCGATAGAGAAAGGCGGTTATGACCACTTTATGCTAAAAGAAATATTCGAACAACCCGATACTATTTTTGACTCCATGCGTGGTCGCCTAGACCTGCAGTCACATCAGATTACCCTGAGCGGTATCGAAAAGTTTGCAAATGAAATCAGTAATACCAACCGCATTGTGATTGTCGCTTGTGGAACAAGCTGGCACGCCGGACTTATCGCAGAATATATTATTGAGGAACTGTGCCGAATTAATGTGGAGGTCGAATATGCCTCGGAATTCCGCTACCGTAATCCGGTTATCCATCCTGGAGATGTAATTTTGGCCATCTCACAAAGTGGGGAGACTGCTGATACGTTAGTCGCTTTGGAAAATGCCAAAAAACAAGGTGCTATTATTTTAGGTGTTGTCAATGTGGTGGGTTCTTCTATTGCCCGTCTTTCGGATGCTGGTGCCTATACCCACGCAGGACCTGAAATCGGCGTGGCAAGTACCAAAGCGTTTACGGCACAACTAACAGTACTAAACCTCATTGCTCTAAAAATAGCTTCATTAAAGGGATCAATCAGCGACGAACGTTATCAGATACTTGCTCAGGAATTAAATGAAGTTCCGAAGAAAGTAGAATGGATCTTAGATACGCAGGTGGAGAAAATCAAGCAGATTGCCAACAAGTACAAAGATGCCCGCGACTTCCTATTCTTAGGTAGGGGATATAACTTTCCGGTTGCCCTCGAAGGTGCCCTGAAGTTGAAGGAAATTTCATATATCCATGCCGAAGGTTATCCGGCAGCAGAAATGAAACACGGTCCTATCGCCTTGGTCGATGAAAACTTACCAGTTGTATTTATTGCCACTAAAGATGCTTATCACGAAAAGATTGTATCGAATATCCAGGAGATCAAAGCACGTAAGGGCAAAATTATCTCGGTTGTCACCCAAGGCGATACTGTCTCTGAGAACTTATCGGATGATTTTATGGAAATACCAGCAGCCGATGAAATCATTGCACCATTGATTTCTGTTGTGCCATTGCAACTCCTATCGTATTATATTGGCGTAGAACTCGGGTTGGATGTGGATAAACCACGTAACTTGGCTAAGTCCGTAACTGTAGAGTAAGGAGGCTGATGAGTATATTGAAGAAAAAACCTTTGGAACAGTTGGGATATGGATTTATCCCGGCTGAATTTATTCCAGCAGGACAGGACGAATATACCCTTCGTTTTCAACAAAATCCGCGTAATGACTTTCGGGATCTGACCGATGAAGAGGTTCAGCAGCTAATCAAAAACGGCAACTGGTCCAGCGACTGGTCCAAAGTTAAAGTATCGGCGGTCTTTGATCCAAATCAGATCCAGCATTGTAAATTCTATGGTCTGGTCCGTATCGGAAATCTGAGCCCAAGTTACCTGGACTACCGCAATTTGAAATTGCCTATAGGCCTGTATCATTCGACGATTGTAAGTTCGGATTTTGGCGACGATGTTGCTGTCCACCACGTGGGTTTTCTGTCTTACTTTATCGTTGGTAATGAGGTGCTGTTAAGCCAGATTAAGGAAATGGAAACAGGCAGTACAGCGAAATTTGGCAATGGTATTCTCCGCGATGGCGAAGAGCCCGAAAAGCGCATACAACTGGAGCTCTGCAATGAAAATGGTGCCCGCTCGGTCTATCCTTTTGATGGCATGCAGTCTGCAGACGTGTACCTCTGGACCCGCAATCGACAGGATGTTGCGCTGCAAAAGCGCTTTGGAGAATTAACTGATCAAAAGTTTGGCAGTCAACGTGGCTTTTACAGTCAGATCGGCGACCGTTGTGTCATCAAAAATACCTTCACGATCAAAAATGTAAAGATCGGAACCGATGCTTACATCAAAGGGGTCAGCAAACTGAAAAATGTGACGGTAAATTCCTCGCAGGAATCGTATACGCAGATTGGCGAAGGCTGTGAGCTTGTCAATGGTATCATAGGCTACGGCTGCCGCATATTTTACGGTGTTAAAGCCGTACGTTTTATCTTGGCTTCCTATTCGCAGTTAAAGTACGGCGCCCGTCTGATCAACTCTTATCTGGGAGACAACTCCACGATTTCCTGTTGTGAAGTATTAAATTCTTTGATCTTCCCAGCACATGAGCAGCACCATAATAATTCTTTTTTATGTGCGGCGCTTGTAATGGGCCAAAGTAATATGGCTGCAGGAGCTACGGTAGGATCCAATCACAACTCCAGAGCAGCGGACGGTGAAATTATTGCGGGACGTGGTTTTTGGCCCGGACTCTGTGTCAGTTTAAAACACAACTCCAGATTTGCATCGTATTGTCTCATTGTCAAAGGAGATTTTCTGCACGAATTGGACATTAGATTGCCTTTTACGTTGGTGAGCAATGATGTGCAGCATGATCAGCTGGTGTTGATTCCGGGCTATTGGTTTATGTACAATATGTACGCGCTGGTGCGTAATGCCAATAAATATGAGGCTAGGGATAACCGACATTTCAAAAACCAATATTTTGAATACGATATGTTGGCACCGGATACGGTGAATGAAATGTTTGAAGGAATGGATCTGTTGGCTTTGGCTGTTGCAGATAGTCTTCATACCGCAGCAGGTAAGGATGTGCAAGAACGTATTATTGCCGGTCGTGCACTGCTCGCCAACAATATGGATCTTAAGAATCAGACCATCGTGCTCCAAGGAGCAGAGAATTCCCGAAGACCTACCGTGATTCAGAAAGTTGGTGAGGCGTATCATCTGTATCGTTCTTTTATCAAATATTACGGTGTGTTGCATCTGATGGATGCATTGGAGGACGGTCTTTCGCTACAGGACATCATTGAATCCTTAGCGGATAAGGCGCGTACAAGCTGGCAGAATATTGGTGGACAGTTGATCGAAAGCAATGCGTTGCAAGCTTTTCTGAATGATATTAAGTCTAAAAAAATAGATTCTTGGGATGAAGTCCACGAATTCTATCATGATAAAAGTAAAACTTATGCCTTGGATAAACGTGAACATGCGCTCTTGTCTTTAATGGAGATTCTAAATTTAGAAGGGATGGCTTTATCAGCAGATAAAATTGTATCTTTGTTGGATCAGGCACTCGGACACCGAATCTGGATTGGTGACCAGATTTACAAATCGCGCGCTAAAGACTATAAAAATCCATTCAAAAACATGGTGTATGCCAATGATGAAGAACGGGATATTGTGGTCGGAAAGCTGGAGGAGAACTCCTTTATCAATCAACAACAAAAAGAATTAGAGACATTTAAGATAAGGGTTGCTAATTTGAAAGGGCAATTTTAAAAGAAAGGCTTCCGCTCGGAAGCCTTTTCTTTTTGAAACTCCACACTGCCTGAAGAAGCTCCACACCGCCCGAAAATCCAAACTGCTCCCGAGCGTGCGTTACAGTTCTTTAATCATTAATCTTATCAAGAGGTTTGCGTTTATTCTCTTTGATCTGTTTAAAGTGACTCGGTGTAAGTCCGGTAACCTTTTTAAATTGATTACTTAAATAGGCAACACTGGAGTAATTGAGTTTGTAAGCAATTTCACTCAGCGTGAGTTCGTCATAAACCAATAACTCTTTGACATATTCAATTTTTTGGCCAATGAAATATTTTTCGATGGTCATGCCTTCCACTTCTGAAAAAAGATTGGAGATGTAGTTGTAGTCGTGATGTACTTCCTTGCTAATAATTTCGGAAAGATTGAGGTTAGTATCATTATGCTGGTTGCGGATGAGATCCAATACAAGATGTTTGACCTGCTCGATGATGACCGTCCTTTTATCGTCAATCAGTTCAAAGCCAAGGCTGGAAAAGGTCGTAGCAAGTTGCTCGGTCTCCGCTTTGGTTAGTTCTTCATCGATTTCAACCTGACCCAAGGAAATATGTTTGATATGGAGATTGAGCTTGGCCAATTCATTTTCAACGACCATAATGCACCGATTGCACACCATATTCTTTATCGCAAGTTTCATATGTAAATTATTTTAAATACAAGTTACCAATGTAAACCCAAAAATCGATAATTTATTGGACATGGGGTTGTAAGATTTAGAGATTATCTTGTAGTATTTTTTAAAGCGTTACGGTTTGATTTCAATTGGAGTGCCAATTGGAACTGCTTTAAAAAGTTCATCAATCTCCGCGTTCGTTAGCGCCATACAACCTAAAGTCCAGTCCATGTGCCGCTGCAACTTGCCAATAAAGCCCATACCATTTCTAAGGCCGTGTATCTTAATGTCGCCGCCGGCTTCCTTTCCTAAGCCTTTAGCATGGACTACCTCTGCTTGATTGGGATAGGAGACCCCAAGGTTTTTGTGGTAGTCGCTATATCGATTTTTATCATTGATCGTATATAGACCCTCAGGTGTTTTTAAATCGCCTTCAAACTTTTTGGCACCGATAGGTTGCCTACCCAATGAAATCCGGTAAGTTTTTAAAAGCCTTCCATCACTATACGCTAATAGGGACCTTTTTGATTTGTAGACGACAAGCTTATCAACTTTAGCGTTGTTCCCTAATGTAGGTTCCGGATAGCTGTTGTAGCCCAACAGCGCCACAACAAGAAGGATAAAGATAGCGATAACCGTTTTTAATACTATTTTACGTTTTTTATGTCGCTTCATCTTTGTAGCATTTTAAAAGTGTGTAAATGAGTAAACGAAGTGCCAGGCAGTGCGCTGGCACTCGGTTTATTTTTATGCTTTCGTTTTCCGGAAGATAAAGTATAATCCGACTAATATAAAAGGTATACTCAATAACTGACCCATGTTTAAAGCCATACTCTGCTCGAAAGCTTCCTGGTCGATTTTAAAATGTTCCAGAACCATACGCGCGCCGAACAACAAGACCATAAAAATGCCGAATAGCTGACCTCGCTGACGGTTGGGATTTGACTTGAATAGGGAACCGATGATGATAAAGATCAAAATATAAGCGATAGCCTCATAAAGCTGCCCTGGATGACGGGGTATATTGTCTACACGTTCGAAAACAATAGCCCAAGGGAGATCGCTAGGGGTTCCAATGATTTCGGAATTAAAGAAATTCCCAATACGGATAAGTGCGCCGGCAATAGGGACAACGACGACGAGTCTGTCTGCAAGCCACAGAAAATCGGTTTTCGTCTTTCTGCAAAATAAATAAAGAGCGACAAGAATCCCCATGGCGCCACCATGGGAAGCTAAGCCTGCAAAGCCCGTGATATGAAACCCTGTATTATCCCACTTGAACGGTAGGAAAATCTCCAGGATATGATCTTTATAATACTCAAAATCGTAAAACAGGCAGTGTCCCAATCGTGCGCCGATCAATGTGCCCAGAAAAATATAAATTGATAGTTGATCTAGCTGCTCCTGTGTACGGCCTTCTTTTTTGAAAATACGCAACATGATGACGTACGAAACAAAAAATGCCAATAGCCAGCACAACGCATAATAACGCAGGGCAAAGGCGCCGAAGTTGAACATTTCAGGGTCAATATTCCAATGTATTGCACTTAATATTGAATTCATAAATTTATAGCTGTTTAAATTACTTTGGAGTAAAGATAAGCTTTAATCTCATTTTTTTGGGGTATAATTTACTTAAACAAGAGCAACATGATCATGGCATTTGTTATTTCAGGTAGGCAGGCCTTCTTTCTACTATAATTTTCCAAAAAACATTTTTACTTTTGCAATTCATTGAAATTTTCATATTTTGACGAAAGTAAATAGAAAAGGAAAAGATGGCAGAAAAAAACAAGAAAAAAGAGCCGAAACACAATACGATTGTGACTAAAGATTCGCTTTCATTTTTTGAAAAATATATCAACAACGCTTCTCCGACAGGATTTGAGTGGGATGGACAGCGTTTATGGCTGGATTATTTAAAGCCTTATGTCGACGAAACGTTTGTAGACAACTACGGTACTGCCGTGGGTGTAATTAACCCCAAGGCGGAGTACAAAGTGGTGATAGAGGCTCATGCTGATGAGATTTCTTGGTTTGTCAATTATATAACAAAAGACGGGCTGATCTATGTGATCCGCAACGGTGGTTCGGATCACCAGATAGCGCCCTCTAAGCGCGTGAATATTCATACCGAAAACGGTATCGTTAAAGCCGTATTCGGCTGGCCGGCTATTCATACTCGTTCGGGCGAGAAAGAAGAGAACCCAACATTAAAAAATATCTTTTTGGATTGCGGTTGCAGCACCAAAGAAGAGGTTGAGGCCTTGGGTATCCATGTCGGTTGTGTGATCACTTACGAAGATACATTCTCTATCCTGAATGACCGTTACTATGTCGGACGTGCGATGGACAATAGGGCAGGTGGATTTATGATCGCTGAGGTGGCACGCTTGCTAAAAGAGAATAAAAAGAAATTGCCATTTGGATTATATATCGTAAATTCGGTGCAGGAAGAAATTGGTTTACGTGGAGCAGAAATGATTGCAGACCGGATCAAACCAAATGTAGCTATCGTTACCGATGTAACGCATGATACGCAGACTCCGATGATTAATAAGATCACGCAAGGAGACCTGTTCTCAGGAAAAGGCCCGGTATTGTCGTATGCACCAGCAGTGCAGATCAATCTGAATAAGCTGTTGGTGAAGGTTGCTGAAAAGAATAATATACCTTTCCAGCGTCAGGCTTCTTCCCGTTTTACTGGAACTGACACGGACGCATTCGCCTATAGTAATGGTGGTGTACCCTCGGCGCTGATTTCTTTGCCACTGCGCTATATGCATACGACAGTAGAGATGGTCCATAAGGAGGATGTCGACAACGTGATCAGACTGATCTATGAGACATTATTGAATATAGAGAATGGACAAGATTTTAGAACATTTACAAAGTAGAATTTAGAATATATTAACTTATCATTAGAATTATTATGGAAAATAACCAAAATCAAAACGAATTGAGCATCGAGTTGACAGAAGAAGTAGCAGAAGGAATCTACTCAAATCTTGCGATTATCACTCACTCTAATACTGAATTTGTGGTTGACTTTATCCGTGTGATGCCAGGAGTGCCAAAAGCAAAAGTGAAATCAAGAATCGTTTTGACTCCGGAGCATGCTAAACGCTTGTTAGGTGCATTGGTTGATAACGTGAATCGTTTCGAAGCGTTGAACGGACCGATTAAAATGGATGTAGGCGCTGTTGAACAACCTCAACAAGGTGGTGACCCTACTGTAGCATTTCCTTTCGGAACTCCACAAGGTCAAGCATAGTTGATAAAAGCGATCCCTAAGATATAAAAAGCGTCAATGATCCCATTGACGCTTTTTTTTGTCCTTAATTTAACAATTACTGTTGTTTCGCCCTTAAGAACGAGCTTCAAAATGTACTATAGCAACGTTTTATCGCGCCTTCTGAAATCCTATCGTACCTAATCTTTTCGGATTTTCTCCATATAAACGAACTTATGTACTCAAAAGTTGTTATCTATGGATGCTGGCCATTTTAGTGCATGCGACATACTCGGATATTACCTATGGATAGCCCTTGTACCAGGCCTTTACTTTTACTAAATTTAGATAACTAATTTCAAAAAGGAGAATGATATGGATATTCAAGTGCGGAACTTGACAAAGAAGGATTATGTTGATTTGAAAAAATCGATGGAACAGGCATATGATGGTGTAGGTGAAACCTGGTCGAAAGAAAATATTCAAGACCTGATCGATTTATTTCCAGAAGGACAATTATGTGTGGAGATTGATGGGCATGTTGTCGCTTGTGCCCTGTCCATTATTCTGAATTCAAAAAAGAATAATATCTACGATAGCTATTATGAGATTATTGATAATGGCAAGTTTACCAAGCATAGTGATGATGGCGATACCCTCTATGGGATAGAAGTTTTTGTGCATCCCAGTCATCGGGCTCTTCGACTTGGACGCCGGCTTTATGATGCACGTAAGGAGCTGTGCGAACAGATGAACCTCAAAGGTATCATTGCTGGCGGTCGGATACCCAATTACCATAATTATGCAGATAAAATGAGTCCGCGGGTGTATATTGAAAAGGTCAAGCGCAAAGAAATTTTTGACCCCACTTTAACGTTTCAGCTTTCAAACGATTTTCACGTCAAGAAAATCCTCAAGCATTATCTTCCTGAAGATGCTGAATCGATGGAGTTTGCTACGCTCCTCGAGTGGAACAATATTTATTATGAGGCCGAGACGCGATCGATTTCGACAACAAAGCAAACCATCCGTCTGGGATTGGTGCAATGGCAGATGCGCTTATTTGATAATCTGGACGCATTTTACGATCAGATTGAATTCTTTGTGGATACCGTAAGTGATTATGGAACCGATTTTATTATGTTTCCCGAGTTTTTCAATACGCCGCTCATGAGCCCGTACAATGATCTTCCGGAACGCTTGGCAATGGAAAGGCTTGCGCAGCACACTGCGGAGATTATTGATCGCATTCAGCAATTTGCCGTTTCCTATAACGTGAACATTATTGCCGGCTCTATGCCTCTGGTAGAAAATAAAAAACTCTACAATGTTTCTTACCTCTGCCATCGCAATGGTAAACTGGATCAGTTTAAGAAAATCCATATTACACCGAACGAATTTAAATACTATGGTATGGTTGGGGGAAGTGAAGTGAAGGTTTTTGATACCGACTGTGGTAAGGTAGGGTTGTTAATCTGCTACGATGTCGAATTCCCTGAGTTGAGCCGAATTTTGGCAGACCAGGGCATGCAGATTCTCTTTGTCCCTTTTATGACTGATACACAAAATGGTTATATCCGTGTGCGTACCTGTGCGCAGGCCAGAGCGATAGAAAATGAATGTTACGTAGCTATCGCTGGTTCTGTGGGCAATTTGCCGCGTGTGAACAATATGGATATTCAATATTCGCAGTCTGCTGTCTTTACGCCCTCAGACTTTGCCTTTCCAAATAATGCCATAAAAGCGGAGGCAACACCAAATGCCGAAATGGTACTGATCGCCGACGTTGATCTGTATGCGCTTCGGGATCTACATGAATATGGTACGGTTAAAATCAAGAAGGATCGGCGCAAGGATCTGTATGAAGTAAAACTGCTAAAGTAATTTTATATATGCTTTTAATTTATTAAAATATGATACAAAAAGTCAAGTGGGGAACGCTGTCGATGGTTTTCATGATGATGTCATGTCAGTCAAATAAGAAAAGCGATACAGCTCAAGAGATCCGGACCAGTTTTTTTGACGTTTCGGGAATGGATACCACGGCGCATCCAGGGGATAATTTTTTTGAGTATGCGAATGGAGCCTGGATGAAAAATACCCAGATCCCGGCATCAGAAACAGGATGGGGGTCATTTTACATTCTCGAGAATGAAAATTTGGAGAAGCTCAGATCTGTTTTGAAAAACGCAGCAAAATCAGCTGACAAGAAGGGATCCGATCAGCAAAAGGCAGGCGATTTCTATGCCAGTGGCATGGATACCGTGACCATCGACAAATTGGGAGCAAAGCCGATCGAAGGAGCAATCCAGAAAATCAATGGGTTGAAAAGCATCGAAGAACTGATCGCTTATGCTGCAGATGGATTTAAGGAGGGTGATGGAGACCTCTTTACATTTTATGTCGCTGCGGATGATCGGATCAGTACGAAAAATGCATTGCAATTTTTTCAGGGCGGACTTAATCTACCTGAAGCAAGTTATTACCTCGATCAGGATGATAAAGCAAAGAAAATCAGAAAGGCTTATGTGGCCTATCTGGTTAAATTGTTTGGACTGATCGGAGAGGGTGCCAACGCACAAAGATTGGCAGAGGAAGTACTTCAACTGGAAACCGCTATCGCCAAATCTCATGCGACTCCGGTAGAATTGCGTGATCCCGTTAAAAATTATCATAAATTTGCGGTGCAGGATTTCCAAAAACAGACGCCAAATCTTAACTGGAGGGATATCCTAAGTCGTTTGGATATCAAAACCGATACCATGCTCGTGCAGCAACCTAAGTTCTATCTTGCTTTAAATAATCTGTTGAAATCACAATCGCTAGCGACCTGGAAGACAAAGCTCAAAGCAGATTTAGCAAATGCATCGGCTAACGCTTTGAGCAAGGAATTTCGAGAAGCTAAATTTGAGTTGTTTGGAAAAATATTGAATGGTCAGCAGCAGGAGAAAGAACGTTGGAAATTAATGGTGAGCTCCGCAGATCAAAACTTGGGGGAGATTGTGGGAAAGTTATATGTGGATGAATATTTCAAACCTGAAGCAAAGAAACGAATGCTTCAACTGGTCGACAACCTACAAAAGGTGTATAAAAGCCGCATCGAGAAATTAGACTGGATGACACCGGAGACCAAGAAGAAAGCGATCGAAAAATTGGAGGCCTTCACCAAGAAAATCGGTTACCCTGAAAAATGGAAAGATTATAAAGACGTGGAAGTGTCCAAAGATGCCTACTATGCCAATTTACAGTCTGCAGCCAAGCATGCTTATAAAGAAATGGTAGGAAAAATCGGTAAACCGGTTGACAAGTCGGAATGGCTGATGACAACACCTACGGTAAATGCATACTATAATCCGCCTTACAACGAAATTGTATTTCCAGCCGGGATATTGCAATTTCCATTTTTTGATGTGAACGCAGACGACGCCATAAATTATGGCGCTATTGGCGCCGTTATCGGTCACGAGATGACCCACGGCTTTGATGATCAGGGACGTCAATATGATAAAGATGGTAATTTGACAGATTGGTGGACTGCGGTGGATGCAAAGCAGTTTACAGAAAGGGCCAATCAGGTAGCAAAGTTATATAGTAGTTTCACATTGTTGGACAATCAACATGTGAATGGTGAGCTCACGTTGGGCGAAAATCTCGCTGATATCGGAGGACTCAATATTGCCTATGACGCCTTTAAATTGACCAAGCAAGGGCAGGGGCAAGAGAAAATCGATGGTTTTACACCGGATCAACGCTTCTTCCTGAGTTTCGCGCAGGTGTGGCGCGTAAAGAGTAGCGATGAAAGAATGCGGTTGCGTTTAAAAGTCGATCCGCATAGCCCCGAACAATTTCGCGTAAATGGCCCCGTGTATAATATGGTGGCTTTCTACAAGGCATTTAATATACAGCCCACGGCAAAAATGTATGTAGCACCCGAGAAGAGAGTTTTGGTTTGGTAATAACTTTTGGGGACGAATGGTATTGTCTTGATGCTCCTTAGGGCAATACTATGCAAAAAATAACGTTTAAGTAGAAATGAAAATATAAATTTGTCTTTGAATTGTGAGAAAAACTGATTACTTTTGCCCTTCATTTAATAACACATTTAATTAATTAACAATGTACGCAATAGTAAATATAGCAGGACAGCAATTTAAAGTTGCAAAAGACCAGTTCCTTTTTGTACACCGTTTACAAGGAGATGAAGGCGCTAGTATTGAATTTGACAATGTATTGTTAGCAGAAGACGGTGGTAAATTTACCATTGGTACACCTAGCGTTGCTGGTGCAAAAGTTTCGGCTAAAATTTTGTCTCATTTAAAAGGCGATAAAGTTATCGTTTTCAAGAAAAAACGTCGTAAAGGCTACAAAAAGAAAAACGGTCACCGTCAACAATTTTCTAAAATCCAGATCACTGGTATTACGTTATAATTGAATTTTTAATCAGACAAACAGTCTTAAATTAAGATAAAGAAATGGCACACAAAAAAGGTGCGGGTAGTTCGAAGAACGGCCGTGAGTCACATAGCAAGCGTTTAGGTATCAAAATCTTCGGTGGTCAACAAGCAATCGCTGGTAACATCATCGTACGCCAACGCGGTACACAACACAATCCCGACACAAATGTTGGTATTGGTAAAGACCACACATTGTTCGCTTTAGTAGACGGTAAAGTAGTTTTCCGTAAAAAAGCTAACAATAAATCTTATGTATCTGTAGTTCCTACAGAACAAGCATAAGGTTTTGCAACAATATTGGAAGAGGCATCAAGAAATTGATGCCTTTTTTCTTTTTACTACTTATCTGCTTATCCTTCATGCCTGCGGCTGCAACTCGCCGGCTCTACCGCTGTCGCAATAGTGCATTAACACCATCTTAAAACGTTTGGTTGCAGCATCGCGCTATTCAAATGTCTCATCCCGCTGTAGGCTATATCGTCTGGCTTGATAATGAACAGTTTAAATTATTAAACAGATTTAAATTGTTATTTTCTGTTAAATGTAACTGCTTTGGTACAATTTTTATAAACTATTAGTGTTTTTAAAATATACGCCCATTGACAGGATATCGACACAGATTAAATAGAAATTTACAAGCAGTAGCAGCGAAGCCCGCTTGGTTTATATATGTGGATACGATATGCGTGTGTAGACGAGATGATATAGCTATCGATATAAGAGCGTAATATGATGCATTCATGTGTCCATATCATGCAGACAAGAACGAATAAATACTTACATATGAAATACAATAAGTTGGGATATGCTATGTGCGCTGGATTATTTGCCTGTTCATTCTATTCCTGTAGTTCCATTTATATGCCCAATGTGCCATCCGCGCCAATGTTTACAGAAGCGGGGGAAGTGTATGTTTCGGGTAATATTAATACCAAAGCTAATGTATCGGCCAACCTCGGTGTAGCGGTCACAGGTCACGTGGCGGTGATTGCCAATGGTTCTTATGTGGACAATAAATCCAATATCAAAGACTATGCGCAAAAAATGGGAGAAGCGGGAATAGGTTATTATACACGTTTTGGCCGTAAAAATAACCGCGTATTTGAGGTTTATGGCGGTTATGGGGTGGGAAATACGAACGTAATAGATAAGCGTTCATCGACCATGGGACAGGCTATTGTAGAAACGAAGGATATGGATTTTGACAAAATATTTGTGCAGGTCAATTTTTCATCAGAAAAAAAGGATGCCCTGAAACTATTTGGTTACCGGCATGACATCGATTATGGTACCATTATCCGTCTCAGTAATATGCGCATGAAAAGTTTTGCTATCGATGGCCTTCCGGCAGAAAAAGAAGAAAATATGCTGGTCGAACCTGTATTTTATACCCGGGTGGGGCTTGGAAAAGGGTGGAAGCTGCAATATACAAATGGTATGGTCTTCGGTCTCAAAAGTAATACCTATTTAAAAGCAGGATATCCATTGTTTACGTTGGGAGTTTTATATAAATTTGGAGGAAAATAGCGGCTATGAACAAGAAAATATTATTAGTGTTTTTTGTGGTGCTGGGTTTGTTTATTTCCAGCTGTGGGGTAAATCGACAAAAAGCGCAGATCGAGAACTTGGCGAAATGTAAGTTCGATGTAGAATCGGTGGATAGTATCCGCTTGGCAGGGACATCGCTGCAACGACTGATCAGAAATAATCAGATTGACTTAGGGGCAGCACCAAGCTTAGCATTGGCGTATTTGCGGAAGGATATCCCCTTAGACGCCGTAATCCGGCTTAAGATAGATAATCCGACGCTTAAGAAAGCTTCTATTAATAAATTTCAATATATCATTCTTTATGGTGGGCAGCAGCTTGTTGAGGGTATTGTCAATCAATCCTTACAAATAGAACCCGGAGAATCTACGGTCGCTAATGTACGTATAGCAACCAATATCTACGATTTGTTGAAAAATTCGGATCTACAGGATTTTTTAATGTCAAGCGATGAAAATAAAAAAGGAATATTCACGTTAAAAGTGAAACCTTCAATCAATATCGCCGGTCAATCTGTTTTCTATCCAGGCTATATTACCATAGATAAAGCGGTAAGCCGTAAGATCTTGCTTTAGCGCATAATCGTAAGCAATAAGATAAAAAGATTTTTCACGAAAGTGGAAAACCTTTTTTGTTTATTCGGCGGGCAACGGATCGGTCAGAGGCAGTTTAACGGTTGCTTTCAATACTGTGGGCCTAGTTCAAATTGGGAAGATTTTAGGTGATAATTTTTTCATTATTGCGATTTTTAGCTTGTAGTGAGCGATTTTGCTAAACCGGTATTATAAATCGACTAGTATATGAAGAATTAAACTGTAATAAAAAAGTTATAGTGCCAAAGTGTAAAGTATACACCTTATTTTATATTTTAGTCCTCAATTACAAACCTAAATATGTTTAAAAAAATCTTTATTCCTATTCTATTATTTACTGGCGTGCATGCTATGGCGCAAAAGTCCTTTGAGCCTTACGAGCAGTCTATTGAAGGAACTAATTTGACATTCAAAATGCTCGCCATCCCAGGTGGTAGCTTTAAAATGGGAAGCACGAGTGGAGGTAAGGAGGATGAAAAGCCTGCACATGAAGTGAAGTTGGATCCGTTTTGGATGGGTCAGTATGAAGTAACATGGGATCTGTTTGAGCCATTTCTGTATAAAGACTATGAGATTGCAAAGAGCAAGGACGGCCAAATAAGTAAAGAAATCGATGCTGTTACCCGACCAACCAAACCGTACTTGGATATGACTTTTGGTTTTGGGAAAGAAGGACATCCAGCTTTGGCAATGACGCATTACAATGCCATCCAATTCTGTAAATGGCTATATGTGCGCACTGGAGTGTTTTATCGTTTGCCCACAGAGGCGGAGTGGGAGTATGCTGCCAGAGCAGGTTCCAAGACGGCGTATTTTTTCGGTGATCAAGCAACGCAACTAGCAGATTACGCTTGGTTTAAGGAAAATGCGGAAGAGAAAACGCATGTGGTCGGACAAAAGAAGCCAAACCCCTGGGGGCTTTATGATATTTATGGCAATGTAGCCGAGTGGACTTATGACCAATATAAAGCCGATAGCTACAGCGAAGGTGCGGGAAAGGCGTTGACCAACCCGGTAGTGGTGCCGACTACCCTTTATCCACATGTCGTCCGTGGTGGTGCATTCGATAGCGCGGCTGATGACCTTCGTTCGGCGGCTCGGGGAGCATCAGACCCAGTATGGAAGCAACTGGATCCACAAGTACCAAAAAGTAACTGGTGGTTTCCAGAAGCACCTTTCGTCGGATTGAGATTGGTCAGACCAGCTAATCCGCCTAGCCATGAAGAGATTATGGCGTATTATGATAAAAAACCAATTAAAGATTTTTAAAAATAAAATAATCAATATAAAACTGTTATGGAGAATCTAGAAAGAAGAGATTTTATTAAAACTTCTGCTGTAGTGGCCGGTGGTGCAATGTTGAGCTCGTTACCGCTATCGGGTGCATATGCCGCAGGTTCAGATGTCATCAAGGTTGCCTTAGTCGGCTGCGGGGGCCGGGGAACAGGAGCTACTTTCGATGCACTGAGCTCGGGAATGAACATTAAGGTTGTGGCGTTGGCCGATGCCTTTAAAGATAATTTAGATAGTACATATAATACACTCAAAGAGAAATGGCAAGATAAGATCGATGTGAGCGACAACCATAAATTTGTCGGATTCGACGCTTATAAAGATGCGATTCAATTGGCAGATGTGGTTATCTTAGCCACGCCGCCGGGATTTAGACCGGCACATTTCGAAGAGGCAGTCCGTCAGGGTAAGCATGTTTTCATGGAAAAACCCGTCGCCGTCGACATCCCGGGGGTGCAGCAGGTGTTGCGGGCAGCGGCAGAAGCCAAGCGCAAAAAACTGAATGTTGTTGTGGGGTTGCAACGCCGTTATCAAACAAATTACCGGGAGGCTATCAAACGTATCCAAGAAGGTGCCATCGGTGATGTGACATCGGGACAAGTGTATTGGAACTCGGGCGGTGTATGGGTGCGTCCACGCAAACCGGAACAGACAGAAATGGAATATCAAATGCGTAACTGGTATTATTTCAACTGGTTGTGCGGTGACCATATTGTCGAACAGCATGTGCACAATATAGATATTGCCAACTGGGTAAAAGGAGCATATCCGGTATCGATTCAAGGCACAGGAAGTAGGGCCCATCGTACCGGTAAAGAGTATGGCGAAATATACGACAATTTCGCGTTAGAGTTGACCTACGCGGATAACAGTGTAGTCTATAGCCAGTGTAGACACTTTGAAGGCATTCATAACCGGGTTGACGAACAATTTCAGGCAACCAAAGGACGTGCTTATCTCTCTGCTGGTGGACAGGCTGTATTGTATGACTGGAAAGGAAAAGAAATCTATCGGCATGATGCTAAAGGGAATCCAAACCCCTACCAACAAGAACATAAAGAACTTTTTGCGGCCATTTCTAAAGGCGAATATAAATTTGATAATGCTGAATACGGTGCTTACAGTACATTGACCGGTATTATTGGACGTATTGCTTGTTACACGGGTAAGGTAATCAAGTGGGACGAAGCATTGAAATCGACGATTAAACTGGGTCCGGATGTACTCGCGTGGGATGCTAAACCAAAATTACTTCCAGATGCCGAGGGCTTTTATCCAGTCGCAGTGCCCGGCCAAAATACAAACCTTTATATTTAAGCTTTTGGGCTGATGGGATTAAAGTGGTATGTGCGTCTCCTATTCTTTAGTATCGTTTGTCGCATGCACGTACAGGCGCAAACTCCATCGCCTGAATTACACAAAATTAGGCTGGAAGGTCCCGCACAGGGGACACAATTCCATATCACTTATTTTGCTTCCGACAGTCTTTTGCGACGGTCGGAAGTTGATAGTATATTAACGGCGATCGATTTTTCGATGTCAATATATCGCAAAGACTCGAAAATATCTCAGTTCAATACCGATTCGGTTAAGTCTATTGTCATGGATAACCACATGGCGAAGGTGATAAAAGCTTCTTTTAAGTATCATAAATTATCACATGGTCAATTTGATATTACGATTGCCCCGTTGGTCAACCTTTGGGGCTTTGGTGCCGATAAGAGTCCGGTAGCTCCAGATTCGGCGACGGTATTGAAAGTGAAGGAACTTGTTGGCATGCAGTATTTGAAGGTGAGCGGGAATCGGCTGATCAAGAAGAAAAAGGGCGTTAAAATCGATGTCAATGGTATTGCACAGGGCTATACGGTAGATGTTTTGGCGGACTATCTTGAGCGAAAGGGAATTGCGAATTATATCGTCGAGGTCGGTGGTGAAATCAGGGCTTCGGGTACGCCGCCTTCGGGACAGGGATTTTCCATTGGCATTGTTCAGCCAGATGATGCTGGCGGTGAAGAATTGATTACTGCTGTGGCGCAGCTGAGAGCAGGAGCGCTGACCACGGCAGGTAGTTTCGAAAAGTATATTCAATATAAAGGGAAAAAATTGGGACACCATATCGATCCCGTTTCAGGTTTTCCATATACGAGCGATATCCTAAGTGTCAGCGTCTATGCAAAAACTGCTATGGAAGCAGATGCACTGGATAATTATTTTATGGGCATGGAACCCGATAAAGTGATGACAGAAGCCAAAAAATTAAAAGGTGTGGCAGTATTTGTCATTTTTAAAAATAAAAATCAAACCATTCAAGCGATTTATTCGGAGGGATTTGGTAAATTATTTAAAAATTAATCAATTATAAAATAAAATGAAGAGATCGGATTTTATTAAAGGTAGTCTTTTGGCCGCTGGAGCCGGACTGGCTGGTCAGACTTTTGCGTCAACAACTCAACATACAGCAAATACGATGGATAAAGGTAAAACATTCAACCTAAATTATGCCCCGCATCAGGGGATGTTTAAAAACCATGCTGGGGACAATTTTCTCGATGAAATTCGTTATATGCATGATTTGGGTTTTCGTGGTATAGAAGATAATGGTTTTTTAGGGAGAACATTGGATGAGCAGAAAAAGATCGGTGATTTGTTGGCTAAGTTAGGCATGACCATGGGGGTATTTGTGGTGGACGGCGGCCAAAACTGGATGCCATCATTGGCGACCGGCAAACAAGAGTATGTGGACAAGTTCGTCGAAACCTGCAAGAAGTCTGTTGAAGCTGCCAAATATTGCCATGCAAAATGGGTCACTGTAGTGCCCGGATTTTATGAACGTAAACTTCCCTGGGGCAATCAGTTTAGCAATATCCTAACAGCGATGCGCAAGGGTGCAGAGATCTTTGAGCCGCATGGTTTGGTGATGGTATTGGAAACCTTAAGTGATACACCAGATTTGTTTTTGCAGCAAACACATGAGACGTATGCCTTATGTAAGGCTGTGAACAGTCCGTCCTGTAAAATTTTATATGATATCTATCATATGCAACGTACTGAAGGTGATTTAATTGCCAATATGAATCGTTGTTGGGACGAAATTGCCTACATACAGATTGGTGATAACCCGGGAAGAAAAGAGCCAACTACGGGCGAAATTAATTACAAAAACGTATTTAAACATATTCACAGTAAGGGATATAAGGGGATTATGGGGATGGAACATGGTATATCCATGCCAGGTAAAGAAGGCGAGGATCGTTTGGTGGCAGCGTATCGCGAGGTGGATAGCTTTTTGTAATATTTTAATAGTGTACTATTGACAATTAGATTTAATTTCTTAAATTGAGCAGGTAAAACCAATTAGTAGTATTGTAAAACACCATTTTTTTTATGATTTCATCAACAATAAAATTTAAACTATCCTTCATGATGTTCCTCGAATTTTTTATTTGGGGGGGATGGTTTGTCACATTAGGTACTTTCTTGAGCAAAAATCTACATGCAACGGACTTTGAAATGGCCAATGTATTTTCAACACAATCATTGGGAGCAATTATCGCCCCTTTTATTGTCGGAATGATTGCCGACCGCTATTTTAATGCGGAGCGTATTTTGGGTGTTTTACACTTGGTGGGCGCAGTATTAATGTACCAAATGTATGGTGCTGCAGACATGGCTACTTTTTATCCGTATGTATTGGCTTATATGGTGCTTTATATGCCAACATTGGCTTTGGCTAGTTCAGTTTCCTTTAGGCAATTGACCAATCCGGAAAAGCAATTCTCAGGTATACGTATCTGGGGAACAATTGGTTGGATCGTAGCAGGCTTAGCAATCAGTTATATCTTTAGATGGGATGCAGCAGCATCAGAGGGTGCTTTGAAAAATACATTTTTAATGTCAGGGGTTGCTTCATTGGTACTTGGGGTATTCTCGTTTGCATTGCCTAAAACGCCTCCGGTTAAATTGGATGAAGGCGAAAAACCTTCGTTTGCATCAATCATTGGCCTGGATGCGATTAAATTATTGAAAGACAGAAACTTTTTTATATTTTTCATTTCTTCGGTATTGATCTGTATTCCATTGGCCTTTTATTACTCAAATGCAAATTTATTCCTTTCGGAGATAGGTTTGGAAAATCCAACGGGTAAGATGACTATCGGTCAGGCATCGGAAGTATTGTTCTTATTGGCTTTGCCAATTTTCTTTACGCGATTTGGCTTTAAGAAAACAATCCTTGTGGGGATGCTTGCTTGGGTAATCCGCTACCTGTTATTTGCTTATGGCAATGCGGGCGAGTTATCGTTCATGTTGTTGATCGGTATTGCATTGCACGGTATCTGTTATGACTTTTTCTTTGTTTCCGGTCAGATTTATACAGATAGCAAAGCGGGTGTTAAATACAAATCGGCTGCTCAGGGCTTAATTACTTTGGCAACGTACGGTGTTGGACAGCTGATCGGTTTCTGGGTTGCTAGTTATGTCGGAGACAAGTACAAAGATTTGAAGGCAACTGACCTGGCGGCATTTTGGAATCATACCTGGGTCGTACCAGCAATTATCGCAGCGGTGGTATTCTTTATCTTTCTAGCCCTTTTTAAGGACGAAAAGATTGATAGTACAAATGCTGCACACTAAACAGAAAAATAACTATTTAAAAAAACAAATAATTAGAAGAGAGATGGCAACAAATACTTATGACGCAATTGTAATCGGTTCGGGGATAAGTGGTGGATGGGCTGCGAAAGAATTGACAGAGAAAGGGCTGAAAACAATTATGCTGGAGCGTGGTCGTAACATCGAACACATCAAAGATTATACTGCGCCAAATAAAAATCCATGGGAATGGCCACATGCTGGCGGTCGTACGCAAAAAATGATCGAAGAGTATCCGGTTTTGCGTAGAGATTACCCATTGAACGAAAAAAACCTGGATTTTTGGGTAAATGAAAAGGAAAGCCCTTATACCGAAGTCAAACGTTTTGATTGGTACCGTGGGTATCATGTCGGCGGTAGATCGCTGATGTGGGGAAGACAATCTTATCGTTTAGGCGATTTAGATTTCGAAGCGAATTTAAAAGACGGTCACGGTGTGGATTGGCCGATTCGTTATAATGAAATTGCCCCTTGGTATAGTTATGCTGAAAAATTTGCTGGTATCTCGGGTAATCGTGACGGTGTACCATCTTTGCCAGATGGAGATTATATGCCTGCAATGGCGATGAATATTGTTGAAAAAGACTTGGCGGAGCGTTTGAAAAAACAATACGGCGGTCAACGTCATTTCATTATGGGTAGAACAGCAAACATTACTGTTCCGCATCACGACCGTGTAAATTGTCAATATCAAAATCAATGTTGGTTGGGGTGTAACTTCGGTGCCTACTTCAGTACACAATCGGCGACTCTTCCAGCAGCGAAAAAAACAAATAACTTGACCTTACGCCCTTTTTCCATCGTAACTAAGATTATCTACGATAAAAACACGAAAAAGGCAAAAGGTGTAGAAATTGTCGACGCTGAAACAAATCAAACCTATGAATTCTTCGCGAAGGTCATCTTCGTTTGTGCATCTGCATTGAACTCCACATGGGTGTTGATGAATTCGGCCACCGATGTATGGGAAGGCGGTCTTGGTAGCAGCAGCGGTGAATTGGGCCACAATTTGATGGATCACCATTTCCGTTGTGGTGCTGGTGGTAAAATAGATGGTTATTTGGATAGCTATGTGTATGGCCGCAGACCGACAGGTTTGTATGTACCTCGTTTTGTAAACGTAGAAGGTGATACCAAAAAGCGTGATTATGTCCGTGGATTCGGATATCAGGGTGCTGCAGGTCGTGGACGTTGGTCTGGTGCTGTTGCCGAGATGGAAGTGGGTGGTGCATGGAAAGATGCCATCTGTGAGCCAGGTGACTGGACCGTAGGTTTTACCGCTTTCGGAGAAACACTGCCTTATCACGAAAATAAAGTTACGCTCGATAAAAGCAAAAAAGATAAATGGGGATTACCTGTATTATCATTTGACGCGGAGATCAAGGATAATGAATTGAAGATGCGTGGTGACATGCAGAACGAAATGAAAGAAATGTTGGAAAAAGTTGGCGTGAAAGATATCTATACCTACGATAATGTATATGGCTTCGGTCAAGGTATCCACGAAATGGGAACCGCTCGTATGGGACGTGATCCAAAAACTTCCGTTTTAAATGGTAACAACCAAGTGTGGGATGCATTGAACGTCTTTGTGACTGATGGTGCTTGTATGACTTCTGCAGGTTGTGTCAACCCTTCATTAACGTACATGGCCCTTACTGCTCGTGCAGTTGACTTTGCAGTAAGTGAATTGAAAAAAGGTAACATCTAATAGCTAAAGATTCATAACAATGGAAAATAACGCAAATAAGACGAGTAGAAGAGGTTTTATAAAGAGTGCTGCAACCGCTGCGGCGGCTTTTATGATCGTCCCTCGCCATGTATTGGGCGGAAATGGCTTTACAGCTCCAAGTGACAAATTACAAGTAGCAGGTATCGGTGTAGGAGGCAAAGGTTTTAGCGACATCAACGCGTTTCATGATTCAGGGAAGGCAGATTTGGCTTTCTTGTGTGATGTGGACGACCGTCGTGCAGCCGGTGCATTAAAACGTTACCCGAAGGCAAAATATTATAAAGACTATCGTGAGATGTTGGATAAGGAGCACAAACGCATTGAAGCTGTTTCTGTTTCGACTCCAGATCATCAACATGCAATTCAGGCGCTTGCAGCTATGCAGTTGGGTAAGCACGTGTACGTTCAAAAACCGCTGACACACGATGTTTGGGAAGCCAGAGCTTTGACGCATGCCGCTAAGAAATATAAAGTAGTGACCCAAATGGGAAATCAAGGGGCATCGAATGATGGACCACGTTTTGTGCGTGAATGGTACGAAGCTGGTCTTATTGGTGATGTACATACTGTATATTGTTGGACAGACCGTCCGGTATGGCCTTCGGGTATTGCTTGGCCTACAGGTAAAGCTGAGATTCCGAAAGAATTGGATTGGGATCTTTGGTTAGGGACTGCACCTTACAAAGAATATGTCGACAAATTGGTGCCTTTCAACTGGCGTGGCTGGTGGGATTATGGTACCGGTGCATTGGGCGATATGGGCTGTCATTTGTTGGAAGTGCCTTTCAGTACCTTAGGGCTCACCTATGTACAAGATGTACAAGCTACTGTAGGTTCTGTATATGTGGATGAGTTCAAACGCGGATATTTTCCGGAAAGCTGTCCGCCATCAAGCCACGCAACATTAACATTCCCGAAAACACCGCGTACTAATGGCCCTGTCACATTACACTGGATGGACGGTGGTATTCAGCCCGCTCGTCCGGATGAATTAGGTCCAAACGAAATTTTTGGTGATGGTGGTAACGGAATCTTACTTGTCGGTACAAAGGGAAAAATCCTTGCTGATACTTACGGACAGAATGCACGTTTATTACCAACGTCGAGAAAAGAACAAATTGCCCAAAAGTATGCGCGTGTACCCGGACAAGAAAGTGGACACTATGCACAATGGGTAGAAGCTTGTCAGGCTGGATACGGTAAGAAAGAGGTGAGTTCGCCATTTGAAATCGCCGGTCCATTGACTGAAGCTTTATTGATGGCTAATTTGGCAATCAGAGGAGCTGATTTACGTATCGATGGCAAATATCCTGGACGTAACCTGAAATTGCTGTGGGATAACAATAATATGCGCGTTACAAACTTCGATCATGTCAATCAGTATGTAAAACGTAATTACAGACAAGGTTGGGAAATGAAATATAATTTCTAAAATTAAGATATTTAGTAGTATGAATAGAAGAGAAGCATTACAACGAGTTGCCTTAATTTTAGGAGGTACCGTTATTGGCGCTAATTTATTTTTGGAAGGTTGTACACGTTCAGCAACGAAAGATGTGCAAGCATTATTTGAAGCGAAAACGACCGACTTGCTAGGTGATCTAGCGGAGGCTATTTTACCTAAAACTGCTACTCCGGGGGCGAAAGAAGCAGGGGTAGGAAGTTTTATCCCTGTCATGGTGCGTGACTGCTATACAGAGAAGCAGCAAAAAGCATTTTTAGATGGTTTGGGCAGTTTGGACGACAAATCGAAAGAAGTGAAAGGGAAACCATTCCTGGAACTTTCGGCGGAAGATAGAACGGCTGTCGCTGCGGCTTTGGATAAAGAAGCGAACGAGTTCAACAAAAAACAGGCTGAAGATCAGAAAGATAGTCGCGAGAAAAATAGAGAGAAACAGAATGAATTGTACAATTATGTGGATAATGATCCACCTCATTGGTTCACCATGTTTAAGCAGTTAACGTTGACCGGTTTCTTTAACTCTGAACTGGGCTGCACAAAGGCATTACGCTATGTGAAGATTCCTGGAAAATTTGATGGTAATCTTCCATACAAAAAAGGAGACAAAGCATTTGCTTAACAAAGCTTGCAAAAGTAAAGATAAAAAGGAGACCAAGGTCTCCTTTTTATTTTGTCTCGATTGCCAGAGCAAAATGGATCCGCTGTTGTTTAGTAACGGTCATAAAATATCCCTGATCGGTAGAATCACCATTAATTTCTACGGTATCATTATAGCGCAGTTCACGAAGGTAGTTCATCTCCAACGACCGGATCTGATTAGTTAATACGAGCTCCATAGGCAATCTGTCCATACACCAGTCGAGATATTTAACATTGTTGGCGTGGTTGACAATATCCAGATCGGAGAGTTTTACACTATATTCATCCCTATTTTTGACCGGACTGGTGATATCGAGTTTCGAAAAAGGCCGCTGGGTGGCTGGACGGTCGGGATATGTCACAAAATCTTCGGTCGAAATGGCCAGTGTTTCGGAACTTCTTTTTACTGTATTGATGACGGCCCAATAACTGCTTGCTGTCACATAAGGCTGCCCATTCACTGTAATTTCAAAATTTCTGGTCGAGCGTGCGCCTGCCAATTCCTGCACCCAGGTTTTCACCTTGACAATATCCATCCATTTGGGTAATCTCGTAATCTCAATTCGTATACGGCTTAGTACCCACGTTTGGTTATGTTTGGCCATTTCTTTAAATCCAAAACCCGCTACATTGGCATGCTCTCCAGCGGTGAGCTGCAAGATATTAGATAAATCGGAGAAGCGGATGCGACCATTGGAGTAGCACTGTGTGAAATTAATTTCCCACTCTTTTTCGAAAACAGATGGTTCCATATAGTATATATTTTCCGCAAAAATAGAGAATAAGAATCATTTGTGCCATCCCCACAAGCTGAAATGACACGCTATTCAGATAACGTGGAATCTTCCTAAGGTACAAACGTTTTTTTATTGTAAAATAAATGATAGTTTTTAATTATTGTATTGATTATTATACGTGGAATTGGTAGATTTAGATAAGCCAATGGCAGAGGAAGATAAAATAAGATTGGCTTAAAAGCGTTATTGATTATGTAACGCAAACACTATTGTTAAACATTAAATGCTCGTATTATGGTTGGACAACTAATAGCTAAAGAGGAAATTCCTCAATTTAAATTTATCCCGGCGATTGAAGATAAGACAGCGACCTTTATGGATAAATTGAAAGGTGCACTTCGGTTGGGAAATGAGTTTAAATCCAAAACCGAAATTGCCTTTCAGACAGATTCCGGACCAAAACGTATCGAAACCACGGTGTGGTCGTTGACCGATAGATATATTCAGATTAAAAGTGGCGTTTTAATACCATTAAAGTCTATTATTGCAATTGATTATTAAATAGACAAAGAAAGGCTCCTCATGTAGTTAAGGAGCCTTTCGCTTTTAATGATAGATGCTGTTAAATGATAGATGCTGTTAAATGATAGATGCTGTTAAGAAGCGCATCAGTACTGTTTCCCTTTCCAAGAGGACCTCTTGCAAAAAGAAATTTCTAATACGTTTCGCCTGTTAATTCTTTTAGGCGTATCTCGGATACCTTCGCATCGTATTGTGCAGTATAGCTACGTGTCATTGCATTGATGTAATTTAGCTGCGCTGTTCTTACTTCCAACGTGGTGATGGTACCTATCCGGAATTTATCCATGGTGATGTTTAAATTTTCTTTTGCCAGTTCCTCGTTTTGCCGTTCTACATTGGCCAATTCGATGTTGGTAATGTAGGTTTGAAACAAAGTCCTTACCTGAGCCTGTATATCCTGTTTTTGCTGTTTGATCTGTATTTCAGCACTCTTAATCTGAAATTTCGCAATACGTTCGTTTCTATTTTGCAAAAAGCCGTTGAATATGTTAAGGGATGCCGATACACCGTAGGTGAGTCCTCTATTTTTGTTTTCTGTAGAGAAACCAAGAGAGGAGTGAGATTCGTTCCAATTATACCCGCTATTTAAACCAATTTTGGGATAACGTTCGGCTTTGACTGTCTTTAGGTTAAGTTCGGCGACACGGTTGTTGATGATGGCAAGCTGAATTTGAGGATTTTGTTGATCAGCAATTTCGATGAGATTACCCAGTTTAAGATCCGTATCCAGTTTCATTTCATCTTCAACGTCAAAGTTTAGACTCAAATCTCTTGTCATCAATTGGTTGAGGTAAGTTTTGGTGTTTTTAAAGCTTTCGAGCTGCCTAAGCAGGTTTGTCTGATCGGTATTTAGATCGACTTTAGCATTTAGTAGATCGAGCTTGGAACCTTTTCCGATCTGCAGGCGATTTTCCGCCAGAGTAACCCGATATTGAGAAAGTGTAATGGTTGTATCTAATGCGTTGATCAATCGTTTTTGCTGCACAAGATTATAATAGGTAGCCATGACTTCACTGAGTTGCGTAATGACCTCATATCTAATCTCAGCCTCGCCCTGACGCTGTATCTCTTTAAATCGATCCCTACGCGCAAACATACCCAGTCCGTCAAATATCGTCCAGTTTAAGTTAACACCATACGACATATTGTCATTTTTTGCATTGGAAACCTGCTGTACCTGTCCATCGGCCCTAACCTGTCTTGAATTCTGGACCGAATTACTTCTGCTAAATGTACCGGTTACTGCGGGAAGCATACCTGCGCTGCCTAAACTGGTATACTCGATATCAATGTTGTTGTCATTTTTAGCCAAAAGAATATTGAAGTTATTGCTCAACGTTGTTTTTAGCGCATCTTCCAAGGTCAATATCTCTTGGGCACGAGCTTGAAACATGATGGAGCAAAGCCATAGTAGTAGGGTGAAATTTCTCTTCATGTTTTAATTATTCGTAGCTTTTAATGTTATCAAATTCTGGTCTATGTTTTTTTTGTCGTGACCACATATAATAGATGGCCGGGATGATGAATAACGTCAGAATAAGGGAAAATATGGTGCCTCCGACGATTACTACCCCCATCCCAATTCTGCTGGTCGAAGCAGCACCGAGCGACATGGCAATCGGCAAAGCGCCTAACGCAATGGCCAAACTGGTCATTAAGATCGGTCTAAGCCGCGATTCAGAAGCATGCATAATGGCCTCCAATTTTTCCATTCCCTCTTCCCGCATCTGGTTGGCAAATTCAACAATCAGGATACCATTTTTGGTGACGAGGCCGATCAGCATAATCGTTCCGATCTGGCTGAAGATATTCCAGGTCTGATCAAATAACCATAAACTGATCAGCGCACCGGCTACAGCCATGGGAACAGTCAGAATGATGATAAAAGGATCAAGGAAGCTTTCAAATTGAGCCGCTAAGATCAAGTAGATTAGTAATAGAGCCAAACCAAATGCAAATAGGGTGTTGGAGCTACTTTCAACAAAATCACGCGATTCTCCGCTTAGATCGGTCGTAAAGCTCTGATCGAGCACTTTTTCCTTTATCCGATCCATTGCAGCAATACCATCGCTCATACTCATCCCAGGAGCCAGGCCGGCGGAAACGGTAGCGGACATATAACGGTTGTTGTGATAGAGTTGGGGCGGACTGCTTTCTTCTTTCACGCTAACAACGTTGTCCAATTGGATAAGCTGCCCCATGTTATTACGTACATAGATGGAAGAAAGATCCGTTGGAGTCGCCCGACGGTCATTCTCAACCTGTCCAATAACTTGATATTGTTTTCCGTCGCGCATAAAGTACGCAAAACGTTGACCGCTCAGCAACAGTTGTAAGGATTGCGATACATCCAGTACAGAAACGCCTAGGCTTAGCGCCTTTAGCCGGTCAATTTCAACATGAAGTTCTGGTTTGTTGAACTTGAGGTTGATATCTGTTGTGGAGAACGTAGGGTCGCTGTTGACCTCACTCATAAATTGCGGTATTTTTTCCTGAAGCTTTTCAAAATTCTGCGCCTGGATAATATATTGAACGGGCAATCCACCTCTACGATTCATGGATATTGTGGGCGACTGTGATACATTGACCCGAACAGCATCGTATTGTTTAGTCCATTTGGTCAGTTCCTTCGCAATATCATCCTGGGATTTCTGGCGTTCGCTTGGGTCAACCAACGTCATCCGGATGCGTCCGGAATTGACAGACGCGGCTCCGAAGCCAGGTGAAGTGATGTTAAGACTGATTTTATTCTCCGGAATCGAATCATACACCAGTTTGTCCAGTTCCTGCATGTAACGATCCATATATTCGTAGGTAGCACCTTCTGGACCTGTTACATTGACAGAGATATTGCTTCGGTCGTCGTACGGTGCAGTTTCTTTTTTAATGGATGAAAAAAGGATTCCAATAACCACAAAGCAGATGATTAGGATCGGAAAACTGATCCATTTAAATTTCATGAATTTGTCAAGGGCATTGGCATACCCCTTGTTCATCTTGACAAACATGGGTTCGGTCCAATTATAAAATTTTGTTTTTTTGTGTCCACCACCTTTAATTAGGTAGGCATTGAGCATAGGGGTGAGGGTCAGCGAAACAAATGCAGAAACTAATACGGCCGAAGCGATAACGACTCCAAATTCGCGGAACAACCGGCCTACAAAGCCTTGAAGAAATATGACAGGTAAGAATACCGCTGCAAGTGTGATTGAAATCGAGATAACGGCAAAGAAGATTTCCTTCGAGCCCTTCAAAGCAGCCTCTATGGGAGACATACCTTCTTCCACTTTCTTAAAGATATTTTCCGTCACTACAATCCCATCGTCGACGACAAGGCCTGTCGCGAGTACGATGGCGAGCAGCGTAAGTACATTAATTGAAAATCCGAAAATGTACATAATAAAAAAGGTTGCAATCAGTGAGACGGGAATATCCAGAAGAGGCCGCAATGCGATACCCCAGTCGCGGAAGAAAAAGTAAATGATCAAGGTAACCAAGATAATTGAAATCAGCAGTGTCTCGGCGACTTCCTCCACCGATTTTTTAATAAATGTGGTGTTGTCAGAAGCAATGTTAAGGATAATATCTTCGGGTAGATCTTCCTTGATCTGATCGAGCATTTTATAAAAATTATTGGCAATTTCGAGGTAGTTTGTTCCGGGTTGAGGGATAACCGCTATACCAACCAATTGCTTTCCATTGCTGACCATTTTTGTTTCCAGATTTTCCGCATCTATCTCTGCCCGGCCAATGTCGATGAATTTGACAATACGGCTACTATCGGATTTCAGAATGATATCATTAAACTGCTCGGGTGTAGAAAGGTTTCCTACGGTTTTTACAGTGAGTTCGGTGGTATTTCCAACAATTTTTCCAGAAGGCAATTCAACGTTTTGATTATCCAGAGCCGCGCGGATATCAGAAGCGGTGATCCCGTAAGCAGCCATGCGGTCGGGGTTGAGCCACAACCGCATGGCGTAGCGCTTTTGACCGTAAATTTGGGTACTGCTGACACCTGGAATTGTCTGAAGTCTTTCTGAGATCACATTTTCGGCGTAGTCGCTCAGCGAAAGTTTATCGCGCGTTTCACTTTGCAGCGTCAACGTGATAATAGGATCGGAGTCGGCATCTGCTTTAGAAACCACTGGCGGAGCATCGATATCCTGAGGCAAGCTACGGATGGCCTGAGAGACCTTATCACGGACATCATTTGCCGCTTCTTCAAGGTTTTTCTGCAGACCAAACTCGATGGTGATGTTACTGGACCCCTGGTTACTGGAGGATGATATATTCCGGATGCCATCGATGGAGTTGATGGCTTTTTCCAACGGTTCGGTAATCTGAGATTCAATGATATCTGGATTTGCACCGGCATAGTTTGTTCTTACAGAAACAATAGCCGGGTCAATGGAGGGGTATTCGCGGACGCCCAAAAAACTAAAACCAATGTAGCCAAATAATATAATGGTTATATTGACGACAATAGTTAGCACCGGACGTTTGATAAAAATAGCTGATAAATTCATGTACAGTTAGTTAGCTAATGATACCTTAACTTTTGATCCATCTTTTAACGACAGCACACCTGTGGTTAAGACGGTGTCACCAACACTGATTCCAGATAAAACGACAATATCTTTGTCCGTACGTGCACCAGTTTCAACCTTCACTTCTTTGGCTAGGCCATGCTGTAATACAAACACCTTCTTTCCGTCCTGAACAGGTACGATGGCTTCAGTTGGGATCGATATGGCATCGTTTTCTACCTCGATTGGAACGCTAACGTTGACAAATGATCCTACTTTCAATTTTCCCTGCTCATTCGTTGCGCGGGCTCTGACTGTCAGTGTTCGGGTGTTAAGTGATACTTGAGGTTCTATAGCGTAGATAGTTGCTTTCATGACGGTTGGATCATTGGCAACACTAAACTCGATCGGCATATTGATTTTAACGATACTGCTGTATTTTTCGGGGACTGCAAAGGTGATTTTTACCAGGTTGTCCTTGACCAGATTTGTGATCAGCGTGGTGGGTGAGACAATGGCTCCTACAGATATATTCCGTAATCCGATCATTCCACTAAATGGCGCTCTTATAGTGGTCTTTGATATTTGTGCCTGGATCAACTGGATCTGTGCGGCAGATGTTTTTAAGGCCGCGCTGGCAATATCAAACTCTTCCTGACTGATAGCACCTTTTTGCAACAGCAATTTTGCCCGACGTTCATTTTCTGCATTGAGCTGATTGGTCGTTTGGGATTGTCTTAATTGCGCCTGCAGTTCTATATCATCAATCTTGATTAAAGGTTCGCCCTGCCTGACACGCTGCCCTTCTGCAAAATATATTTTGGTAATTCGACCACTGACTTCACTTCTGACCTCGACCTGCTCTTCTGCGTCAATGCTTCCCGAAAGATTGATCGATCTATCGGCAACAGAAGATTTGGCAATGATCGCCTGTGCCGGAACAGGCACATCTTTTTTCTCCTTTGGCTTATCGGTGCCCACTTTGTCTTTTCTAGCGGTCAACAGAAAGTATGCACCTCCAAAAACAGCGCAGGCCAAAAGAAGGTAAATGATCGATTTTTTATTCATGTGGTATAGTATCTTATGTACTTCTTACTTTTAACGGGTAAATATAGGTTTATTATAATGCGGATACGGGTTGTCAAAAGGATTTTACAATATGCACGGAACTTAAGCAAGAAACTGCACTGCGCGTTACATGGAGCGAAGGGAGATAAAAAAAGCTAGAAATAATTTTCTAGCTTTGCGTCTACTATTTTTTTGATTTTGTCTTTTGTTCCACTTCTTTTGGAGCCTCATCGTTAATTTTCGGCTTGATTGCAGCTCTTGATAAATGCGGTCTTCTTTTTCCAAAAGAACCATTTGATATTTTTCCTCTTCTGGTTTTGATGTCACCTTTTCCCATAGTGTAAAATATTTTGGTTTTAAAAATGATATATAACCTAAATATAGGGATTTGTTTTGAAAGATTCAACTGCTTTGTATTCAAATGATGGGAAAAATACGTTTTTGGACATCAATTTTGAAGTTTTTGGTAATGGTATCAAAAAACAAATTGTTGACCGGTTTGTTTTCAGCAACCAAGTAGGGGATTTCCAATATGTTATTTTTTAATTTAATACGGTAATAACCATACAATAATCCTCTAGTCGTCTGAATCGATTCGATTTTCTGCACGGCTTCGATATCCTTAAAAAGGTTAAAGCTATAATTTTCTCCTTTTAATTGTTCAATAAAAACTTCATCAGTTTTGGCATTATACCATATTTGCTGGCTTTTTACCTTGCTAAAATGGTTGTTGAATAAAAAGAGGTAACCCAAAAGAAAGATTGCAATTGGAAGTAAGAACAGTACGATTTTTATCTTTATGAAAAGCAATACGACAATCAGAATCAGGATAACCCCCATAACGACATTGGAAATGGTTTTTTTTAAATTCGCCTGAATGACTGCGGGGGAAGCCTCAATCAATTGAAAGCCTGTTCTTAAATACTTGGATACATCGGAAGCAAACCCAAAAAAATTTAATTTCTTGCGTATCACCAGATAAGCAATAAGAAGGATAAGTCCAATGATCAGAAACCGCATATTTTCTATTTAGTATTGTTCGTCTTCGTTTGGGTATTTTACTGCTTTCACTTCAGCCACATAGTCGCTTACTGCGGTGATAATTTGCTCATGCAAGTTAGCAAAATGACGCATAAATTTAGGTTTGAAATCTGCATTCATGCCCAGCATATCGTTAATGACAAGTACCTGCCCGTCGCAATCCGCACCAGCACCGATACCTACGGTAGGAATTGTCAATGTTTCGGTTACTGCCTTGGCCAATTTTGCAGGTATCTTTTCCAACACAATGGCAAAACAGCCGGCGTCCTGTAAAGCAAGCGCATCTTCGATTAGTTTAGCTGCCTCTTGCTCTTCCTTCGCGCGGACACCAAAATTACCAAATTTGTTGATAGATTGGGGAGTGAGGCCCAGGTGACCACATACGGGAATACCTCCCGAAATGATTTTTTTAATGTTCGCTATGATTTCAAGTCCACCTTCCAGCTTCAGTGCGTGTGCACCAGATTCCTTCATCATACGGACGGCTGCGTTATAGGCCTCATCGGCAGATCCCTGATAAGATCCAAACGGCAAGTCTGCCAGCACCATGGCGCGCTGCGTGCCCCTTGCAACAGACGCCGCATGGTAAATCATATGATCAAGGGTAATAGGCAAGGTAGTTTCGTATCCAGCAAATACATTGGCGGCAGAATCTCCAATCAAAATAACATCAACACCAGCCTGATCGACCATTTTAGCCATGGAATAATCGTAGCTGGTCAGCATAGAAATCTTTTCCTGACGGTCTTTCATGGCTTGTAGCATGGCGGTGCTAACGCGTTTCATTTCTTTGTTTACAGACATCTTAACTTTTATTTTGTGTCCAAAAGTAAGCTTTTTATCATACATTGACCAATATTCTGCCTGGTGTTTTGTATTTTTGCCAAATGATACAAAATGAGAATCGTCTATTTAAATTTCCCAAATTTTCAGAATTAATCATTCATGAGGATGAAAATTTGATTGTTATCAATAAACCACCGTTTGTAGCTTCTTTGGATGAACGTGAGGGCGGAGAGGTCAATATCCTTCGATTGGCGAAAAAATACCATCCGGATGCGCAGGTGTGCCACCGTTTGGACAAAGAGACTTCGGGTATTTTATTAATTGCCAAAAACCCCGAAACGTATCGTTCAATTTCTATTGCATTTGAAAAAAGAAGAGTGAATAAGACCTACCATGCGATCATAGGCGGTACGCATACTTTTCAGAATTTACTGGTTGATTTACCGATCTTGAACCAGGGTAATAAAAATGTATCTATTGACCGTGCCAATGGCAAAGCAGCAGAAACCATTTTCAATTCGATCAAATATTACAAGAATTATACATTAGTGGAATGTAAACCCATTACCGGACGGATGCATCAAATCCGTATTCACCTCGCGACACAACATGCAGCAATTGTTGGCGACGATATGTATCGCGGCAAACCGGTCTATTTATCCCAAATCAAAAAACGAGGCTATACGTTGTCGAAAGATGAAGAAGAACAGCCTATCATGAAGCGTTTTGCGCTACATGCCAAACATATCGAATTCGAACTGAATGGAGTTAAAATGGTTTTCGATGCGCCCTATCCAAAGGATTTTGCGACATTATTGAAACTGTTAGATAAGTTTGATTCATAAATAGCCCGGTTACAGATGAATCCGAAGACAAAAAAAATAGTCGGAAACGTTGTATTTGTACTGGTTATTGGCTTGCTGATTTGGCCAACAAGTCGAAGTTATTTTCAGCAAGCCCTAATGAAAATAGGCTTCTTTAAACTAAAGTTAGAAGTTACGCCGGACGCTAAAAAATCTTTTGCGACTTCGCCCAGGTTAGGCACTGAGGTATCTTTTATAAACCAGCAAGGCGTGCCTGTAAAGGTGGCTGATCTCAGAGGAAAAGTGATTTTTATCAATTTTTGGGCAACTTGGTGTGCCCCTTGCCGGGCCGAAATGCCCTCGATTAACAAACTTTATAATACGTATAAGGATAACGCCCATGTTGTGTTTTTGATTGTTGAGGTAGAGGGTGATCGAGCGAAGGCCGAAGCGTTTATTAAGGGAGAGGGTTTGAACTTACCACTAAGCTTTCCAAACAGTGATATTCCAAAGGAGTGGCTTTCTGGGCCTATTCCAACAACGCTCATATTGGATAAGGAAGGAAATCTTGCCGCACGGCATGAAGGACTGGCTGACTATTCCACTCCAGAGGTGACCACATTTATTCAAGATTTAATCAATAAATAATTTTTTAAGATTTCTAAAATAAGCATGACAAGAGCAGAACTTATTCATCAAATAAAAGCGAAACGCTCATTTCTATGTGTCGGACTGGACACAGACCTAGCCAAAATCCCTGATCATCTTTTAGACGATGAGGATCCGATCTATAGCTTTAACAAAGCCATAATAGAAGCAACAGCTGATCTTTGTGTAGCCTACAAACCGAATATAGCATTTTATGAATGTTATGGAATAAAAGGTTGGCAATCGCTTCAAAAAACCTGGGCCGCCTTGCCAAAGGACTGTTTTAGTATTGCTGACGCAAAAAGAGGGGATATCGGTAATACATCCGGGCGTTACGCAATGGCATTTTTTGATGAAAAAGCTTCTGGTCTCGGATTCGATAGTATCACCATTGCCCCGTATATGGGCAAGGACTCGGTAACGCCGTTTTTGGAGTTTAAAGACAAATGGGCTATCGTGCTTGCTTTGACATCAAATGCGGGCAGCTTAGACTTTCAGAATTTTGAGAATAAAGAAGGGCTGCAATTGTTCGAACAAGTGATTGACAAAGTCAACACCTGGGGCACGCCAGAAAATATCATGTATGTGGTAGGAGCAACCCGAGGTGAAGGATTTATCAAAATTAGGGAGCATGCGCCAGATCATTTTTTATTGGTTCCGGGAGTGGGTGCTCAGGGGGGCTCGCTCGAAGATGTTTGTAAATTCGGTATGAACAAAGATTGTGGACTTTTGGTAAACAGCACAAGGGGCATTATCTATGCTTCGAAAGGGACTGATTTCGCTGAAAGAGCACGGCAGGAAGCCTTAATTCTTCAAAAAGAAATGGAAGTAGAGCTGTTAAAAGCGGGTATTATTTCCTGATTTGACATTTAATAATTCATTCGTAATACTTACCTTTGCAGCATGCCAGAAAAAATTATAATTCTAGACTTCGGGTCTCAATACACACAGTTGATCGCAAGACGTGTCAGAGAGCTAAATGTGTATTGTGAGATACACCCGTTCAATAAATTGCCAGATTTTGACGACACCGTAAAAGGTGTTATCTTTTCGGGCAGCCCTTATTCTGTTAGACAAGAAGATGCGCCACAAATTGATTTTGTCGCTATTCAGGATCGTTTCCCACTCTTAGGCGTATGTTACGGAGCCCAATACATTGCTCAAAAATCAGGCGGTGAAGTGTTACCTTCTGAAATTCGTGAATATGGTCGTGCAAATCTGCAGTTTGTCAATAGTGAGAATGAATTATTGGCAGGCATACCCACGCAGTCACAGGTATGGATGTCTCATGGCGATACCATTAAAGAAGTACCTGCAAATTTTGAAATTATAGCGAGTACAGATAAAGTTCGCGTAGCAGCGTATCAAGTGAAAGGTTCCCGTACCTACGGTATACAATTTCATCCAGAAGTAACCCATAGTACAGACGGTGCTATCGTATTAAAAAACTTTGTTGTCAATATCTGTGGTTGTGCACAGGAATGGACACCAGACGCTTTTGTAGAAACAACAGTATCTTCTTTGAAAGAGCAACTAGGTGATGATCATGTTATTATGGCTTTATCTGGCGGGGTAGATTCGACAGTTGCAGCGGTGTTATTGCATCAGGCAATCGGAAAGAAACTCCATTGTATCTTTGTGGATCATGGTTTGCTTCGTAAGGACGAATATGAGCAAGTATTGGATTCTTACAAAAATATGGGCTTAAATATCAAAGGAATCAATGCGAAAGATTTATTTTATGGTCGATTAGCTGGAGTTTCCGAGCCAGAAGAAAAACGCAAGATCATTGGTAATTCGTTTATTGATGTCTTCGATGAAGCAGCAAAAGAGATTCAAAAGGAATTGCCTGAAGGCATTGAAGCGAAGTGGTTAGGGCAAGGGACAATTTACCCTGATATCATCGAATCAGTTTCAGTGAAAGGGCCTTCGGCGACTATCAAATCACACCATAACGTTGGAGGCTTACCTGATTTTATGAAGCTGAAAGTTGTGGAACCACTTAAAACGTTGTTTAAAGATGAAGTCAGAAGAGTAGGGAAAGCGCTGGAAGTTGATCAGTCAATTTTGGGCAGGCATCCATTTCCTGGTCCGGGCTTGGCAATTCGTATTTTGGGTGATATTACACCCGAGCGTGTACGTATTGTGCAAGAGGCTGATGCGATCTTCATCAATAATCTGAAAGAATCCGGTTGGTATGACAAAGTATGGCAGGCAGGCACAATTTTCTTACCCGTCCGTTCAGTAGGCGTAATGGGTGATGAGCGCACTTACGAGCACGTCGTTAGTTTGCGCGCGGTGGGTTCGCTAGATGGAATGACTGCGGATTGGATACATTTACCATATGATCTGTTGGCAAAGATTTCAAATGAAATTATCAACCATGTGAAAGGAATAAACAGAGTTGTGTATGATATCAGTTCAAAACCACCCGCTACAATTGAGTGGGAATAAAATATGGGTTGCGGCGCTTGTAGCGTTATGCCTTGCCAGCTGTACAACCAAAAAAAGCACAGTATTGCGTTCGCCGTCCTCTGGTCATGGCGAACAGCAAACTGCTGTTACTAAACCTCCTGTTGACAAAGAAAGTACCATTACCAAGATGGGCGATACCCAACGTGTCAATGGCTATGCTGTGAAAAATAATCGCATCGCACTGCTGTTGCCGTTCGAGTTAAGTAATATTGCAGGTACAGTTAAGAAGGAAGACGTGGAGCGCTCTTCCTTGGCGCTGGATTTTTATCAGGGATTTCAGTTAGGTCTTGACAAAATTGCGAAGGAAGGTGCCTTGTTCGATTTGCAGGTGATTGATTCCCGAGACAATGTTGCGTATAATGCAACATTGGGTACAGCGGTCAATGTCAAAGATGCTGTGCTCGTGGTGGGACCCGTATATCCGCGTGAGATTAAGAGCTTTGGGCAGACCTTTGCAAACAAGAACGTTCTACAGGTTTCTCCATTAGCAGCAACCATGGCTTCTGAATTTAGCCTCCCCAATTTGGTTTCGATAACACCATCTATTCGTACACACGCCGAAACATTGGCGAAGTATGTTGCAGAGCAATATTATAATGGGGATCAGATTGTTATTTATGATGCTGGGGATGATGACAGCAAACAGTTTTTGATCAATTTTGCAAACGAGATTACCAAAGCTAACCCGCAGGCTAAAGTAAAAACGGTTATGAGCATCAATGAGCTTAATAACAGTCTTGTGTTGGCAGGCACCAATCATATCATTTCAGGGACTGCCAATAAAAATTTAGTAAAGGGCCTTTTGGATGCTATGGATGAACGCTTTCTGAATCCAGGTAATCAGTTTAAATTATATGGACACCCCAACATGGCCAAGCTTTCGTTTGAGAATTTCGAAAACATGGATTTTTACGCATTGACCATTACTTCTTCCAACTTGGTCGATGAGACGGATGGAGATACCAAAAAGTTTATTGGAAATTACAAGGCTGCTTATAAAGTTGATCCGTCCGAGTTTTCTTACAAAGGGTATGACGCGGCATTGTATTTTGGTCGATTGATACATCAGTATGGAGTGGATTATGTCAGCCGAATGACGCAGGAAAAGTTTTCGGGATTGAATAGCGATTACAGATTTGAATTTTACCCAAAATGGGGCTATGCAAACAGATCGTTGGGCATGTTGGTCTATCACGATAAAAAATTTGAAAGAAAATAATCTTTGAATGGCTGAATTCAGTGAAAAACGTGTTCATCAGCAAATACGTAATTTTGAGCGAGCAATGGATGGTTTTGAAGCTGATCAACCATTTTCACGTTATTTAACAACTTTTTTTAAGCTAAATAGACAAATGGGATCTTCAGACCGAAAGGCCGTCTCCCGTTTGTGCTATAATTATTTCCGTCTAGGGACTGCAGCTCCGCAGTTATCGCAACAACGTAGGTTGGTACTCGCCGAATTTTTATGCGAACAGGAAAGCCCCTTGGTGGCGGTTCTTGAACCTGCTTACGCCGATAAACTCCATCTTTCAATCCGTGACAAAATTACATTTTTGGAGTCCGAAGGCTTTTTTAAATTGGAAGACCTATTTCCTTTTACGGAGCATATTTCTGAAAAAGTGAATTTAACTGCCTTTTTGGAAAGTCAGTGTATTCAGCCCTATTTATATATTCGGGTAAAACGAGGAAAGACAAATTTCGTGCGCGCCATTTTAGATGGTAGTCAGATTCCCTATACCACTATCGGCGAGCAGACCATTGCCTTAAATAATGGTACTTCCTTACAGCGATTTGATGCCTTAGATGGCATTATTGAAGTACAAGATCTTTACTCGCAACGTACGTTAGCGTATATGGAGCCAGGAGAAAATGAATCCTGGTGGGATACATGTGCAGCTTCAGGTGGCAAATCTCTTTTATTGATGGATGCTTGTCCCACCGTAAATTTGTTGGTGTCGGATATTCGTATGAGCATTCTTCGGAATCTCGATGAGCGTTTTGATCGTGCTGGAATAAAGCATTATCGCAAGAAAATAATTGATCTTGCCAAAGATACTTTTCCGCTCCTTGGAAGCGAACGATTTGATGGAGTATTATTGGACGCACCGTGTAGTGGATCGGGGACTTGGGGGCGTACACCCGAAATGATTCGGCATTTTAGGGCTGATAAGATTGGCGAATTCAATGCACTACAAAAAAATATTGCAAGTAATGTAGTAGGACATGTTAAAGTGGGAAAGCCTTTGATTTATATAACCTGCTCCATTTTTAAAGCGGAAAATGAAGATGTGGTCAATTACATTGTGGATAATTTTGGTTTTGAAATAGCACGCATGGATTATCTGGAAGGGTATACCGAAAAGGCCGATAGCATGTTTGTCGCGCGTTTGATAAAAACGTAATTTCTGATCGTAGAAAGCATATAGGCTATTTTTTCCAAACGGAAAAAATAGCCTTTTTCATGACTATAAATGTTTTTTTGTTGTATTCGTCAGTCACATTTACTGGGGATCACCAGCACCGGGCATGTGGATTTACGAATAACCGATTCAGAGACAGAACCAGATATAAAATGATCAAAACCGGTCCGCCCGTTAGACCCCATGATAATCAGATCGGCAGACCATTCGTGCGATGCAGCCAGAATTTCTTCTTTAATAGATCCTATTCGATTAAACAAATAGACCTCACCAGCACCAGTAAACTCGCGGCTTATCTTCTCAAGATACTTTTGCGCATTGTCCTGTTCCATTTCCGAAACCTCCGGAACGATGATAGGCTGCTGCCCCAATAAGGGATCTGCGCCAAAATTGGCAGGAGAAGTAGGGGGGATAACGGTGACAAGTGCTACGGAGGCTCCAAATACTTGGGCCATTTCTTTCGCATAATGTATTGCCTTTTCAGCGCATGGCTCGTCGTCAACAGCGACTAATATCCTTTTGAATTTTGAATTTGTATTCTCCATATCTGCTATTATTAATTTATCTTCGTCATATAATATATAATCATAGATTGGACGATTTTGTTTTATTAGCATATGAAATATGGTATTTGTACACTTGCTCTCGTACCGTTACGTCTAGAACAGGCACATCGTAGCGAGATGGTTTCTCAGGTATTGTTTGGAGAGCTTTTTGAAATCGTGGACGAGCAGGCGGATTGGACATCAATACGCTTATTGGAAACGGATTATTTGGGTTGGATTCAAAACGGGCAGTTTCAGCAACTCACCGACTTGGATAGGCAACATTATCTGAATGGAGAACCTACTATCGTTGGCCGTGAGGGTGGAGTTCTTTTTAACGATACAACACAATTGCAGCTCTGTCATGGCACCAAGCTTTATCTTAATGCAGGGAACCGGATTAATCTGCCACTATTGGACTTGACTTATCAGGGTAGCATAAATTTATTTTCGAAGGAATTAGTCGAAAGTGAGCTCCAGCAACTCGCTTTGAGTTACAAAGATGTACCATATTTGTGGGGCGGCCGTTCGGAGTGGGGAATTGACTGCTCGGGTTTCTCGCAATTGATTTATAGGTGTTTCGATTTATCTTTACCACGGGATGCTTACCAGCAGGCAGAGATAGGGCAGACTGTAGACTTTGTTTCGGAAATACAGGTAGGGGATTTGGCATTTTTTGACAATGCGCAAGGTAGGATTACTCACGTAGGCATTATGCTGGATCGCGATACGATTATCCATGCTTCTGCAAAAGTCCGCGTGGACCGGATGGATTCAGCAGGTATTTTTAATGCAGAACTGAATTGCTATACACACAAACTCCGCATTGTTAAACGGTATAATTAGCATAACAAAGGGCGATAAAATAGTTTATCGCCCTTCTTTTTCTATGTTTTTCGTTGAGACTAGAATTTGAATGTCAAACCAAATTTAGCAGTATCAAAGAAGTTATTAAAGCTATTGATGTTTGCATTAAATTCATTAGATGATTTAGCACCATCAACATCAACTTTTGAAGTTTTGAACGACAATAAGTCAGTTAGACCAAAATTGATCGCAATCTTAGGTGTCACAAAATAGTTGATCCCCAAACCAGCGTTCGCACCGAAACCTTTTGTTTTAGCGATATCAGTTGTGGTAGTTCCATTATTGATTTTTCCATCTTCTTGCGCATAACCAGCACCAAGTTGTGCATACGTTTTGAATCTTGAACCTAACTCAAGGAAGTAGTAACGTCCAAATGCACCTATACCGAATTGGTTGTTTTTTACATAGGATTCATTCGACTGATCTACGTTCTTTGTAGCTTTTTCATTACCAACGTTCACATCTAAACCAACAGCGATCTTGTCAGAAACAAAGTAACCAACAGAAGGGTTGAAGTTAAATGAATTTGTCTTTGTTTGATTAGTCTTGTCGTTTGAAGTATTAGCGGATAGGTTACCTTCAACAATAACATCGCTCTTTTTGAATCCGAATTCTTGTGCTTGTGAAGCCAATGTCAAACCAGCTACAGCTGCTAATGTTAGTAAAACTTTTTTCATGTCTTTTTTATTTAAAAGTTGTTTTAATATGTCAGTGTTTAATTCCTGACTTTTTAAATTTGTTAGTCAAATATCGAAATCCTATTCCATAGTTTTGTCACTGGATTGTCTATATATTTGTTATAATCGTAAATTATAGTGGATCAATGCCTTAAAATTTGTTATAATTTTATTTTTACTGTTTCTATTTAACGATAATGATATTAATCTGACTTTTTGTTTTTAATTGTCAATTTTAAGTAAGAAGATAAAAAAAAGCCATTTGTCAAGTACTGACAAATGGCTTTTTTTCATTATAAAATTAAATTTTATTCGAAATATTCTTTAATTCGTTCGAAGAATGATTTTTCACTTTTACCTGGTTGAGGTTTGAAGTTTGGTGATTCTTTCAGTTTGTTCAGTAATTCTTTTTCTTCAGTAGACACAGCTTTTGGCGTCCAAATATTAACATATACAAGCTGGTCTCCCTTATGGTAAGAATTAACTTCAGGAATACCTTTTCCTTTTAACCGTAAAATTTTACCACCTTGTGTGCCGGGTTCAATTTTGATTTTCGCTTTTCCGTCTATTGTCGGAACTTCCACGCTGGTCCCTAACGTAGCATCTACAAAATTAATATAGAGATCATAGATGACATTGAGTCCGTCGCGTTTTAAACTCTCGTGTGCAATTTCTTCAATCAATATAATTAAATCTCCTGGTACACCACCACGTGGGGCTGCATTTCCCTTTCCGCTCATGGATAGTTGCATGCCTTCACTTACGCCTGCCGGGATATTGATGGAGATTGTTTCCTCGCCACGTTCAAGACCTTCACCTCGACACGTTGTACATTTTGCTGTAATTTCTACACCTTCACCATTACAGGTAGGACAGGTGCTTGTAGTTTGCATTTGTCCTAAAATCGTATTGGTAACTCGTCTAACTGATCCCGATCCACCACAGGTTTTACAGGTATGGAAAGAAGATTTATCTTTGGCACCCGATCCGTCACAGGTATGACAGACGACTTGTTTGTTGACTTTTACCTTTTTCTCAACGCCTTTGGCGATTTCCTCAAGTGTTAACTTGACTTTTATGCGTAAGTTGCTTCCTCTTGCTACACGGCGTCCGCCACGCTGGCCACCGCCACCGCCAAAGAAACTTTCAAAGGGATGTCCTCCACCGAAGATATCACCAAATTGACTGAATATGTCATCCATATTCATGCCACCGCCACCGCCGAAACCACCACTGGCAGAATTACCAGCATGGCCAAACTGGTCATAACGTTGACGTTTCTGTGGATTGCTCAAGATATCGTATGCCTCAGCAGCTTCCTTAAACTTTTCCTCAGCCTCATGGTCACCAGGATTTTTGTCCGGGTGATACTTTATCGCTAGCTTGCGATACGCTGATTTAATCTCCTTCTCGTCCGCTGATCGCGAGACACCAAGTATATCGTAATAATCTCTTTTTGACATCGTCTTAATATTATTGACCTATAACTACCTTTGCGTGACGGATAACTTTGTCACCTAAGTAGTAACCTTTTTCGATCACGTCCACCACTTTATTCTTTAATTCTTCTGTAGCGGCAGGTATTGCTGTGATAGCCTCTTGTAATTCAGGATCGAAATCTTGGTCTTTAACGTCCATTTCCTTTAATCCTAATTGCGATAATGTTTGTCTGAATTTATTGTTGACAATATCCATTCCCGTTTTGACCGATTCAACATCAGTTGCAGTTTGCATGGCTGTTAATGCTCTGTCAAAATCATCCAATGTAGGTAACAGCTTGCTGATGACATCTTTTCCAGCTGATTGAATCAATTCAACACGTTCTTTGCTTGTACGTTTTCTATAATTGTCAAATTCGGCAGATAGACGAATGTACTTATCCTTTGCCTCTGCCAATTCTGCAGCCAGTTTATCTTCAGTAGACAGTTCTTCTGCTAGATTATCAGCAGGTAGTTCTTGTTGTTCAGAAGAATTCGTTTCTACTGGATCTTGGCTTTCATCGTAATAATTATCTTGCTCATTCATATCTTCAATGCTAAAATTAGATTCAAAAATTTACTCTATGCTTCGTTTGTCAAAGTTTTTGCCAAACAATAAAATTCCGACAGCTTGTCAGAATTTATTAAAAAAGCCTAACAATTTGTCGGAATCGGTATTTTTATATGTCAGTTTTCCGCCTAGATACTGACATTGTCCTGTAATATACCATCGCCGGTTTTAATGATACGCGAAGGCATATTGCGGATAATGGTATAATCGTGTGTCGCCATCAATATAGCTGTTCCTGAGCTGGCAATGTCTCTTAGCAATAAGACAATTTCTTCAGACGTTGCAGGGTCTAGGTTACCTGTTGGCTCATCTGCTAAAATAATTTCTGGATTATTTAACAAGGCACGGGCAATCACAATACGTTGCTGTTCACCGCCGGAAAGTTCATGAGGCATTTTCTTTAATTTGGAGCGAAGTCCAACTTTTTCCAAAACGTCCAATATACGGCTATCGATCATTTTTTTGTCCTTCCAACCTGTTGCTTTAAGGGCAAATTCGAGGTTTTTCTCGATACTTCGATCCGATAAAAGATGAAAGTCCTGAAAAACGATTCCCAGTTTTCTACGCAGGTAAGGTACATCATTTTCGTGCAGTTTTTTTAAATCAAAACCAGCGATCATGCCCTCTCCATTCCCGATGTATAAGTCGCCGTAAATTATCTTTAACAAGCTACTCTTTCCACTACCGGACTGACCGATAAGGTAGATAAACTCGCCTTTGCCGATATTTAAATTTACATTAGACAATACCAAATGTTTCTGTTGGAAGATGTCAACGTTTTTTAATGTAATAACTTTATTTTCAATCATGGAAGCTAAAATTCTAATTTTTTAATTTGTCCAAAAGGCATTTCTCTAACCAGTTGCATGATATACGCTGCCTTTTCTCCTAATCCGATCTTATCAAGTGATTTGTCCGGTCGGTCGACTCTAAAATATGCAAGCAAGGTGAAGGCATCATCTCTTAGTTGTACATAATCAGGGATTTTGGCGACACCTTTTACTTTAATGATATACATAGATTCAAAGTTAGTATTTTTAATGCAATTTCTTTACTACGAATTTAAAGGAAGCTTAACGGTTGGCAAATAGAAAATCGAGCGTATTCACCCCATCAGCGTAATCGTCCAGCGATGGACACTGGCTTTCGCCAAAATGAAATAGGGGAGACGGCACTGTTAATGCCATTTCGGATACAATGCATTGAATGTTTTCTTGCGCTAATGTGAGTTTATTTTCGACTTCAGCAACTGTTTCATAGGTTTCATAATAAACCACGGCGAGGGGAGAAGCTGTTTTCTCGTCTTCTTTGAGCAATAAAAATCCATTATCAAAATGCTTGTCGCCATTGATCAGATAGATGGATTTGTTGTAATCGTAATTGTTGGTATATTTAAAATGCGCTGTCACATCATTGAATACCGATATACCCTCAAAAAAATGCGCTATTGGGTAATCTTTTGGTATAAATAGTTTGGATATAGAGCGGCAACCCAGTCCAAAATAATCGAAAATATCATGACCGAGGGCTTCTAGCTGGCTAGGAGATTCCGCTCCCCCCAACACAGCAACACTATTTCGATTACGGCGGATAATATGTGGCTTGGTACCAAAGTAGTAATCGAAATAGCGGGCGCTATTGTTGGATCCCGTTGCGATGACCAAGTCGAAATCTTTTAATCGGTCAACAATTTCAAAAGCATCGCCAAAATACGGGTCAATTTTATGCAGCAGACCCAGTACATAGGCCGTCAGTCCCGCATCGTCAGATGATACTTTTATCTTGGCTTTAAAGCCACTGATCAAAACAGCGAGGATATCATGGAATCCGACTAAAGGTATATTGCCGGCAAGAATTAATCCTACAGTTTTTGTTGAATGTATATCTGGGTATGGCGCCAGCCAATGCGTAAGTTTCTCTATGGTAAGATTTTGTGCAATTGCCTGCAGCGCGCGTTCAACATTTTGTGGGGTATACCAGGGGTTTTTATGTTGGGCAGATTGGATGATCTGACTGGATTCTTCAGATGGCAGTTGAAGCTGCTCGCCTAATTTTACAAATGCATTTATTCGTTGTTCCTTTGTCAAAATATTAAAATTTTAAAAGATGAATACACAAATTTGTGTTATATTTGTGCTGTTAACATTAATCAACGTGAATCAACTAGCCTTATTGTACAATTCGACTTTGTTTCATATTGATAATGCAAAAATAGTTTATTTATCATAATTGTGAGGTTATAAATGGCGATTAAAATTACAGACGAATGCATTAACTGTGGTGCTTGCGAACCGGAATGCCCAAATAATGCAATATACGATGCTGGTGTAACTTGGAAATTCTCAGATGGGACGGCTTTGGACGGGATTATTGATTTTGGCGACGGTGTTACACTCGATGCCAATGAGTCTCAGGAAGCAATCTCAAATGAAGTCTATTATATTGTTTCGGACAAATGTACAGAATGTGTAGGTTTCCATGATGAGCCTCAATGTGCAGCGGTTTGCCCTGTAGATTGTTGTGTGGATGACGAAGATGTGCGTGAATCTAACGACGAGCTTTTAGCAAAAAAATCTTGGTTACACGCGGAATAAGTTTATTGCTCCGTAAAAAATATTGGGCAGGAGAAGAAATTTTCCTGCCTTTTTTTGTGGGCTCGAATTTAGAGGATTCGATATTTTGTTGCGAAACATGGCTATTTGGAATAATAATATTTGCAAAAGCATAGTATTTTTTTATTTTTGTTCTTTTGACCATTAAAATCTTTTAAATGTTAAAAACCAAAATAGGGTTGATGACCCTAATCACAGTTACATTAGCTTGTATCATTGCTGTATTATACGAATTTGATGTTGTAGGCTTTTCCCATGAATTTCTGATGGCTGTCCGTTGGATAGTTGCTACCGTTTTGGTTGTCAATGCGCTCTTTAAGAAAAATTTGACTACCTGGATTTTGACCTGTATGATTATCGGGATCTTCGTTGGGTTGGATTTTCCAAATCTGGCAATTTCCTTGCAACCTTTAAGTAAAGGATTTATCAAATTGGTCAAGACAATTGTTGGACCGATTCTCTTTGCTACCCTTGTTTATGGAATTGCAGGACATTCCGATTTGAAGCAAGTGGGACGTATGGCATGGAAATCTATGTTGTATTTCTTCTGTGCAACAACCTGCGCTATTTTTATCGGTTTAGGTGCTATTAATCTGACTCGGGCAGGCGTGGGGGTTGATGTTGCCCATATGCCGCATGAAGAACTTCCTGCTCCCAAAGAAAGTATGGATGAGCATATTCTCAAAACACTTCCTGACCATGTGCATCCCGTTTATAAATTCACTTCTTTTATACGTGACCTGTTTCCAGAAAACATTGTAAAATCTGTGGCTGATAATCAGGTTTTGCAGATTGTAGTCTTTTCGGTTTTATTCGGTATCGGATTAGCGATGGTGGATGAAAAGAAGCGTAAACCTTTGGTAGATTTTACCGAGAGCATGTCTGAAGCGATGTTTAAATTTACAAACATCATTATGTATTTTGCCCCAATAGGGGTTGGGGCGGCTATGGCCTATACCGTAGGGCATCTTGGTGTCGATATCTTGAAGAATCTCTTCATGTTATTGGCTACGCTTTATTTCGCTTTGATCTGCTTTTTATGTCTGGTACTTCTCCCTGTCGCGCTTTACTTGAAAATCCCTGTCAAACGGTTTATCAATGCAATTAAAGAACCTGTTTCAATTGCATTTGCGACAACGAGTTCAGATGCTGCGTTACCGAAAGCAATGAGTGCGATGGAAAAATTTGGTGTCCCCCGTAAAATTGTGTCATTTGTCATTCCTACCGGATATAGCTTTAATCTGGATGGCACATCCCTTTACCTGTCATTGGCAGCAATTTTCGTGGCCCAGGCTGCAGGGATACATTTGTCGTTTGGCCATCAACTAATGATTGCCTTTACATTGATGATCACATCAAAGGGCGTTGCCGCCGTTCCAAGAGCTTCATTAATTATTTTGATTGCTACAGCTGATCAGTTTGGATTGCCTACATTTGTTATTGCTGCAATTTTGGGTATTGATGAATTGATGGACATGGCCCGCACCTCGGTAAATGTTGTGGGAAACTGTCTTGCAACGGTTGTTGTGGCTAAATGGGAAGGAGAGTTTGATGAAGAAGCCCCTTATCGCGAAGATACAGAAGAACTGGTCTAGAAAAGTATAGGGACTGGTAAACTAGTCTACTACTAAAAAAGGCAGTTTTAACCTTAGTTAAAACTGCCTTTTTTAGTATTTCACTGTGCCCTCTACATAATACCAGAGGTCACCTTGTTTTTTGAAGGTAGACTTTTCATGGTGAACTTGCACTTGCATCTGTGCATCGAGATAATGTGCTTCGAACTCAACGGTATGGAGCGTAGATTTAAGAATATGAAGCTGCATCCATTTGTTCTCCACTGCCCATTGTCCGATGGCCTGTTTATTTTGGAACCTCCTTGTTGAGGGATGAAATGTATGGTATAAAAAATCGATTTCTTTTTTTACAAACGCACTATAACGAGCGCGCATTAACGCCTCTGCCGTATTGGCCTTGGCATGGAAACGATGTACTTGTTGGCAGCATTCAGCATAGGTAATGCCCGTTCCACAGGGGCATAAATCGACTGATTCCATCACTTTTTTAAATTTTACCAGCCTTTAATCGCACCATTTTTAAATACCTTTTTAGCCGTTGCTTCTACTTCGGGCGACTGATAAGCTTGAATAAACTGTTGTATCTTCTCATCGTTTTTATTGTCTGCGCGGGCAACAATCAGATTCACATAAGGAGATTCCTTGTCTTCTGTAAACAAACCCTGTTTTTCTGGATCCAGTCCAGCTTGAGCGGCAAAACTATTGTTGATGATGGCAACCGTCACTTGCGGATCATCAAGAACGCGGGGCAGCTGCGGAGCTTCCATTTCGATGATTTTAATCTGTTTGGGGTTGCTCACGATATCGGTTACTTTAGGCTGTATACCTACATTTTCTTTTAGACCGATAATGCCTTCTCGTTGGAGAAGCAACAGTGAGCGTCCGCCATTGGTGGGATCATTAGGGATAGCTATAACTGCACCAGGCTGTAAAGCAGTGATCGTTTTTATTTTGTTTGAATAGGCAACTATGGGAAATACAAAGGTATTTCCAACGATGGTTAGTTTAGTGAAACCGCGTTGTTTGGATTGCTCCTGTAAGTAGGGCTGATGCTGAAATACGTTCACATCGATATCACCCTGATTTAATGCCTCATTCGGAACCACATAGTCATTGAATGCCACCAACTCCACATCGAGATTAAACTTTTCTTTCGCAACCTTCTTAGCCGTTTCTGCAAGCTCTTTTTCCGGTCCTGACACCACACCCACTTTAAGGATATGTTCTTTTTTTTCTTTGTTATTGCATGCCACAACCGTGAGGAGACTGAGGGCTAAGATTACAAATGCATAGTTCAATTTTTTCATATCATCCAATTTATGTTATCGATGGTTTACTTTTTTTGAGATGTAATCTCCTGTGTATTGCAACAGGAATACGATTAAAATTAATAAAATTAAAACAGAATTCATGATAAAAGTATCGTATCCGACATAACCATACTGATAACCAATCTGTCCCAGTCCACCAGCACCTACAGCGCCACCCATTGCCGAGTAACCAACAAGAGTGATCAACGTAATTGTTGCATTGTTTACCAGCGATGGTAGAGCCTCGGGAAGCAAAACTTTAAAAATCACCTGTTTTGCGTTTGCGCCCATTGCTCTTGCGGCCTCAATCAGGCCATTCGGAATTTCAAGTAGACTATTTTCCACAAGTCGTGCAATAAAAGGCGCCGCACCTATACTCAATGGAACCAGTGCCGCGGACATCCCGATTGATGTCCCTACGATATGACGTGTAAACGGAATCATCCATACAATAAGTATGATGAATGGGATAGACCTAAAAATATTCACGAACAAGGATATGAGTTGGTGCATACCTTTGTTTTCGAGCAACTGATGTTCTCGGGTTAAGAAAAGATATATTCCAAGTGGTAGCCCTAGTAAAAACCCAAAGAAGCCCGACAGAAAAGTCATGGCTAAGGTCTCTAAAGTACCTGATAACAGCAGTGTAAATACCTGATCAGACATAGCCTAATATTTTTGTTTGTGCGTGTTTTTCTTTTAAGAAAGATAGACTGTTTGTTATATTTTCTTGTTCTCCGGATAGTTCAGCCAATATAACACCAAATTTTAGTTCACCAATATAGTCGATTTGTGCCGTAATAATATTTGTTTTAACGCCAAATTTGTGTTCCAGCTGCGCTATAAAAGAGATGGATTCTTCATTTGAAGTGAGGTAGATTTCTACCAGTGGATTCCCCATAGTTTTCAATCGTTCCTGAAAACTCAGCGGAATTTCCACTTCAAGTGAAGATTGAATAAAATTCTTGGTGGTCATTTCTTTTGGATTGGCAAATATTGCCTCTACCGGGCCTGTTTCGATCAGTCTTCCCTGGTCTAATACGGCCACCTGATCACAGACACTTTTTATAACATCCATTTCGTGTGTAATCAGCAATATTGTCAGGTCAAGTTGCTTATTTATTTTTTTTAGCAGCTTGAGGATGGATTTTGTTGTCGCTGGATCGAGCGCGCTTGTGGCCTCGTCGCAAAGAAGGATGTAGGGGTCGTTGGCTAAGGCTCTTGCAATGGCAACGCGCTGCTTTTGACCGCCTGAAAGATTCGCAGGATAAACCTCGGCCTTGTCTTCCAATCCTACCAAGTGCAGTAGTTCTAGCACCTTTTGACGGATAAAATCTTTTGATTTTCCCTCCAGTTCAAGTGGAAATGATATGTTTTCATATACCGTTCTTGAAGATAAGAGATTGAAATGCTGAAAAATCATTCCAATTTTTCTCCTTTTTAGCATAAGACTACTGGCTGATAGCGACATCAAGTCTTCCTTTTCTATCATTACTTGACCACAATCTGGTCTTTCCAGCAGGTTGACACAGCGGATTAATGTACTTTTTCCAGCCCCAGAGGCACCTATAACGCCGAAAATTTCCCCCTTGCCAATAGACAGTGAGACATCTTTTAAGGCATCAATACGCGCGGCTTTTACTTCAAACGATTTGGATATGTTGTTTAGTTGAATCATTGACTCTGTCAGGAGTTAAATGTTTTATTTGGACAAATGTATGATGATGCCATAAATGTACACAAATGCCACGGATAAAAAAGAACCCATTACACCCTTTTTTATATCGTTTTGTAGGCCGAAATTACTTGCTTTGCCGATCCGAGTCCATCAATGCCGTATTCGATAATATCACCATCTCGAAGGAATCTTTGCGGCGATTTTCCCATTCCAGATCCTGCAGGCGATCCTGTAGAAATAATATCACCTGGAAGTAAGCTCATAAATTGACTTAAATAGGAAATTAACTTGGGAACGCGATAGATAAAATCGCTGGTATTGCCATCTTGCATAAGCTCACCATTGAGCTTAAGCCATATCCTTAAATGATCAACATCCTTTATTTCGTCTTTTGTTGCTATAAACGGACCGATCGGTGCGAAGGTGTCACATCCTTTACCTTTATCCCAGGTTCCGCCGCGTTCGATCTGAAACTCACGCTCCGTAACATCGTTGTGCAGCACGTAGCCAAATACATGATCCAGTGCCTCTTCCTCCGTCACATAGGAGGCCTTTTTTCCTATAACAATGGCAAGTTCAGTTTCCCAATCTGATTTCACAGAGGATCTAGGAAGAGTAATTCCATCAAAAGGACCGTTGAACGCCGATACAGATTTCATAAAGACAATCGGTTCTGAAGCTTGCTCCAATTTCGTCTCTTTCACGTGATCATCAAAATTAAGTCCCACGCAGAGAATTTTGGAAGGGACTTCCAATGGTGTTCCGATACGCTCGTCATCTGCTATCTCCTTAAGCTTGTCGCTATTCTCAAGGACATAGGTTTGTAGTCTTTCCAAATTCGAGACATCCGCAAAGAAATCGCGGTTATATTGGAAATTTCCTACTGAAACATCGTATCTCTTTTCGTTTAAAATGACTCCCGCCTTTTCGGAGCCCTTTGCGCCATATCTAAAAATCTTCATAAGCCGCAAATATACGGATTTTGTCCCAAAAAGGGCGGAAAGTAACAGCAATTAACCATTAATCGATATGTAAATTGTCTATACAATTATTATCCAAAAGCGGATATTTAAACGGAAATTTCTCCTGAACAATCTTTTTGTTACTTACCCATGTGCCATCAAGCACCATTTCTTGTCCTTTTTTACCAAGCATCCACCTGATCAAAAATGACGGGGTAGGCAGCCTTAGGTAGAAAGGACCATATTTACGCCTGGCGATTCTTTTGGTAAATTCGGCAAGGGGAAGCGGTTCAGATGAGCAAGCATTGTAAATGCCTGCGAGGTTATTATTTTGTATGCCAAATAACAACATACGACAGAGATCATCCATATGGATCCAACTGAGCATCTGTTTACCCGAACCCAATATTGGAATTGAACGGAAGGGGAGGAAGCGGCCGACCTCCTTTAACAATCCCTGGTCCTTGCTGATCACAACTCCAAAGCGGAATACAACAAGTCTTTTTCCCAACGTTTCAATAGGCTTAACACTGCCTTCCCAAAGGTTGCAAACCCAGGATAGAAAATTGCCGCCTTGGGGGTCTCCTTCTATAAAAGGCCTCTTCTGGTACGGGTCGTCTGCTCCATACCAACCAATAGCGGAAGCGGATAGGACAGCTTTAACACGATTTGGCAGCTTTTTTAAAGTTTGATAAAGCAACTGCCCACTTTCTACGCGGCTGGCAATAATTTCTTGCTGATACGCTTTTGTCCACCGCTTGGCGTTGAGGTTTGCACCAGCCAGATTGATGATATAGTCAGCTTCTTGAATCGATTTGACATCTACCTCCTGTTTTTTAGGATCCCAATGTACATACTTAACCTTGGCTTGCGCAGGATACGACTTGGGATTTCTGGTAAAAATAATCACGTCATAGTGATTGGCAACCAATAGCTTTGTTAAATGGAGACCAATAGCTCCAGTACCACCCGTAATAACCACTTTCTCCATGAATCGAACGTTGATTTTAATAAATTAATTTGATCATTTCACTCCTCCCTTTACTACTGATACTAAATATACTGTTTTGGTTTATAAAAATCATGAATTGACGTGTAATCATCAAAAAAAGGTTTATTTCTTTACGAGATAAACCTTTATAAAACAGTTATAAGTTTTACTAAAACGATGCAATATGTTAAAGCGTGTGAATCGTGCTGCCGCATAAAATGCTAGTTGGATGTCGGAACCTTTTGAAAACTTGTACCACGCCATTGGAACTCTTCCTGCTTTTTTGTGATTTTAAAATTTGGATTTTTTGCATTTTCGTCCAAAGCTTCCCCTTCTTCGATGTACTTATAGATAGTCTGATTGTTTTTGCCATGTTCAGAAGGAAATAGCATCTTTTCATCGTAATAATAAATACCCGCATCAGCGACCGAATACCGACTCGGTAGATCGATAAGTTGCTTTCCTGTCCAGGCCATATAGTAATATTCCGATGGTATGCCGCAGGCTTCACCCAAGAACTCCATACGCAGAATTTGCTTGACGTTTTGCAGACCCATTGCCGGAAGCAATTTACTTTGAGCGAAGGTTTGCCCAGAGTAAGTGAAAGGATAGGTATGTTCTGCTAGAAAGTCTCCATTTGCATCGAGAATTTTGACACCTGTTGAGAAATGATTCTGTTCGTCGCTAATTTCGGTTAAACGTTCAAAACCGTATATGTATTGCGAGCCATCTGAGGCACTTTGTTTTCCAAGCGCCAAGAGCCCCAGCCAAATAAAGCCAGTTTTTTTGATGCCATCTTTAGTATAGGTTATTTCATGCCAAGGCGCATAAAAATTTTTTATGGTATTTCCTTTAAATGGTGGACTAGTTATCGTAACGACATTTCCAACAGATAGCGAATCTACCATGGCAGCTTTAAGATTAGGTTGTTTGCGCACGTAAGCTTTTGCCGCAAAGACGGTGGCCTGCTGACCAGCCCGAACATTCCATAAGTTGAAGTTATCGTCGAATTTTAAATTTTCCTGCGCTTTTGTGTAAATTGGCTCTACAAATAGTATAACTAAACAGTATCCAATTAATTTTCTCATATTTCACCGTTCTTTATTGCAAAAATAGACCAATTGGTCCTAAACTTGATCACTGGTTTCAGGTATTTTTTAGCAGTCGTAGGGCCAATTTTTATCTATTCCACAACTTCAGCTATGCTATCGTTCTATTAACTCTTCTCAAACTTTTATGCTCCCCAAGTGCAAACTATCTGTATTACCTTCGCCATAGCTTTCTAAAAAGAAGATAAACATTTCATAGGTCACTTCATTTTTATTTTTCTTGATCTTAATGTTTTGTTTTCCAGAAGATAAGGTACTCTCTAAGTCATTGGTTAACATCTGAAAGGGCACTCCTTCATCTGCCGCACTATACAAAACTAAGAAGGAGTTGTAGTGCTGGGTTTTAAATTTTTCTTCCAGATAAGTGTCATATTCCCAAGTAACTTCAAGTACTTGATTTTCCTGATCATATTCGATGCTATAAGAACTGATGGGATTTGGACTTCCTTTCGCGATCATAAACTTCTGCCAGTCAATCGCAAAGCCATCATCTTGGCGAATAAGAGCTTCTTTCAAATTATACGACATCGCGGCGTCGTATGGCCTTTTAGGAGCGCTATATGTCTTATACCCCAATTTGATTATCGGATTGAGCATAATGATATGTGATCTCACCATTTTGAAACGTGTTCTATAAAGCAACTGACCAGCACTGGGCTTTCGCTTTTTTACGCGAGGAAGAGAGCGTACATAATTTCCTGCTTTAGTCAAAACAAATACAACAGAACCTGCCTTTCCCGAGACCGATCCATTGACGCCATTTTTAATGATTGCCATAATTGCTTTATTAAGTTTATAAACATTTAATATAAGCATTAAAGCTGGAAAAACCTAATACCAATTTATCCCTATAAACAAAATTTATTCATTTTTTAGCCAGTAATTAGTCACTACTTCGTCACTACTGACTGAATGATGACTGAGTAATCACTGAACGAGCACTGAACAAGCACTGTCTAAACGGAAAATTTGGTTAGCAATTGATAAGGTTTTGCTGGCCTTAGAAATTAGCAGATTAAAAGTTTGGATGAGCTATGCCTTTGTAACAAAAATTTCGTCAAATCATAGCTGATAGTTATGTCGTTGCTTTGTTGATAAAAATGGATTTTACTTTTTTGTAAATATACTACTAAGTATATAGATTTTATTGTGAAATAGTTTTATATTTGGGTAGTCGTTAACGATTGGCGTTGGCAACGATTATAAAATTATCTCATTAAATATTTTACAAGTATGAAAAACGACTACTTTTTCCATCGAGAGAGCAATTGCTTCATTACATCTAATTACTATCTATTTATTGGTCGAATGCGCATGTGCTGAAGAGCACACCTTCCTTCTGCTTATTGTTCAATAAGCATTCCATCTTATTTATAACAAGCGTACAAATGGCGTTGGCACTTGTTTGCATTTTCACATTAAATAGAATTTACGATGAAAAAACACAGAGTACTTTGGTATTCTCTTTTAGTGGCGCTTTTTCTGTACGCAATTGGAAGTGTACAGGCACAAGAACCCAGACCAATTATTAATGCATCGTTAATCGGTAAAGTTATCGATGCGAAGACCCAAGAACCCCTTACAGGCGTTACGGTACAATTGGAAGCTGTAACACATAGTGTACAAACGGATAACCAAGGTAATTTCCAGTTTGTGACAGGGCAGAAGCTCCCTTTTACGCTAATCGTCAGTTTTGTAGGCTATGAGAAAAAACAGGTGGTTGTCAATTCTTCACCGACTGTAATAGCGCTATCGCCCGTCTCAACAGACTTGGATGAGGTTGTGGTCTTGGGTACGGAACCCAGAACGTCGCGATCTCACTGGGGCTGTGGCGACCTTGCCTGAGAAGCTTCTGAGACAGCCCGTATCCTCGCTTGATCAGGCGTTGAAAGGAGGAATCTCGGGCGTTCAGGTTACGCAAACTTCGGGACAACCCGGCGGAGGTGTGAGTATTCGAATTCGCGGTGGAGCATCCATACAAGGGGGAAATGAACCCCTCTATGTGATTGACGGATTCCCGGTATATAATCAAACTGAAAGCACAGGAGTAGGGAGCGGTACACCAGTTAACCCATTAGCAAGCATCAGCCCAACTGATATTGAAAGTATTGAAGTTTTAAAAGACGCTGCTGCAACTGCGATCTACGGATCCAGAGGTGCTAATGGGGTAATTTTGGTAACAACAAAAAAAGGTAAAGCAGGACAGGTACAATTAAACTATGATGGGAGTTTTGGCGCACAAAATGTATTGAAGCAAATCGAGGTACTGAATGCTCACGATTTTGCAATCTTAAGAAACGAGGCTTTGTACGATGCGAATCCCAATCTCGGAGCTTTTCAATACCGCAGTCAAACTGAAATCGATCAGCTGGGTGTTGGTACAAATTGGCAAACAGAAGCATTTCGTACTGGGAAGATTTATAATCAGCAGCTCTCTTTATCGGGAGGAGCTGAAAAGGTGAAATACTATTTAGGAGCAAATTATTTTGATCAGCAGGGTGTCATTGTCAACACGAATTTCAAGCGTGTAGGATTCAGATCAAATATCGACGCAAATCCTTTCGACCGGTTACAGGTTGGTGCAAATTTATCCATCAACAAAACTTATGCGCAAATAGCGCCTACAGGAATTGTCAACGCTCTGCTTATAATGCCTTCGACGGCAACTGTGTATGACGTCAACGGTGCTTATACATTACGAAATCCTTTTGAAAACATCTTTGCCAACCCAATAGCGACCTTAAAAGAAACGACAAATTCATCCAATGGACTACGGATACTGGGAACTTCTTTTGGACAATATCGTATTTTAAAAGGTCTACAAGCGAAGGTATTGGTTGGCGTTGACCTAAATGGCCGAAATGATAAGTTTTATTTGCCATCCTATATCTATGAAGGGGCAGGTTCAAAGGGGAAAGCAAGCTTAGGGAATTGGGATGGAACCTCATGGCTGAATGAAAACACATTAAACTATTTGGCGAACACAGGAAAACATACGTTCAATGCTTTACTTGGATTTACGCAGCAAGAATCCAAAAATACGATCTTCAATGCTGGAGCAGAAAATTTTGTGACCGACGACTTACTGTTCAATAACCTACAGAGTGGATCCTTCATTGTACGTCCGTCTTCTGACAGCTACGCATGGGTATTGCACTCTTATCTTGCCAGGGTAAATTACAATTACGCAAATAAATATTATATTTCGGCAAGTCTCCGTCGTGACGGTAGTTCCCGCTTTGGGGCAGACAACAAATGGGGGAATTTTCCGTCGATAGCACTTTCTTGGCGCGCTGGCAATGAGTCTTTTTTTAAGGAAGTATTTCCTGGAGTAGATGATTTTAAGATTCGTACAAGCTTTGGAACCACAGGTAATCAAGAAATCGGGCAATATCAATCATTATCTACCTTATATAGCCTAAATTATCTGTTTGGAAACAACGTGGCCACTGGTTTTGCCCCGCAACGTATTCCCAACAAAAACCTCGGTTGGGAAAGCACTGTACAATATGATGGCGGGTTTGATATCAGTTTATTTAATAACCGTATTCAATTTACAGTTGATTATTATTATAAAAAGACAAAGGATCTCCTGCTTAATGTGGAAATACCTTGGACCTCCGGTTATGCCTCTTCCCTTCAGAATTTTGGGTCTGTATCAAATAAAGGAGTTGAATGGGGGTTGAAATCGCGGAATATTGAGGGATTGTTCAGCTGGAGCACAGATGTAAACTTTTCCCTGAATCGCAACACCGTACTGAAGATTGGTGACGGCGCCAGTTCTTATATTTTTGGAAATTATATCATTAAAGCTGGAGAGTCTTTAGGCACCTTCTATGGTAATGTTACCGACGGTATTCTGCAGTCGGGAGAGGAGGTTATTAAGGGTAAGTTTACAGGGAATGCGAGTCCTAAAGCGGGTGACCGTCTTTACAAAGATATCGATGGTGATGGACAATTTACGACTGCAAATGATAGAACGATTCTAGGTAATGCACAGCCGGATTTTATTTTTGGATTGACCAATAGTATGTCCTATAAAGGTTTTGATCTTTCGTTTCTTATCCAGGGCACCGTCGGGAATGATCTTCTGAATATCAACAGGCAGAATTTGGAGATGTTTACCGGTCAACAGAATGCATCAATTGAGGCATTGGAGCGCTGGACTTCCTCAAACCCGAGTCATTCTTATCCCCGGGCGAAGTTGGATCCGGCTCCTGTATTTTCGGACCAGTTTGTAGAAAGCGGCTCTTTTGTACGGCTAAAATCATTGCATTTCGGGTACAGTCTTCCTAAAGAGTGGCTTCAACACGCTAAAATAAAGGGACTGAATCTCTATCTAACAGCTCAAAATGTTTTAACCTGGACCAAATATACTGGTTTTGATCCGGAGGTTACTTCGGGCAGTAATGTACAAATAGGTACCGATCTGGGCATTTATCCTGCCTCCAGGTCTTTTTCTGCAGGAGTTTCATTGACCTTTTAATAGCTCGCTAAATAGGAATAGTGAGAAGTACTGAGTTTAGCTCATGATCAATAAAAAGCAATTTATTCAAATGAAAAAAATACATGTTTTATTCACTGTCATTCTGATTTTTCTAACGGCAATTTCCTGCTCGAAATTGGAGGAGGATCCAGCAAGCGCTTTGGTTTCGGAGCAATATTATCTAAATCAAGATCAAGCCATAGCTGCAGTGACAGGAACTTACAGGAAGTTATATGAAACTGGGCAGTCTTTGTACAACAGCTTGCTCCAGATTGGTGTCGAAATGGCCACAGATGATTATGAAGCAGGGCCGAGGGCTAGAAATGCACATGTTAGAGCGCTGAGCAATCTAACCCATGATGCATCCAATGACCGTATGGAACAGCTCTGGAAGCAGAGCTACGATGCGATCAATGCATCAAATGTCAATATTGCTAAAATAAGTGTGCTGTCTGCAAGCCAGATCGATCCAACTCTCCAACAACGTCTGATCAACGAAGTAAAATTTTTGAGGGCACTCCATTATTTTAATTTAGTGCGTTGGTTTGGACCAGTTCCACTGGTAACGAGCCCAGTAGAGTCTTTATCTCCTCAAGAACTCTATGTGGCCAAAGCGACAGAGGATGCGGTGTATGGATTGATAATAGCAGATTTAAAATCTGCTTCGGCGCTGCCTAACTATAAGTATTATTCGGAATCAGATAAAGGACGCGCCACTGCTGGAGCAGCCAAAAGTCTTTTGGCTAAAGTCTATCTGACGCGAGGGGATTGGGCCAATGCAAAATTATTAGCCAAGGAAGTTATCGATAAAGAAGGTTATGCGCTTTTCCAAGATTTTGCCGATGTCTTTAATATTGGGAAGAAAAATGGTGTTGAACATATATTTTCAGCTCAATTTAAAGGCAACAGTGGCTATCAGGGAAATTCTTTGGCCAGTAGGTCTGCGCCAGCCGATATTCCAGGCATAAACGGGGATTACGCAGATGCGCTTCATAGCGAGGGTGGTTTGTATAAAAGCTTTGCGGTAAATGACAAACGGCTGCCCGTGACCTTTACAACGGGGATGGTGTCGCCAACAGATAATAAATACTATGCCCTAAACAAACCGCAATTCAGTAAATATTATGATGAAACGGTTGTAGGAAATCAGGGACAGTCTTCCAAGAATACGCCGATCATCCGTTATGCGGAGGTATTGTTAATTTTTGCAGAGGCCGAAAACGAGTTGAACGGGCCGACTTTAGAAGCGCGTAATGCGATTAACGCGGTACGTCGTCGTGCAGGAATAGACGAAGTATCCGTTATGGAAACGAAGGATGCTTTTAGAGAATTGGTTTTTGAGGAGCGCAGAAAGGAGCTTGTTTACGAATATCAACGATGGTTTGATCTGGTTCGCAGGGGAGCTACCTACTATGTTGCTAAGCTGAAAGCTGCCGGCAAGACGAATGCATCAGCCCGCCATATTCATTTTCCGACGCCACAACGGGAACTGAATCTCAATCCTAATCTCTCGCAACACCCCGATTGGATCAATCGATAATGTATTAATTAAATTTTAAATAGATGAAAACGACATACTTATTAATTACACTTTGCCTAACCATCTTACCAAGGATAAGCTGGGGACAGGATAATCGGCCAAATATCGTATTGATTTTGGTTGATGATCTGGGTTTTTCGGATATAGAGCCCTATGGAGGAACGGACTTACAGACCCCCAATTTGACTGCCTTGGCCAAAGAAGGAACGAGATTTCAGGAATTTTATAACAATTCCATTTGTGCCCCTACGCGTGCTTCTTTATTGACTGGGCAGTATGCGCATCGCGCAGGTGTAGGTTATTTTAACGTGAATCTTGGACTGCCTGCTTATCAAGGTTTTTTAAATCGGGAGTCACGGACGCTGGCTGAGGTATTGAAACAGGCTGGATACTCCACTATTATATCGGGGAAATGGCATGTGGGTGATGATTACGATCAGTGGCCGGCACAGCGTGGGTTTGAGCGGTCTTTCAATTTTGTTGGTGGGGCGTCCAATTTTTATGAAGTAAGTGGGCCTGAACAGCCAATAGTACCGCTCTTCCGGAATAATAAACCCTTTTATTTGCCAAAGGGGCGTTATCTGACAGATGAGATTACGGATCAAGCCATCGGCTTTCTAAAAGAACAGCAGAAAGATAAAAAGCCTTTTTTCTTGTATTTGGCATTTAATGCCCCGCATTGGCCCCTGCAGGCACCGGAAGAAGAAACTCAAAAATATAATGGAGTGTATCGTGAGGGATGGGATAGTCTGCGTACGCAGCGTTATGAAAATGCGCAGCAAAAAGGTGTGTTCTCGCTAGGGCAGGGCATTGCAAAAAAAGGACTCGACCGTACAAAACTGGGATAAATTGACCTATGATGAGCAGCAGTATTGGCAACGTCGGCAACAGGTCTTTGCCGGCATGATTGATCGCATGGATCAGAGTATCGGCCGCATAAGAAAAACGTTAAAAGAGCTAAAAAAAGATAAGAATACACTAATCATTTTTTTGTCGGATAACGGTGCCCAGGGCGGGGATCGTACACGCGTGTATACGGCAAGGAATACAGAGACTGTCGGATTACCAGGTTCCTATGATGTGCAAAACAGCAATTGGTCCCAAACCGGAAACTCACCTTTGAGAAGTTACAAAGATAATCCGTATGAAGGTGGCATTGGTGCCCCCTTCATTGTGTGGTATCCAAAAGAGGTGCGGGCAAACGTGATTAAGAAGGGGGTAGGCCATCTTATTGATATCGCTCCCACCTTGTATGACTTTGCAGGTGCCACCTATCCGGAACATGTCGGCGACACGGCGATAAATACACTTCCGGGGCTGAGTTTGAGACCGCTCTTGCGTTCAGATAGCAATCAGGTCGATCGGCATGTTCCGCTGTTTTGGGAACGTGCAGGCAATCGTGCCGTGCGATATGGTAAGTGGAAATTAGTTTCTTTATTTAAGGATGGTAACAAACCCGAATTATACAATATCGATGAGGACCGGGGCGAAAATAACAATCTCGCCAGTCGTTATCCAGCTATCGTGAAAGATCTCGAGGCAAGGTATAAAGCCTGGGCTGAAGAGAATTCTGTTGTGGATTACAAGCGTTTAAAAACAACCAATCAATTTCGTTAGGAGTGAAAAAGAAAAGATATGAAGAAGATAATTTTGACATTATACTTTGTGGTTGCTACACTAATAGGTTATGCACAACAAAGAAAGCCAAACATCATTTTGATTTTGGCCGATGATTTAGGCTATTCCGATATTGGAGCATACGGTTCGGAAATTTCTACACCCAATTTGGATCGTTTAGCCAACGAAGGGCTAAAGCTGACGCAATTTTATAACAATTCGATATGTGCGCCGACCAGGGCCTCCCTAATCACAGGGCAATATCAACACAAAGCTGGCGTTGGGTATTTTTCCAACGATCTTGGACTGCCTGCCTATCAGGGTTATATTAATTCGGAATCACTGACCATTGCCGAAGTCCTCCGGTTGAATGGTTATATCACGGCAACCTCGGGTAAATGGCATGTGTCTGGAAAAGGGAAAAGTTTGCCATGGGAGCGCGGTTTTGATTTGGTATTTCCAAGAGTGGAAAAAAATGCAGATTCAGGCGCGCCGACTTTTCAAGAACAAACCGATTCTGAAGGCTATCCTTTGGAAGGTTCATTTTCGACAGAGGTAATCAATCGTCAAGCTGAGGCGTTTTTGGATCAGATCAAAACGCAGGATAAACCTTTTTTTCTCTATTTGGCACATACAGCCCCACATTGGCCATTAGTAGCGTTGCCGCAAGATATCGCCAAATATAAAGGTCGGTATGACAGTGGGTGGGAGGCGATACGTCAAGAGCGCTTTGAACGCCAGAAACAATTAGGACTGGTGTCCCAAGCGACCCAACCATCGCTTGTTGATGCGGATATTTACGATTGGTCACGATTATCATTTGATCAAAAAAAACTGTGGTCAAAAAAAATGGAAGTGTTTGCGGCTATGGTCGACAGATTGGATCAGACTATAGGAAAATTGCTAGATAAGCTAAAAGACAATGGACAATTGGACAATACACTGATTGTTTTCTTGTCAGACAACGGTGCGCCGGCTGAAGATCTTGTTCGCTGGTATCATGGCGCCCGGATAAATAAAGGACCGGTTGGGACACTGTGTTCTTATGAATCGCAGGGTAAAAATTGGTCATATGCCTCCAATACACCTTTTAAAGCATTTAAAGATTATACCTATGAAGGTGGGATTAATACCCCATTTATAGCTTGGTTTCCCGGTAAAATCGCGAAAGGCGTCAAACAGGGTACTGGTCACGTCATTGATCTGGCACCGACTTTCTACGATTTGGTTGGCGCAGTATACCCAAAAGAATATGGGGGGCATAAGGCGAATGCTTTACCAGGAAAAAGTTTGCTTCAGGTTTTATTCCAGGATCAAGATACCGTTCGGAGACAAGAAGGCTTATTTTGGGAGCGTGCCGGTAATCGTGCTGCCCGTATTGGAAAATGGAAACTGTTATCGACCTGGCCGTCCTATAAATGGGAACTTTACGATCTTGAACAAGATCCTACTGAACGGAACGATGTTGCCGGACAGCATCACGAAGTTGTGTCCCGTTTGTCTATTGCTTATTTCCGGTGGGCAAAAGAAAACGGGGTTGTGGATTTTGCAGAATTGGAAGCTAAGGAACCCAAAAGTATGAAGGATTTTAGGGAAAGTAAAGTGCAGGAAATTCCGGTGCCGCGCAATTTTTAACTGCTTAAATGTAAAAAAGCTTTCTGATTTATCAGAAAGCTTTTTTTGTCTTTGGCGGAAGAGGCGGGATTCGAATTTCACGTTTCTTCATAAAATTGTCCTATATTTTATATGAATACATTTTTTAGCGGAAGCATTAGCGGTTTTCTTGCGCATATTCTGCAAGTTGCGACGCCTCCTCAGTAGAAAATAATAGAATCTAAAATAAGACGGGTCACCCATATTATTTTTAACGCTTTCTCTATACTTTAACTGCCGATCTGATCTGTTTGAATAGAATCTCTTTGAAATCAGCATGCGAATGATTTGTAAGTATCTGAGCTGTATTAAAAACATTTGTATGGCACAACGTTCAGGCGAATTCATTGAAAGATTGGCCACTAATTGTTATTTTATCCCATATAACTATACTAGACGCGAAAATATATAAATAGGGCTTATATTAAAAAAGCTACCTTGATTATTTAACGATAATAAATTAATAGAAATATGGTGAATATTGGTAGAAAATAGATTATATTATAATAGGATATTAATTTCTGCGTCAATATGTTTCAGATATGGTATGAATAGATCTATAAAATTTAATCTAGGTTCATTAGAAATTTACAAAAGTAGTAAGTCATTCACAGATAATAATACATTCAAAATTCCATTTGCCGATTCGCTATATCATGAATTTGTTGGCGGAAAAGCTGTGTTTCAATGTTACAGTAATTTTTTATATTTCATGGAGCTTATCGAATTCAGTTCTGAAAATCAGCACACAATATATTCTGAGGTACTGGAGCCCTCCCTGTTTATGTTCTTCATATTTGAGGGTGAGGCTGAATTCAGTAGCCCTGAAGGAAACATTCTATCCTGTCCAGCGCGGGGAACATATTATGCAACTTTCTGCGATCAAGGTATTTATAAGAAAACGTTTAAGCCGGGTTGCAATATTATTCTTTACATATCCCTGCGCATAGAATGGATACAGCGAAAGGCATCTGCTCTACCTAACCTTTCTAAATTTTTATCTTTTTGCCTAAAAAGTAATGTTTCAGTATCGTATATGGAGAAGCTTTTCATGAGTCGATCACTTGCAAAAGAACTTATCAAGATATGGCATTTACCTATACTGGACAATATTGATCTCGAAACGACTCTCCTTCCGATGATCAAGAAAATTTTAAGGATCTATGATCGGGCTCAAGATTACCGGATCCATCTCTCTGAAATGTCCAACTCCGAAAAAATACATGAAATAAAAGAGTATCTAAAATCAGGTTGCCTTTCTACGGAGATAACCGATATTGAGGCTCTATGTAAACGTTACTTCATAATAGAGCGAACGCTGAGAAGACTGTTTTTCAAACTTGAAAAAAAGACAATCATCGATTTCGTTACAGATCACCGTCTTGAACATTCAAAGCTCCTTCTTACCAAAAGGATATTGTCTGTTAAAGAGATTTCAGAACAGTGTGGTTTTGCTAGTCCCAGTTATTTCTGTAGGCTGTTCAAGAAAAAATACGCTATGACCCCAAAAAGATACAGTTTAAAAGGATTATAATAGATCTTTTTCACCTGTTAACTAACTGTTTTTATAATAAAACTCACTTGTCTTCTTTGTGTAGCACAATTCGGCCAAATGCTGTATAAAAAATATTTTTTTGTCTGAATAGTGATATAATTTGAAGTTAATTTAGATTATAACATTCTCATAGTTTTTTGCGGATAAATCTTTCCGCGTATGCGGATTCTTTGAGAACATAAATCAATAAATTATGAAAAAGAAGTCTATTATCAATATCAGTCTGTCTTGGGGATCATGGAGTTTCATCATTTTCTTTCTTGTTTCCATTTCGATGACATTTTCTACGCATGCATTCTCACAAAAACTCACCTTCACTTTCGATGCGTCTGGAAATCAAACAAAAAGGTTATGGATATGTATTAATTGCCCCACGGTCAGTGTTTTAAATTCTGATAGCATTGCCTTTGGAGACAGGTTAAAACCTGATATAATAGAAATTGGGAATGGTTATAGCCTCTACCATAATAGAAAAGAAAAAGTAATAAAGATCTATTCAGCTGATCTAATTAAAAATGCTTTTCCAATTCTCTCACTAGTGAATTTCGGAGATAAAAATAAAGTGGCTATTGAATCCTATAAAAAGGAAGATTCCGTTGAATTTTCTACAGATCAACTTATGGCGGGAACCTATCTCCTTCGTATTTCGGTTGGAGATGATAAGTGGGTAGAGCTAATTATAGAAAAAGTAAAGGAGGCCTAACATGAAAAGATTGATATTTTTAGTGTCATTATTTTGTGCGATCAGTATTGATTGTATTTCACAGAACAGAATCCAGACCGATACAATAGGTTTAAATAAAAGTAATTCGTCAAATTGGAGCTTATTGGATTCGATTGTCAAGGTTAACGCAACTTTTCCTTCAACGTTCTCAATAGATACCCTTAAAACGGCAGTGTCAGATTCGTCTTCATCTACAAAGGCTTCAAAATCAAGACTACAAGTTTTAGCTGCGACTTTAAGTCCGGGAAGAACAGAAGTTAATTTGGATGTGTCTGCAACTGGATCGACAAATTACACTATTCCCTTTATAATACCTCCAGGTATTGATGGGTTTGTACCAGAACTAGGCTTAATCTACAATAGTCAGAGTAGCCGGGGAACCGCTGGATACGGATGGAATGTTTTTGGACTATCGTCCATATCTAGGGTTGGTGCCGCCATGTACTCTGACGACCGGGTTGGAGGTGTTAACTTTGACCTTAATGATCGATTTTCATTGGATGGTCAGCGGCTTCTTTTAAAGAGCGGATCTTATGGTGGAGACGGCGCTGAATATCAGACCGAGCAGTATTCCAATATAAAGATAGTTTCAAGAGGGGTGTCTTCTTTTGGAGCTTCATTTGGACCAGCATATTTCGAGGTGTTTTATCCAAACGGCACAAAGGCTTTTTATGGACAAAATACTAATTCAAGATCCAGATTACAATACGGGCTCACCTATATAGAAAATTCACAGGGAGTCCGTATCAGTTACGAGTATACAACCTTTAATAATAATCTTTTTATAAGCAAAGTCTTATATGGACGTCGGGGAACGGGAACTGCCCTAAATAGGGTAGAATTTAGCTACGGTGCGGCTAGCAGGGCTGAACAGAATTATGTTGCTGGCACAGGTTTTTATTCAGATAAAAGGATCAGTAAGATCAGCGTTGTTGCAAATGGTACGAATTATAGGCATTATATCCCAACTTATTCTACAGTGAGTACCCTCGATTATGATCGAATGACGGAGATCCAGGAATTTGACGGTACTGAAACCAATGCTTTTGCACCAGTTAGGTTTGAATATCATAACACAACAAATATGCTTACTTCATCCGTTATCTCAAATTTAAGCCTAACGGGAATTGCAAGTAATAATTCGCAGGTTCTCTCCGCAGACTTTACCGGAAATGGAAGCATGGATTTTATATTATATCCGACAGGCAAGAACAAATTCTATGCTTTTTACGATCTTGATCCAGGTTCACCATATATACAATTGGGCTATGAAGTAAACAGTGGGAACTTTTTAGATATTTTTCCGGTAACATGGCTATCCAGTACAAGCAAAATCCTGCCAGGTCAAGGAATGCTACTTAGCAAGCGATACGGATTAAATGGGTTTAAATTTGATGTCTATTCATCGGGTACTGTAACCCCGGTTTATTACCAATATACCAAACTCTGGGAGAATCCGCCCGAAAACCAAACTTATTTTTCTGAATGCGATATGATGATGCATTCTAACGGACCTCGTGCTTACAAAATAGTATCGGGAGATTTTAACGGTGATGGGTTAAGTGATGTAGTAGCATTAAGTTATAATGAAACAATCGTTTCATACGAATGGGCAAATCCCTGTACCAAACAGTTTCAGGAATCTGGTTCAATTGGAATATTCATTGATATGGACCGCAGAAAGACGACCGACTATATTTCTCCGATGAGTTATCTTCAAAAACCGATCAATACCTATGATAAAATATATACATCAGATTTTAACGGCGACGGAAAAACGGATATTCTCGTTGTCAAAGAAGGAAGTATGGACGTGTATTCACTGAATGAACAATCGCTCCAGCTTAGTTTTACAATTTCTGATACCAGGATAACAAACAATAGTGCTCGTCCCACATTATTGGGGGATTTTAACGGAGATGGCAAAATGGATGTTATGTTTGCTACTGGCTATAACAACCTGTTTGCAACATTTATGTCTACTGGTAAAGGCTTTATTAAACATGAAAAAAACGAACCTTTTTCCCATGTGCAGAACACATGGGATGGTTCAAATACCATGAAGCAATATGTATTGATTCCAACTGATGTAAATGGTGATGGGAAAACGGATATCATATACAGTGCTACAACTACTTATAATTCTACCGCGACAGGAAACATTGCTGTCACAATTTACCATAACATTGGAATAGACGTTAGTAATAGGCCAATTTATGGAAATTCGGTTTCCAGTAACAGGAGTACAACAGTACGCCATAATCCTATTCCGATCTTTTTGAACCCGGACCAGCAGAATCCTAATCTTGAATATGGTTATATAAGTGATAATTCAATTTCATTGTTCCGCTCTGACAAGGATATGATGAAGGAGGGACATCTAACGACTATTTTTCACGATGGCGTAAATCATTACATTGACTACGCAAGATTAATGGAAGGTGCAAATGGGAACGGATTGCCACTTTATAATTCTTCATACGATCAGACATTCCCTTATATAGACATTCACTTTGCTCCCCAGTTATATGTTACCAGTGCGATTGCAAGAGATGCCGCAGGACAGATCGGTTTACAGACTTTTGGTTATGCGAATGCAGTCACAAATGCTGACGGTCTGGGATTTCTTGGATTCGGTGAAAATATCCGGAGCAATGTGCATACAGGTGCATCTGACGTTAACCGTACATACACCATCGGCATTCAGAGTCCACAATTGCGCGGAGCAAATCTCCGTACCTTTGTCTCCAAGAATAGCTATATAAACAATACGATTAAGAATATGTCTGTATCTAATCCTCCTCCTGCGGGCGGTGCTCCTGATGGGGCTACGCTCAGCGATTATATCAGCCGGGAAGACCATATCTATCAGACAAGCATATTGACTAACAAAACTTTTGTCAATGTACCTATTGCCTTCTCATTGAAGGACAAACTTTTAGGGACTTATAGGAATCAACGCTTCACTTATGATGGATATTACAACGTGACATATCATAAAACTGATGTTAATGGTCAGGGATCAGATAGGTCAGCCCAAACGTATTTAAATAGTACTGGAACAACTTATTATATCGGGCGGCTGACTAATCGAAAAGACACAACACAGGTTGGCACAGAGATCTATACAGCAGAAAAACAGCTTGTATATACCGGTTATCTCCCAACACAGGTAAAAAACAAAGGACATAACACATCGTTTATTACTCAGGCTTTAACTTATGATGCCTTTGGTAATATAATAAAACGTATTACAACTACTCCGGCAGACGGTTCACGTACCGAAACTATGGTGTATGAAGCAACAGGAAGATTTAAGACAAAATATACTGATCCAGATGGATTATTTGAGAGCTTTGTAAATAGTTCTGTCTCTGGGATGCTAACTTCATATATCGACAAATATAATAGAAATACCGCTTACACTTTCGATAGCTGGAACAGGATCAAAACCACAACTGATTACTTAGGAAAAGTTAAAACAAATACGTATACCAAGGATATGTTTAACACTATCATTACAGCGACAGGAGATGACGGTTCTTCATCCGTTACCACGATAGATCAGCTTGGCCAGAAATTAGAACAGCGTGATAAAACTGTCCTTGGGACTTTTGAGGGCCGGTCTTGGAAATATGATGTATATGGAAGAGAATATCAGGTTAGTGAACTTTCGCAGCCAGGTAATTATACCCTTTGGAACACATTGTCATTTGATAGTTATGGACGCATCTATCAATCTACAAAATATACGGGAAGGGTTCAAACATATAGTTATAATGGACTGAATATGACCGTTAATGATGGCATAAAAGCTGTTACAACTTCCCGGAATGCATTCGATATGGTCACAAGCCTACAAGATCCAGGTGGAACAGTTACCTATACTTATTTTGCAAACGGCAATCTCAAAACTGCTGATTTTGGTGGTAGTATCCAAACAATCGAACAGGATGGTTGGGGACAAAAAACAAAACTAATAGATCCAAGTGCGGGGACTTACCAATATACTTATGATGGATGGGGACAGGTGAAACAGGAAACCTCTCCAATTGGCCAATCGCAATTTGTATATGACCAGGCTGGGAAACTGTCGACCAGAAATTTTACCGGTACCGGAACGAATATGCAATGGACATATACGTATGACCCTACTTCGAAATTGCTTGCCCAAGTAGCATTGGTAAATGAAGATGGCAATAATTCGACTGATGCTTATGTTTATGACACGTACAAACGCCTTTTCTCTCAGACCGAAGATAATTCCTATGCGCAGTTCAGCAGAACATTTCTATATGATGCTTTTGGAAGAATAAATAATTCGAAGATTAAGGCCACACATAAACCGACATCTACATCGGTTGAAAAGTCAGTATTGACACAATATCAGAACGGTCTTAGACGACAGCTGAATCTTCCGGCAACACCCGACGGGGGACACATTTTATGGCGAGTGGACTCGCTTAGTCTTCGCGGAGAGTTGGCAGCTGCTACCCAGGGAGTTTCGAGAACCTCATTAAAATATGACACTTATGGATTTCCACAGCAACGTAGATTATATCGTACCTCTGGGACTCCAACTACTCTTATGACCTTAGGAACAACATTTAATGTCCAGAGAGAGTTCCCTACGAGTAGGACCAATAGTTCATTTAACTGGTCCGAATCTTTTGGGTATGACAATTTAGATAGATTGACGACATTCAATGACAATAATGGTAGCCAGAGTCAACAGTATGATGCTAGGGGGAGAATTACTCAAAATACCAGACAAGGTACATATAGCTATAGCGGAGTCAGTTATAAACAACAGGATCTGACATTAAATACATCAGCAAGCGCATACTATCAAACCAGAACTCCACAGGATGTCAGCTTCAATGCATTTAAATCGCCTATTGAAATCAGTGAAACTGGAATTGATCGAATAAGTTTTCAGTATAATTCTTCACTTGGAAGGGCCAATATGTTCTATGGTGGTGTTCAAGCTGATAAAATGTTGAGAAGATTTCGGAAGCATTATGCCGGTGATGGCAGTTCGGAGATAATCCATGATACCCAGACAGGTCAGGTCTCCTTTATCCTATACCTTGGTGGCGATGCTTACTCAGCACCAGCTATCTGGAAAGAGTCTAAAGGAAGTCTACCCGTAGCCGGGGCTTTATATTACCTGCACCGTGATTATTTGGGAAGTATTGTCATGATAACAAACCAAAGCGGAGGAATCGTTGAAAAAAGGCAATTTGATGCGTGGGGAAATATTGTGAAAATTACTGATGGCAGCAACAATAATCTTACTAAGTTTGGAATCTTAGACAGAGGATTTACTGGACACGAACACCTTTTAACCGTTGGACTGATCCATATGAACGGTAGACTATATGATTCAAGAATGGCGCGGTTCCTTTCTCCGGATGGTAATGTGCAAGATCCTTTCAACACACAGAACTACAACAGGTTTGCCTATGCATTGAATAACCCGCTGATCTATGTTGATCCTAATGGAGAAGTTCTTTTTGGTATTCCTATACTCGCAGGTATTATTTGGGGAGCTATAATTGGAGCCGGCGTTGGCGCAGCTGCATATTCAATAAATGCAGCAATAACCGGTGACTGGAGCTGGAGCGGATTTGGAAGTTCGATTGCTATGGGGGCAATTGGCGGCGCCATCGGTGGAGGTGTAAGTGCGATTGGCTCATCCGGCCTTTTGGGATCTTTTGGTAATACATTTGGTTATAATATGCTTTCTCAGACAGTGAGCTCCGTGGTAACAACATCTATGTACGGAGGAGAAATAAATCTTGCCTCAGTTGCGGGAATGGTTGCCGGTGGCCTAGTTGGTTCAGCCATACCTAAATTCAATCCAATAAAAGGGTCAGGCTTTGGAACTGGTGTTAAGAATTCACTTTTGGAATTGTCTTATTCAGCGGGAAAAGGAGCATTGACAGGAGCAACTTCAGGAGCTGTTCAAAAAGTTTTGGGAAATGACGATAAAAACATAATTTTGAATAGCGCTATAGGGGGCGCAATTGGCGGATTTTCAAACACTTTGTTCAATATCGGGATGATGGGGCCTGCAATGAGCTTTGACGACAGTTATATTCCTCATGGGAACGATAGACCTATTCATAGAGGGGGTGGACTGGCTGACTTATTTAATGGAACAGGGGTGTCTTTAGGTAGAAATGCTTATGGTAGTTTTTTAGAGGGGCCTGATACACGGATTGAGGAAAGCTTTCATTATTTTCAGCAGAAACAATTGGGATTTGCTCGATTTTACGGAAGAATTATTTCGGAAGCTTTACGTTTTGGATTCGCGGGAGCATATTTTACAAAAGGAACCTTAGAAAATGATGCTCAAATTGTCAGAGGGAATTATAATAATAGATCTCCCTTTCCCTTTTAAACTTAAATAACCAGATTTAATATGTTAATGGTCAGATTTATTTATGTTAGTAATTAACAAACCTTATAATTAAGTGATATGAAAGTTTTAAGAATATTGGCATTTATGTCCCTAATTGTTTTAATTTCCTGTGATCCTATATGGTCTGTATCCATAAATGGCAAAAAAGAGCTAATTCTGAAAAAAGATGTGGGCTGTAATGCAAAATTGATAGTTGAAAACTCTCACGGTACTCGATTTAGATTCATATTTTTAAATGAAAACTCTTTTATCAAGGTCGAGAATGTAAAGTATCTTATTTCGGTCCTTGAGGCAAATAACAATTCCTTTTCTGACTTTTTCCCATTCTATAGAGATAAAGACACTGTAATGTTGGATGATAAAGGAAGATTTTTATTTCAGGCTCAATTGAAAGATAACAATGATCTTAAAAAAGATGTTGAATTTATAATCCCCCCAAATAAATATCTGCTTTGCAAGGATTTACCGTTGATTTCAGATACTGTAAAGATCATTTTGAATGTTGGGAAAGTTAAAGTGGGGCCAAGAAGTTATTAAGAATAAATACAATTTTATTGAATGATTTCAATGGCTGAACGTTTTCAGAAACTTAAATTGAGGGGAAATCATATAATAGAAACATTCGAATAACAATTTCAAAAATATTTTTGCGATTATAGTGAGAGACGGCCTTTAATCCAACTCCTTTAAGATAATAAACAAGATAACTAGCCATGAAAGATAGATTATTGATATTTAAAGTCATCTCTATTTTAATCTTTATAACATTGCTTTCGTGTGAAGCTAATAAATCTGTCCTTATTAATGGTGAACGTAGTATTCTATTAGATACTAATTCAGAATGTAAGCTGGAGATAGGGTCACATTTTATAAGAGAGGCGTTCCTTATTTTTGAATTAAGTCCTAAAGGATGTAATCTTGAAATAAACAATGTTGATGAGTGGATAGATAATTTAACAAGAGCCAATGGATTGGATTCTGGGGCAATTCAATTAAGTAGTAAGATTGTGGTATCAAATCGTAAAGTTTCAATTTCGAAAGGTCAAATTTACGATTTGACCTTGTAAAAACTTCAAGCACCTGGGATAGAGGAAGACTAAACTTTATTTTTCCAAAAGATTGTAGTATGCTAGTCAATGGAAGTCCTTTTTTTTCAGAAACAAAAACATTATCCTTAGAAATTGGCAAGATGAGGTTTATCTTTTAGCTCTCTTTCTGTTTTTATTAGGCGTGCCTAATGGATCACGACTTGAATAATAAAAATTAATAAATATGAGTACTCGACAATTAATTCTGTTTACCTACTTCATTGTTTACTCATCAATTATTTTATCATGTGAACCATATCGATATATTAATATTAATGGAAAGAAAAAATTCTTGGCTACTCCTAATCATAATTGTGAAATAGAAATTAGTGCTGGAATTTTGCAGATAAATAATGTGGATTTTAAGATAATTTCAAATATTCTAAACGCTGGTCCTTGATTATTTCGCAGCCTTGTTTTAGGTAAAAGTTTAGTGGTGACACGTAAGGTTTACCATTCACTTTAATGTCTTTGTCATGGTCAATCACCCAGCCATATAGTAAGGATTAGTGAGCTTTAATATGATCGATCAACTTTAAACCGATGTATTGTCCATTTATGGAACTAGAAAGGATTATGACAAACCATTTTTCTCGATCTCTAATGAATTTTGTTGCCCATCTAACAATTTCATTATTTAATCTAACAAGAATATGTATCGGGCTATCCATTCCATTCAGATAGTTGTCAAAATTCTCTGCCTTATCATAGCTACTTTTGCTTACGAGTTCGGCACATTCATTTGCGTCCTTTTCATTGTCACAAAAGTAATAGGACTGTGGCGTTTTTAAACCGCTATATTCGGGAATTTTATTTTGAAATTCTTTCCAAAAACTATCTATCATATTTCTCTGATTAACCTATAAGCTATTGCAATTTACATAATAAACTTAGGAAATATGTGACCATATTCATCCAATACCGTCATTTGGTATCCCCATTTTTTTAGGATGGCTTTATTATCCCCATTTTTAACTTGTAAACAATGGCTAGCGGCAGCAAAGGTGAGATTAAAAGTGCGTGTGATTTGGCAAGACGATCAGGTATTATTAAATTGAAGAATGCTATCGGTGATATTAACTTTTACAAAAGCAGAGATGGCTATTTGGCTAAACAAAAAGGAGGCATTGATAAGGAATGCTTCCATAACGATCAGAAGTTTCAAGGGACTAGGGAAAATTCCGCGGAGTTAGCACGAGGTGGCAAAGCCAGCAAGGTATTGTGTACTGTGATCCGACTTATCTTGAACAAAACTCAGGATTCGCCCATGATCCTGTATATTTCTTGTAGATGCAATTTATAAAATTCCGGTGCCGCGCAATTTCTAACTGCTTAAATGTAAAAAAGCTTTCTGATTTATCAGAAAGCTTTTTTTGTCTTTGGCGGAAGAGGCGGGATTCGAATTTCACGTTTCTTCATAATATGCCTTTATTTTGTTTAAATCTATTTTTCAGCACTAGTATTAGCGAATATTTTGCGCAAATTTGGTGCTGTTTTGGGTGCTGTTTTTATGTTTAATTTCAATTTAAGCATTTACTTTCAAAGTTCCAAAATGAAAAGAATATTAAGCTTATCAGTAGAAGGGAAGGCTAGTTATATAACCTATTGGATAAACAGTCCATTTTTTTATGCTTAGTTGTAACAAAGTATACCAATGTGTATACTAAAAAATAGCTTAATGCTATTATTCAGCGGACGGAGTATACCCGGAGGATACTCAGAAATTTATTTGCAACGCATGAGGCAAGAGGAGTAGGGGTCTGCCCAACTTCTGCTTGCTCTAATGCTTGCTCTAATGCTTGTAATCCATTGGGGCTGAGGGATTTACCTCAGCGCCAGCTGCCAGGTCTCCTGGACTTTGCCCCGGCTTTTGAGCAGCTCCAACTGTTCGCCCGTGGCCGCTGCCAGTAGCTTGGGCAGGCTGCTGTACTTGTCAAATTCGGGCGGGTACTTTTCGAGCACCCGGAAGCCCTGATCGTAAAAGAACTGCCCGGCCTGGTCGAAAGACTCGAAGTAGTTGGCGTGCACATTGTTTTTCCGGAAGAAATCGCTCCATTGTCCGTCTCTGTCGCTGCCCACGGCCCGGGTCTCATGCCGGATATAAATATCGGCGGTGGTCCAGGTGCCGCCCTGCCGCTCGAGCAGCCTGCGGATATGTTGCAGGATCTGTTTTTTGGCCGCGTCGTCGAAATACAGCAGCAGCCCCTCATTGATGATGGCGAGTTCGCTGCTGCTCTCCGGATAGCTTTCGGTGTGTAGCACGTCGAGCGGCTTCAATTGCAGGTTTTGCGGGACAGCCTGCTGCATGGTACGCAGCATTTCACTCTTCTGGCTGATGATGGCCGGCAGGTCCGTGTCGATGTAGCTGGCGTCGGGGTGCTTGCGGGCGTAGTCCAGACCACGCAACGAGAAGCCTGCGGAGAGCTCGAGTACGGTAGGTGCTGCGGTCTTTTCCAGAAAATAATCCAGGGAGCGGTACCGCATTTCGAAGTGCAGCACGCTGGCCCAGAAACCAAAATCCTGTTGTGGAGCGGCAAGGCTTTCGATGCCGAAATAGGCGGCTACCTCCTCCGCAAAGGGAATGGAGCCTGCGGCCGCTTTGAAGGCCAGCAAGGCGCTGGCGGTATCTGTTACGTGTTTTAATCGCATGATTGTGTGTTTTTTTCTGCAAAGTAACAGCACCCCGGGATGGCAAAATAGGAAAAAGTAGACCTATCGTTTTTTGTTGAAGGCATTGCCCAGCTGGTTTGGGGCGCGCATAAACTGCCGTGGCCGCTGTGTGAATACCTTGCGGAAGTCTTGCAGGAAGTGGGATTCGTCATAGTAAAGGTCATACAGATGGTCTTTGTTTTCCCTTTGCTGATCACGGATATAGAGGTTGTACATCGCCTGCAGGCGCACGATGGAAGCATATTCTTTCGGTGTCAAGCCGACCTGCTCCTTGAACAGCTTATTGAGATGCCGCTGCGAGCCGGGAATATTTTCGAAGACCTCCCGGATGCGGATATTGCCCTGATGCTGGTCGATGGCATCCACTGCGCTGATGACGCGCCCATCGGCTGCAAACTGTATCCGCTCGGCCAGCAGCTGCAGCAGCGAACCGATACTGTCCGCAGGCACCCCAGTGCAGGAGTCCAGTACCATGCTGCCGTCCTGCTTCAGGCGGGAGATGGACGCTACTTCGTTGACTAATGTGGGCATGGCAGCACCTGCGATGGCATAATAGCCATAGGGTCTGAAGGTGATGCCGATGGAGCTGACCGGGGCAGAACCGCTGAGAGCAATATTTTTGTTGTGAGGGCCCACCAGATGCAGGTCGTACAGCGGATGATGGAACACTTTGTCCTCCACGACATGCTCGTAAGTACTTTTATAGTTCCACAGCAATACGCATTTACCGGTCGGGATCACCAGGGCCTGCTCACGCTCCGGGAGCTGCTCTGGGCTTTCGAACGACCAGATGGATTCAATCAATGGAGATAAACTGTGAGGTACGGGATAATACTGCATGCTGGCATGTAAAAAAGCAAATATCGGAATAATGGGCCAATCGCGCAACAGGGGTTTCGTGAATTCTGATATCGGTACGTTAACTTATTTTTTCCAACCTTTTTGTGTACAGGAGATGTTCAGACCGTAGCAATCATTCCCGACAGGGATTAATATCTCGCTTCTTCGGCAAAATTTTTAATGTCAGTTGACAAAAAGATGAACTGAAAAAAACATGTAAACGAAGAAAGGTAAGAATGGTGTATGTAACCCCGCATCATCATTATCCCACAACAGTTTCACTACGTATTGACCGAAGATTGGAATTATTACGTTTAGCCAATGAATATGGTTTTATAATTTTTGAAGATGACTATGACTTTGATTTTCATTACAATCATCGTCCATTATCTCCACTTGAAAGAGCAGACGAAAACGGAATGGTAATTTACTGCGGTTCTTTCAGTAAAAGTTTTTCCCCAGCATTTCGCATGGGGTATCTGGCTGCTTCCGAAAATGTAATTGAGCACCTTGCTAATGTTCGGGTATTGCTTGATAGACAAGGTGACCACATTTTAGACTGTGCCATGGCGGAACTGCTAAACGACGGCACTATACAGCTTTACCTTAGAAAAACTTTGTCTATTTATGAAGAAAAAAGAAATCATTTTTGTGACCCATTGCATGATAAGTTAGGCAATGCTGTGAATTTTTCTGTTCCTGATGGTGGTATGACAGTATGGACTGAATTTGACAAATCCATTAATCTTGAAACCTTGTCTCAAAAAGCCTACTCCAAAGGACTATATATATATCAGATGGCAAGGTGCATCAATATCCTGATTATAATGAAAACGGTATTAGGTTAGGTTTTGCTTCTTGTTCTATGGATGACTTAACAAAAAGTGTAGATATCCTGAAGAGAATTTTATAATAACTCTTTGATTGCCTTTCGATCTTTTGAGAACAGGATTACATAAAAGATTCATACTACTTTTTGCATTTAGGATGGCTTCATAATCTTCAATAAGGTCAGACTTTCCTCAACTGCACTCTATTAAACAGATGAACCTCGTTAATTAATTATTTTTATTTCGAAAAGGAGGCTTTTTGGTCTATCCTGACTTGAATTTAACGTCTAAATTCCTTATCTTTAATTGATAAAAGCAATTGCAGCTAAAACGTATGTCAAACCAGTGAGCGATTCGGTGAGTAGGGAAATCGAGGGTTTGTAAAATTCTGATAAAGAGACTGATGTCAAAAGGGTGTTATTCCCCTACGGAATTTATATGTTGAATTTATGAGTATAAAGATTCAGGAATACACTCATTCGTACATGAAAAAAAGAAATAAATTGTGAAAGAAATTTTCAGATCAACGCCTCCAATAAATTCTTCAAATCTTGCTCAAAATGATGTAAAAAAATATGCTGACAACACTTTAGATTCCACATATTTTTTTGGTTGTTGCTGCGCGAACAGTTTTTTTCCCTCTGGTCGGGGATCTGATATTCGAAAATTACTCTTCGGTCTCAATCTGTGGTTTTGACGGTCCGTGCGTCCTTGAATTTCTTAGACCTCATAAAGCGCCTTTGGCTGGATTTTAAATTGGTGCTGTTTTTGGTGCTATTTTCCACCTAAAATGAGAAAACGCCTACTGATTTCTCAAAAACGTTTTTGTCGTGTCAGAAGAGGCGGGAGACGAATTTCACGTTTCTTCATGATATTGCCTTTATATTATCTTAATGCACTTTTCAACCTGTGAATTAGTCGGTTTCTTGTCGAAATTTGGTGCTGTTTTTGGTGCTGCTATTTATTTATTGAAATTCTAATTTAAGAATTTATTTACAAGTTTCCTAAATCAAAATATCGTATATATAAGCCAAGGTAATCTAAAATACTTTCGCTTCTAATCTCCTGCTGGAACTTCGTGATAATGGGTTGTTTGCCAAAAGTTTTGCTTACCTTAATAAAGTTCTCAAACCTTTTGCAAACGATATCATTTATTATCCCATAAATGGAACAAATCAAGGAACCATTTCATTGGATTTAGTCTCAGCTGATGAGCAGTACTTGGGCGGAAAAAGAACGATAATTAAAGAAATTCACCTGAATGCCAAAAATATGACGGACAACATCACAGCCGTAACAGGCACTTCAATAGAGTCTCCCGATCGTTTTAAACAAGCGTTAACTGCATTAAACATCCCAATATCACTCATCAGCCTTAACTCGCTAATAGAATTAAAGGATTTAAATATAAGGCAGCATCCGAACACAGAGGTTTCTAGTGACTTTTAATTAAATTGAACTGGCTACCCTAAATTCGTTGGAAGGCTCATGCAACTATAGGAAATAATTTGAGTAGTACGAACTCTCAATATAATACTCAAACCGTTTTCTCAGTACCTCTTTTGGAACGCCCAAGTGTTTTAGAATAAGATAATTGATCAAAGCACGGCAGGCTAATGTCAATGCCTCCAATTCCTCTCCGGCAGCTGCTTTAGCTTTCAAATTGGGATTATAATGGGTGTAATAGTTTCTGGATTGCTTCACTTTCCGCTTAAATGTCTCATCATAGGTATAGTCAAAACCAAGCTTACCATTTTCTACTTCTGAAAACAGCTTCGTTAGTCTTTGATCTAGGTTAAGCTCGTTTTTAAAAGCAAGGTGCTCTTTAACCTCTTTTTTATGCGCATCCGGCACACCTGCAATAATCTCACCCAATTTGATCTTGAAATCGGTATCCGGCATCAGCTTTCCCGGAAACATATAAATATGGTATATCTCCAGGACCCGGATCAAATTCAGGAAATTATTTTCGTCAAAGGCCCCGCGAAAAAAGTAGTCAAGGAATATCAATTTAAGGATATGCTGCCCTTCTGCGGCGAAACTAAACCATTTACCAAAAAAAGCTTCTAGACCATCATCCACATCGGCCCTGCTGACCAGGTATTTCCGGTGACGGTCCTGCAACGGATACTCAAACTTGTTGAACGGTACTCCACCATAGACCATTGTTCCCAGAAACTTATTTCTGGTATACTGCTCAACAGAAGTATATACACGGGCGGCGGAAACATTTGCGCCATCCTTCGACAAAAAAGAAACAAGTTGCTGAAAATACAGCAGGTATTTCATAAATTCCGAAATATGAATGCCTTCCGCATCCTTCGCGATGAAGTTGACAAGGGCAAATTCATGCAGGGTAATTTTATTGCGGTTTTCGGTAGATGGTTGGAAACACTCAAAATCGATATTGATATCTAAACTATCGCTGAGTGCCATTTTTAACTTCTCAGGTGCGGTATATTCAATCGAAAATCCAGCACTTTTGTAGCTATTTTTAAAAAAAAAACTGTCGCTGCTAATCCAGCCATCGAACGTGGGTATATGAACGCCTAGAATTTTAAATTTTTGCTCATTGAATGCGCTGTAATATTCATCGCCATATAGCATCAATTTGGCGTTGAAGATATCTATAACGCCGGAACAATCGTAAAGTGTAATTTTTTCACCATAATTTCCCAGGCCATATATCACCGGGTATCTCAGCTCTTCATTAACGCTTGCCGCTTCTTCTTCAGAAAGTTTGCGGTTATTGGGATCTGTCAGGTGAAGTTCGATAATAAAATCGGTCACAGTCAGGTGCCCCATGACTGTAATTTGGCTATTTGGTAAAAACCATATGCCGTGATAAGTTTCTTCTTTGGTCTCTACCATTTCTTAACTAAAAAGCGATTATCAAAAGTCAGGAAAAAAACAATCAAAAAGAAATTGATCTCAATAGCCGGTCTTATAAAACACTTATGCAACGCCAAAATCATATTGCAGGCTCCAAAGCTGCATTCTTCGATATTATGATAGATTTAGCAGAAAAGGAATATAAAATTGATGTAAGAAAAAACTCTTTACCCGCACAGTCGATACTTTTAAGAAAGAAAAACAAGAAAGCCTAAGTTTTACTTGTTGGATTGTTCGAGGTGGATAGGCAACTTTATTATAGAGGGATTCACTGTGTGAAACAGCGTTGAAACATTGCACAGCAAGTGGTAAAACTTGTGGCAAATATACTTGTTCGCCAAAAACGAATAGGTACACGAAAGCTTTATTATCTATTACAAAATGAGCTCCAGGTAATAAAAGTAGGAAAAGATAAGTTCTTTGACATACTACGTGCAAATCATTTGTTAATCATTCCCAAACGCAGTTACCAAACAACCTCAATGTCACATCATCGGTTTAGAAAATATCCAAATTTGATTAAGAATCTGACAATCAATCATCCTAATCAAGTCTGGGTGAGCGATATTACTTACATCGGTAAACGAGAAAAACCTTGTTATCTAAGTTTGATTACAGATGCTTACTCTAAAAAGATTGTTGGTTTTCAGGTATTAAATACGATGTGTGCTAATCATATGGTTAAAGCACTAAAGATGGCCCAAAATCAAAGAAATACAAAAGAAGCTCTAATTCACCATTCTGATAGAGGGGTTCAATATTGTTCGGATGAATATCAAGAGTATTTGAAAAAGTATAACATAACTTGCAGTATGACAGAAAATGCTGACCCTTATGAAAATGCTATTGCTGAATGAATTAACGGAATTCTAAAACAAGAATTTATGATTGACACCTATCATTTAGAACTAGCAATAATGAAGGAAGTAGTAAAAAAAGCTATTCGAATTTACAGCGATGAAAGACCACATTGGTCTAACCACATGTTTACTCCTTCAGAAATGCATACAAAACCATTAATGAATTACAGAAACTATAAAACAAAAAATAGCAGCAACCTAGTGGTTACTACTGTATAATTTTATGTATTTTTATCTCTGAAAATCTATATCACTACTTCAGGACTAGTCAACTATGCAGAGTTTGAAAAGAACCACGCAGTGATCATTTCATAGCTAAAAGAAATGCGTTTTTTTATCAGTATACAGGCAATTAATTATATATTTTATCTAAACGACACAAAATATGTTTAGTAGACTGGGTGTTTTAAGTTCCGATGCTTTAAATCGAGACGGGTATGTAATTGCTTTCGAGACATTGGAACAAATGATTGCAAAAAATGCACTTATTGGTTTACCACAGTTAATCGATCACGATTTCCACAGACCTTTGGGCTGGATTATGCCTTATGGTATCCTGATAGAACCCAAGATCAGCAAAACCGTAGGCAAGTTTTATTTCTGCGATACCGATGAAGATCGGGAAAACATCCACCCGAAAATACAGAGCCATTGGCAACGACATAACTACGAAGCGTGTAAGCCTTATGTAGATGACTTCAAACGACTTTTGCAATCAGAGTTTTCTGATAAAGGCAGATTTTATGAAAAAGGGGCGGTAGCCTATCATCTGGATGACATTGTTACCAAGTTATATCCAAAACTCTTCAGCAACACCGATAAATCAGGACTGATCTATCTCCAGGATATATTAGATGATTTTGACTATGCGGGTTCGGGCATTTTCAAAGATAAAAAATCGGAGTTATGTATCTTCTGTCATCAATTTTTTAATCGGAGCTTATCACTGTTCAACAATTTCAACACCTACTTCATTGATGAGTTTATCCGTTTAAACTCGAGAACCGACATCACCTTACGGATTGCTATTGACCCTAATTTGATTGGTCTATCCAAAACGATGAAAGGCTTCCTGGAACTGGATTATTGGTGGGGACCTAAATTTGACGACGATATTTCCAATCTTCCTGATCAGGTCACTAGATATGAATGCAATGATGAACAAAAAATGTTCAGCAATGTCACGGGCACGGAATTTTGGTGGAAATCTGATGGAAACGAGAAAAGTCTAGAAATTGAAGAAATCAGAGAAAGACCTTCATTTGGTGTTGGTGCAGACGCCTATGGATGCCGGTATATTCATTCCATTTACGATAAGCAAAAGGAAGAGTTTATGCATTTTGATGGTGCAGTACGCATGTACACCGAAGAGCAAATACTTGAAAGATGGGATGTAAACATCAATAAGGCCGGAAAAAACACTGATTACACTAAACTGTTCAGGATTGACGGTAAGCTTGGATTGGACGATTGGAAGAAACTGTGCATTCTGTACTATAAAGGCAACCCGCTTTTATTTGAATATTTCGGGGCAAAGGAAGAATATGATAAGCTGAAAAATTCTACCATAGAACAAACCCCTGGTGCAGATTTTTTACCAAACAAGATCACATCAGAAGATGGCATCAGGATATTTGTATCCTATTTTCAAAAGAGTGGAGACTATCATTCTTTCGAGCGAAAAGCCATCAATCCGGACATTATTTAGTTCCGTAATGGAGAGATCATAAATGTCCTCGAATACGATATCATAGAACTTGAAAAATTTCTTAAGAGAAAAGGCGGAGTACTGAAGTACCCTGATGAAGTTCAGTTTGTTAAGCCCTTCGATTTTTACACGAATTATCCTATAATTATACACGGTTCAAACAATACCGAGCAGCTGGTAAGCGACACACTGAGTTCCTACCGGTCGATATTTGAAATTCAGAATAAGAAACTTAATAAGACCCTCAGTATGACTATTGGTTGGGAGATGGCCGATTTCGAAGTTAGATTTTCAATTTTTGGTAAATCAAGCGAAATTACCAAATGGCTGAATATCAATAAACAAATTCCGATTGAGTATGCATCCTTTAAAGACTGGTTGGTAAAACAAAGAAAGTGGATATGCGGGAATTATCAGTATAAGGAAAGGGATTTCATGCATTTGGTGAAAGATGATGGCATGTTTTATATGAAACGCACCGCAATTACGCCAGAAATGATTTCATTCCCTGATGAAGAGGACCACAATTATTACGAGATAGATGTCCGTGGCGATAAGTCGTTGATCAAATTACTGGATGAAAATGCTGTCTACCCATCTCAATTGGGACTAATACAGAAAATTACCTGTACAAAGACAGGTGAAAACTACCTCACTTCTTACACTTCCAAATATCTCGATGATGATGTAGCGATGGCGATCGAGAAAATAGACGTGATCGGATTTTTTTGGACTGATGAGCAATACCATTGATTTATTTACAGGTAATAACGAGACTTAATATGTAAAAATACAAGTAAATGCCTGGTATTCTGGTAAGCTTAGTAATCCTGGTATGGCTAGTAATCACCCTAATGCTATTAGGAGGTGGTTCGAAAATAGGTCATGGACAGGCGATGCTGGTGCAGATCAAAGAGCAATACAGAATGGACTGAATGATTCAGGAAGTTATTGGAAGTTAAAAAAAAGAACACTTAATAAACTATGGGAATGAAGATTTGGATATTAATAGTATTATCATTAACGATGTTTAGTTGCAATCAAAAGACTCTTAATGAAGATGAATTATGCCGTGCGTTCCACACTTTAAATAAAAGTGGCAAATTTGATTTTCTGTATAATGTTAGCATAGGAAAAGGTCGCGTGGAAAACGTGTGTAATGATAAACTTAAGTAATATGAGTTACGCTTCAAAAGTTTAGATGTTTATGACTCTGAATTGAAGAGATATATTAATCTGCCTGTTTATAATATTGTCGCGACTTTAAATAATAAATAGTTGATGTTTGAGAAAAGAGATCTGGATGTGAAAAATTATATTTCAAGAAAAGTTAGCTCATCTGATCAGATCAAACTTTTCGATTTAATATTTCTCATTTTTTTATCTTATTGATATCCTTATGAATTTCTGGATTTAAGTTTTTTCCAGCTAAACGATTTACATATGAAGAACTATTATATTTGTTGGAATTTTACTTAAGGGTTTGAAAAGTAAGTTTTTTTTAGCAAAAATGCTATCAGATCCAAATTAGTTGATAAAAAACCATATTAAATTAAACTTATTCTTTGCAAGCTATCAAATATAAATTTTATGAATAAAATTGATATTAATGAAAAACTCCAAAAATTCCCTATACGCGTTAATCATCAAGTACAATTAAATAGTCCGAATCAAGAGGTTGAAATTTGGAACGGACGGTTCAACTTATATTTTAAGGAAGTGAGTTTAACTATAAACGGGGAAATCTATTATTCTTGGTTTCCTGATTCTGGGGTAAAATTTAAAGGAGAAATCCAAAATAGAACTTCTTATGTCAAAGACTTGTTTACAGAACAATACATAGTTAAAGTAGATGATCAAAAGGTAGGTAGCGGATATCTTCAAGGAGTAATTCTAGAAGAAGAAATTAATGTATGTGAGGGGAGTTTAAATGAATTCTGGAAGGGGAATATTGAGATTCCAGTTGAAGAGATTAGATTTTGTTTACCTAATATGCGCTCTTTTGTTGGTGAAATTATAAGATCTAACAGCAAAAACAAACTTCCTTACCATGGAAGACTGACTTTTATAAGTAAACCATATGAACTCTATTTGGATCAGATCGAAAATTATAATTACTTGCTTTTTGAATTGAGGAAAAAAGGAGGATATGCTATTTTTTATGAAGGTAAAATTTTTAAAGAAGGCGGTCTGATAAGTTTGTCAGAATTTTTGAACTGGCATAATCGATTTCATACTTTTCTTACACTCTTAAATGGAAGAATTGTAGCACCTTTATTTTATTCGGGATTTAAAAATAATAAAAATTTATGGTCTCATTATACAGATTATTATAAAAGTCAATTCAGAGATGTGAATTCTTGGTCTGAAGGGCTTGATTTTAAAGATATTAATAACTTATGGATGGAATTTGATAATTTATGGCAGGACGAGAATGACCGAGATTTTATTAGTACTTTAACCCATTGGTATGTCGAAGCTAATTCAAAAGCGGGGAAAATTGAGGGTGCTATCATCCTTATTCAAACTGCATTAGAGTTACTGTTTAATTGGTTAATAATCGAAAAAAACAAAGAAATTACTCGTTCTAAAACTCGTAAAATGAATGCCATAGAAAAATTAGAAAAACTGATTGATAAATTACAAATTGACACTAAAATTCCTGAAAATTTAGATAACTTAAAAAAGTTTAATGATAATGGTCCAATGGCTATTGTTAATATTAGAAATGCTCTTGTGCACGGAGATAAAAAAGGTCGAACTACATTAAATAGAATTTCTGAGGAAGTTATGGATGAAGTTCTACAATTGGGAATTTGGTATGTCGAACTCTCTTTCTTAAAAATATTCAAATACTCTGGAAGATATTATAATCGTACTAGCGGGAGGAAAAATGAAATGATACCATGGAAGGATATCTAAATTTTTAAGGATTAAACATAACAGAGAATTATGAACGATTAGAAAAAATGGATGTGGGGTTGGTAGTTCAAAAATAAGTTTTTCAAGAATACTTTTTATTATATTAAGTCTAGCTAATAAAAACAATAATAATACATTAGTTTTAATTAACAATTCTGATTTCAAACAGATCTTATAAGCCAAAATTTTGTTATTATTTGATAATACCTATTTTTGAATGAGTCTATTCGTTCATATTATAACAAAATTTAAAAATGCAGTTTCAATTACCTAAAATTAGAAAAGATTTTATCTTAGTTGTGAATTATGATAAACCTGATCTTGTTGCTGCAATATTATCCTACTTATATGTTGAAAATGAATATCTTCCAATATTTAGTTTTCACAATGTAAGCATTGCGAAAACTACTCCTGTTATTAGGCATGACCCTTATGTAATCCAGAGAAGGAATGCAAATCAATTCAATAAGTTCCTTGAAGATGCAATCGAAGGAAATGGTGGCTGCGATACTCTTATTTATGTTGGTTTAACCCCTAATCAATTATCATTTCTCAATGTGCATAATATATATCCAACAATAGAATTAGATGATATGGGGGATATTCCTACTTATTTAGGTGGTTACGGAATTGATAAAACTGGAGAATTGATCTGTTCAGAAGGACAGTTGGGGAATGGTCTAATTCATGCTTTAACAGATAACCAGATTTTGTCTGTAGATAATATTGCAGTTGTTATTGATAATATTTCTCAGGAAGGATTTGAAGGTGTTGTTTTAATTGAAGATTATCCTAATTCTGATAAAGTTGTTGCTATAAATTACGCACTATCTGTCAATGCCTGGCCATTACTTATTGCTCCATTAGAAGATAGAGAAGATGAAGAAATTCTATATCTATTAGAACAATGGAACAGTACAAAAGCTTCCGGTCGAGACATTTTATTAGATAAAATAAGTAGGAGAATCAATCACATTGATTTTTCAAATTTGAGCTTTGCAACTTTTTTTACTAGAGGTTTGCCTTATCCGCTTTTGGTTACTGAAATTCCGGCATCTATGGTTAATTTAATTATGCGTCCAGATTTCTTTATATTCAATGCGCTAATTGCTGAAACTAAGACACAACTTGGATCTGCAGCAATCTTTTCTCCTTCAATATTTAAGGATGAAGAGACTGATGATCTTATTAACCTATTGGAATTTGAAAATTATTATCAACGAAAAATGATTGGAAAAAGCGCAACAACTTATAATCTTAAAAATACAATTGAATCTTATCCTTTTGGATTGATGCATATATGTAGCCATGGAGGAAATGTAAAAGGAAGGGATTGTGAGTTAGTTTTTCGGGGGATTGACGGAATTGTGCACAAGATTGAATTTAAGCTTGTATTAAGTATTGCGTTTTCACCGTTTGAAGATTCTCATCACGTTGAGACGGTATATTATTTCAGGAAATTGGATAATCTTTTCTGGCGGAGTGATGAATTGAAAGCAAAAGGATATTCTCATGAATTTTATGCAAGTCTTTCCACGATAATTTCACAAGCTTTCGATAAAAAATTAGTTGTCCAGTCCAAGGAAAAGGTAGATGTACCAAATTCAAGATCTATTCAATGTTATAATAACTGGAACTATCTTGCAAATTTTAATCAGTTTTCATCCCCTTTAATTTACCCATTCATTTTTAATAATACCTGTTGGTCCTGGTCGAAGGTTTCCACTAGCTTTTTAGTTTGTGGCTGTAGAGCATATATCGGTACATTAAAAGAAGTAAAGAATACTTTTGCAGTAAAATTTGCTCAAATATTTTATGATAATGTGTTTTCTACTAACATTATTAATGCATTTCATCTTGCAAACCAAGCATATTTGGCGTATAATGACTATTCGGTCTATATATTTTGGGGACTTCATTTATCTACATTGAAAAATAGACAACCAGTGAACACTAATAAGACCGCGGTTTTAAAACATATCTCCGGAAACTTTAATTATTTGAAAAGAAAACTTGAAGAAGTTCGTTTTTATAAAGATAAGAGTGATCTTAAAGACATCAGTTGGTTATTAATGGATGTTTTAAAATCGGATACGAATCATATCCCAAGATCATCTCCCTAAAAGTATATTCACTTTGGACTAGCAAATATCCTATGTGTATTAAATTTTAAATTTCAATTCGAATTGTTTTAAAGTCTGTATATTTAGTAACATTCGGAAGCAGAAAAAGTGAGCTAATTAAGAATAGCTATCCGAAGGATGAATATTTAGTTTAGAGTGCCATATTATGAAAGATATTAATAAAACGACAGGAAAAGATGTGGGATATGCTGCAATTAAAGCATTGGTAGGTTTAGTTCCAGTGTTGGGGGGTGCTGCCTCCGAGTTATTCGGGTTGATAGTGACACCGCCTCTGGAAAAAAGACGTCAGCAGTGGATGGAAGAGATTGCTGGCAAGTTAGCGGAGTTGGAACAGCAGGGGAGGATTGATTTCAGTAAATTAAGCGATAATGAAGAATTTATAGATGTGGTGTTACAAGCTACAAGTTTGGCAATCAAAACGAGTGAAACAGAAAAATTGATAGCCCTGAAAAATGCAGTCATTAATACGGGAATTAATGAGGGCCCGGGAAAGACCAAAAGCCATATCTTCTTGGATTTGGTCAATGAGTTCACGATATGGCACTTAAAAATACTTACATTATATGATGACCCCAAAGGATGGTTTGATGCCAATGGGAAAACCTTTCCAAAACCTATGATGGGAGGTTTGTCATCAGTGCTTAAGGAAGCTTATCCTGAAATTGCTTCAGAAGGTGAGCTGGTGAAACTAATTTGGAAGAAGCTTTACGATGCCGGGTTTCACAATTCAGCTGAGCTGAGTACTATGATGTCGGGAGACGGAATGCTTTCCTCTAGGACAACCCGCCTTGGAAAGGAATTTCTGGAGTTCATAAGAGAGCATTCATAGATATATCACATTCAATATAAAAAAAATCTGATCAGTGAAATTCAAAACATGTCTATGAGCTTTTGATTGCTTCATCAAACCATGTTGTTTTCTTTTGATTATATCCAAATTTGACGGCAGTACGATATAAAAATTTATTAAAAGATATAATTTCATCAAAATTATTTTTTGTTTTAAAATTGATGAAATCGTCAATAACTGTGTTTAATTTTACACGATTACTTTTGAAAAAGTCTTCAAGAAGGATCAACGTGTTAATATTGACCATAACGAAATCTTTTAAGCAATATCTTGGTAATAATGTAATTCTTCCTTTAATGCCAGATAACGTTGATTCAAAAGATGATTGATCCCATCAATGTCGAAGTTATTATCAGTATACACTAGTATGGGGTAGATCTGTAATTTGTTGTATGATGTTTTATCTATTTTTTCGTGTATAATAGGCAGTTTAGTCGATATTACGTTTAAAAGTTGCTTTACTGCCTTCTTTTGTGGAGGTATCTTTTTTCCTGTCGTTTTATTTATAGTGGATTCTACAAAGAGTTCGTTGATATCTTCCTTAATTTTTGAAATATCTCTAGAGTATTTAGTTTTGCTCGTTAAGATTGAATCTTTACATTCAAATAAAAGTACACAATCATCAATCCGAATATAATAATCTGGTTCTCCATCTTTTATTTCTGGTTTAAATGATTCCCCATCAATCATGGAATCAGATTGCCCTTTGAAGCATCGAGCTATAATTTCATAAAACAAATATTTTTCGGTAAACTGTTTGCCAAGGATTTTTTTTAATGAAGGAAAACCATCTATGCTTGATTCTTTGCTTGAAGAAAGTATCCTTGAAAAGTCAAATAAAAAGCTAGAAAATAGTTTATCTATAAAAAACTTAATAAATAAAACAACAAATCGATTCTCAGAAACTTTAAGAATAGGTTTTTCTCTTATAAATCTAAAATCCTCGGAACTTTTATATTCGTTTATATCGAATGACAAAATATCCATAAAACTTTTTATGGCGTCATCATTATCACTGTAAACAATTGGTGACATTCCATTTTCATTTGTTGTAATTAATAAGTATAACTTTAAAAGTCTTTTGAAGTAATCATTTGCCGTAATACCGTAATATGATTCGAAAATGAGCATATTTTTAGAAAAACTAGGATCATTCTTGCAAAAGTTAATGAAATTATAAATCTTAATAAATTCTACACGGTAATCTTTTGGATAGTATATATCATTAAGTGGAAGTTGGCTTGGAATGTATGTTTCAATAAATTGTTCATTATTCTGGATATTTGGTATACTTGAGTTAACAAACTCATTAGATAATACCCAATAAGCTTTCATTAAATTTTTATAATTCTCACTATCCAAGGGTGTGGTGGATTCATTATAATTTATAAGAAGCTTCTCCGTTAATAGTAATAAAGGATAAGCGTCTAAAAATATATATTCATTTATAGGAATAGAATTGAGGTATTTAAAGACCGGAAGTAAGACATCTTTTTTTAATTTAAAAAGGATTGGTGAAAAAATATCAAAATTACTTTCGCTCGTGATTTTATAACAAAGTTTTAAATTATAGTATGATATAAATTCAATTGCTTCTATTGTAGAAATTTTATCTAAATAGCTTTCAATTTTATCAGGAGTCTGTTCAGGAAAAATACACGAAAAGGTCATCATTCTTTTGCATTGCATATAGCTCTTTTTCATACGTTAGTTTTGATTTTTGCATGTATCTATTAAGATCTTAATAAAATTAATGCTTTGTTTCCAGTTAAACACACTATTAACTTTTTTATCTTTTGATAGTTTTCTAAAAAGCATCATCTTGTCAATTGTATTTATAGGGTTAATAGCTGATGTTTATGTTTAAAATTTCAGAAGCTATTTAGCTTTCATAGACTACTTTCCCTTGAAATTTATCGACGGGTGCTATTTTGTCTGTTGAAAGTGGAATTCAAACTATGAATATGCAACCAAAAAATTATTTTGCGACCAAGTGAGTTACAAGTGTATTGAAACACAAATTTTAGAAATATGAATGATTATAGCGAAAAAATACGGAAGATCCTTGAGAAAGAAAGGGGTGGGAATGTTTCTGAGATGGAAGTGGAAGAGTGCGAAAACTTCTTAAAGCTTCTTTCCGAAATAACAATGAACAACTTAGAAACAGAGATGGAATGGGAACTAAAACTGAAGCAGTTTCCGGAAGGATTTCAGCTCGATGGCGATGGACGTAACTGCGGCATCTGTAATCAACCTATGGGAAAAGGAAAAGGCTGGTATGACAGATATGGCCTGAAATGCATTGTATGCCAAAAAGCTCTGACGGATCACGTCATACCTGCATCATTACTCAAGAATAAGGATAGTTTCTATACTGAGACAGAGCTGAATATATTCTTTAATATGAAAAGGAGGGTGTTAGACTGCTGGATCAAAAAAGGAATTGTAAGCGTTCGTGTTATAAAAGACATAGATAGTAGGATACATATGCGACTATTTCTGCTAAGAGACAACAAAAATTTTTTTCCACCCAAAAAGCTATTGCGGGGAGGCATGCATATTGAAGAAAAAGAGGGACGGCAGTTTTACGTTTTTGGCCCGTGGTATGACTATTGTGATCCCCTTGAGGTAATAGGAAAATATGGCATTGCCGTATCCGCCCTACGAACTACATGTCAGTTGATTTCTTGAAGTTTTGGGGATAAAGGTCTTTTATATCCTTATGGTTTATCGATTCTATATTTATTAAAGTATGCCTTAACCACTTAAAAGGATTTACTTCATGCTTTTTGCAGATAGCGAAGAAAGAATATATCATTGCCGCACGCCCGGCGGCTTCATGACTGCCGGCGAAGAGCCAGTTCTTGCGACCGAGCGCTACGGGTCTGATAGCATTTTCCACCAGATTGTTGTCTATCTGTAGGTTTCCATCATGCATATAAGCCGAAAGCGCATCCCAACGTGCATAGGTATAGGCCATAGCCTTTCCGATCTGGCTTTTAGGGAGTATATTTTTTATCTCTTCGAATATCCATTTACCCATATCGTTGATAACCGGCAGCGACTCTTTCAGCCGTAGCTCCTTGACCTTATCAGGCAATAACTTTTCTTCCTTAGCTTTTCGTTCAACTTTATAAAGATCCTGTATCATCAGTAAAGCCTTTTTGGCTCTTTGCGGGTCATTTTGTAGGGCTCTCAAATAACGTTTTTTCTGTATACTCTTCACAACATGTATACCCTCTACCATCAGTACCAGATCGCTCCAGGACAGCTCACCTTTCTTAAGTTCAGATGCACCAAAGGTTCCCTGCTCCAGACGTTTGTAGTAAAGTACAAAACCACCACTTTCCCAGTGTAATAGTTTTATATGCGTGCGGCTACGGTTTAGAAATACAAAGACCTCTCCGTTGGTAGGCTGGCGTTGCATCACAGAAAGCACCAGTCCGCAAAGTCCATCAAAACTTTTTCGCATATCGCAGTAGCCGTCGTAAAGATAGAATCTGTGAGAAGACCCAAGCGAAAACATATTAGTAAAGACGGATCAGCTGGGACAGAAGACCCAGATCGCTTTCCACTTTCAGAACAACCCCGTTAGGATAGATGATCTCTATCTCCTTACGCACAGATCTGTCAATCGGTGTGAAACTTCCACTAGCACCATCTTGCTCCCTGCTCCGAGAAAACCAATAATAAAACTTCGCCTCATTGATCCGTATCCGCCCTACCAAGTACATATTTTCTGAGCGATGTATAATGCGGAGCTTTGCTAAATGAGCAAAGAAGAAAAAAGAATACAGATGTTTGCCCTGATAGCAGACTGGCAACAAAGCGGTATAAGCAAGAAACGATACTGCGCAGAAAAAGGGATAAATGAGGCCACCTTTTATTATTGGTATTCGCGCAGTAAAGAAAACGTTTCGTCTGCGGGGAGTTTTATATCCATCGACAAGGCCTGCAGAAAAAGTGAAGTTGAGGTAATTTATCCCAATGGTGTACGTATAAAGGTAGAAAATGATCTTGGACTTCTCTCTCAATTGATCCGTCTGTACTGATGTTTGCGCTAGGCTCATCGCATAGGTTTTATCTTTATGATGGTTTTTGCGATATGAGGAAGTCTTTTGATGGACTTTGTGGACTGATCAGTTCAGGAATGCAGCGGCAAGCTACCAGTGGGGAGGTTTTTGTGTTCCTAAACCGTAGCCGTACGCACGTGAAGCTGTTACATTGGGAGAAGGGTGGCTTTGTGCTGTATTACAAACGGCTGGAGAGCGGTACTTTCGTACCGCCCAGTATAAAAAACGGAGAGTTGTCATGGAGTGATCTGGTGCTGATGATTGAGGGGATACAGGTCGTAAAAAGTATTCAAAAAAGACGTTTTACTTTGCCTTAAAAGCGGCATTTAATTGCATGAGCGCGGGTAATTCCGTATCTTTAGGGTATGGAAACAGCACTGGAAAATCTCTCAAAAGAAGACCTTATCAAGGTCATTTCCAGTCGTGACCAAGCCCTTGTTGAAAGAGATGAAAAGATAGATTACCTAGAGTCCCAACTCGCTATGTACAAGCGTATGCAGTTCGGGCAGAAGCGTGAGCGATTCGAAGGCGATCCAAATCAGACCATGCTTCCCTTTGAAGCAGCGCCGGCCGAAGTTATACAGCAACAGGAGGAAATCAAAGAAAAGATCGAGTATGTACGTAAACGACCTAATCATAAAGGACGTGCTAAATTACCTGCCCACCTCCCTGTAGAAGAGGTTGAAATCCATCCCGAAGGTGATCTATCCCAAATGGTTTATATCGGTAAAGAAATTACGGAAGAATTGGAATGCGAACCTGCAAGGTTCTATATCAAACGTTACATCCGTTATAAATATGCTGCCAAAGATAAATCTGCCGTGGCCATTGCCGAGCTTCCCGAGCGTGTAATCGACAAAGGAATCCCTGGGCCGAGCCTGCTTGCGATGATCCTTACCGGTAAATATCAAGATCATCTCCCGCTATACCGACAGAAACAGATCTTTGCCAGAGAAAATATACAGATAGCTTCCTCAACAATCGAAGGATGGGCCAGACAAGCCTTGGAGAAACTGGAACCACTCTATGAACAACTCGTCTTCCAGACCAAATCACAGGGTTATTTACAGGTTGATGAAACCCCAATAAAAGTATTGGACAGCGATAAAAAAGGCGCTGCCCATCAAGGCTATTATTGGGTGTACCACGCTCCATTGGAGGGAACCGTGCTGTTTGATTATAGCCCTACCCGTGGTGGCATTGCCGCTGTGCCTATGCTTGGAAACTTTAAGGGTTATCTCCAGACCGATGGCTATACTGTATACGAAAAGTATGGCAAAAAGAAGGAAGTGACGCACTTGGCCTGTTGGGCGCACGCACGCCGTGAGTTTGAAAAAGCATTGGATAATGATAAAGCAAGAGCTGAAAAGGCATTGCTAATGATCCAGAAGCTTTATGCCATTGAGCGGAAAGCCAAACACGAAAATCTAAGCGCAGAGCAGATCAAAGAACTTCGATTGACCGAATCCTTACCTATTATTAACGAGCTGGGCAAATGGATCTTTGAAGAGATAAAAAGCACATTGCCTAAAAGTCAGATCGGTAAAGCTATGGCGTATGCATACGCTAGATGGGATGCGCTATCAGCATACCTGTATGATGGAAATCTGCACATAGACAATAATCTTATCGAGAATGCCATTCGCCCCGTTGCACTGGGACGAAAAAACTACCTCTTCGCAGGAAGCCATGAAGCAGCACAGCGTGCGGCGATGATCTACTCATTCTTTGCTAGCTGTAAAAAGCATGAGGTGAACCCTTTCCAGTGGTTAAAGCATACCTTGGAAAACATCATGTCAATAAACCATAAAAACTTAAAGGATCTATATCCTCAGAACTTCAAAAAATCAGCAGACCTGTAGTTCATAGGCCGGATACATTGATCCCCCTTGAATCACAGTACTGCTTCTTGCTCATACCGCTCTGCTGCCAATCTGCTATCATCGACAGCATCTGATCTCTTTTTTCCTTTGAACTCATTAAGCAAACCTCGGAATTATAAAACGTTCATAAAATATGCACTTGGTCGGGCGGATACATCTATTCAGATATAGTGGTGGATTTTATAACCTATTTGAAACAATAGAGGTAATTAATTCAAAAAAATTAGACGACACAATTGAAGCGTTTTTATTAAGAAAATTTGAAAACGAACCTTATATCTATAATCTTCCTAAAATTTGTAAAGAGTCGTTGGTTTATCTTGTACGAAAGCGCCCCGAATTCCTCGAAAGGATTATCTCACTGGAGACGTTTTTAAACTCTAATGATGAAATAATTAGATTACTGGCTAAGCACTTAGACCTTAAGAATTTTAAGATGATAGAAAAATTCTTGGAGGATCATAGAAGTAGTTGGAGAATGGAAAGGATGATTAGCTTAAGTAAACTGGAGCTTGAAAATGATAAGAAGAATCCTATTTATATTTATATTAACAAGAATTATCCTGTTAAAACTCCCAAAGTTCTCAAATCATCCAAATCAATAATACAAAAAAGCAAATTAGAAGAATTTCGACGATTCTATTTGGACTATGAAGATTATTACTCCCCAGAATTGATCCCATTTTTAGTTCATAACTTTGAGGAACTTGAGCGTCAACTTATAGAGAGCGATTTAAAGTATGTAAAGCATGTTTTAGTTATGATTCTTGAAAACTATAATCCGGATAATTTCAGGATAATTATTGATGAAGTTAGTAAAAACCGAATCACTTTTAGTTTAAATCAAGAAACCTGGTTCCAAATTGAACTGTATTTTAATGCAGCATATCTTATTGGTGAAACAGGTCTGATAATGCAACATAGAGATAAGCTGCTTAAAACACTTCCAAGAATCGATGTTTCTGAATATCAACAAAAGGATGTACTACAAAATATAATCAGACTAATTGCCCCTATAACCACGGAGGATGAAGGAATCATTTATAATTTCTGTATTAAAAGAACAGATGATATGCTAGCATTGAGCTCTCATACCTTAGCAGAGGTAGCTATACATTTTAAACTACATCTACTCAATCCAGTACTTCTAATGCTTATAGAGAATCAGAAGATCCAAATTTTTGAAAAAGAAGAAGTATTGAGAGCATTTGGCTCCCTTTCTAAGGGAGAAAATGATTATAACGCTTTAAAACGTATTGTTAAATTGCGAAAATATGATTCCAGTCTTAAAGATATTGCTAATGCTGCATTAATCACTAATTACCAAGACCGAAATGCAATTATTTGGCGATTTAATGAATTACAAAAGAGGTTGAGGCCTTTTGACATGGATTTCAGATATAATGGTGCAAGACCTGTAAGTGAATTTGAGAGAGAAATGGATCGTCCTGAATTTCCTAAATGTTTTTATGGAATCATAAATGACTTAATCTATAATAATATGCTTAACCTTCTGACATTTTCATTCTCTATAAGAAATGATAAATTAAAAGTCAGATACAGTAATTATTTACAACAGATAGTATATAATTATTTTAAAACGTTTATAAATACTAAAGTACTCGCTGATCTAAAAAAGACAGTATCTCAATTTCCTGAAGTTTCACAAACATATTCCTTTAATTTCCATATAGATGAATTAATCAAGGATTTCTCTAGTCAAAGTAAGAAGCAAGAACCATTTATCACTGCAGTGCATAGCTTAAATCATATTTTGAAAAAGATCTACTTACCAGTAAATAGTAATGCAGAACTGCGAGAAATAATTTTAAACGTTGTTAATACGGATATCAAAAATCTTATAGAAAATGAGGGGTTTTATAAATTGGCAGGAGAAGTTAATGAAAAAAAAGTAGGAGAGGTGACTATCCAAAAAACTTTGAAGATAGCTTTAGAGAAGGCTTTGATGGATAGGGGGCTAAGAAAGTCAGATATTTTTAGAGAGGTAGAAAGCTATGATGGATTAAAATATGATTATCTTAAGTATAAAGTTAGCCTAACCCTATAGCAACCTCAAACGTGCATAAACCCAATGTGGGAAATTCCGAAAAATCGAGCTTAAGTAAGACAGCAGATACGTTATAAATGCTCAAACCTTGTTGATAATAATATTGAAGGGTAAATTCATCATCAGAATTTGCCATATTTAAATTTGACAGCATATTGGCTTCTTGAGCTGTTTCAGGCAACAACTTGATCAATACTTTGGTGTTTGCGAGTGTTTTATGTTGGTATTTCATATTTTTTACATAAATGTAAGAAATTCAAATTATTTTAACGATTATAATTTGAAGGATGAAAACCTAATCTAGTTTGGCTTTCATTGACTCTTTATTGCCCGAATTTCATTTTCCTATGGAACTCCTAATAAAAATGAAGGGGGTTCTTTTTTTCTATATTGGACCCGAAAAGGTTAACTCTATTATTATTGTTCTGGTTTTAAGATATAATGAAGTGAATAATGTAATAAGTTCTTTAACCTTTTATTTCGGCTTTAGTTGACATAGGATTATATTGCTTATTTATTTCAGTGGTTCAATACCTTTTATTCGATGCCATATAGATTAATTATTGGTATGGATAAACCTTTGTTTTTAAGATGGGGAATGAGTATCTCCTCAGCTTTTACAAAAAATGATTTGACAGAAAACCCTATTAAATTGATTTTATATTTTTCATCAAACCACTTAAGATTCGATTTTATCTATTTAGGTCTTGTATCAGGTGTGTCTAACTTTATCATCAAACTTTCGATTTCCTTTTTCAACCATTTCTCTAAAGTCACGGCTTGGAGACAGATTTTTATATTCAAGGCTGTAAAGTATTTTTTCGTTTTGATAGATGATTATTACATGATAATATATAGGTGTGGGTTTCGACTACCTGAGGCAGATACTAAACACTTCAGGTTTGTTTTAATCCTGCGGGTTATCTTCCAGATATAGTAGCCTGCTTAGTAAAATCATGTGTCTGTTTAATCTTCATGGCGAAATGTCATAGTTTTCAAATCCCTCAGTATTAGTTTCTATACCTTTTTTCCAAAGTGCTAAAATTTAATTGCAACGTCAAAATCATTGCTTGAAAATGGTCTCTCAATAGTTTTGACCGATTTAAATAATTCCGCATTACTTAATGCATCATAAGGTGTATTTTGCTTAAATGAAATAATACCTATGGCATTAATAAAGCCGCCAATTCTAGTGGATTAAATATTGATCTCTTGCGGAAAAACTTCAGCAACATTCCTGGGTGCATCCTTTCTTTGCTCTTCATTACCAGTAGAAAATGCTTTTGGAATGCATCCAAAGAATGTTTGACCTGCCCCTTTATCTTTTTTTTGTGAAATGGAAGCAATATTAAATTAACATCTTCTAGATGTTAATCTATCCAACGATCCGCGGTTAAATGTATTTTTGTGTCAATTAATTCATTTTTTCAACATTATTAAAACCGCACTATTTGGAGATTTCGGCATTATTAATCATTCAGTTTAGAAAATCGGTAACGATTTAATTCGGGTAATATTGACTATTTGAATGTTAAAATGATAAGCCTCAAATCAATTTTTTTTTGTTTTCATGGTTGTGGTCAAAGTGGTCAATTCGCCTTGGATTCGAATAGTCTCAATTCCCGAATTCTCCATCTAAGCATAGATTAGGCATTAAGGAAAAACGAGTTGCCATTTTATATTTAACGTGAACTTTTAAAAGATATTGGGGATTAGACAAACAAATACTCCTCTAATAGCAGAAAATAATTAAATTTACTGTATGATTAGTGTTTTTAAAAATTTTTACGATAGACCTGTTTCTCTTAACATAAAAGAGTTGAATATTTTTTATAAAGACCTTTCGGTATTTATAGAAACAAATCCTACTATGAAACTCAAAGATTTTCCTAATTCCATTGTTAAGAAATACTCTAAGCCAGACGTGAAAAAGGCATTATCTCAACTGTATAATCATAAATGTGCATATTGTGAGCAAAAAACTGATCTAACCATAGAACACTATCGACCAAAGACGAAATATTCATGGTTGTCTTTAGAGTGGAGTAACATGCTCCCCGTATGTTATAACTGCAGCAGAAATCGAACAGATAAGTTTTTGATTAAAGGCAAAGAGATAAATATGGCACAAATTCAATTTGTTGACAATTCTTTGATTGCTAATATGCCAATTTTCAAAAATGAACAACCCTTGCTACTTCATCCTGAAGTTGATTCTCCTGAAAATCACATCTCATTTGACTCAAATGGAAATGCTGTAGGACGTACAGAAAAAGGGCGTTATACAATCGACGTGTACTCTTTAAATCGTGATTTACTTATACAGAAAAGAAGCTCAATCGTTTCTACTTTACAAGATGAATTAAGAGAATTAGTAAAAGATTTTTTTCAGAGCACTTTTGTATTAAATGGTGATTATTTTGTTTCCAAAATTGGTAAAGATTTTGAAAATTTTTATAAAAGACTTTACAAATTGCAGAGTCCTACATCTGAATTCACTTCGCTTTATAGATCTATTTGGGAGAAGGATTTAATTGAAAATGTATCCTTTGTAGATGATCAGGAGTATAATAATCATATATATCACCAATTGCTCATATGGAAGAAGATTTTTGTCCTTAATAGAAATAAACTAATTAAAACTAAATTCAAATCAGCAATAGTGGGATTTGAACTTCAGAATTTTGAAGGTATTAGACATATCTCTTTATCAGAAATTGACGCTTCTACTCGGTGGATATTTCTCACTGGAGAAAATGGCTATGGGAAAACTTCAATTTTAAAAGCAATAGCTGTTGGGTTAGTAGGAAGACAGAAAGCTGATGATGAGGCACGATTTAAAATTGATGTGCTGTCACCTTCCACAGTTCGGTATCGAAAAAGTGTTGATGATAAAGATTATTACGATATTAACCAATTTATTTGGCAAAATGATATGTATAAACCTTATACAAGTCTAGCGGTATATGGCGCAAATAGAACTCAGATGTCGGACAATTATAAAAATCCTAGTGAGGAAAATGTTCTAGATAGTATTTTTGGTGAGAAAACTGAACTTCTCAATGTTGAACGTTTTTTAATTGATACTTATGATAGACCAGAATTAAAAAGAAAATTTGAGTCAATTGTGATTGCATTGAAGAAAGTTGTACCACAGCTTTCCGATATATTTATAGATACTAGCAGGGATATTTTAGAAGTTAAATATAAGGAATGTACAGAAGAGGGAGACAACTTTCTTCCTGTATCATTTAATGAATTAGCAACTGGTATGAAGGCCGTTTTAGCTATGGTGGGTGATATTCTTTGTAGATTTATGATTAATAAACCTATTGATGATACTCGAGATATAAAGGGTATTGTAATTATTGACGAAATTGACATTCATCTCCATCCGAAATGGCAAAAAGCATTGCCTACATTGCTTTCAGATGTATTTCCAGATGTTCAATTTATCGCTTCAACTCATAGCGCAATTCCTTTACTTGGTGCACCAAAAGATAGTGTATTTTTAAAAGTAAATAGGAGTTTAGCTTTTGGAGTCCAATTAGAACGCCTTAGTTGGTTCGAAGAGAATTTACCTAATATGCTTCCTAATGTAAATTTATACATCTGAATTATTTGGCATGGAGAGTATTAGCTCGGTTGCTAATGTTAATGATGTGGATATTATGACACAGGATGATATTAACGATGCAAACGAATTTAAAAAAAATAAAGAGAAATTTAAAGTATCTGATATCGATGACGAAATTTTTCTCAATGAATTAAAATCTCCGCTTCGGAAATGAGAAAAGTGAATAAGAATTTTTTGATTCGACCAAAGAGTTTGGGTGCATTCGGGGCTCCTTATCGAAAAGCATTAGGAATACTCAATCGTAATCGTAGTTGGTCTAATCAATCAACAGCATTGTATTCGTCGCCTTCTATACTTGAAAGTCTTAATAAAATCTATGATGGAAAATGTGCATACTGTGAGTTGATTCCTCAGGGAAGCCCTCTGCAGGTTGAACATTTCCGTCCAAAGGATAAGTTAGCGGAAGATACTAGTCATACGGGTTATTATTGGTTAGCATATGAATGGTCGAATTTATTGTTAGCTTGTTCGAATTGTAATAGTCGCAAAGGAAATCATTTTCCGATTAGATTTGTACCCAATCGAGTTATTACTCCAACATTCAAAAATGGAGAAATTTGCGAAAGGCATAACTATATCTTGAATGAGCCTCTTAAGGTTGAAAGTGGGATGTTATTAAATCCTGAGATTGATGACCCGCAACAACATTTGGTGTATTCACCTGTTGGTAAAATTTTGGATCTTACCGATCGGGGAGGTATAAGTATTGAAATATATGACCTTAACAGAGATGAGCTTTATTTGAACGGAAGAAAAAAGATCATTGATGAAATTTATTCAAAATTATTTAGAGTTCTTAACCGATATTTGAAGAATAATCGACACCCAGAGATTGTGATAGAAGATATTGAAGATATAATAAATGATATGATTGTACAACCAATTGTTGAAAAAAGCTCTTTTACAGCTTTTTTCAAATCATTGTTATTGCGATTTGATTTATATATAATAGATAGGTTTCCTCAACATAATATAAAATTTCTTTTAAGGAGGGCATATCGGAACGTTATAAGTGAATAGCATCGATATATTCTGATCATTAACAATCTATTTCATATCTTTTCTGCTTAACGGCCAGTTCCTTTTCCTTAGAATTTTCGATGTAAATGATAACAGTGAAACATCTTTTGATTTGAACGTTGATCTTATATCTTAGAAAAATACTAGAGAGAATTCGCTTCATGGTGGTAAATTTGAAGTCAGTAATAATGTCTGGGATGTATTTGGTAGTACCGATAAAAAAACTACGCACACATCTATCTCTGATAAAGAGGCGGGGTATCCCGAACCAGTGAAAATGGAGGTAATCTATATACTTGAGGATAATTATGGATTATCTTTTGTTTGTAAGGTAACAACGGATAAACAAAGAGTAATTAATCTGTTCAATCATGCGTATTTTAACCTTAACGGTGCAGAGGATCTTCAATTTAGGATCGTGAACGCAAATTAATGTAAATTTCATAACTGAAGCCGATAATACTTTGATTCCAAGAGTAAAGAAGTTTTCCGTTTGAGGAACAGTATTTGATTTTGGACACCCAAAACTAGTGGGTGCTTGTATTGGAAAAGACAACCCACCGTCAAAGATGGGAGAGGATACGACCGGAATTTTGTCCTCAACAAAAAAGATGGCCTTTAACAAGTTGCTTTGTTGTAGCGGTGAGAAACCTTAGTCGGATTTTTTCAATTTGAACAATAGTGATAAAATAAAGGAATTTGAGGACAATGAATTGAATATCGATAACGTTATGGTAAATATAATATTAATACATAATAATAAGTTGGTGCATAGAATAATAAGTTGGTGCATAGAAATTGAAAGCTAAATTTTTCCATTTTAAAGAACGTTTGAGGTATTCTTTGTAAATTTGAGTGCCTTAAAATTTCTATATCGAATTGTTATTATCTATCTAATAGAATGTTCCATTTCTTTTTCATAAATGAAGAAATGATCGTCGATGTTAAAGTTGATATGCTCATTCAAGAAATGAATTTTTCTTAATTTATCATCTTCCTTTCTTTTTAAATTGTCGATAGTCTTGAGAATAGTCGCTGGGGCATTAGGAAAATATTTAGGAAATTTGAAAAGAAATTCTTTGGTATTAACTAAAAGCTTATAGCGATCTTTAATAAGAAGCCCAATTTGATTCATTTTTGCTTCAATTAATTTTGTTTGCGGTTTTATATCTTTAATTGGTCTGCTAAAGAAATCTAATGGGGGATCATGTAGCAGCATATTTAAGCTTATATTAAACTCTTGTGCGAAGTTAACAAAATCTTTCTCAAGTTTTTTTAGCATGCTAATTAGATCAATGTTAGTAAGAACTTCCTTGTACATGAAATCTTCGTACATCACTTTAACAGAAGCTAGTTTTTTGTTATTTTCAATTTCTTCAAGAAGATTTAGAATGGCCGCAAAATTGCCGATATTTTTTATTTGATGATAACCTTGTCTGATTAATTTGGAGAGTTTACTTATTGGTGTATCCATATCAATACAGATATTCAGTAAATATTCGATGTCTATCAATAGATGGTAGCATTTCTCCTTCGGATTTTCTATTTTACCTGTGTGGGAGAAACTATTTCTAAGATTTGCTAAATTAAACTCATAATAATCCATGGTATAATCGCTATTCTCGTAATAAGTTCTTATTATTTTGGCTTTGTCAGTTAATGAATTTTTCGATTTTTTATTGTCAGTTATTAGGAGCATTTCTGTGAAAATCCCTTCAACCTGTGGTAATGCTAGTGCATAAAGAGAATACCATTTTTTCTGCTTGAGGAGATATTGCATTTCTTTAAAAATTTCTTTACGTTCTTCAATAAGAGGTAGTCCTTTCAAACATTGCAACAACCGCTCAAAGAAATGCCCCGGCTTAATTTTTTTTTCAAAGCCAATATTTATAGTTTGTGTATAATTATGAGAATTAAAGTGCTTTGGATCGATATAGGCTACTTTGTTTCTAAGTGGATTAATTAGTCTATAATCAATCCTTTCAAGATTTAAATCGTAAACTACCTTGTTTGTATGACTAAGTAATTCTGTATAGGGGAAATCTTCATGAAAATCTACTTGCTCAAATATTTTGCTAATGCTTTCTAGCCTTGAAGATCTATTTTTTACAGATTTTTCTTTGGCTCTATATAGTAAACCACGTAAAATATATTCTACAATCTCCTCCTTTTTAGCATTGGCTCTTTTGTAAAATTCCAACTGCATCCTTTCATGATTGTTGCCCGGTTTGACAGGATCAGCTATATATTTTATTATAAATGGTTGCGTTTTGTAAAAGGCAAGAATTTCTTCAACTTTGGAAAGATGTTTACGTGCCTGTTGTTCTAGAATATTTTTAATATTCAGTATTTCCTTGCCAATATCCATAAAAATCAATAGAAAATGAACAATAGCATTATTGGAACTCCTTAAAAACTTTGTTTCAAATAGAATTTTTTGACAATATTTGGTAATTGAGTCCTTATTGTTTTCAAGTTTTCTGAAATTAAAATGCTGTAAAGCTTTGTATGCAAGTTCAGTTGGTGTTAAGCTAAAGCAGTCTTCAATAGGTATTTTTGAATTAAGTATTTTTGAAATTTCCTTTGTATCAATGCGCCCTTGGGAATAATCTTTTAGATTAATCAGTGTGCCTTTCATTCTATTATTATTAAAATGGTTGTCTAATATATTGACGTTTTTTTTGTTAACGCTTTTTATTCCAGATTTTTCCTTTACCATCATTTAGGTGGTCATTGTTATTAAATATTAAAGTTTGATTTAGTTAAATCTTACTTAAAATATCATTTTTAATTATTGGAGACAGATCTAATTGATCTATATTCTGTTTTCTGATCCAGAGTAGGGATTCTTCCCTGTTCATATTTGTATCTGTAATATATTTTGTAAGTTCAACTACTGTATTTCTGGTTAGGCCCAAGGATAGGAGAGATAGATGGGTTTTCTGCGAAACGCCGAACTCTAACCATAGGTTCAATTGAGGAATTTGTTCTACTAGATCATCTCTTTTTATTTCTTTTAAAAAATATCTCAATATATCTATATAACAGCTAGAATCCTTGGCAAATCGGAACCTGGCAAAAGTTTCTACGTTATCCATTACCTCCCGAATAACTACATGTATTGTTTTTTTTGTTGCATATTTTTCCTTTTTTTGATAAGAATTGTACGTTGCTCTTATTATATATGACAAAGGTTTGCCTGCCATCCAGTTAATGAGTAAAATAGCACGGGGACTGTTTAATTGATATTGATAATTAGATATGGTTTTTCCAATTCTCGCCACTAATTTTGTGTATTCGTCAAATGCATTAGCATCCTCTGGATATACAGGAACAAGTTCTTCAATTACGTTTGATTTCGATTTAAAGTAATTTAGTAGATTTTGCTGCGCAATGGGGGAGATGCCCGGATTGTGTAAAATAATTTCATTCGGTAAGTCAATATTTTTTTGAATGCCATCAAAAAGTCTCGAGAGCTGCTTAGTTATTGTTCGTTCCTCGGGTAAACGTTGCGTAATGAACTTGCCATAAAAATAACCAAATGCAAATTCAAGATCTTGTCTTGATTCTGCTAGTTCCCGAGGTGTCCCTTCATCTATGTATTGAATTAATTCATCTATATTCTGTTCGACAACATCCAATGCACGAACAATTTTTTGTTTCTTTTTTTCAGGTGTTGGCGGATTTGGCCAATTAAGAGGTTCTATGCAAATGATATTACCGCTGAATTCCTTTCCCCAACGTCCCGCGCGACCTGCTAAATTCCAAAAATCATTATGGGAAAGCGGTTTATTTCTCCCTCGATTTGGTTTTCTGATAAATATAGACTTTGCAGGTAAGTTTACACCTTCTAAAAGTGTTGACGTACATATTAAATATTTAATTTCCCCTGTTTTAAAAAGTTTCTCAATTTCTTGTCTGATTATTAATGGCATGTTTCCATAATGAAATGCAATTCGACGTTCCAAGACCTTTGCTAATCTATAATCATTATGGACAGTTTTTTTGACTAGATCAATTAAAAGTTTGTTATTAGATAGTATTGGTTGGTTTTCTTCTAAACTATCAAATAGAATCAGGGCAATTTCTTCCGCTTCAGCAGCTCCGTTAGCATATATAATATTTCCCCCTTCATTAGCAGAGAAGGCGATCGAAATAAAAGCCATTTTTTTCATTTCTGTTGTCGGCCGATCAGGTAATTGGATTGTGCCAAGACGGAACTGTTTATTAGAAAATGAAAGCTTTAATTCCCATTGGTTAGACTTCATGGGTACCTGGGTACAAAAAAGAAGATTTTGATTCACAGATATAAACTGCGTATTAATTGGTGCAGATACTTTTGAAGAGGGAAGGTCTTCTAAAAGAATTTCAGGGTTTTCTGTAAAGGGACTTGAAAAATAAACTTTTATAGCTGGATTTCTGATTATTACCTCTTCAATTTTTTGTTGTAAAAGAATTCCTCTGTAAGAATCTTCAATTTTATGCGCTTCGTCAACTATTATCATATGAAGTGGTAGATCTGAATGTTCTATCATGAACCAGTGTAGACGTTCTTGTGTGAATATAAATACGTTCGATTCAGTATTTATAGCATCATACTGTGGAACAGTAGATAAGTTTATATTCTGAAGATCAAATCTTGCAAACAATGATATCAAATCGTCTTCCACCTGCGCGATCAGCGCCCTTGTAGGAACAATGTATACTACGTTTATTTGCCCCTTTAGTAATTCTTCTGCAATTATATTACAAAGGATAAATGATTTACCGGCTGATGTTGGCGCAGATATACTAATTGCATCATTTTCTAAATGGCCATTGTACACTCTACTTTGAAACTTATTTAAAGAAACAAGATTGTTTCCAATGTTTACTGAATGTTCAAATTCAGTCTTGATATTTTGTAATTTAAATGGTAATGGCAAGTGATTTTCAAAGTCGGGAGAAAGGAATTCTCTTTCTATTGCTAATTTAATAGCTGGTCTATTCGTTAGACTTTGTAATATAACTGCTGCTGCTTGCTTTTGTGTTGGAGTGGTAGTACTTTCACTTATCGCAGATTGAGAAATTCTTAAAGCGGCATCTAAATGGTCATTGATATCGGAATAACTAAGCGCACTGGCAATTCCGATAACATTATTCCAATCAATTTGTAGTAATAATTCTTCACGGGGAGTTGACCAGGTCAAGTCATTGATTGTAGTGCTTACACTTAGAATTAGAATTGTATCGTATTGTCTTTGGAAGCTTGTAAGATTGAATAGTTTATCAGCCAACATTACTTTATTGTATTTAAATAAATTTTTCTAAACTCTGCTACAGAAGGAAATGGAAGTAAGAAAACAAGGATTTCTTTTAATTTTAAATTGTCATGCTCTTTTATCTTATTTATTAGCGTTTTATGCCAATTTTCGATATCTTTTTGCAGTTCTTCTATAATGGTTTCGGTTGATTTTATTACTCCTGGTATTGGATAATTACTGATATCAAAACCAATAAAACATAATCCCTTGTAAACGATCTGGTTTGACATGTCGTCATCTTTATCAAAATACCTCACTAAAGCATTTTCAAGTTCTGGGTCATTAACATTTTGCGTTATGTTAGCTGTTATAAGTTGTAGATCTCTTTCTTGTACTGAATTTGCTGAAAGGGGATCCAGAAGATAAGATTTTAGACTTTTCATACATTGGCTCATAGCATCATTCATGTTGCTATACATTTTAGACTCTCCCCAATATAAATTTAGCGTTGATGTTTTATTGTCATATTTAACATGAATACCATCCGCGCCTTGATAATGAAGTTGCCCAGAAGTTTTAAGTGACATTTTGCTTATTAATTGTGGAATTTTTAAAAATTCTTGAACCAATATATATAGTAGAATTTCTCCACCCTCACCAGTTCTCTCCAAATTAGTAAATAATCCTTCTGCCTTTTTTCGAAGTCTCATTATTTTACTTGTTGATCCAGTACATTTAAAATATTCCTTTGCATCATCAATCTCTTTTTTAGGAATTGCGTAGTCTAGGATCTTTTCATCTATAAAATCTACTAAATCATTTACTCTTAGATTATTGTTGGCGTCAACTTTTAAGCAATAACAATGGCACGTCGTTGATGTATCTAAAAGAGATACGTTGGCTTGAACTACGCTTACACGCGAATTTATTTCGCCTCTTGAGGAAATTAAAAGCCTGTCGATAGCGTCTTCAAAACGTTTATTCATAATATGGCAAATTAGTAAATTATAATAAGTAGGTCATATGATTCACTAGCTGGAAATTTAATAATTATACAAGTAAAATCTATCGGTTAAATATAATTAAAAAAGAAGAGGATACAAAGAAACTATTTCTGTCGATAATTAGCTGTTAATTTACAATGACTGCAGATAATTCAAGAGTTGGAAGCTATTTTTTGTTTTCAATTTGTTGATTTAATTTCTTTAGCTCAGTGGTACAAAAATCTTCAATTACTTATTATTAGTGATGTCCCCGTGCTATCGACCCCGAGAATTCTATATTTAGTTTAGACCATTGGATCAGTAAGTCAATCCGATTTGATATATAATTAACGCTAATCATTTTACAAAATTTCTTTTACCACAAAATGATAATTAATCCATTGGGGATATAACGGATTCTAATGCTTTAATATTCATTTGTAATGCAACTTTGGGCCTAAGGAATGATGTTTATTTATTTGATATATGTAAAGCATATGATAAAATTGATTATCTTAAAATATTCAAAGAGCCAATTTATGACAGAATCTGAATTTTTATTGACGAATATTAATAATAGTGTCTTTTTTAAGGAATTTACATTTTCCCAAAATGAATTGCGGCATCCCTCTGGGAATACCAAAGAATTGGCCGATAACGTGGTATGGATAGACGACTTACTGATTGTTTACCAAGTTAAAGGGCGAGAGCGATCTCATATTAGGGATACTAATAGCGAAGAGAAGTGGTTTGAGAAAAAGGTTGAAACGGTGGCAAAAAAGCAAGTGAGAGATACAATTTCTTTTTTCAAAACCTATAATTCTCTTCCGGTTAAGAATGATAGGGGGCAGGAAATTGACATTGCCGAGGCGAAGGTTCATCAACTCATCAAAATGATAGTTTATGATCCTAAAAGTGAGTTGTTGGATCATAAACGAAAACTTAAGTTTTTGGAGAGTCGAACTGTTGGTATGATTCATTTATTTCATATTGACGACTATGCAATGATTTGTAAAAAATTGGTAACGCCTTCTGAATTATCAGAATATTTAGAATTCAGAGAAGAGATGTTTTTGAAACATAAAAGCGCTATTGGAGCAAGGAGGGAGGAGTATTTGTTGGGACATTTTATAACTACTACAAATACTCTTGAGATCAACGATGAATACACTAAAAACATAGATAAAATCTCCCCTTTAACACCATCGTCAGATGTATCTTGGATCTTGAACAATTTTTTTAAGAATCTGGTTACATTTAGCGGTGGAAAGGAAACAGATTATCACCATGTAATTAAAGAAATTGCTAAGCTTAATCGAGAAGAGTTAAAAGCGTTTAACGAACGTTATTATTCAGCTATTGAACAGGTACGTAAAAATGATTTTGGATTTCCATTTAGGTTTACATCTTCAAAAACAGGCTGCGGTTTTGTATTCATCGGTCTTCAATTGACTCAGAAGGCATATTGGGAAAATGCACTTTTTAATTTTACAGAGATATATAAATACAAGCATAAATTGAACAGATGTATCGGGGTTGTGGTATACAAAGACGAAGAATATATCCAGATTAATTGGGCCTTGTTAAGGGGATCTTGGATTTATAATAAAATATTAGAAGAGTATGTGAATAGTGAAAGCGAATATTACCCAAAGAGTGAGATTAATTTTCTGCCTAGATATCCATTAGAACCGTAGGAATAAACAGTTGGCAAATTTTTTGAAAAATAGCTTGTAAATTGTTTAAGTGATCCCATTCAAAATTAGAATTTTGAATGGGAGAGTTTCTAGAAACCTCTCTGATGGAGAATAATTTGGTTGTCTGTTGTTCGAAAAAAGATTTACGAAGAGATAAGATAAAAGAACCAATATTCAAACTAATAATATCGCTGAATTTAATATTAAAGATAGAAAAGCATTTTTTGTAAAGCATTTTATGAGAATCTAGGCGGTTAAATAGTTATTTACATTTTATGATTTGTTTGAGTTTTGTTTTCGTACAAGCGCCACCTCAATTCTTGCATTCTTAGATTTGAAATAATTTTCATTTTTGCAGATTATATTTGGATCTGAATAATGATGGCGGGGCTTATACAACGAGGTTTATTTTTTAATGGATTATATTTCTATTTTCTCTATCTAAGTAATTGATTAACAAAAGAGAGGGATTAAAGAAGCTATTGATTTAATATCATATGTTAAATCAAGCGTAAAATGATTAAATTTAAAGTAGCTAAATATTAAAAAGTGAAAATTTCAATTCAGGTATTTCCCGCAAAAAATGGCGATAGTTTCTTAGTAAGTTATGGAAGTGAAGTTTATAGAAATATTTTGATCGATGCTGGTTATTCCCATACATTTAATCATTGTATTCAAAGGGAATTGGAAAGGTTAGCTGCTCAAAATGAATCGCTGGATTATTTAATAATAACCCATATTGATTCTGACCATATTTTAGGTGCTATAGCATTATTGAAAAGTAATTTCAAAGAGAATTTTATTAATATTAAAAATATATGGCATAATGCATTTCGGCATTTACATAATCTCAACGATCTACCTGAAACTATCGATCATCGATCAAAAGGCTTATTAAATCGTGTCATATCTCGTGGATTCAAAAAATCAGAGGTAGATCATAATAATGGAGAGGTTAGCGCAAAGCAGGGAACGACATTGGCGGCACATATCCTGAAGGGGAAATATCTCTGGAACGCTGAATTTAATGGTAGAGCTGTATGTATTGAAAATTCGAGAAGAATTCAGTTAGACGAAAACTCATCTATTTTTTTACTATCACCGGATTCCACTAAACTTGAAGCATTAAAAAAGTATTGGACAGGGAAGTTAGCAGAGTATGGTATTGATTACTCTCAATCTGCCAAGGAGTTATATGATGATGCTTTTGAAATGCTAATGAGCTGGGAGAAAAAAAAAGGTGTTTCAACTGAGGGACCAAAGTCTTCGACGTCAGAAACAGTTGAAACCTTGTTGCAGGAAATAGATATTTGTGATACTACCCCTACAAATGGTAGTTCTATCGCATTTATAATTAATATCCAAGAAAAAAAACTTCTATTTCTTGCTGATGCTCATCCGGATATCGTTCTTAAATCCTTAAATGAATTTCAATCTGCCGGATTAATTTTATTTGATGTAATCAAAGTAGCCCATCATGGAAGCAGTGCAAATACAAGCAAGGCATTGTTGGAAAAAATAGATGCAAAGAAATATATATTTTCAACCAATGGATATAAAGATAAGCATCCTGATAAAAGTACAATAGCACGTATTATATCTAGACCAACCGGTTTTCGACGAGAACTGATATTTAATTATATTACAGACAATTCAAGATTTTTTGATAATCTCGAATGGAAAGAGAAATACAATTATTCTATAACCTATCTTACAGAAGAACCTTATACACTAAGACTTAATGGAGAAAATTTTTAATTTTAAATCTGCAGAGCACGCAGTTGTTCGAATTTCTTGTGGTGATAAAAACGGAACAGCTTTTTTTATAAATTCTGACGACGAACGTTATCTGCTTTTAACATCATTTCATACAATATCCAACTTCTTAGAAGAAAAGATTTATCTAGAGTTTGATGATGGAATGAAGACCGTTGCTTCTGTGATTACCAATATTAAAGAAAGAGATGTTTCCCTAATTGAAATTTGCAAAGTTCAACAAAAGTTTGAAAGTTTTCCTTTGGAAGGTCGTCTTCTGGCATATAATGCTGATTGGGAAACTTTTGGATATCCAGCAGAACGTATTACCGCTGGAATGAGATTAAGTGGGAAAGTATCACGAATCAATCAAGGTACAAAGTGGGACATTGATTTACAATGTGATCAATACAATAATCTTTCAGATTTTGCTGGAGTATCTGGCGCTCCTTTAATTGTCGATGGTTTTGTCGCTGGTGTAATAGGATATGATATATCTGGAGGGCTTGCAGCGACAAGTATAGAAAGTATTAAAGACGAACTTTTGAAATGTGCTGTCATGCTATCGACAGGGGAACAGGGAGGTATTCCATCTTCGATTGAAGACGAACTGCCTGTCACCACTCCAAATTTAGATGTCGTTGAAAATATTGAAGCTACGATTTTAAACCAAACATCAAGTTCCTATTTTATACTTACTGGTAATCCCGGTTCAGGGAAGACAACAATCGCTGCACAGTTTGGATTCAGAAATTCAACTTATATCATTTGTGACAGGTACTTTATCAAAGTGCCAGAAAGAGAGAATATTCCAACTGAAATCCGAGCTAAGCCCGATTATTTCCTTAGATGGATCGAAGAAGTCTATAACAGGGTACTTTATAACGCACCTCCAGAAAAGTCTAAGGAAAAAGAAGAAGAAAAACCTTATGAAAAACTATTAAAAGTTAAAGAAGGTCTCTCTTTACTTGCGAAATTTTATAGAACAAGAGGAAAAACCGGTTTAATCATAATTGATGGTCTAGATGATATTCCAATGGGTTTAAGAGAAGAATTCTTATCCATATTGCCAGTTAAATTGGATGATGGTTTGAAAATTTTATTTAGTTGTACGTCAAAGCAGATTCTCACATTGACATTTCAGTCAGAAATATCTGTTGATGATGAAATAAGAGTCACACCATTGTCTCTTGAAAAATCCATTTATTTCCTAACAGAGAAACTAGAGGGAAAAGGTATTACTCAATCAAATATCCAGGAGCTTGCAGTTAAATCAGAGGGACATCCATTATATTTACGATATTTAGTAAAATATATTCTTGGCCAGGCCGATATGTCATTTCTGGATAACTGGATAGATTCAATTCCATTGATAGAAGGTGAAATAGAGAAATATTACAATAAAATCTGGCAGCTGATTGAGCATGAGGTTAGCGAGATTTGGGTTGCCGGTACTTTATCTAGGCTTCGGGTTGGTATTGAAAGTGAAGAACTTTATGATTTGGTTCCTGAAGCTACCAAAATTTCTTTTCCAGTAGCCTTAAATAAAATTCGACATCTTCTAAAGGACGATGATAATCTCATTATTTATCATACATCTTTTTCTGATTTTGTAAAGAATAAAACTTCATCGCTGGAGAAAGATATTCATGATAATATAGCGAAATATTGCGAACGAAGTGACGATTCTTTTTTGACAGTATCTGAACTTGTCTTTCATCTTTCCAAGGGTAAAAATAGGAACCAATCGGTTATTAAATGTGACCAAGAATGGGTTGATAAATGTACACTATACGGCATTAGCCCTGATTTAGTCCTTTCGGATATTAGAAGGATAATTTCTATTGCTGCATCGGAAGGCATTGCGCATAAAGTGATTGATCTTTTGCTGTTATCCCAACGGGTTAGTTTTAGATACAATACACTTTTTGATGAAAATGCTACATTTTTGGTTAATGCGTTACTTGCTCTTGGAAAATTTGAAGAAGCTCTTCATTATGTTGTAAGAAATAAAACATTAGTTGTTGCTGATGGCGATGCCCTCTATCTTTTACAGAAGTTCTACGAATATGGTGCCGATCTTCAGGCAGAATCACTATTGCATGCTATAAAAAGAACCTGCATCTCAATTATTGAAAAGGGAATGGATTCTGAGTCTTTTGCCCGGTTTGTCAGACTTAAGTTTCGTTCTCTAACTCTTTCTTACAATAGTGACTTTGATAAAGTTTATAAAGAATTTGAGGAACTTGAAAATAGAACAATTAGAATATTAAGGGATAGTAACCATCCAGAATCAGTAATCCATAATTTTAAAGACGATATTGGTTCATACAATATGGGGTATTGTATATCGCGATTTAAATTTCCTCCTTATACAAAATATTTAGAAGAAAATAACCTTTTCAAATTTAATTCAAAGTCTGCTGGATATACTGCACTATGTATTACGCAAGCCCATATATTTAACGAAATCAGCCCAATAGAAAATTCCAATGATAATATACTTAAATGGGTTTCTGATCTTGAATATCAAATTGATACCTATGGAGTGGATACGAAATATAATTTAATTATTTTGGATGTATTGATTCGTTATTCGAATAGAGTGGACATTCTTGACAGTATTTTCAGTGAATTGTTTAAAGTTGCTCCGACGATTAATTTTAGGAAATCAAATGGCGTGGATTTTAATAAATCATCTGTTGAAGAATTCATGTTATTTTCAGAGACGAACGGATTTTTACATGAAGAATATCCTTTACCAAAGATATTACCGTACAGTTTTATAAACTGGGAAGAAGCAATTGCAAGTCGGTTTGATTGCCTTGGTACGATAAGTGGTAAAGCCAAAAGAGCTTTCGGAAATTTTTCTTTGATTGAGTCACTCAATGCGGATATTAAGAATTTTCTAGCCGTTATTAGTCCTAATTTAATAGATCGGATAGATTGGGAAAGATCTTATGATCTACCAGAAAGCATATTACCTGTGCTATATGATAAAACAATAAAAATTCTTGTCGAATTCTTCCCTGATTTATTAGATCCTTTTATAAATAAAATAGTTGAAAAGAAGAATTATCAATTAGGATTATACACAGAAGGATACATCGATATCCTTTTCTCCATAAGTAATGTGCTAGCTAAAAAATCATTATACGAAGAAAACACTTTCCAGATTTTAAGAATTTTGGAGGATCATGTTATAAGCACTGTAGAAAATCGATGGGAAAGGAATGAATATCTTTTGAGATTGGTCGAACTCTATGCAAAAATAGGAAACATCGGTAAAGCAAATATGATGTTTTCTCAGATGATAAATTATTCTATGGGACCATCTTGGTATAAAGAGGCACAGTTAGGAATAATTAATAGTGCTGTTTCAGCTATGGGTTCAGTTGGGGGAAAGATGGAAGTAATGAAGAAATTCGCTTCACATTTACATCATGCCTCTGGAGAAATGACCTTTCAACGATATGTGAAGCAGCAGCAGGAGCAATTTGTTGGAGATTTGACAAAAGTTGGTCTAATAGCTAAAGCAATTGATTATTTTAGATTCTTACTATTTCCCGATTATAAAACAATAATTGAAAATGCCGAAAGTGGAGTTGTCGATATGCCTGAAAAAGGGGTGGGATATGTTTTAGGTGCTCGGTCTATAGAGGAACAAGCTGGCATTTTGGACATGTTAATGAGTGTGGATCTAAGAAATTCAAATGTTATTTATGCTTTCACGGAACTATTCATGCTCGGAGATGACAGATATATGGATGGATATGTTAAGATCCAATCTCAGATTTTAGACACTACTGCATTATCGGACGATAAGAGAATGCAAGCGGTCGTTAGACGGATGATAAGATTTTACATTGCCGAACTTACGGGAGAATTAAGAACTGCATATGTAAATGCTTTAAAAAAATATGTGAATGAGGAAATCTTGAACGTTTTAAAAGATGAATTTCGATATTTCGGCGTAGAATTAGAATTTAATAAAAAAATAGAACAAGAAAGGTCATATGAACCTACGGATTTCCTTAGCAAACTTCCTCAAGTAAAAAAACAGGTAGAAAGTAAACTTAGAGTAGAAAATAAATCTGCTGCTCGAAGACTAATTGTTGACGCACTTGAAAACGTACAAAAGAATAGGTATCCTATTTGGCCTTCTTATTATTCTTCGACTATTAATGAATTAAGAAATCTGTTAAGCGATTCCTATGACAAGCATGAGGATCTTATAAAAGATATCCAGAACCTGATTGTTAATGAAGCCACGCATGAAGAATGGGTAATTGCAGATCAAATCATTAATCTACTCAGAAGTATGGGTGATAATATTGAGCAGCAGAAAATATTGGAAGTAGTCGAGCACCATATTTCTTTAATGGTTAGGACTCCGTCTGAGGTAGAAAACCAATATAATTTTTTATTGGAGCCACTCGTAAAGGACAAAAGTGAAGAAGAACAGTTATTACAACTTCTAATCTGGTTCCTAAACCACCCATCATTGGTTTTAAAAAGTAGAACAATGGAAATTATTACATGGCTTGCAATTGAAGAACCTAATCTGATTTTAAGAAGTTTAATCGATGAAATACTTTCAGAGGGATTTCAGCTTTCGAAAGAGCTTTCTGCTGCAGTGATTCATCAGATAGCAGATGCTAAACCTGAAGAATTCTATTGTGTTTTCCAACAAATACTTAAGGAAAAAGGGGAGGCCCTTCTTGAGGTTAGACATCTAATGATCCAAAATTCACTTATAGAAGCACTTCAAATTGTGAGGGATCGAACCAGTCTAGATTCTTCAGGTTGGCTAACACGTTTTCAGAATTGTTTCATAGAAAATAGCAATGTAAGCTTTGATATCGAAATTGAGGAGGATTATCTTAGTGCCTTCGAGTCTGAATTATATTCATTGAACGAAATCGGTGTCCTGAACCATCAATTTGAAGCGGATCTAAATGCGCTTATTGACGTATTATGTCCTTTGCCGATAGAGGATTGTCTGACAGCGAATTTTTATATAAACAGGAGCTTTAATAACTTCAATGAAATAGAGTTAGTCTCAGATTTTGAAAATATTGTTAGGTATGCAATAAATACGGTAATTTGTCCAAAGGTACCGAAGTCCTTATTAAGAGATGTTGCAGATGTCCTTCGTTTCTATCAGCCGACTTTTCCTGAAAATAGATTGGATCTTAAGTTGAATGAAAGCAAAAATATAGGTAAACATATTAAATCCCTATTTTCCCCGGATAACGCTTTATTTAGGCAGATTTTTAATGATGAAAACAACATTGTGTTAAGTTATTATGAAAGCCAACATACCGGTCCGAATTTGAATTACCGATATGATCAGGTAGAAATTTCAGCATATCTTGTCCACTTCACTTTGTTCGAAAAAAATAAATATAATTTGCGCCCTGAAATCTATAGAGCGAATGGCTACCCTGAAAATGGAAATTTTATTGATAATAAAGGCGTAATCCCGTTAGTAATTTCAAAAGGATACTCAGATCCTGTACCTGGGAGTGAAGTCGTTCCATCGTACCCGAATATGGCGTTTTTTAGTGGGCTCCATCTGGGTGATGGTGAGATGCCAAGTTGCAGATATTGGCGGTTTGGTAGGATTTGGGAACAGAAAGAACAAGGGTCGTTTCAGAAAAGTGGATATTCTGTTATTGTACCTAAATATGTCCTTGACAAATTTAAAGATGAATATAAGTTGATATGGAAAGTTAGGCACAATATGAAATCAGTCCTAATAGATGTGTTTAATAAAGATATTTTAAAATAATGAAAGCTCCGATTAATCGAATAGAGTACGAAAGAAATATTAATATTTTGCTTGAGAGTATTAAAAAAGGACGATTTCAAACCGATTTTAAACCGCACATAACAAGTTTGATAAATATTAAAAAATCACCTAATCGCCGTTTTGAATTCAAAACGATCGACGAAAATGTAAGATTGCTTGCCAATATGGAAGCTCACTTGAATAGTAAAAATAAGATTTAAATTATGCCAATCAATAGAAATGAATTTGAACATAACATCTGGCTTTTGTCAGCGGTAAAAATCAATGTTACTAGAGAAAGTGTCAAAGTAATGCAAGGACTTAGGGAAGCTAAGTTTGCACCTAATAAAAGAGTTAATTTGCACACTGTCAGTGAATCTGCTCGATTAATGGCAAACAGCATATTTAGTTTGATGATCAATCAGGAGGAAAATAATGCCAAATAGCAGACGAAGCCTCGAACGAAACATGTATCTTCTAAATGAACTTCTTTCTAGAGGTAAAATCAAGATCAATGTAAATGAGCGAAATATCACCCATGGGATCCAAAATGTTAGGCGAGCTCCAAATCGAAGGAGTTATCTCAATTCTATTAGTGAGTCTGCAAATGCTATAGCAAACCAGGGAGTTGCTATGGCCAAACGTTTTGGAGATAAGTTTTATGAGGATGACTAGTACTAACTAGATTTTTTTGATTACATTTCCATTCAATGCCCAATTTCGCAACTATGGATATTAAATTGTATTCATTGAAATTAATAAGAAATAAATGATGACTAAGAACACAAATGAGCACAAAATAATATCAACAAAAGAGGATTTAGATTATTTAATATGTCGAATTGCCTCGAAAGATCCTTTTGCTCATACTTTTAAGTTTGACGTTAGAGCGTTGTTTGTTCAACTAATTAAATCCCTTGGAATTAATTATGAAGATTTTGTCCAACATTATTTTTATTACGATGAGAATAGAAACTTACATATTTCGGAAAGTGAACGTGGTTTCGTATGGATTAGCACCTATGGTTTAGTTGCTAAAGAAAAAACGACAGATAATAGTATGGTAAATGCCTGTGCGGTACAATACTATATTTTATCTCTTCTAATAAATAAAGCTATTGAAGTCATCGAAAAGAAATCCGTTTATGATGTAGACTCATATGATTTTGGACAATTGACTGAATTAACACCAGCGCTTTTCCAGAACATTATATTTTATATTGAAGTATTTTGTAAAGCCTATATTAATCTGAATGGAAAAGTGCCCAAATTTGATCATAAGTTAGCAAATGTATACTCCGATTTAAAACGGATTATGTACGAAAAAAGGCATAACAATACACATTTTCAAGCGAGAATTGTTGACTATTTAGCTAAGATTATTGTATATGTGAACTCCATCCCGGGAGATTTCAAAGAACAATTTGTCAAGTATGATCACAATAAAGAAGATCATACTATTATTAGTTTTAGTCTAGTAAATTTAAAGGAAATGAAATATGTATTTTCTTTATGTGAAGATTTCATTATGGATTTTTACTATGAAAAGGGAAAAAGTCATTATTTAGTATCTGGTCTTTTTGAATCTTTGATAGATATGTGTAAAAATAAAGAACAGGAGGATGCAATAAAAAATTCATATAAACATCTTCTTTATGAGGACATTTGATAAATAATAATATACATTTTTATGTCCTAATAGCTAGTAAATTAATATACTTAATTAGAGTGGATATCTAGACTAAAGCCTCCAACAAATTCTTCAAATCTTGCTCAAAATGATGTGAAAAAAGTATGCTGACCGGCACCATAGGTTACTATTTTGCTGATAGTTTGTTTTATAAGTTCTACGTCTAAAAGTTCTAAACTACACAATTTAAATACATATGTTTTATTCAATTAGTGTAGAAATCGATGAACGGAAATAATAAGAATCTAAAAATTAATTGTCTTTTTCTTCATTACAGTATTGTCGATCACCAATTCTCTCTTATAAGCTTCAAAGCCAGCCCGATCTCTATGACCTGTAAGCGTCATAACCTGATTGTCATCAAACCCTGCAGCTATCAGTGAAACAACTCTTGTATGCTTCCATGAGTACAAGGTATAGTTATAGTCCAATTTGAGAAGATCCTTGATCTTTTGATATCTGCGTCTGAAATAATCCTCATAGACCTGTTCAGGTGCAATATTTTGCCCTTTTCCGAAAACAAAGTAATTGAGATCGGCTCTTTCAATTCTCATTTCCTGTATAAGTTCATGGAGTTCATCACAGATAGGGACAAAGCGGTCACCGGTTTTCCCATTAGGTCCAGGTACCTTGATCTGGCGTGACGATAGGTCAATATCCTGAACTTTCAAACAGCGAATTTCTTTAGGGCGCATACAGGAGTAGAAGATCCATTTGGAATAGTTATAAAGCTCAGGATCTTTTGCAAGTTCCATCTTAACTTTCTCGGCCACTATTGGAGAGTAGTATCTGTTTTTCTCTGCCCGGTCCTTTTTGAAAATCAGGTCCGTCAGGTCAATTTCATATGCGATGTTGCGGTTATGCTTCTTTTCAAGTTTCGCTGCACGGCCAAAAAACTGGCTCATGAACTTGGCGTGGTTGTTATAGGTTCTCGGTGTCCATTCTTCCTCAAAAAAATAATAATCCAAAAATTCCTGAATATGCTGGTCGGTAAGGGCAGAACAGGGGATATGGGGATTATCCATGGATTCGACGTATTTTTTCAGATTGTTCAGAAACGATATATAGGTCCGCACGGTGTTCTCGCTCAGTTCGCATTTTCGGCAGTATTCTAAGAACTTTTCTACAGTTTCCGGCACGGTCCATGGTTTTTGTGCTTTTCGTTCCTTCTCGGCCTTTAAAATGGTCTGCTGTTCATCCATCTGCTGAAATAGGATTTCCTGTGGCAGGAAAGGGTTGAATCCGAAGGACAGTGCGTAATCTATGTCATCCCTGAGCTGCTGCGCGGCCAGTTCCTTTTCCTCAAGGTTGTGGATGTAATTGATTCCGTCCCTGACATAGAATTTTCTGAATTTTCCCGTCTGGCCGGGGATCTGGTATTCATATACCACTCTCCAGTCCCCGTTTGCTGCCCTGACGATCCGCGCGTTCTTGAACTGTCTTGTCCTCATGAACCGCTTTCTGCTGGATTTTAAACATGGTGCTGTTTTTGGTGCTGCTTTCCCACCAGAAACAAAAAAAGCGCTTTCTGATTCCTCTGAAAGCGCTTTTGTCTGCGGAAGAGGCGGGATTCGAACCCGCGGTACCGTTTCCAGTACGACAGTTTAGCAAACTGTTCCTTTCGGCCACTCAGGCACCCTTCCTTGTTTTGACATTGCAAACATAAGGCAATTATTTGATTCTGCAAAGTCTAAATAATAAAAAAAATGCAAAAAAAATGTAACGTTGCAATAAGCGTTTGACAGTCAATTTGTTGTTTGACAATTAAAATTACATTGTTTTTTTGCTTAAATCGTAATCCACCCGAACATGATAGATACTTTTGAGCATGGCCTTAAAAATAACCGCAGATTCGGTGATATCTTTTAAGGTAATGTTACTATTGTTGAACTGTCCACGCATCAATTTGTGTTCAATAATCTTATCGACAAGATTATTGATGGACTCTTCGGATGGCTCTTTTAGTGCGCGGGACGCAGCTTCGACGGAGTCTGCCATCATGAGCACTGCTGTTTCCTTTGAAAAAGGAATGGGGCCTGGATAGGTAAATAACGACTCGTCAACCAATTTATCCGGATTGTTCTTCACGAAAAGGTTATAGAAATAATCTACACGGGTAGTGCCATGGTGGGTGCGGATAAAATCAAGGATAACGTCCGGCAATTGATGTTTTTTAGCAATATCAACACCCTTTATAACGTGCGAAATAATAATCTGCGCGCTTTGCTCAGGGGATAGTTCATCGTGAGGATTCTTTTCTGTCTTTTGATTCTCGATGAAAAATTGAGGATTAGTCAATTTGCCGATATCATGATAGAGTGCTCCGGCACGTACCAGTAGTGGATTTCCACCAATTTTATAAATTGCCGCTTCCGCAAGATTAGCCACCTGTAAAGAGTGCTGAAAGGTGCCCGGGGCTTTGAAAGAAAGTTCTCTTAGCAATTTGGAATTACTGTTGGTAAGCTCCATGAGCGTAAGGTCAGACACAATACCAAACAATTTTTCAAAGGCATAAATCATGGGGTAGGCAAGGAGCGTAATCAATACGCTGACGAAGAATGGAAGGAGGTCGGACCAATAGATCGTGTCAATGGAACCATTTCTGGTCACCACCAATCCAATATAGGCAATCCAGTAGGTTCCCAGAATGATTGCCGATGAAATAAACAATTGCTCTCTTTTAACCAATGTTTTGATACTGTAGATCGCAACTATACCCGCCATAAATTGTAAAAAAACAAATTCAAAGCTATTTGGGACAAATAATCCTGCTAACAAGACCATCAATAGATGGATATTGAGCGCCACACGCGTGTCAAATAGTATACGAATGATAATGGGAACCGCACAAAACGGTATATAATAAAGGTTAGGTATTTTGATTTTAATGGCCCAGGATAACACGGCAAGCATACCGATGATGACGATCATGATAATGACGAGCAGTCTGTTATTAAAGTAGATGTCTTTTCGAAACAGAAATAAGAACACCATCAAAATAGAAAGCGCCAGCGAAATAATCAAAAATTGACCTAAGGTCACATAATTTTGGTTGCCGCTGATCTTGCCTTCATCTTCATATACCTTACGTAATGACTCAAGCTTTTGGTAGGTTTCATTGGAAATTATTTTATCTTTTTCGGCTATGAGTTCCCCTTTTTGGACAACGCCACGCGTAGCTGATATGTTGGCAATTGCGTTTTGTTCCAAAGCCTCTGTCTGCTGGTCATTATAAATGTAGTTAATGGTGATATAGTTTTTTAGTGTCTCCACCAGCCAGCTCTTCTGCTTTATTTTGGTAAGTTTGGGCATGATGTCGTCCATATAACTATAGGAGCTTTCGATCGTATAGCAGTCGGCCGTATTTTTTTGGCTGGCGACTTTGTCTTGAATGAGCGTAAAATTATAATGCTTAGAGGCTGGAGATTTGTCGTTACTACGGTTTTGAAACCGATTATTCAAGGATAGGATACCCTTGCTATAGAGATGATTGAGGATGGCATTACCGGCATTTCTATAATCCGCTATATTTTCATGTGTAGTATCTAATTTGCTGCTCTGCCACTTTTCGGCCAGATCGGTGTTGAATTGGTCAATTTGCTCTTTGCTGGTGGTCGTATTGGCATTGTAGATAGGCTGAATGGTATTTAATATACTTTTCTTGTCCGCGTTTAATTCTTCTTGCGTTTTTAATATGGCAAAATTATAGGGGGATATTAGATTTTCGTGGTTCCATACTTTACCTTTTTGAAATTCATAGCGGAAACGGGGTTGTTTGGGAAGAAATATACAGATCAAAAAGATGGTAATAAGTATCAATCCAATTTTGCGGACAAGGTTTTCCGTTGTATTTAATTCTCTTCTGTATTTTATTTTTAGTCTTCCCACTGCGAGCTTTATTTTTATGTTCTGTAAATATACAAATGTAGTCATAATTTATTTTCTGCAGCTTCTGCCAATTTTCGTTTATGGGTATTAAATAGGGTAAAGGCTGTGATGAACAAAAAATACTTGTTATCTTTGCAGAAAAAATACAACATGTCAACAAAATCACATCTCATTGCACCATCCGTTCTTGCTGCAGACTTTGCAAAATTATACGATGATATCATCATGGTAAACAACAGCGACGCAGATTGGTTTCATATTGATATTATGGACGGTGTTTTCGTTCCGAATATCTCTTTTGGATTTCCAGTTATGCAGGCTATTGCAAAACATGCAACTAAACCGTTGGATGTACATTTGATGATTGTTGATCCAGACCGTTATTTGCAAGTATGTAAAGATTCAGGCGCAGCAATCATTACTGTGCATTACGAGGCCTGTACGCATTTGCATCGTACGCTGGCTGCTATTAAAGAGTTGGGGTGTAAAGCTGGGGTTGCATTGAATCCACACACGCCGGTGGCTCTTCTGAAAGATGTGCTAGCGGATTTAGACTTGGTTTGCATCATGTCGGTCAATCCCGGATTTGGTGGTCAAAAATTCATTAATAATACCTATGCCAAAGTCCAGGAGTTACGAGCGATGGCTGCGGGTGTGAACGATGGCCTGTTGATTGAAATTGACGGAGGAGTGACGACTGCAAATGCAGCGCAGCTATTAAAAGCCGGGGCAGATGTGCTGGTGGCTGGTTCATTTGTGTTTAATGCAACAGATCCTCTGGAAACAGTCAAAACATTGAAGGACATTGATATACATGTAGAAACGATATAAAAAGGATAGGTGGTTTAGTCAAATAAATCACCTATTTTTTTGAAAGTCAGGCAGTATAAATAGCGGATAGGAAAAAAACGGGCATAATTGCAAAAGGCTGTTTAGAACAATTCCAAATTGATTTAAATAGATGTAACGCATGCGTTTAAAGCTGTATTTTCACTATTTTTGTATTTAGTCATAGGAGTTGATTTACGACAAATAAGTTAACTTCAAACATGAAGTGGAAGGGCTAAATTGTGATTTGTTCGGGAAACCGATAGATGGCTTATTAGCTTAATTATATTACAGTCAAGGTGGTTTAGCAAGACATCGTGTCTTTTTGGCTACCCTTAAAATAGAAAGATAGATATCTATGAGTATTTACAACGATTACGTACAAGAGGTTGTAGAACGAGAAGGCCAGGGTTTACATCCTAAGCCAATTGATGGAGCAGAATTACTAAGTGAAGTAATTGCTCAGATTAAGGACTTAAACAACGCTAATAGAGCAGATTCTTTACGATTGTTCATTTATAATACACTGCCGGGCACGACCCCTGCTGCTGGCGTTAAAGCTCAATTTTTGAAGGAAATTATTTTAGGCGAATCTGTTGTTGCTGAAATTACACCTGACTTTGCTTTTGAGTTATTGTCCCATATGAAGGGTGGGCCTTCTATTGCGGTGTTATTAGATTTAGCTTTGGGTGACGATGTAGTGATTGCAAAGCAAGCTGCAGAAGTGCTTAAAACACAAGTTTTCTTATACGACGCAGATACTTCTCGTTTGAAAGAAGCTTTTGAACAAGGCAATGAAGTTGCGAAAGATATTTTAGAAAGCTATGCAAAAGCGGAGTTTTTTACGAAGCTACCTGAGGTGCCGGAAGAAATTGAAGTGGTTACTTTTATTGCGGGTGAGGGCGATATCTCGACAGATTTATTATCTCCGGGAAATCAGGCGCACTCACGTTCGGATCGTGAATTACATGGTAAATGTATGATCACACCTGAAGCGCAACAGCACATTCGTGAATTGCAGGCGCAACATCCAGGTAAAAGTGTCATGTTGATTGCTGAGAAAGGAACGATGGGTGTAGGCTCCTCTCGTATGTCGGGAGTAAATAATGTGGCACTTTGGACAGGTAAACAAGCAAGTCCTTATGTTCCTTTTGTGAATATTGCGCCGATTGTCGGTGGTACGAATGGTATTTCGCCAATTTTCTTGACAACGGTAGATGTGACCGGTGGTATTGGTATCGACTTAAAAAACTGGGTGAAGAAAGTGGATGAGCAGGGGAATGTTGTTCTTAACGAAAAAGGCGAACCCATTCTTGAAGAAGCTTACTCAGTTGCGACGGGCACTGTTTTAACCATTAATACGAAGACAAAGAGATTATATCATGGCGAGCGTGAGCTGATCGATATTTCGAAAGCTTTGACTCCCCAGAAAATGGAATTTATTAAAGCCGGTGGCTCTTATGCGATTGTTTTTGGTAAAAAGATCCAAACATTTGCTGCAGAAACCCTGGGCATTCAAGCGCCTACGGTATTTGCTCCTTCAAAAGAGATTACTATTGAAGGGCAAGGCTTGACAGCAGTAGAGAAAATCTTTAACAAAAATGCGGTCGGTGTTACACCTGGTAAGGTCTTACACGCAGGTTCTGATGTTCGCGTTAAAGTAAACATTGTAGGTTCTCAAGATACAACCGGTTTGATGACCGCACAGGAGTTGGAAGCTATGGCTGCAACAGTCATTTCGCCAACAGTGGATGGTGCTTATCAATCGGGTTGTCATACCGCATCTGTATGGGATAAAAAAGCGCAAGCAAATATTCCCAAATTGATGAAATTTATGAATGACTTTGGGTTGATTACTGCGCGTGATCCACAAGGCGTTTATCATTCCATGACTGATGTTATTCATAAGGTTTTAAACGATATCACTATCGACGAATGGGCCATCATTATTGGTGGGGACTCCCATACGCGGATGTCCAAAGGTGTCGCTTTTGGTGCTGACTCTGGTACGGTTGCATTAGCGTTGGCTACCGGGGAGGCTTCGATGCCAATTCCTGAGTCGGTAAAAGTTACCTTTAAAGGGAATATGAAAGAGCATATGGATTTCCGTGATGTGGTTCACGCTACCCAAGCGCAGATGCTGCAGCAATTTGCTGGAGAGAACGTGTTCCAAGGTAGGATTATAGAGGTCCACATTGGTACGCTTTTGGCTGATCAGGCGTTTACATTTACTGACTGGACAGCAGAAATGAAAGCGAAAGCGTCCATTTGTATTTCTCAAGATGATACGTTAATCGAATCCTTGGAGATCGCGAAAAAGCGTATTCAAATCATGATCGATAAAGGTATGGAAAACAAAAACAATGTTTTGCATGGCTTGATCGAAAAGGCAAATAAACGCATCGAGGAAATCAAAACAGGGGTTAAACCTGCATTAGCTCCAGATACGAATGCGAAATATTATGCTGAGGTGGTGATTGATTTGGATATCATTGAAGAGCCCATGATTGCTGACCCGGATGTAAATAATGTGGATGTTTCTAAACGTTATACGCACGACACCATTCGCGATCTTTCGTACTACGGCGGAAGCAAAAAGGTAGACTTAGGTTTCGTAGGTTCATGTATGGTGCACAAAGACGATCTGAAGATCGTTTCTCAAATGTTGAAGAACATTGAAAAACAAAAAGGCGCAGTTACTTTTGAGGCTCCTTTGGTTGTTGCAGCCCCCACGTATAATATTATTGATGAGTTGAAAGCAGAGGGCGATTGGGAATTCTTGCAAAAATACTCTGGATTTGAATTTAGCGATGCATTACCGAAAAGTACTGCACGTACAGAATATGAGAATATTATGTATCTAGAGCGCCCAGGTTGTAACCTCTGTATGGGTAATCAGGAGAAAGCCGCAAAAGGGGATACGGTCATGGCGACTTCAACACGTTTATTCCAAGGTCGTGTCGTGGAGGACAGAGACGGTAAGAAAGGAGAGTCTTTGTTGGCATCGACTCCTGTCGTTGTGTTATCAGCTATCTTGGGTCGTATTCCGAACATTGACGAATATAAAGCTGCTGTCGAAGGTATTAACTTGACAAAGTTTGCACCTATTCCAACAAAGTAGTAATAATTAGTGTTTAGTAACTTAATTAAACAAATAAATTAGAGAGATATGGCTTTTGATATTGATATGATTAAAAAGGTCTATAGCCGTTATGACGAGCGCATTGCTGCTGCTCGTCAGGTGGTTAATAAACCTTTGACTTTATCTGAGAAAATATTGTATGCACACCTTTGGGATGGCAATGCTACTGAGGATTATAAGCGTGGCGTTTCTTACGTTGACTTCGCACCAGACCGCGTGGCTATGCAGGACGCTACTGCTCAGATGGCATTATTGCAATTTATGCAAGCTGGACGTCCTAAGGTTGCAGTTCCTTCTACCGTTCACTGTGATCACTTGATTCAGGCGAAAGAAGGAGCAGATAAAGATTTAGCGCGAGCTAAAAACGAAAGCTCTGAAGTATTTAACTTTTTGAGTTCTGTGTCCAATAAGTATGGTATCGGTTTTTGGAAACCTGGAGCTGGTATTATTCACCAAGTCGTTTTGGAGAACTATGCGTTTCCAGGCGGAATGATGATCGGTACAGACTCACATACGGTAAATGCCGGTGGATTGGGTATGGTTGCTATTGGTGTCGGCGGGGCTGATGCCTGTGATGTGATGGCTGGATTACCTTGGGAGCTGAAATTCCCGAAATTAATCGGTGTTAAATTGACTGGTAAGTTAAGCGGATGGGCTGCTGCCAAAGATGTTATCCTTAAAGTTGCTGGTATCTTGACCGTCAAAGGTGGAACTGGAGCGATTGTGGAATATTTTGGCGAGGGAGCAGAGTCGCTATCTTGTACAGGTAAGGGAACCATTTGTAACATGGGTGCTGAAATTGGTGCGACAACGTCGACTTTCGGTTATGACGAATCCATGGAGCGCTACCTACGTGCTACGGGACGTGCCGAAGTCGCTGACGCGGCAAATGCGATTAAACAACATTTGACAGCGGATGCTGAAGTTTATGCTAATCCAGAACAGTATTTTGATCAGCTCATAGAGGTTAATCTATCCGAATTAGAACCATCTCTTAACGGTCCTTTTACACCAGACTTGTATACGCCAGTGTCTCGGATGCGTGAAGAGGCTGAAAGAAATTGCTGGCCTTTAAAAGTTGAATGGGGATTGATCGGTTCGTGTACGAACTCGTCCTATGAAGATTTGTCACGTGCTGCCTCTATAGCAAAACAAGCGGTGGATAAAGGTTTAATTACTAAAGCTGAATTTGGTATCAATCCGGGGTCAGAACAAGTTCGTTTTACAGCTGATCGTGATGGTTTGCTGAAAACATTTGAAGACCTGAATGCAACGATATTTACGAATGCCTGTGGTCCATGTATTGGTATGTGGGATCGCGTAGGCGCTGATAAACAAGAGAAGAACACCATCGTTCATTCATTCAATCGTAACTTTGCGAAACGTGCAGATGGTAATCCGAATACCTACGCATTTGTGGCTTCTCCGGAGTTGGTGGCGGCAATTGCGATTTCTGGTGATCTGGGCTTCAACCCAGTGACAGATACGTTAACGAATAGTAAAGGTGAGCAAGTAAAATTGGATCCACCGGTAGGGGACGAATTACCTACCAAAGGATTCGCGGTAGATGATCCGGGTTACCAAGCACCGGCTGTCGACGGTAGTTCCGTCGTCGTTGATGTGGCGCCTACTTCTGACCGTCTTCAATTGTTGCAGCCTTTTGCGGCATGGGAAGGTACTGATTTGAAGGGTTTGAAATTATTGATCAAAGCAAAAGGGAAATGTACGACAGACCATATTTCGATGGCTGGCCCTTGGTTGAAATACCGTGGTCATTTGGATAACATCTCAAACAACATGTTGATCGGTGCGGTGAATTTCTTCAATGAGAAAACAGATAACGTAAAAAATCAATTGACAGGCGAGTATGGCCCTGTGCCAGCAACACAACGTGACTATAAAGCACAGGGTATTGGTTCAATTGTCGTTGGCGACGAAAATTATGGGGAAGGTTCATCCCGTGAGCATGCTGCAATGGAGCCTCGTCATTTGGGTGTTCGAGCAGTATTGGTTAAGTCTTTCGCCCGTATTCACGAGACAAATTTGAAAAAGCAAGGAATGTTGGGATTGACTTTTGCAAATAAGGATGATTACGATAAAATTCAGGAGAACGATACGATCGATATTATCGGTTTGACTGAATTTGCTCCAGGTAAGCCCTTAACGCTGGTATTGCACCACGATGATGGAACACAAGAGGAGATCTTGGCAAATCATACGTACAATGCACAACAGATTGAGTGGTTTAAAGCTGGTGGCGCCTTAAATATAATTCGAAAAAATCAAGCACAATAGTATTGATGACCATACAAAAAAGCCGCTTTCGTATAAAGCGGCTTTTTTATTTTGTTTTGGAATGACATTTCTGTGATCTTCGTCATATTTTACTAATTCTCATTGAATTTATTTGCTTATAAAATAGAATGCCGGTACTTTTGCGCAACGTTTTTAGCACTGATATGAGAAAAATATTTTTAACAATTGGAGCGCTTGCCCTGAGTGCTTCTGCTTTATTTGCACAAGAAAACCCCGAAATAGGAAAGAGTATTTTCAAACCAAAAAATTTGAGAACCGAAAGTAATAAAGGGAAATTCTTTTTCTTTTGGGGGTATAACTTCTCTTCATATGCAAAATCTGATATTCATTTTACAGGTCCCAATTATGATTTTATTCTTCACGATGTAAAAGCTGCTGATCGTCCAACTAAATTTGGTTCGACTTACTTTGATCCAAGTCGATTGACGATCCCGCAATTCAACCTTCATTTTGGTTATTATATCAAAGATAATTATTCCATTTCATTGGGTTGGGACCATATGAAATATGTCGTCGATATACCTCAGCAGGTAAAGATTTCAGGTTTTATTGGTGAAGAGATTTCTAATCCAGGTATTCCGACCGGAAACCGTGCCGGTCAATATAATGGTGAATTGATTACAGTAGATTCCGCGATGCTAACATTTGAACACACCGACGGTTATAATTTTGCTTCGGTAGGCTTGGAGCGTTATGATGATATCATCAATAATCGGAAGGGCCAACAGGTGCTAACCATGGAATCTGGTGTAGATGTAGGATTACTAATTCCGCGTTCGGATGTTCATCTTTTTGGTGAGGGAGCAAACCACTTCTGGAACATTGCAGGTTATGGCGCTTCGGCGAAAGTTGGGTTGCACTACCGTTTTTACAAAGGGCTGTATCTGCAAGGAAATTTTAAAACTGGATGGACTGATCTGACCAACATTCGTACCACTGGAAGGAGAGGGGTGGACAAGGCGTCGCAACAGATCTGGTTTTTTGAAAACTACTGGGCTTTGGGCTTTAGGTTTTAAACTATAAAGGATAACAAACTATATAGAATAACAAACAGGCTACTTTAAGGTAGCCTGTTTGTTTATTTGAGTTTTTATTATTTTCAAGATACACCTTAAATTTCATCCAAATTAAAGATATCTTTTACCCGTATCCCTTTCTCGGTACGTTGTAGTGTGCAGCATTCGTGAACTGAATCGTGTTCGAAAAACAGGATATATTCGTTGTCTACTATTTCGTTCCAGTAGCTATGACGTTCTTCCATAGTAACTAAAGGACGTACATCATATCCCATGACATAGGGAATAGGTATATGGCCTACCGATGGGAGCAAATCAGCCATATACAGTATCGTCTTTCCTTTGTATTCGACCTGTGGCAACATCATGGATTCGGTGTGGCCATTAGCATAGCGCATGCTGATATCGCTTCCGAATGGATTTTTTACATCTTCAACAAATTTTAATTGTCCGCTCTCTTGTATCGGTAGAATATTTTCTTTTAGAAAAGAAGCCTTCTCCCGGGGGTTGGGATTAGTTGCCCAAGACCAATGGTCTGCATTACTCCAAAAATGAGCGTTTTTAAAGGCCGGAACAAGTTGATCACCTTCGCGCGCTATGGCACCGCCACAATGATCGAAATGTAGGTGGGTAAGAATAACATCGGTGATGTCATTTCTGTGAAATCCAATATTTTTTAATGATCTGTCTAATGTTGCATCACCATGAAGATAATAATAGCTAAAGAATTTTTCATTTTGTTTGTCTCCAAGGCCCGTGTCGACTAACATTAATCGATTACTATCCTCGATGAGCAGCAGACGATTTCCCCAGGTACACATATTGTTTGAATCTGCCGGGTTTGTTTTATTCCAGATGCTTTTAGGGACCACACCAAACATAGCACCACCATCGAGTTTAAAGAATCCCGTTTCTATAGCATATAATTTCATCTTCTTATTTTGTATTTACTTTTTGACCAGTACGCATAACCATTGTTTGCTGTTTTGTGTAATCAACGTTTGCTTAAGCTAAAAATTTTCGCTTATTAATATTTGTAAAGAATGGAACAATTTACGAAAAATAAATTATATTTTTTAATTGGCATAAGTTGAGTTGCTAAAAAAATATGCTAAAAAATGTAATTTTTTTTAACCTTGTAAGGTGCTGATAGTTAGCGCTTTGATTACGTGTTTTTTGTACAATAAGCTTGATTTTTAGATAATTATGTTTTGTTTTTAGCGAAAATTGCCTTTAAATTTGAGCACATTTTAAAACAAACAAAAAATATGAAAAAGGGTAACATTGGAAACGCGCCTGATTTGAAATATTTGAAAATTGATAGCACGAAAAGTGTATTTTATCAATTACCCGTTTCTGAATTGGTTCAACATGCTTTGGTAAATCAAGAGGGGAGGCTTTCTGATACAGGAGCGCTTGCTGCTGATACGGGAAGATTTACGGGGAGGTCCCCCAAAGATCGCTTCCTGGTGGAGGACTCTTTAACTAAACACAGTGTATGGTGGGGGGAAGTCAATCAGCGGATGTCTCCAGATCATTTTGAGGCGCTATTTTCGTTGGTAGCCTCGCACCTGGCTGAGCGAAATATCTACATCAGAGATTGCGCTGCGGGTGCCGATCCGATTTATCAGATTGGTATACGTGTTGTTACAGAGACAGCTTATCAAAGTATATTTGCCAACAACTTATTCTTACGTCCGGAGCCCAATCCAGAAGTTCGGCCACCTTGGTCTATCTTGGCTGCTCCGACCTTGTCTATTAAAGAACCACATGCATATGGTATCCTTAACGAAAATTTTGTTGCAATTGATTTTACGAAGAAAATTGTATTGATTGCTGGGACGGGTTATACGGGGGAAATTAAAAAGAGTATTTTTTCGATCTTGAATTTTATTTTACCATTCGAGCATAACGTCCTTTCTATGCACTGTTCGGCCAATACTTCCGACGATGGAGATACTGCACTGTTTTTTGGGCTTTCGGGTACTGGAAAGACGACGCTGTCTGCTGACAAAAACAGGCGGTTAATTGGGGACGATGAGCATGGGTGGAGTGAACGGGGAGTTTTCAATTTTGAAGGAGGTTGTTATGCCAAATGTGTTGGTCTATCAGCTGATAAGGAACCGGAGATCTATCATGCCATTCGTTTTGGTTCGCTGCTGGAAAATGTGGTTTTGGATGAGCAGGATAAACCTGATTACAATGACATCAGTAAAACCGAGAATACGCGCGTGTCTTATCCAATAGATTTCATGGAAAATGCCGAAATAAGCGGTATTGGCAATGAGCCGGCTCATATTTTTTTCTTGACAGCGGATGCTTTTGGTGTACTTCCGCCCATTTCATTGTTGTCTACTGACCAGGCTGTCTATCATTTTGTAAGTGGCTATACCGCAAAGGTTGCGGGTACAGAGGTGGGGGTAAAGGAACCTATGGCTGCATTTTCAACTTGCTTTGGACAGGCATTTTTACCACTGCATCCCGGGAAATATGCGGCGTTACTTCGGTCAAAACTAGAACAGAATCGTAATATTAAAGTCTGGTTGGTGAATACGGGCTGGATTGCAGGTCCTTATGGAATAGGACGGCGGATTAAACTCGCCTATACGAGAGCGTTAATCCGAGCCGCAATGGATGGTTCGTTATTAGAATCTCAATTTAATAGACACGATATCTTTGGGTTAGACTATCCGACCAGTTGCGGAGCGTATGTTCCCGAGCAAATCATGGATCCCCGGGGCTTATGGAATAACGATGAGGCCTATGATATGCAGGCAAAACGCTTGGCGAAACTATTCATAGCAAACTTTGAAAAATTTAATAACGAAATGCCAGCGACCGTTCTCGCGGCAGGCCCTAAAATTGAGCCCACTGTCGTCGTTTAATTCATTTTGCATTCGTACAACAGAAAGAGTGAACATGGGATCTCTCTTTTTGTTGTACGAATTTTTTTGTGGGGATGAAAATCTTTAATCGTGTTTTTTAATGAAAGAATCTACTTGCTCCTGCTCGGTTCCGACAAGGGCATTAATGATAACCTTAAAAGCTGCCAATCGTGCTTTTTTCTTATTGTCTTTAACAATTTCAAACCAGGGTGATTTTTTTGATCCTGTTTGCTTAAAGAGGTTTTCAATATAATCGGTGTAAATATCCCATTTTTCCTGTGCCTGTTGGTCGAGCGTTCCTATTTTCCATCGCTTGAGAATATCTTCCTGACGCTCTTTCAATCTTTCGGCCTGTTCTTCTTTGCTGATGCTCAGAAATAACTTGATGACAATGATGCCATCGTCAATTAATTGTTTTTCAAATTCTGGAACCTGACTCATAAATAATTCATGTTGTTCTTTAGTGCAGAATCCAAATACGGGTTCCACTACAGCACGGTTATACCAGCTTCTATCGAAGATGACAATTTCTCCGGCATTAGGAAGCTGTTTGATATAGCGTTGAAAATACCACTGTCCAGCTTCTTCATCGGTTGGTTTCGGTAAAGCGACAATGCGAACCTTTTTAGGATTTAAATATTGGGCTACGCGGCCTATTGTGCCGCCTTTGCCGGCAGCGTCCCTGCCTTCAAAAATAATGAGCACCCGCTTCCCTTTTTCAATGATTTCGTATTGGAGCTCCAACAACTTGACCTGTAGTCCATAGAGCTCTTTTTCATAATCGTAAACATCGTTGAACTTTTTTATTTCAAGAATGCCCTGTTGCTCCAGGTAATTTAAAACATCTTTGTTTTCGTGGATCTTCTGAAGTTCATTTAAATCGTATTCTGCCATAGGATATTTATTTAAGCGATCGTTTTTATTAAAGTTACTTATTGAATTGTTAAAAAATGTCAAATTTGAAATAAAACTTACGTTTCAAATACTAATATGTGGTTAGATTACGTTTCTTAATCAGAGCACCAAATGGATGTTCAACATAGATTAGACTTTTCATAAATTTAGGTTAATAATTGGTAAGGTTAGCTCGGAGTTCCCCACTTCGAGCTTTATTTTATGCTAACCATTAGGCGGAATATGGGAGACGTAGTGTCTGAACTATCTTGCGGATGCCCTGAATGTTAAAAAATGTTAAACGCATGTTGTGGATATAATGATTAGCGAATAGTAGCGTTTTTACTACAAATACTTTTCATAAATAGGTTAATATATGGCTAACGAAAGCTCAGAGTTCCCCGCTCTGGGCTTTCTATTTTAATTATAACTTATCAATCGCCGCATGATAGCATTGTTGGATATGTTGAGGTATTGCATTGATGGTCCTTTTGAATAGATGCGGGGTGTTAATGCATCTGAAGATTAATAAAAACAAATGGCCAAGATTTATAGTCTCGGCCATCTTTTTAAGCTATTGTTTTGCGTGGTCAGGCCACTTCCCGTAGATCCACAGCCACTACGCGCGATACACCTTGTTCTACCATGGTCACTCCATATATGATATCTGTGCTTGCGATTGTTTTCTTATTGTGCGAGACTACTATAAATTGGGAATTTTTAGAGAAATCCCGGATAATATTGTTGAATTTATCAATGTTGGTATCATCCAAAGGAGCATCCACCTCATCGAATATACAAAATGGCGCTGGCTTAGAAAGATATAGTGAAAACAGCAAGGCTGTAGAAGTCAATGTTTTCTCGCCACCCGATAGCTGATTAATAGACAATGGTCTTTTTCCTTTTGGTCTAGCGATAATATCGATGTCTGAATCCAAAGGATTGCTTGGGTCTGTCAAGATCAGATCACAGCTATCTTCTTCGTTAAATAACGAACGGAATACTTTGACAAAGTTATTTCTCACTGCATCGAATGTAAACATGAACTGCACTTTAGCGGTGTCGTCGATTTCCTTGATCGTCGCCATCAAAGATCCTTTTGCTTCGATCAAATCTGCTTTTTCTTTATTGATGAAATCATAACGTTCGTTCATCTCATCGAAAGCCTCTTTGGCCATCAGATTGATGGTACCGAATTCGTCTAGCTGTTTCTTAAGTTTACTGCATTTTGCCGTCAGTGTAGCTTGGTCTTCTGTAAGCTGAGGAATCTCCTCTCGATCGATTAAGTCTTTAAGTTCAATGTTAAATTCGACGGAAAGACGTTCTTTTAATGCATTCAGGTCAATTTGAAGGCTTGTTTTTTTATCTTTAATTTCGGAAACAAGGAAATCGCTTTGTTCTTTCGAACGCCGTAATTGGGTTAACGAATCTTCCAGGTTATTGATTTTTTGTTTATCTGCATAATAGCTGTCTTCCAATTCTTTGAGTCCATCTTCTAAGGCGATCTTCTGCTCGTACATGGCGATAAGATCTTGATCTTCATCGTCCTCAAATGGAATGGTGGTACGCAATGCAGCTTGCACTTCAATCAGTTCTGCACTATTTTTTTCGATACGGATTTCGTGATCGTCTTTTTGTGTTTCTCTAAATTCCAGATCTTTGGCGATATTGGAAACTTTGTTTAACTGTTGGTGGTAAGCAATATTCTCTTGATTATATCTAGTCGATTCTTCGTTGAGTATTTCAGAGATTTCATGAAATTGGTCTTGCAGTAGCGCTAACTCGATAACGCTCTGTTCCTTTTCTAGTCGTAACTCTTGGATTTGAGGCTCAGCAATTTTTAAATTCGACTCGATAGCAGTAATTTTCTCTTCAATATCTTTTTTGCGTGTTTGGGAGTTGTTGATGAAAGTTTGATATTGCTCTTGCTTTGTTTTGACAGTAATTAATTCGTTATTGAGCCGATTGAACTGAAAACGCAACTCATTGATCAGCTCTTTCTGGGAGTTGCCCCGTAAGGTTTCCAGACGCGCTGTTTCTGCCGTTATTTTATTTTCAAGTTTTCCAATTTCTTGGTTGATCGTCTTGATCTCTTGGGACAACACTTCGAGGTTTTTAGCTCTACCAATACGTTTGCCTTCAAACAGTCCTACAGATCCACCTGACATACCCAAATGATGTTTTGCATACCCTCCGTTTTTTTGCAAAATTACCTGTCCTGATTCGGGAAGTTTCTCATCCAGATCTTTTTCATGCTCCTGTTTAAGGATGAAAACCTGCTGGAGTAGTAAGGTGCACAAAGACTTGTACTTTTCGTCTACTGTAATCACATCCAAGGCCGACATTAAATTATTATTCGGTATAGGAGGTGGGGTAGGAGTCGTCGTTATTGCATCTAGAACAAAGAAATTTGCGCGTCCTTTTGCGGCGTCGCTTAGTAGCTGAATGGCTTGAACAGCATCCTGTTGTGTATCGACAACATAATGGTTCATAATGGGCTCAAGGTAATTCTCGATAGCGACTCGGTAATCTTCCTGACAAAACAATACATCTGAAAGCAGCGGTGGTTGTTTTTTCCAGCCTGCATTTTTCCTCAAAAAACGGATGGAGTCTGGAAAACCTTCCAAATTGTCAACCAGAGATTTTGTCAGATTATATTCGTTTTGTTTGGCATCTACCAGACGAAGATCTTTGGCAAGTTGGGCTTTGAATTCTTCTAAGTTTGCTTGACATTGACTGATCTGCCCCTGGAGCTCTTCTTCCAGTTGATTTGCCGAATCGTACTGTAATTGCTGTGCTTCCACACGCCCTTCCAGCTCTACGACAGCGGAATTGAACTGTTGTAATTCATTTTCTTTCGCTTCGGTATCCTCACTATTGCGAATTAGTTCTTGTAAAAGAGCCTCTTTCTGTATCGTAAATACGGCAAGATCTTTTTCCAATTTATAGATCTTTGCCTGTAAATCGGCATTACTTTTATTAAAAATATCGAGCTTTCCTTTTGCAGATTGTTGCTGCCCTCTTAGTTCTTCAACTTCTGATTTATTCGACTCCAGGTTACTTTTTAATCCGTCCAGTTTATTTTGTTCGTCAAATAACTCTTCGTTTAATCGCTTAATGGTATAGACTACGTGATTAAGTTGTTGTTTGTCGCTGGTAATATCGATGCTTAGACGATTTTCTTTATCTTGGAGATTTTTAACCTTTTCGTTTTTGATCTTTTTTTCAGATTCGTAACCACGAATTTTATTTACGAATTCCTGGGTAGTTTTCTGCTGTACCGACAGGTTTTTTTCCTGCTCTAAGTTTGTTTGACGGAGCGATTGGAGTTCATTTTCCGCATGCAAGATACTCTGTTGTGCATTTTGCGCATCTTTTTGGACTTTAGATTCTTGTGTCTGAAGCCGTTCTAGTTCTGTCGAGAAATCAGCGATTTTATAATAGGCCAGATCGATACTGCTCTGTCGGTATTCTGATTTGAGTAAGGTGTATTTCTCTGCTTTTTTAGCTTGATTTTCTAACGATTTAAGGTTCTTTGTAATTTCAAAAAGCAGGTCGTCCACACGACTAAGATCGGCTTCTGTATCTCTTAATTTCGCTAGGGTCTGTTTTTTACGTACTTTATATTTTGAAATTCCGGATGCTTCTTCAAATAGGTTTCGACGAGAGTTATCTTTATTATTGATGATTTCATCAATCATTTTCAATTCAATAATGGAATAACTATCGGCGCCCACACCAGTATCCAAAAACAAATCAGTAATATCTTTTAAACGACATTTCACATCATTCAATCGATATTCGCTATCGCCGTTTCGGAATAATTTTCGGGTGACAGTAACTGTGGAGAATTCAGTTGGTAAAATATTATTGTTATTATTGAAGGTCAGCGATACCTCTGCAAGATTTGCGGGCTTTCTATTTTTCGTTCCGTTGAAAATAATATTTTCCATTTTATCTGAGCGCAACATCTTCGTACTCTGCTCTCCGAGTACCCAGCGTATTGCATCGACCACATTGGATTTTCCACATCCATTGGGGCCAACAATTGCTGTGACACCGTCATTGAAGTTGATCGTGATTTTATCTCCGAAACTCTTAAATCCTTTAATTTCTAGTTTGGTTAACTGCATTTATACCAAATTTGTTTGTCGTTATAAGCTTGCGAAAATAGTAAAATTAAACAAGATTTTTTTCTTTCTTTATTCACATTTTCCTGTTTCAGGATCACATGAAGGGCCTTCTTCACCTCTTTGTTGCAGCGGAGCAGATTGGCTCGCTAAGCATTCATTTATGGTATTATGAAAAACTTCCATGGGCTGTGCTCCGGGGATGGCATATTTTCGGTCGAATACAAAGAAAGGAACACCTCGCAGTCCTAAATTAACGCCTTCTTGGATATCTTGCGCAACATCGTAAGCAAAATCATCCGATTCGAGCAAGTTTTGAATTTCATGAGCAGGAAGTTCGTATTGAGTCGCAATATGCGTAAGAACTTGGTTGTCATTGATATTTAGGCCGTCGGTGAAATGCGCTTTAAACAACGCTTTCTTAATTGGTGTACCTTTTTGATAGCCTTGGGCAAAATGGATCAGGCGATGCGCTTTTCGTGTATTTACGACAACTGCTTTATCAAAATTCAGGGCAATTCCCAGCTCCCTTCCCTGTGCACTGAGTTGTGATGTCATAGCAACCACATCATCCATACTCATTCCTTTCGTTTGTACAAGATAGTCATAAGTCGGTATCGCCGGCGCATCTTCGGGATAGTCGGGGTTAAGCTGATAAGATTTCCAGATAATTTCAGCCGCAGGCTTATTTGCGGATTCATGAAGTGCCATTTCGAGCTTTGTCAGGCCAATATAACAAAATGGACAAATGATGTCCGACCAAATTTCTATTTTCATATTTCTTTTTTTACTGCGTATATTGTAATCAAAAATACATATAATAACGATGATAATGAGTTTACATTGTTTTTGGAATGTCAACAGATTATTATTTAATGTTTATCCATGTTAGAGAAATCTTTTTTGAATCGTAAAGTTACACTCGTCCTGGGCGGCGGTGGTGCTAGAGGACTGGTACATATTGGCATTATCAGGCGGTTGGAAGAGTTGGGTTTTGAGATCAATGAGGTCGTAGGGTGTTCTATAGGAGCACTCGTTGGCGGAATTTATGCGCAGGGAAAGATGGATCTTTTGGAAGATTGGATGCTTCGCTTGACAAAAAAGTCGGTCTTTAACATGATGGATTTTAGCTGGAGAGGATTGGGCATGATGAAAGGGGTAAAGGTGTTTAACGCATTAAAGTCCGTTATCCCCGATGGTAATATAGAAACATTTCCAATTTTGTTCAAAGCTGTGGCTACGGATCTCAATTACGAAAAGGAAGTCGTACTGGATTTTGGGAGCATGTATGATGCTATTCGCGCTTCTATCGCCATTCCTGCAGTGTTTACGGCGGTGGAGGAAAACAAGCATGTGTATGTTGACGGTGGTGTTTTAAATCCATTACCCATCAATCATGTAACAAGGAAAGAAAACTTGATCATTGCGGTTAACCTTGAGTCGAAACCAGACAAACAATATTCTGTCATCAAAAAACTCGATCCGAAAACGTCGAATTCATTGGATATTCTGCAGGCGTCTTACTATGTGATGCGCAGGAAAATGAGTCAGATGATAGTCGACTTATATCGCCCGGACGTCGTTGTTGACATACCTTATAATATCTGTAACCTATGGGATTATCATCGGACTGAATTTTTGGTTCAAAAAGGAAAGGATTATATAGAGCAGGCACTAAAGGAAACAGCGTCCGGGTAAAATCAATTTTGATCCGGACGTTGTTTATTTGTGAAAATCATCGTGCGCTCAATTTTATCTATTATTTTATGTGAGCAGTTGATCTATTTATTAAAACAAATTTGGGTAATCGCTGATGATGCCATCCACTTTCATCGTTTTTAATTGCGCTATTTCTTCTTTAGTATTGACCGTCCAAGGAATTACTTTAATACCGGCCTTATGACATTGCTTAATATAATCGTTTGTCACGATTGTATACTGTGGGCTTATACTATAGGGTATAAAACCGAGCTCAGCAATTGTTTGTTGGACATCTTTACGTTCTTTTCCATTTATGAGGTAGGACACCCTGATCTGAGGGTAAGCCTTGTGTAAGTATTTAATTGCCCTACTGTCAAATGACTGAATGATTGTCCTTGCTGCGATTTTCTTATCGGTAATAACCTGAATGATGAGGTCGACAAACTCTTCTACTCGAGGATGCAATATGCCATCTTGACCGTCTTTACTTTTAACCTCGATATTGTAGAACATCGGAGCGTTTCTTTTATGTTGAGCATATGCTTCCGTACTATCAATAAGGTCCGACAGTTTTGCGATACGTGTAACTTGTTTTTTCTGCTGCGGAAAGGCTTTATAAAATTTAGAACCAATATCATACTTAATCAAATCACGATAGAGCATGTTATAAACCTTTAAAGATTTATCTTTTTCTGAAATTTCAGCACCATTGGGTTTCAATACAAATTGGGGATTGAGATAGTCATCATGAAAAACGACCACTTTGCGATCTTTGGTGATATGGCAATCCATTTCTAACGTGGTCACTTTGTCGATGTCTATCGCATTTTTCATTGCAGCGATAGACTCTTCAGGATAGAGTCCTCGCCCCCCCCGATGGGCTTCCAAACTCAATTTAGGGAAATTGTCTGAATTTGCTTTCAACGATTCTTTCCTGGCTGAACAAGATAAAAATGGTAATAATGTGCCCAAAATGGCAAATTTGAGAAAACTACTTTTCATTGTCGATCATATTTAAAAAAATAGGGAAGGTTGTTGTATTGCCCTTTCGAAGATGCAAATATACGGATATATCTTATTTTTTGTGTCTTTTGCTTTCAGCGGGATTTGGTGATTATTGCTATGAAATCTATTTTTTTTGTCTTTTTTGCAATAAATTATTGCCATTCCTTTTAGAATTGCCTTTATTTGCACAAATCTCAAATTAGATGGCGAAAAATTTATTGATAGTTGAGTCTCCAGCGAAAGCGAAAACGATAGAAGGATATTTAGGAAAGGATTTTTTGGTGAAGTCGAGTTATGGACATATTCGCGATTTGGTGAAAACCGATGATGCGATTAATACCGAAAATAATTTCGAACAAAAGTATGAAGTTCCGTCCGATAAAAAGGCTGTTGTCAGTGAACTGAAGAAATTGGCTAAAGCTGCTGAAACTGTTTGGCTAGCGTCCGATGAGGACCGCGAAGGAGAAGCGATTTCATGGCATTTATTTGAGACATTAGGATTGAAAGATGAGAGCACGAAAAGGATCGTTTTTCATGAAATTACGAAGCCAGCTATTCTGAAAGCTATTGACAATCCGCGTAAAATAGACTATAACCTTGTTAACGCTCAGCAGGCTCGGCGCGTGTTGGATCGGTTGGTTGGTTTTGAGCTATCTCCGGTGCTTTGGAAGAAAGTTAAACCTTCATTGTCTGCAGGACGAGTACAATCTGTTGCCGTCCGTTTAATCGTAGATCGTGAACGTGAGATTAATAAATTTGAGCCCGAGGCTGCCTTTAAGATTGTAGCGTTCTTTCATACTGGAAAAGTTAAAGATAGTTTCAAAGCTGAGCTTCCACAGCGTTTTGCTACGGAAGCGGAGGCTACCAAATTTTTGGAAGATTGTAAATCAGCCCTGTTTTCTGTTAAAAATTTAGAAACAAAACCTGCCAAACGTTCGCCCTCGGCTCCGTTTACAACGTCAACTTTACAACAGGAAGCCAGTAGAAAACTTGGGTTTTCTGTGGCGCGCACGATGCAGGTCGCTCAAAGACTATACGAATCGGGGCGAATTACCTATATGCGTACCGATTCTGTTAATTTGAGCGATACAGCAATTGAAGCGGCTGAAAAAGAAATTAAATCTGCTTACGGCAACCAATATCATAAGGTCAGAAAATATAAAACGAAGACATCAGGTGCACAGGAGGCGCACGAAGCTATCCGCCCGACGTATTTTTCTGAGCATACCATCGATGGGGATGCTTCTGAAAAGAGGTTGTACGAACTTATTTGGAAAAGAGCGATCGCATCACAAATGAGTGAGGCTGAGTTTGAACGTACGTTGGCAAAGATTGCCATATCGACCCGTTCAGAAGACTTAAGTGCTTCAGGGGAAGTGATGAAGTTTGATGGATTTTTAAAAGTCTATATGGAATCTTTGGATGATGATCAGGAAAATACTGTGGATGAAGATAGTGATAATGCTATCCTTCCACCGTTAACTACTGGTCAACCATTGACTCTGAAAAGTATGTCGGCAACGGAGCGGTTTACACGGCCTCCTGCACGATATACAGAAGCCGCTTTGGTGAAAAAATTAGAGGAATTAGGAATTGGTCGTCCTTCAACCTATGCACCTACGATTTCCACAATTCAGAATCGCGGTTATGTCGTAAAAGAAGAGCGTGAAGGCAAGTCACGTGATTACCGGGTATTGACATTGAAAGATGCTGAATTAACGGCAGTCACAAAAACCGAAATTACGGGTGCTGAGAAAGGAAAAATGTTTCCAACGGATATCGGCGTTGTGGTAAATGATTTTTTGGTCGAACATTTCAATGGTATTGTAGATTTTCACTTTACCGCGAATGTGGAAAAGGAGTTTGACGATATTGCGCATGGTTTGACGGAATGGACAAAAATGTTGCATGATTTCTATGGACCCTTTCATTCTGAGGTAGAGGATACTTTAGAGCATGCTGATCGTGCGAATAATGAGCGCGAACTCGGCATCGATCCGGTTTCGGGAAAACCCGTTTCAGTTCGCATCGGTAAGTTTGGTCCATTGGTACAGATTGGTTCTCCGGATGACGAGGAGAAGCCTCGCTTTGCTTCGTTACGTAAAGGGCAGATGATTGAAACCATCACTTTTGAGGATGCTATGGAGCTCTTTAAATTGCCTAAAAAAGTCGGTTTATTTGAAGATAAGGAGATGACTGTTGCAGTGGGTCGATTTGGCCCTTATATTCGCCACAATTCGGCATTTTATTCTATACCGAAAGGATTGGATCCTTTGGACGTGACTGAAGAAGAGGCAATACAGATCATTAAAGACAAGCGTCAAAAAGATATAGAAAAAGTCATTCGTGTATTTGATGAAAATGAGGAAGCTCAAATTGAACAGGGAAGATGGGGACCATTCATTCGATTTGGTAAGCAAAACCTGAAAATTCCTAAGGGGACGGAAATTGAAAAAATAACGTATGCTGATGTGTTGAAATGGGCTGAGGCTGATGCACCAAAAGGTAAAGCCGCCAAAGCAAAAGCAACAGAAAAGAAAAGCGTAGCGAAAAAGGCTCCCGCAAAGAAGGCTCCGGCTAAGAAAACTACAAAGTCTAAATAAGGATGAAAGCAGATTTGCCTGAAAATATTGTCAAAGACATTATGATCGCCGTTGTTCTGGAAGGCGAGACCATAGAGACAAAAAACTGGACCGTTTATGTCATCAATGATAAGAACATCGCGATTCAGAATGTATTGATCAGCTCAAAAGGCTATGGAGAAAAGGATGGACGTCAGGTTACTACCACTACTTTACGTCATTTTATAGGTAATATAGCCGCTAAATCTTTCGATCGTGTGGAAGCAATAGACGAGCAGGTCTTCGGTCTGACAAACGAATATTGGGTGAGTTTCTACATTGACAACATCATTTACGATAAGAAATACATTTTCTTGCCCGAAAGCATAGTAGATGGCAACCTGATGAAAGTTCCTTTGGTGAATAAGCCGGGTGTAATTATAGGAGGAAACGAATAATGAGTGGGCGTCACAATTTCATTATCGCAATAGATGGATTTTCATCGTGTGGTAAAAGCACATTAGCCAAATCTTTAGCAAAGAAACTGAAATTTGCATTTATTGACAGCGGTGCAATGTATAGAGCCGTTACGCTCTATTTTATCCGTCATAACATTGCCCTGGATGACCAAGAGACTATTGAAAGTGCGCTGAAAGATATCCATATCGACTTTATACCCAATGCATTAAAAACGGAAATTCATTTAAATGATGAGGATATCTCTGAAGAGATTCGTCAGATGTATATTTCGGATAAAGTGAGTGATGTGAGCGCAATTAAAGCTGTTCGCGTGGCGATGGTTGCGCAGCAGCAAAAGCTAGGAAGCAGAAGGAACATTATTATGGATGGCCGCGATATAGGGACTACCGTTTTTCCCGATGCTGATCTCAAGATTTTTATGACAGCTGATCCTAAAGTTCGGGCTGCGAGGCGTTACCTTGAATTAACCGAAAAAGGGGAAGATGTGACTTTAGAAGAAGTCGTTGAAAATTTAGCGACACGTGACCGTATCGACAGTACACGTGCTGAAAGTCCCTTACGACAAGCAGAAGATGCAATTGTATTGGATAATTCCAATTTAACACCTGAGCAGCAATTGCAATTTGTTGAAGAAGAATATTTGAAAGCGAGAGCTGCAAAAACTCAAGCATAGAAGAAAAAAAGCGGGGGAGATTCATAAATCTCCCCCGCTTTTTTTCTTCTATGTGTTTTTAATTTTACTATTTCACACTATTGATTTGCTGTTGTTCTAATAATTTGCTCACATTATTTTTTTCTCCGAATTCCTCTGTTTGTTCTTGAAATGATTCCAGAAGAGCTTTTATAGCATCGGAATTATCTGCTGTACGTTGATAGATATCAGGAATTGTCTTTTCAATATTTTTATCGCCCAGCTCGATGTTATCAACTTCGATTTTGCCTATTTTTTCTAAAACAGCTTGTTGACTATTCCGGACATCTTCTAATTCTCTTGCTATTTTTTCCATCAATTGGAATTTCTTCAATTTATCCATATGCAATATCTTTTAGTTACTACAATAAGAACAAGGTGCTTCAAAAATTTGTTTTGTTTTTTTTAAAAAAGGACACGGGGCATTGTTTTAAAGGAATGGATATATGGCTAAAGGAGAAGGCGGACCCAAACTGGTCCGCCTTTCCTAATTGCTTAATTTCCTTATTAATTTGTTCGTCCTGGATAAACTTCAAGTGCTTTTTCTAAACAAATCAAAGCATTGTTAAGATCAACTTGATTAAGCACGTAGGCGAGTCTCACTTCATTTATACCAGCTCTCTCTGTGCTATAGAAACCCGTAGCTGGAGCCATCATGACTGTTTCATTGTTATACGAAAATTCTTCCAACATCCATTGACAGAATCTGTCTGCATTGTCAATTGGTAGTTTGGCGACGACGTAAAATGCTCCTCCAGGATTTGGGGAATAGATACCTTCAATGGCATTAAGTCCTTTCACGAGGGTATCTCTGCGCGCTGTGTATTCCTTCGACACAGCTTCAAAATAGCTGTCGGGTGTATCGACAGCTGCTTCGCCTGCAATCTGTCCTTCTAAAGAAGGGCTTAAGCGAGCTTGAGCAAATTTAAGTGCGGTTTGGTATAGTTCTTTATTTTTTGTAATGATACATCCAATACGGGCACCGCATGCAGAGTAACGTTTGGATACCGTATCGAAGATAACGACATTATTTTCGAGCCCTTCTAAATGCATTGGAGAAATAAACTCTCTACCGTCATAGCAGAATTCGCGATAAGCTTCATCCGAAAATAGGTAAAGATCATATTTTAAGCAAAGCTCGCGTAAAGCCTCTAATTCTGCTCTGGAATAAAGATAACCCGTAGGGTTATTTGGGTTGCAGATACAGATCGCTTTGGTTTTGGACGTAATTACTTTTTCAAACTCAGCGATAGAAGGGAGGGCAAATCCGCTTTCGATATATGACATGATAGGTTTGATCACCACACCTGAGGAGCAGGCGAAACCGTTATAATTCGCGTAGAATGGTTCTGGAATAATAATTTCTTCGCCTTCATTCAAGCAGGCTTGCATGGCGATTGTAATGGCTTCCGAACCACCGTTTGTTACTAATATATCTGTAGGCTCGACATTATAATTCAGTTTATTATAATATTCAGCTAATTTGTTCCGATAGGAAGCAGTACCTTCAGATGGCGTGTAGGCCCATACTTTGAACTCTATATTTTTCAAAGCATTGAGCATAACTTCAGGCGTCTGGATATCAGGCTGTCCGATATTAAGGTGGTATATCTTCTTACCTTCTTTTTTTGCTTGATCAGCATACGGCGTCAGTTTTCTAATTGGTGACGCAGGCATATTAAGCCCTTTTTCTGATAGTACTGGCATTATAGTTTTTTTAAAATTAGTCGTGCAAATTTAACCAAAATAAAACGAAAAAAGCCACATCATGATGTGGCTTTTTTCGTTTTATATTTCCAATGTTATTATTCTACTATACCCTTAATATAGAGGGTTTTTACAGGAGTCTTGGTGTTTGATTGTACCGTAAAGCTCTTTGTGAATGGAGCTTTGGCAGCTGCGTTATAGGTCACTTTGATGGTGCCACTTTCACCCGGTTTAATCGGGGTTTTTGTGAATTCTGCTACAGAACAACCACAAGTTGGAACAACGTTTGAAATGATAATTGGCTCACTACCAGTATTTGAAAATTTGAAATTATACGAAACGGGTGTGCCTGCTGGTATTTTTCCAAAATCGTGGGTTTCTTTTTCGAACTTAAATTCCCCTTGACCGGCCTGCATAGACGAAAAACCGATAAAGGAAATGATCACTGCTAAAATTGTTATATACTTTTTCATGCTTCTAAGATATTACTTTATGATTGAAATAGAACAACTGATATGCCAAATGTAGTATTTATTGCCCATTAATCTCCTATCTAACAACTTTATTACAGTTATATTATCCCTTCTTTAAGTAGGTCCTGAATATGAATAACGCCGGCATAATAATTTTTGTCGGACACCAATAGCTGCGTAATGTTATTTTCACGCATAATATGAAGAGCATTTGCCGCAAGCTCATTTTTATCAATGATTTTAGGTGATTTTCCCATAATATCTCCGGCGGTAATTCTCGCTAAATCGGTATGTTTTTCCAACATTCGTCGTATATCGCCGTCGGTGATAATGCCAACAATACGATCTTCGTCCAATACAGCCACCGCACCCAGTCTAAACTGTGTAATGGTAATGATAATATCACTGACAGTCGCCTGTTGTTGGACGCTAGGTTTTCCGTTCTGATCAGACAGGTCGCCCACCCTCAAATACAATTTTTTGCCTAATGCTCCTCCAGGATGGTATTTGGCGAAATCTCTGTCCGTGAAATCGCGGCATTCCTGTAATACAACCGCAAGTGCATCACCCATGGCTAATTGCGCCGTTGTACTCGATGTGGGAGCCAGATTGTTGGGACACGCTTCTTTTTCGACCGTGGTGTTCAAGATGTAGTCGGCATTTTTTGCCAAATAGGATGCTGTATTTCCAACCAAAGCAATCAGTACATTCTTTGTTTGCTTTAAAAAGGGAACCAACACTTTAATCTCAGGTGTATTACCGCTTTTGGAGATGGCAATAATTAAATCATTTTGCTGGATGATCCCGAGATCGCCATGAATAGCATCAGCTGCATGCATGAAGATTGATGGTGTTCCGGTCGAATTTAGGGTTGCTACTATCTTCTGTGCAATAATAGCACTTTTACCAATCCCGGTAACGACAACTCTTCCCTGCAGATTTAATATGCGATTAACAATGGTAACAAAATCATCATCAATATATTGGGCTAAGGCAGCTACTGCTTTGGCTTCTTCTTGAATAGCTTGAATAGCTATATTTTTTATTTCGTAGTTGTTTTTCACAAAAAATACTCTTACTTTTATGTATTAGAATAGATTGCAAAAATAGATTATTTTTCAAGATTATTTCTTCATTTATCTATCTTATTTTTGCCCAAGGCGCAATGGAAATAGAAAAATCACTTTTCGACAATTTACAAGATTTTTTTGGTTTTGATACTTTTAAAGGAGATCAAGAGGCTATTATAACGAGTATTCTTCAACGAAGAGACACGTTTGTAATTATGCCGACCGGTGGGGGAAAATCAATTTGCTACCAACTTCCTGCACTCATGAGTGAGGGGACGGCAATAGTTATCTCGCCGCTGATAGCTTTAATGAAAAACCAAGTAGATCAACTTCGTGCATTCGGTGGCGAAGACAGTATCGCTCATTTTTTGAATTCTTCATTAAATAAGAGTGAGATTACCAGGGTTAAGGATGATGTAGTTGCTGGAAAAACCAAGTTGCTGTATGTTGCTCCTGAATCGCTTGCCAAGCAAGAAAATTTGGAGTTTTTACATCAGATAAAAGTATCCTTTGTTGCTGTTGATGAAGCGCATTGTATTTCCGAATGGGGGCACGATTTCAGACCAGAATATCGTAAAATTCGCCAGGTAATTAATGAAATAGGGCCGAATATTCCAATTATTGCGCTCACCGCTACTGCTACACCGAAGGTACAGTCGGATATTCGTAAAAATTTACAGATGAATGATGCTGTTTTATTTAAATCATCGTTTAATCGCAGTAATTTATATTATGAAGTAAGGCCAAAAAAAGATGTGGTCAAAGAGATTGTTCGCTTTATCAAGACAAAATCCGGAAAGACTGGCATCGTTTACTGCTTAAGCCGTAAGAAAGTGGAGGAGATTAGTGAGGTTTTAAACTTAAATGGGATTAAAGCTTTACCTTATCACGCGGGCTTAGATGCTAAAACCAGAGCGGATACGCAAGATAAATTTTTGATGGAGGATGTCGAAGTGATTGTGGCGACAATTGCTTTTGGTATGGGGATTGACAAACCGGATGTTCGCTATGTGATTCATCACGATATTCCTAAATCTATGGAAGGATATTATCAGGAAACTGGGCGTGCCGGACGTGATGGGGGAGATGGTTACTGTTTGGCTTTTTACTCCGAAAAGGACGTGGAAAAACTCACTAAGTTTATGAAAGATAAGCCTGTGGCTGAACGGGAGATTGGTACACAGATCTTGAAAGAAGTTATTGATTATTCCGAGTCTGCCGTTTGCCGCCGTAAACAGATCCTTCATTATTTCGGAGAAAATTTCGATGAGCAGGGGTGTAACAACATGTGCGATAACTGCCGGTCCGCGAAGGAGTATTTTGAGGCTGAGGAATCGTTGCGTGATGTGTTGGGATTTATACAGGAACAGGGAGAGAAGTTTGATGATCATCACGTGATCAACGTAATGATGGGACAAAATAATCAACCCGTGTCTTCCTATAAGCATGATGAGCATCGCTTATTCGGAAAGGGGAAAGACAAAGGTGTTATCTATTGGAAATCGTTGGTTAGACAGGCTGTTCTCGATAATTTTATTGAAAAAGATATTGATCATTATGGTCTTTTAAAACTGACGGATATTGGTAGACATTATATAGCCAATCCTTATCAGCTAAAATTTGTCTTAAACCGTCCAATAGCAGGTGGCGACCCTACAAATTCGGACGATGCGGGACATGGTACAGGAGCATTAGATACCGTGTTGTTGGGTATGTTAAAAGACCTTCGGAAGAAAATAGCAAAAGGAAAAGCTTTACCTCCGTTTGTCATTTTTCAGGATCCTTCGCTCGAAGAAATGTGTACGCATTATCCGATTAGCATAGATGAATTGAAACAGATTCAAGGTGTAGGAAATGGCAAAGCGATTAAATTTGGGCCGCCCTTTATTGCTTTGATTAAAGAGTATGTGGAGGAAAATGAAATTGACAGACCAGTGGACCTTGTCATTAAGAGTACAGCGAATAAATCCGCATTAAAGGTATCTATCATTCAAAATATTGATCGTAAAATAGCTTTGGATGATATTGCTTCGGCTAAGGGTATTACTTACGAGGAAATATTGAAAGAAATTGAGACCATCGTAAATGCGGGTACCAAAATAAATATCAATTATTTTATTGACGAGATTATTGATGAGGATCGTCAGGATGAGGTGTATGACTATTTTAAGACGGCGGAGACTGATTCAATCAATAGTGCATTGAAAGAACTTGGAGGCGATGATTATAGCTATGAGGATCTCCAATTGATGCGGATAAAATTTTTATCAGAGCTTGGCAATTAATTTTTTATAATGATATGATTAACAAATACATTCCTCAAATTAAGAACGGAACATCTCAAAATTTCTTTTTAATGGCGGGACCTTGTGCGATTGAAGGAGAAGAAATCGCTTTGCGTATTGCTGAAAAGATTGTTACTATTACAGATAAACTTCATATTCCCTACATTTTTAAGGGATCTTATCGTAAGGCCAATCGATCTCGCCTTGATTCCTTCATGGGTATTGGTGATGAAAAGGCATTGAAAATTTTGGAAAAGGTTGGTAAAACTTTTGGTATTCCGACTGTAACGGATATTCATGAAAGTCATGACGCAGAAATGGCTGCTGCATATGTTGATGTTCTTCAAATCCCGGCGTTTTTATGCCGGCAAACTGATTTGTTAGTTGCTGCGGCAAAAACAAATAAGGTCGTTAATGTTAAAAAAGGACAATTTTTGAGTGCGGCATCCATGAAATTTGCGGTTGATAAAATTTTGGAATCGGGCAATGAAAAGGTTTTTTTAACTGATCGCGGCAACACATTTGGTTATCAGGATCTTATTGTAGATTATCGTGGAATTCCGGAAATGCGTGCTTTTAATGTGCCGACAGTAATGGACTGCACACACTCTTTGCAACAGCCCAATCAGACTTCTGGTGTAACTGGAGGGAAGCCAGCTTTAATTGAAACAATAGCAAAAGCTGCAATTGCCGTGGGAGCTGACGGTCTATTCATAGAGACCCATCCCGATCCAGCAAATGCAAAGTCTGATGGAGCGAATATGTTGCATTTGGATTTGCTTGAAGGTTTGATGGAAAAACTGATACGAGTAAGACAAGCTATTTTGTAGTATAATAAATAAATCGCAACAAAAGGGAGCCAATAGGCTCCTTTTTTAATAATCAATTACATCAAACTTAAAACTCAATTATTGTATGTTCTCAAGATTAGTGTTGACAGTATTCTTACTGTTATCTTTTTCTGCTATCAAATCGCAGGAAAATTATCGTTGGTTCTCACCGCTTGAAGATAGGCATGTACAGGGTAGATTGGCAAATATGAAACTCTCAGCCTTCAACAGGCTTCCGGATGAATTGGAAAGTCAAGTACGCAAACCTGTATGGGAGTTGGGTAAGAACAGTGCGGGTTTCTATATCGATTTTCAGACATCTGCTCCAGAGATAATTGTTCAGTATCAAGTGGAAGGCGGACTAAATATGCCACACATGCCAACAACTGCTGTCAGCGGCGTCGATCTTTATGCTTTTGATACAGCAAAACAGGAATGGAAATGGGCGTATGGCAACTATGATTTTTCGGACACCGTCTCTTATAAATGGAAGAATATCGGCCGTAATGAAAAATTTAATTATCGGTTATATCTTCCATTATATAATACTGTTAAATGGTTAAAAATTGGTGTTCCAAACACAGCTAAATTCGCATATACGCACACTAGTCCAAAAAAGCCAATTGTCGTCTATGGAACATCAATTGGCCAGGGGGCCTGTACGAGCCGGCCAGGTTTGGCTTGGACCAATCAAGTAGGCCGTGCGTTTGATCACGAAGTAATCAACTTGTGCTTCTCGGGTAATGGCCGATTGGAAAAGCCAATTTTGAATGTGATGAATAGCGTGGATGCTGCCTGTTATGTACTGGATTGTATTCCGAATCTTGCTATTTCGAAATCGTTAACAGAGAAGCAGTTGGATTCTTTGTTGGTCTATGCGGTAACGTTTTTAAGAAAAGAACATCCGGCGACGCCTATTATTTTGACACAGCACAGTTCTGGAAATATTGAACAGGTCTTTAATGAAGATAAAAATGCTGAATATCAGCAAAGCAGCCGGGTTTTGAAAGCCACGTTTAGCAAATTAAAGTCAAAGGGTGTTCGACAGCTTTTTTTGTTATCGAGCCAAGAGCTTAATTTGGATCTGAATTCTACGGTTGACTACGCACATCCAAATGATGAAGGGATGGAAAGAATTGCAAATGCTTATATTAAGTTGTTGAGAAAGGTTTTAAATTACAACTAAAAAGGGAAGTCGAAGCTTCCCTTTTTAGTTGTAATTCTTTTTGAATTTCTATTTCTTTTTCATTTTCATAGTCATTTTCGCTTTTTCACCGCCGCCATAATTAAAGGTTTTGGCATTGCTTTCTTTCTTTTGGTGAAATGCTCCTCCACGAGAAATATCTGTCTGATCTTCTTCTTTATTGACCTTTTTCTTCTTATCGGTGGTGGAATTATATATGGAAACATCCTCGGGTAACGCTAATATGTCCATTCTTTTACCAACGGCCTGTTCGATTTTTTTCACCATAGGTAATTCCAGGTCTGTCGCAAAAGTCAGTATTACAGTTTCTTCATTCTCTTCATGCTTAAGGAGATGATTTAAGAATTGTTCCTTTTCATTTGGTAATTCAAATTGGAAAACGAATGGAATAGCGGAAAGATCAATATCATTTGTATTTTCTCTCGCAATGATCAATACACGTGACAGACTATTGTCTTTGAAGTCTTCAATGTCTTCATAACCGAAATCGTCGTAAAATAATGGATTGAGTACTGCAATTTCTTCTTTATTCTTGCTGAATAAGTGGCTGGCTAATTTCTGGGCCGTAAGTTTGGTGTTTACAAAAATTACTACTTTCTGAAATACTTCTTTATCTAGCAGCAGATGATTTAATAAATTGATTTTCGTTGTAAAATTAGGGACATGGTATACGAACAAATCCAAGGTGTCAACAGTATCGTTTTCGAGTTCGTCTACCTCTATGACGGCATAGTCTTCATTCATGAAATTCTCTATCATGTCATAAAGTTTCTGGTGTTCAACCGTGCTAAATATCATATGTTGCACTTTACCACAGCTTTCTGCCAATTCACGTACGGGTGTTTGCATCCCTTGTTTGATAATCTCCTCCGCATCATCGATAATTAACGTCTGAATTCGATTGAGATTTAGTGCTAGTTTAAGATAAATCGCTCTAGCACGATTTGGTGTAGCTACAACAATATCCTTTCCGTCAACTAATTCCCCGATTTCCTCTTCCATACTGCCTGAAGCGCGTAATCCAATGATGCGAAGGTCTCTATTTTTGCTCAGTTGGTAGAACTTTTCAACAATTTCGTCGATACGTTCTTCATTTGGCGCCAAGATTAAAAACTTTGGAGCTTCATCTGTTGTGAATTTCAACTTCATCAAAGTGGTTAAGACATAAGTTGTGGTTTTGCCAGCTCCTTCAGGAGCGATGGCAATGACATCCTGTCCACCAAGAATTCTGGAAATGCACCGACTCTGAATTTCCTTTGGAGCCAGATAACCGAGCTCAGTCATCGTAGCAGTCAATCTTTTGCTAAGTTTTAGTTTCTCTAACGACACGTATCCTTTAATTTATGTAAGTTACAAAAATACAAATTTAGATCTTACAACAGCTAATGTGTTCCCATTTTTGAAAACAGATTGATAACGATGACTCCAGCGATGATTAAAACCATACCAACAATGGCCGCTGTATCGGGAATCTGTTTAAATAAAAACATACCCACCAAGGTAATCGCTACAATTCCAACTCCTGACCAAATTGCGTAGGATATACCCACAGGTAAGTATTTCAGTGTAATACTCAAAAAATAGAATGCAATGATATACCCGACAATACTGATAATAGTAGGTTTTATCAAGGTAAAGCCTGCAGACTTTTTAAGGAAAGTTGTTGCGAAGATCTCAGCAGCTATAGCAAGAAATAAATAGAAGTACTTCATTGTAGCAAAGGTATGATTTTTTGTTTAGCAAGCTCCGTCATATTTGCATACCGATAGCATTCGTTTAACTTGTATGTACGATAATTTATTGTGTATAAAGCCAAATTTATCTAAGTTTGGACTATTTACATAGCGAGATATAATAATTGATTTTATGGGGTACGTTCAGAATCTTTGGCTTTCTATTCTACTATTTTTTCTTTTTCTATGTCCATGTTTTGCCGTGTTGGCTCAAGAACAGTTGCAGGAGTTAAGGAAATCGTATTACAGTCTTCCTTTGGGAAGCAAAGAGCGGTTTGTACTGACCGGAAAATACGCTCAGGCCCTGTATTTCAATAATGAGAAAGCACTGGCTGGTCAACTACTGCATGACAATATTCAGTTGGCTAGAAACTATCCGGACAAGCAGTATTATGCGTATTTAAATTGCATTGCTGCGATGAATAGCTTTAATGATCATGCTTTTGAAAAATCGAGATTTTATTTGGAACACGCTAAATCTGTGCTCCCGATTGTCAATGAAAACGGAACAAAGGGATATGTACATTACTGTGATGGGTGGATTATGACGCGACAGAATAAAGAAGATGAGGCAGTTGCTCAATTCCATAAAGCGATTTCTTATTTAGAGAAGGCACCGCAGACGGAGGCAAATATCGCTCGTAAATTGGCTGTTTATAAAGAACTCACAGCAATCTACGCCAATCAGCGTAATTATGCTTTTCAAGAAAAGTATACTTCATTATTGTTGGAAACGGCTAAAGCAGGTGGGAATGTCAATAGCTTATTTGATGCGTACATGCAAGCTGGTTATTTGTTTGAAGAAGAGTATAGGTTAAATAGGGGGAATTTTGATCTACTGCGTAAAGCTGAACAACACTATCTTGATGCGTATAGCTTGGTTAACAAGAATGATAAACATCTTATCAATCCGACAGATCTAGCCTATGTTTCCGTTAATCTTGCAAATTTATACCACGAGTTTTATTTGGATAGTGGTGCTAAAAAAGCAATAGCCTACGCTAAACAAGCTTTGGATATCGCTGCTGAAACTGGACAATATGCCATCACAGTCCCCCCTATGGTATCCTCGCGGATGAAGCTTTCAAAGTTGGTAGCCGTGATGAAGGTAAGAAATACCTGCAAAAAGCTTTGGATAACCTTAATAGAGAGCCACATTACGATTATCAGGTGGGATTAAGTCTATTTAGCAGACTGGCTGAAGTAAGTGTTGAAGAAGGAAAATATGAAGAAGCGTTCAACTATCAGAAAAGCTATATAGATGTATTTGAAAAGGCTTTCAACTCGGATAAACTAGATAAGACCAAACAGTTGGAACTGAAGTTTGAGCGCGAATTGCAGAATCAAAAGTTAATGCGTCTTCGTTTGGAGGGGGAGAAAAAGGAACAGCAGATTAAGTTGATGAAAGCGTTGAATGACAGACAGCATCAACTGGTTGAGAATTTGAAATTGAATGAACTGAATCGCACCCAACAGCTCAAAGTATTACAACTTGAAAGAGATAAAAAGGAGCAAGATTTGCACTTAAGCCGACTGGAGAATACACAACGTCTACAAGAACTTGACGTGTCAAAAAAGAAAATTGCTTTTAAGTCGCGTATGAATTCAATTTACATTTGTTTATTTATTAGTTGTTTGGTTGTTATCGTTTTGTTATTCTACGCCTATTGGCAGCGTTCCAATGCATTGAAACAGCGGGAGCATCTGCATCAATTAGAAATCGAAAAAAATAATCAGCAACATGCGATCGAAAGCCTGACAGCAATGCTTGCCGGGGAAGAGAAGGAGCGGACGCGTCTTGCCCGTGACTTACATGATGGCTTGGGTGGTTTACTATCTAGTACGAAGTTAGGTTTGTCGGAGCTTAATAAAGCTACTTTAGAAAAGACATCCGTAAAGGAAGGAATAGATCGAAGCATTGATCTCTTGGATGGGGCGGTAGATGAACTTCGTCGGCTTGCCCATAACCTTATGCCTGATCTCATTGTGAAATATGGTTTGAAGGAGACTTTAAGAGACTATGCAAGTCGTATGAGCCAGGTTACCTGTGTCGTTGAATGCGAATTTCTGCAATTTGAATCAACGTTGAGTACTGAACAGGAAATTTCTTTGTATCGAATTATTCAAGAATTAGTAAATAATGCGTTGAAGCATGCCAGTGCTTCCAATATTTTAATACAGCTTTCTTCACATAATAAGCGTTTACATATCACAATTGAAGATGATGGCAAGGGTTTTGATATAAAAAGTGTCGATTTGCAGCATGCAGCTGGGATGCATAATGTGCGTTCAAGACTTTCATTTTTAAACGGCGAAATGAAGCTCATATCTGATCACGGCTTGGGTACTACGATAGAGTTGGAAATACCCATGGTTTAACTTTTAGAAAAAATGATTAAAATAGCGATTACAGACGATCACCCTTTGTTGCTTGAAGGATTGAAAAATATTATTAACGCGCATGAAGATTTTGACGTTGTCGGGATGTATTCTAGTGCGACAGAGCTGTCTAAGTCTATCGCGGTAGACATGCCAATGGTCCTGCTCCTCGATATTAATCTACCCGACGCCAACGGGATAGATTTAGTTAAAGGACTGAAAGAGAATAATAATGACCTGAAAATAATCGCATTTAGTGTACACAATGAATTTGCTGTCATCAATAGTATTTTAAAAGAGGGTGCCGATGCCTATTTACAGAAAAATGCAAATGGCGATGAAATACTGACTGCTATTTCAGATGTTATTGCTGGAAAGCGCTATATCTGTGAGAAAACCCGTACTATTTTGAACAAGAAGTCGGAAATAGGGCTGAAGCAGGTGCCAAAATTGACACGTCGTGAAAAAGAAGTGCTCAGTTTCGTAGCGAAAGGTATGACAACTCATCAAATTGCTGACGCTCTCTTTATTAGTTCGCACACGGTCGAAAGTCATCGTAAAAATCTAATGGAGAAGTTTCAAACGAAGAGTGTTACTGCCGCTGTCAAATCTGCCCTTGAATATGGTTTAATTCGAGAATCATACATGGAATGACCAATTCCCTGATTTCAGGGGTGAAAAAGGCGCTATTTGGTTGATATTTTTGATCCTGTTATTTTAAATTTCTTTATAGACTGAATCGATATGATAAAAAAGACAATAGTTTGGACGATAGGGATTGTTATACTTTTGATGATTACCGTATGGGGAATTTATATACTCAGGCAGCATGAGTCATACAAATCATTGGTGCATAAAGACAGTAAAGCATTATTAACGGTATCATTGGATGATATTTTATTGAATCAGTTTTTTAATAAATGGCAGCTATCGCAAAAAGAGCATCTGAATTTCGATAAAAGGCTCAGTAAACTTCAAGATAATGGTATTGACATCAAAGCGAATATTTTTCTTTTTGCATTGGAGGAACAACCAAAAAATTTTTATGCTTTTTTTCAGCTAAAGGATAAACAGCAATTTTTATATTTTCTAAAGGAAGTCATACATGTTGATCCTATTGAAAAGGGCGGGGCGTCTGGGATAAGCTATGCGTATGATCCGACGAATAAAATGGCATTTGTGTGTAGAGGAAATGAATTATTGATTGGTGTGGGTTTTGATCTTGATAAGAAGAAGGAAGAGATGCTTCAGCTTATTCAATCAAAAGGCGATATGGTAACTATTAAACAATTTATCGCCGATCCGAGCACACTTACCGGTCAATCGGTGCGCTACAGTGATTTATCAACTAACAATTATATTGAACTGACATTGAAGGGTGATCAAGTTGATATTTATGGTGATTTTACCTCAAAGAATTGGAACTTTCCGAAAGAGTTCCTTGTCAGGGAACTTGAATCGACAAAATATATTGCAACATCTTGGGTCAACATTCCTACCAATCAACTGAAAAATAAACTAAAACAAGCGTTCGAAGAATTTCCGATGATGACAGATTCTCTCATCACACATTTGGACGGTAATTATATTGATATTGAAATATTAAAAAATAAGGTAACTCAGACTGATACTATCATCAATTATGCGGTTGATGAGAATTTCGAAACGGTCGAAGAGAAAACGCTGTACAATACACACGTTCCAGAGGTGAGGGTTACCATGCGGGGAGATAGTAACCTCAACAAGTTTCTGCCAAATAAGCTGTTCTACCAATGGTTTAAAAAACAAGATAGGGGATTCAGTATGTTGTCGACATCAAGGGACGTATATAGATTAAGTGCGAGTTATAAGCATACTGATGAATTATCTCATGTTGCGATTCATTTGGCTGACTGGCCAAATGAATTTAAGATTACGCCCATTTTAGCACTGAAAGCCATTGCTTCAGATATCATTCTTAGTCTAAAGGTCGTAAACCGGGATCGAATGGTTCTGGAAGGCACTCTAAAGGACTATTCGCATTAAAACATATAAAAGACAAACTTTCTCCACTACTTAATGGTTTGTTGTTGAGATAAAATGTAAAAATATGGATATTAGAACTAAGAGTAGCAGTAAAATAAAAACCTATTGGCGAATTTTGAAAAGTACTGTTGCGGGATTTCTCAATGAGGATTCAATGAAGTACAGTGCGTCTCTATCTTATTATACTGTTTTCTCGATCGGTCCAATATTCGTTCTAATCATTGCTTTGGCTGGAATTTTTTATGGAGAGGATGCCATTGAGGGGAGGGTATTTATGGAGTTACGAGGTTTTGTGGGGAATAGTGCTGCCAAGCAGATTCAGGAGGTTATTCAGAATTTACAATTGTCAGGAAAGTCAAATCTGGCATTGCTGGTGAGTAGTGTTACTTTAGTTTTAGCCGCAACAACAGTTTTTGGGGATATCCAAAATTCCATCAACAAGATTTGGCACGTACGTGCGAAGCCAAAGAAAGGATGGCTAAAGTTAGTTCAGGATAGACTTTTGTCTTCATCATTAGTTATAGGATTGGGATTCTTGCTGGTTGTTACACTTATTATTAATGGGGTGATTTTGACCTTGATGGACCAGCTGCAGCGATATTTTCCAGATATGACAGTGATGTTAGTAAACGGAATCAACTTTGGTTTATCCTTTGGAACTATTTTTCTTTTGTTCAGTGTGATATTTAAGATACTGCCAGATGTCAATATTCATTGGCGAACGGTCCGTGCAGGCGCTTTATTTACTTCCATTTTATTTGTGTTAGGCAGGTACTTAATTGGGGTCTATTTGGAACATTCGGCTACACAAGATACTTATGGTGCAGCGGGCTCGTTTGTATTGATCTTGTTATGGGTTTATTATACAGCCGCTATCCTATACTTTGGCGCAATTTATACCAGAGAATACGCGACTGTAATGGGAATTCCAATAGAGCCTTCACCATACGCTGTTCATGTGGAAATTCAGGAAATTGAAAGAGATGTTGATGAAATTCCTCCAGCTCCACTAACACAAGAAGAACAAACTATAGTGATAGAGGAAGCTCCAAATTATCCCAAAAAATGATAGCTATTGAATTGAAGACCTTCTATATAGACCAAGCAAAATCGGACGAAGCGTATATGCAAGAAACTTTATTCAAATGCTGAAAACTATTTATATCTGCTGTGGTAAAAATGCGAATTCGCGAAAAATAGCAACCAATGTGGTGTCTCCTGCCGGCGGAGAAACCACATTGGTTTTTTACTTTATTACCTTAGGAAGTCAGTCCATTTTTGTTCGGACGCTGCCGAAGCAAGTACAGTCTCCAAAAACTTCATGCCCCGGACACTATCAGTTACGGTCGGGAAGTCAGTCTCTTCTTCTGTAGGAACTTTACCTTGCATGGACGCTAAAAGTGTAGTTGCAAAATTTCTATAGATATTGGCAAATGCTTCAATGTATCCTTCTGGGTGGCCAGCTGGTAAGCGTACATTATGTTGTGCGAGTGGCGAAAGGTATGGTTGTCCGGCTCTAAAGAGCTGTGTCGGCTGATCGACAGGTTTGACGATTAGTGTATTGGCATCTTGTTGGTTCCATTCTAAACCGCCTTCTTCACCATATACTCTAATTTTTAAGGCATTTTCCTCTCCGGCAGCGACCTGCGAGGCAGATAGCACTCCCGTTGCACCGTTTTCAAATCGCAGTAAAATATTGCCGTCGTCTTCCAGTTTTCTCCCGTCGACGAAAGTTTGTAAGTCGGCACACATTTTAGTTATTTTCAGGCCTGAGATATATTCTGCTAAATGTGCCGCGTGGGTTCCGATATCACCCATACATCCGCTTTTCCCGCTTTTTTCTGGATCGGTGCGCCAGAATGCTAGCGAGAGACCGTTTTCGATAAGTTTACTGAGCCAACCTTGTGGGTATTCGACCATAATCTTTCTGATTGGACCTAGTCGACCTTCTTTCACCAGTTGACGGGCCTGTTTCACCATAGGATAAGCAGAGTATGTATATGTCACACAAAGGGTTAATCCGGTTTCTTCTACTTTCTCTTGAAGTAAACGCGCTTGTTCAAGTGTGAGAGTCATGGGTTTTTCAAGGACGACATGAAAGCCATGGTCTAAAGCCATCATCGCCGGTTCGAAATGAGCAAAATTAGGGGTGACGATGCTGACGAAGTCCATACGTTCTTGCGCCGGGCGCTTACTTTCTTCTAAGATCATTTCCTGATAACTCCCATAACTTCTGTCTTTTGGAAGTCCTAAAAGTAATCCAGATTCTTTGGCAACAATAGGGTCAGCGCTTAGTGCTCCGCAACATAATTCAATATGGCCGTCGATTCCGGCAGCCATACGGTGAACAGCACCTATAAAAGCATTCTTTCCTCCGCCTATCATACCCATTTTAAGTTTTTTAGTGCTCATAAAGTTAATTTTATAATGATGAGATCTTCTGTTTTACAAACCCAATAGTTTGCGATTGAGGTTATCGTTGGTTTCTACTGCAGCGAAATTATCGAATGCCTTATCGGTAACCCGTATGATATAGTCTTTAATATGCAGGGCACCTTCCCGAGCACCATCTTCAGCATTTTTAAATGCACACTCCCATTCGAGTACCGCCCAACCTTTAAAATCATACTGTGTAAGTTTGGTAAAGATGGCTTTAAAGTCCACTTGTCCATCGCCAATTGATCTAAATCGACCAGCTCTAGCTTGCCAGTTTTGGTAGCCACCATAAACACCCTGACGGCCGGAAGGTGTAAATTCAGCATCTTTAACATGAAACATCTTAATTCGCTCGTGATAAATGTCAATAAATTCGAGGTAATCGAGGCATTGAAGGACAAAATGGGAGGGATCATAAAGGATGTTTGCCCGTTTGTGATTATTGACATTTTCGAGAAACAGGTCGAAAGTAGCACCATCGTGGAGGTCCTCGCCCGGATGTAATTCATAACAGAGATCAACATCATATTGCTCGCATTCATCGAGTATGGGTAACCATAGTTTAGCAAGTTCCGCAAATCCTGTTTCAATCAAGTTGGCTGGCCGTTGTGGCCAAGGGTATATAAATGGCCACAATAATGCGCCACTAAAGGTTGCTAATGCTTTCAGTCCAAGATTGTGCGAGGCCTGTACGGCATATTTTAATTGTTGTATGGCCCACTGTTGCCGTGCTGCGGGATCTTTATGTACGTACTGTGGTGCGAAGGCGTCAAATAGATCATCAAAACTTGGGTTTACAGCAATTAGTTGTCCTTGGAGATGGGTTGAGAGCTCGGTGATTTCCAATCCATAGGACTGTACTTTAGCTTTTAAGCCGAGTGCATAGCTTTTGTCGCATGCCGCTTTTTCTAGATCAATAAAACGGGAATCTAAAGTTGGCAACTGAATGCCTTTATAGCCGAGCGCTGAGGCCCATTGGCAGATATTTTCTAAGGAATTAAACGGAGGTTCATCGCCGATAAATTGTGCGAGAAAGATGGCAGGACCTTTAATTGTTGTCATATTTATTACGTTTTAAAAAGACCATATTTCAGACTGAAAAGATTTATATTCCGATTAGTCTGAAGCAATGATTTGGTCTCTGGTTTATACTGTTATAATCTGGTTATTCAAGTTACGAACTTGCCTTATACAATATTACAAAAATTTGCAACCGGTTGCAATTAAATCAAAAAAAAAGCTTAAACTTGTTTAGGGGATGTATTCTACTTCGGTGTAGAGGTGGATAAGCCCTAGGTGCAGGGTAAGTTTATGGACAAACTTTGCCATGTTTTATGTTGGAAAATAACTTATTTTCATAAGGGAGTTTTGCAACAATTAATAACCAATTAAACCAACTACAACTACATGACTAACAATGTATATGATGCTATTGTCGTCGGGTCTGGAATCACTGGTGGCTGGGCAGCGAAGGAACTAACAGAGCGGGGACTTAAAACCATTATGTTAGAAAGAGGACGCAATATTGAACATATTAAAGATTATCCATCCCCCAACAAAGATCCATGGGATTTTCCGCATGGTGGACGTGTACCGTTGGATATTGCGCAACACTATTTACCATTTGGAATTAAAAATCAATGGATAAACGAAGGAAATATTGATTTCTGGACTAACGAAACTGAAAGTCCATATAAGGAAATAAAACCCTTTAATTGGTTCAGAGGTTATCACGTTGGTGGGCGTTCGCTTATGTGGGGGCGGCAGAGTTATCGTTTGTCAGATATTGATTTTGAGGCTAATAGCAAAGATGGTTACGGTATAGATTGGCCTGTACGTTATCGGGAGATAGCGCCCTGGTACAGTTACGTTGAAAAGTTTGCCGGAATCTCTGGTAATAAAGACGGATTAGCGGTGTTGCCAGACGGTGACTTTATGCCGCCGATGGAAATGAATGTTGTAGAAAAGGATCTTGCTGCACGACTAAAATTGCGTTACCAGGGCAAGCGGCATTTTATCATTGGCCGGGTTGCCAATATAACAGTTCCGCATCATAACCGCATCAATTGCCAATACCAAAATAAATGCTGGCTGGGCTGTAATTTTGGCGCTTACTTTAGCACACAATCTGCCACATTACCTGCTGCGATGAAGACAGGAAAGTTGACGTTACGTCCGTTTTCCATTGTAAAGAATATTATCTATGATCCTGATACGCAGCGAGCTAAAGGAGTTGAAATAGTTGATGCAGAAACGAATCAGACGTATGAATATTTTGCCAAAATTGTTTTTGTTTGTGCGTCGACGTTAAATTCCACCTGGTTATTAATGAATTCCGCTACTGATATATGGGAAAATGGTCTCGGTAGTAGCAGCGGGGAGCTGGGGCATAATTTAATGGATCACATGTTAAATAGTGGTGCCGGCGGAACTGTAGAGGGATTTGAAGATAAATATATTTTTGGACGAAGGGCTAATGGATTATATGTTCCGCGATTCGTTAATGTTCCCGGAGATAATAAGAAGCGAGATTATGTCCGTGGTTTTGGCTATCAGGGCGGTGCTTCACGGCCACAATGGACAGGAGAGGTCGACAATATGAGCGTGGGCGGGGCCTGGAAAGATGCTATTACTGAGCCCGGCGGCTGGAAAATTGGATTCACTGCTTTCGGGGAAATACTGCCATACCACGATAATAGCGTGGTATTGGATTCGTCTATTCGCGATAAATGGGGACTTCCTGTATTAGCAATAGATGCAGCGATCAAGGAGAACGAGCGGAAGATAAGACGTGATGCCAGTAATGAAATGGTGGAAATGTTAACATCAATTGGTGTCAAAGATGTAAAGACCTACGATAATGGGTTCAGTATGGGGCAGGGAATTCACGAAATGGGCACAGCACGAATGGGCAACGATCCAAAAACATCGGTGGTGAACAAATTTAATCAAGTATGGGACGCAAAAAATGTTTTTGTGACAGATGGGGCATTTATGACTTCTTCATCGTGTGTGAATCCATCACTAACGTATATGGCATTTACCGCAAGGGCGGTAGATTTTGCGGTAAATGAGCTAAAAAAAGGTAATCTTTAATATGTTAAAATTTTATCGATGGCGTTGCCCTAATTGACTGCGGGATCAATTAGGGAAGTGGTTAAACTCATAAATTTCAAAAGATTTTTATTATCAAAGATTAGCGTGGTAAAATGCGCTCCCGTTTTCATGGTCAGGCTAGTACCACCAGGGTAAGCGCTTCCATCATCAAGCTTCTTCTGTTTGACTTCGTGACGACTGAATTTTGAGAGCGCGTCCTTTAGGGTTGTTTTATTCATTGCTAGATCGAAAGGTAGCCCCTCGACAACCAAAAACTTATCTTCAGGAATATCAAAAAAAAGTTCATTAACAGTTTTGTCATCGCCGTAATTGCTATACAGTTCTAAACCAGATTCCGTGATCCATTTTGCATATTTTTCCGCATTGGCGTCTTCATAAAAGTCCGTTTTGACATGCAACGCCGCCGCAATCTTATCCACTGTCTGCGGAAATATAAATTCTCGATTTTTATTTAACATTGCCCTTAGATCCACTTTGTTTTGGGCAAAAGCAGTTGTCGCAAGCAGTAGAAGAATTATGTTTAATGCGAAGCCTTTTATTTTTATCATCATCTTGTTGTGTATTTGAAGTTTTGTATTCCAATGTAATTAAAATAATCAAAAGGATAAAAATACACAATAGTATACTATATCTTTTTTTTTAACATCCACTAAACGTTCACCTATGGGCATTCAGATCGCTAAGGAGATTGTATTCTATTATTTTAATGTAACCCCAAAAGTGAATATAGTTGGTCTTTCTTATTGCTGGCGATAGGAATAATTTTTCCATTCGAAAGCTGAACGATATTTCCATTTAACGACTGAATATAATCCGTATTGACGATAAATGCTCTGTGAATTCGAAAGAAACTGGAGTTGTGTAAAATTTCTTCCATGGCTTTCAAGGTAGATAATGTCTGGTTCGTACCGTTAAGCGTGACCATGGTCAAGTAATTGCCCTGAGCCTCGATATAAACAATATCCTTCAGCATTAATCTGATAAACTTGCTTTCACTTTTTATGAAAATGCGTTCTGTTTTTATAGGATTGTTTTTTAGCTTTTTAAGCGTATCAAGTTGTTCCTTTGCTCTATTTACAGCTTTTAAAAACCGATCGAAACGAACGGGTTTAATGAGGTAATCCGCGGCGCCTTTTTCAAATCCGTCAATGGCAAAATGCCGGTGTGCTGTGATAAAAATAAAGATGGGTTGCTGCGCTAGACTTTCCAATAGGTCTAAGCCGGTCAACTTGGGCATTTCAATATCACTAAACACCAAATCAATGGGATTATCTTGCAAGAAGGTCATGGCCTCGATTGGCTTTCCGAATGTTTTTCTCAGTTCCAGAAAGGGTATTTGATTGACGAAATCTGTAATGAGTTCAATTCCTAAAGGCTCGTCGTCGATGACGATGCAGCTATACTTTTCAATCATGCTGTAATGTGATATTTAATACAACTTTAAATTCTCCGCCAGTATCTGTTATTTGGAGATCGCTCTTTGTCGGATAAATGAGATGGAGACGTTTTCTTAAATTTTTAATACCGATACCTTTAGACGGAGCTATTTTTGTGCTATCTAAATTATCATAGTCATTTTTAATTTCAAAAATAAATTGATCTTGGGAAATGCTAATAAAAAGTTGGACAAATGAGTCCTCTTCATTTTTAAGTCCGTATTTAAAAGCGTTTTCGATTAGATTAAATGTCAATAACGGTGCAATTGTGAGGTAAGCAGCATGCTCTCGGCCTTCGATTTTCAATTCAATTTTATAGGTTTTTGGATGTCGCATTTTTTCCAAAGAAAAGTAATTCTCAATAAAATCGAGCTCTTTCCCTAAGGAGACATATTCTGTATCCGAGTCATATAACGTATATCCCATTATTTCGGATAAATTTAAAACAACCTCTGGCGCTGTTGGATCTTTTTTCATGGTCAAACGATAGAGATTATTTAGCGTATTGAATAGAAAATGTGGATTAAGTTGAGCCTTTAGAAAGTCTTTTTCTACTTGGATGTTTTCTAGTGACAGTTTTAACTTCTGCTCTTGAATTCGCATCCTGTCTTTGTTTAATCTCCTCATATCAATTAATATTTTGGTGAAAAAAAAAGGAGACATCGAATAGATGGCAGATAATGCATTCAATGCAATCACCTTGATACTTAAAACAGACCACAGATTTGGAATAAAGTTTTTCTCTTTGCCCATTAATGGGTATAGATTTGATAGGTCATAATCATATCTGTAGGCTAGTACATAAAAAAGATTATTGATAAATAACCAAATAAAAATACATACAGGTGATGCTATAAACGGTAATATCCATAAGTTTGAATTTCGCGCATAGGGTATGATGCAATAGAAAAAGAGATAGAATACCACAAGTGATGAAGCTAAAACGCGGAGCGATAAAAACAAGGATTGGTTCGTCGGGATTCTCAACACATAGTAGTAGTTGCAGAATAGAAGTACCGTAAATATCGACCACATACCAAAATGCAGTATGATGCGCACACTAGGTGTATACAATGTTTTAACGTCCTTTGTTGTGACGAATGGATCTACCTTGGCGATAAATTTGGCAAGCTTATACTTTTTCATAGACCATTATTTATTTTAATTTAGCAGACCGTTGCGCTGCAAAGATAAAAATTGTTAACATTTATAGTCTTCCGTTTTCCTCCATATTACTAGATTCCATTTTTTTCGCCTTAAACGCCGTGCCCTTTTTGAAATTATATATTAAGGAGATGGAGCAAACGCGTGATTGTTCTTGATGACTTATCCAAATTTTAGTGTCGTCGAAATAACTTGTTGCCGTATAGTTATTCGTATAAAATATATCACTGATGCTCGCCTTAGCTACTAATTTATCTTTAATGAATTTTTTCTGGATTCCTAAATCGACCGACCCTATGGCCTTAGTTACAATATTTCCGATTAACATTTGAGGTGTATAGAATGCATTTATATTCATACTATAGCCTTTACCACAGGTTATTTCCTGTTCCGTCTGTACAAGGAAAGAGGCTTTTTTTATATTAAAGTTTGGAGAAGCGGAACGGGTATTTGTGAACAGAACGGTATTCGTGCTTGACCAGAAGGAAAAGAAGTTTACAGGCACGCTGATGGTAGCGGTCCATACCTTTTGGGTACCAACGTTGTCTTTAATGACGGTCAACAGCTCTTCTTGTGCCTGGTTGCGTATGATTTGTGATATGGCGTTTTTTGTCTGTGAATAATTTAATGCGCTATAGTATTTTTCCTTCCACAGCCCCCCAATTTCTATTGAATTTGTAAATTGGGGTATCAAATAGGGATTTCCTGTCTGCACGGAATAATTATCGATATAATATTTATATGGATTTAAATCGAAGTATGAAGGACGTCTAATTCTTCTATTGTAGGAAAAAGTAAGGTAATTGCTTCCTTCCATATTTAGATCTTTCTTTAAAAAGATGCTTGGAAACCAATTGAAATAATGTTGTGAAAGATCTGCCTGCTGTGCTCCCCAAAGTCGCCCCTGAACGATGGATTTCTCTCCTCTAAGCCCGAATTGATAATCAATTTTTGCCCATTTTCCTGCGTAATTTGCATATGTCGCATAAATTCTTTCTTTATAAGCGAATTCGAAATCCAGCGCTGGACTTGGTGTCCAATGTTGATCGAAGACCTGATAATTATTGGTGTTTATGATATCTGTCGCTGTAGACTTTAAACCAATAGACAAATTGTTTCCCTTTTTTACGATCCAGTTGTATTTTGCTTCGCCCGTAAATATTTTTGCTGTACTTGGATAATCCAATCTGAACAACGTATCGCTCATTACGCTACCCGTTGTATTCCAATCCGTGGTGCTGCTGATACTATTTCCAGTTCGTTTATTATGCGTGTAATCGGCGATTATAGTAACTTTAGAGTGCAAACTGTCTGTTTCCCTTGCATAATTTAATCCAAGGTTTTGATAATTGGATTTCGATTCGGAAGGAAAGCTGCCCGCCGAAATGATATTTTTAGCTGGATCTTGGTAGTTCACGGTCGCATGGGCAACGGAGGGACCAGTAAAATTACTGTATTGGCTCGTGTAGGCTAATCCGAAAGATTCCTTCTTTGAACGATCGTATGTCACGGCTGTTCTTATCCGGCTATTGCTGTTTGTTTGTGTATTGTCTGTTGTTTGACTATATAAACCATTATTGGGAAAATTTCTCTGTTGTTTTAGTTCTTCATAGGATTTAGCGTGAGTGTAGGCATAGCTTGCCGTTAAACCAATTTTGCCCTTTCGATAATTTAAAGCGGTGTAAGGATTGTATGCGGCATATTTTCCGAGGCCTATTCCATAGTCATTGCCGATATAACCATTGATTCCTTGCTTATCATTTTTCTTAAAAATAATATTAATTATGCCCCCACTGCCTTCTGCATCAAATTCCGCTGAGGGATGCGCCATAATTTCAATGCTTTGGATCTCACTGGAACGTAATGACTGAAGGTAATTCTTAAGATCACTTCCTGCGAGATTAATACTTTTTCCGTCTACCAGAATGCGTGTGCCCATTATCCCGTTAATTGAAATTTGGCCGTTATTGACAAACACTCCTGGTGCTATTTGAAGTAAATCTAAGGCTGACTTTCCAACAGCATTGGCTGTTTGTCCAACATGCATGATGAGACGGTCGATTTTTCGCTGTATGATCGGTCTGCGATTATTTACCGTCACTTCATCCAAAACGAGGTCAGTTAAGCGTGATTTGGGAACGACCAATGCCATGGTTTCATTCGATTCTTTGATATCGATTTTTTGCTGCGTTTTCAATACTTTTTCAATAAGAACTGAAGCGAGGTAAGTTCCTTTTTCGTAGATGAGCAACTGAAAGTTCCCGTACTCATCAGTTATTTTCACTATTGATGTATCTTTCATCGCATGTAATGGCTGAAAAGAAACGGTGGCGTAGGGGACTGGACTTCCAGATTGATCGGAAACCTTTCCGATGACTGTGCTTTGAGCGAATAGCAAACTGTTAGTAAAAAATATGATCAGAGTGACTACTATTAATTTGTTCATAAGTTTCGAATAATTACCCAAAGCTATATTCGACGATGTTTTTATTCAATTTTTTGGGATATATGTTGGTTTTTTGGGGATGAAAGGAGTAAATTTAGTGATAAGCTATTTTGAAATCTAAACCTTTAGTTTTGATAACAGGGCAAAGGTTTAGAAATAATTGCCTCGAAAACAAATTGGTGTATTGAACAGTTATAAATTAAATGTACTTTCACAGCGTTTATTAATAATGTAAGATATCCATTCTTTATGATCACTACCAAATATTTCAACTATAGGCAAATATTCAATTTAGCTGGGGCACATTTGATATGGCTCACGCTTTGGTGTTCGCTTGTGGCGGTTATCTATTATTTTTTTAACTGGCAATGGATGATAATTCCATGGGTTCCTTTAGCATTGATCGGGACGGCCGAAGCTTTTTACGTTGGTTTTAAAAACAATCAGGCCTATGATCGACTTTGGGAAGCCCGAAAAATTTGGGGTGCAATTGTTAATTCTAGCCGGTCATTCACAGCCATGTTATATGCGTTTAACACCGAAAATGGTGATTCTATCGATCTAGTAGAACGGAGAAAAAGGATCGCTTACCGTCATATTGCCTGGCTGTATACGTTAAGGGAGCAATTGTTGGTCCCAACGGAATGGGAGCACATTAGTTTGAAAAAATATATTGGTTCTATGAATGTGAAAAGAAACAGACTTATAAAGGCTGGCTTTCCTGATTACAGTAGGACATCGATCTTTTTAAATAAATATCTTTCTACAGCGGAATATAATGCACAGCGTGAATACAAGAACTTTGCGACTTATCTGATTTCCCAACAAGCTAGGGAGGTAAATGCCTTGAAAAATGATAAGGTCATCTCTGATTTCAATCAAACTCAATTACAGAACTGTTTAAATCAATTTTATGATTATCAGGGGCAGGCAGAGAGAATTAAAAAATTTCCTTCGCCACGGCAGTTTGCGAGTACGGCATTTGTGTTCAATGTTATTCTTATCATTCTGCTTCCATTAGGTTTAGTGAATGAATTTGCGAAATTGGGAGATTGGGGTATATGGACGAGTATTCCTTTTTGTGTGGTCATAGGATGGATTTATATTGTGATGGAACTGGTGGGTGATTACACGGAAAATCCTTTTGGAGGACTGATGTTTGATATCCCGATGCTATCGATCTGTAGAACCATTGAGATTGATATGTTGCAGATCATGGGAGACGAAGATATTCCAGAACCTATTGCTTCAAAAAATGGAGTTTTAGTTTAAGTTTCTACAGCATGATAGCTATGGTATTCTTGACTTCGGCGATCATAAATGAGCTATGCGTGCTTGCGATATGTTTTAGACTCGTCAATTTCGTTAACATAAAATTGCGATAGTCTGCCATGTCCTGTACACATATTTTTAATATATAGTCGAAATCCCCACTCACATGAAAGCATTCTGTCACTTCCTGGAGGTTCATCACTTCTTTTTCAAAATGTAGGATAAATTCTTTTTTATGTTGCACTAATTTAACGTGGCATAAAACCAAGAAATCTTTCGCTATTTTGTGTTTATCAAGTACTGCAACATATCCTTTAATAATTCCCGTATTTTCGAGTTTACGTACACGTTCGTAGACTGCTGTTGCTGATAAGTTAAGTTTTTGGGATAGCTCTTTGGTTGTTTGTTTAGCGTCTTGCTGTAGGAAGAGCAGTAGTTTTCGGTCAATTTCGTCGAAATGCATAGATTTATTTTTGGTTTAATGATTCTTTTTTTTAAATCAAATAGATTTTTTCACTAATTATTCTTTATATAATAGATTTATACTCTAATATAGCTATAATCTATTGTAATCTAATTTAAAATTTCTCAATTTTAAGGATAAAAACATGGAAGATTTTAACGCAGCAAATGAAATTCAAGATTTGCAATATTTTGGTGAGTTTGGAGGTGTGAATCCGTCGATATCGGACAGTTCTACTTATACATTTCTTTCGGCTAAAACGATGTTTGATACGTTCGAAGGAAATGGGGAAGGATGTTATCTTTATTCGAGACATTCATCTCCAATGAATGTATACTTAGCGCAGGCATTGGCAAAAATGGAAAATACCGCTGCAGCTAATGTAACATCTTCTGGGATGGGCGCCATAACTACGGTTCTCCTACAGCTCTGTAAAAGTGGCGACCATATTATTTCAAGTAGGACAATCTATGGGGGAACGTATGCTTTCCTCAAAAATTTTCTCCCACCTTTCCAAATTGAGACGACATTTTTGGATATTGATGATTTCGAAGCATTAGAAAATTCGATAAGACCCAATACAAAAATTTTGTACTGTGAAAGTGTGAGCAATCCGTTGTTGCGTGTGGCGGATCTGAGGAGGTTATCGACTCTCTGTAAAAAGTATAAGCTAAAATTGATTGTTGACAACACCTTTTCTCCTTTGTCAATTTCACCGATACGGTTGGGTGCTGATATTGTCATTCATAGCTTAACAAAGTTTATCAACGGTAGCAGCGATAGCGTTGGTGGTGTGTATTGTGCAAGTCAGGAATTTATCGACGAAACCAAAAACGTGAATAGCGGAGCTTGCATGTTGCTGGGACCAACAATGGACAGCTTACGCTCGGCGAGTATACTGAAGAATTTACGCACACTTCATATACGGATGAAACAACATAGCTGTAACGCGCTTTATTTAGCCGAGCGGTTTGAGCAAGATGGTTTAAAGGTTTCTTACCCAGGACTGATATCTCACCCCAACCACGAGTTAATGAAGAGCATAATGCATGAAGCGTATGGATTTGGCGGTTTAATGACAGTGGACGTGGAAACGACGGAAAGAGCTAATGAGCTGATGGAGTTGATGCAGGCTGAGAATTTAGGATATCTTGCTGTAAGTTTAGGCTTTTACAAGACATTATTTTCTTGCTCGGGCAGTTCGACGTCATCTGAAATCCCTGAGGAGGAACGTTTAGCGATGGGGATTTCCGATGGATTGATCAGATTCTCTATTGGTTTAGATGACGATATTGAGCGGACTTATCGTAAAATGAGGGCATGTATGCAAAAGGTTGGCATATTGAAATGATTATCAATTTGAAAATAAATTAAGGACATTATGTCATTTTTTGAATAAATTGGAGGAAATTTCGCTATCAAATAGGGCCGAAATAGAATCAATTGTCACGAGCACATCAGTATTTCGAAAGTAAGTTGCTAGCGGTGCAACCTTATATCTTTTGGCATATCATTAGCGGTTTGACATATGTATTTCGTTCAATATGGCAAAAAGACTTCTATTCATTTTATTCCTATTCATTGTAGGGGATTTCTATTTTTTTCAGGCTTTCATTACCGTTGCTAAAAGTTCAGTTTTTCAGAGCATATATTGGTGTTTGGATTTACTGTTGCTTCTGGGCGTTTTCGCTTATATTTTTCTTGCGAAAGGCACGTCATGAGATCCAGCGGTCTGCAACAAGTTTGATTACGGCATTCTTGATTGTTTTTATACCTAAATTGATCGCTATTCCATTTTTACTGCTCGAAGATCTTACACGTATTTTCCGCTCTTTTCCGCCGCGCAGTATTCTTTTGAGCGAGATTGTCCTACTCTTTGCGGCGATTATGGTACTCATTATTTTTTTTGGGCTAACGAGAGGTCGTTATTTTTACAGAGTTCGAGAAGAAATTTTGAGTTTTCCAGATCTCCCCGTGGCATTTAACGGCTTTAAAATTACCCAGCTATCGGATATCCATTCCGGGAGTTTATCCGATAGGAGAAGAGTGCGTAAAGGGATTGAGTTAGCAAATGCTCAGAACAGTGATCTTATATTATTTACTGGCGATTTGGTCAATAATAGGGCTTCTGAAATGGAGCCATGGGTTTCAGAGTTTAATCGATTGCAAGCGCCTTTCGGCAAGTTCTCGGTTCTTGGAAATCACGATTATGGGGATTATGTGCAATGGGATAGTGTCGAATCAAAAATCTCAAACCTAAATAGGCTTAAGGAAATTCACCATGAAATGGGATTTAAATTATTACTAAATGAATCAATAGCAATTGAAAAGCAAGGAGATCGTATTTCTATAATTGGTGTTGAAAATTGGGGTAAGGGTGGTTTCCATCAGTATGGCGATCTTGCTAAGGCTACCATTGGTTTGAACAAGGATGCTTTCAAAATTTTGATGTCTCATGATCCTTCCCATTGGGATCATGTTACCTTGGGTCACGATCAGCATGTGCATTTGACCCTCGCTGGGCATACACATGGTATGCAGTTTGGGATCGAATTATTTGGATTTAAATGGAGCCCAATTCAATATTTTTACAAAGAATGGGCGGGGCTGTATCAAAAGCACGGAAAATATCTTTATGTTAATCGTGGATTTGGGTTTCACGGCTTAAGAGGGCGAATAGGGGTATGGCCTGAAATCACTGTTGTTACCTTGAGAAAAAGCGATTAAACGCAAGAGATGGTCAAAAAAAAAGAATAAGATATGTGTTCTAATTGGCTCATATCTTACTAATGGAAATACTACTGATGACCTCAAAATCTGAAATTCTATAATCGTCGTCAAAGAATAGACCATTTATATATCGTTGTATGGGGTAGAATAAATCTGCTGGAGCGTTACCGAAAAAAGTTTTAAAATCATTCGGAATAGAGTACAATTTATTGTATTGACCTTTCCCTAAACTGATACCACCGATTTTTTTCAAATAGCCGGTTATCTTGTGTTTATGTTTATCAGAAAATATTTCTGTTGTTTCGACAAAATAATCTTCAATATAAAAATTACGGATGTCATGAAGTTTGAGGGCACTTTTTGGGTCTGGTTTAATGCGTCTAGCGTAGGAGACATCCACTAAAGTGCAGCTGGCTTTCTGTACCTTTGAAACATCAATAAAATACCCTTCATCAACCATCAGATGTTTACTATCTTTATATATCCCTAACAACATCTCATTGATCTCTCTGTCGGAGTAATCCGATATATTAGAAGATCTTCCTAACTTCTCAAATGCAAGGCCACTATTACTCCAATTTTTTCTAATTCTATTAAGCTCGTGCTGTTGAAAAGTTTTTATTTTCTCCATAAATACTTTGTATAATTTATCATTAGGAATTTTAAAGATAAATCTAAAACTTCACTTTCGTTAATTTTCGAGTATGTTATGTGTAATTTGAAACAAATCTAATTTAATAGAATTCATGTTCCATACAGTTGAAAAATATTAGCGATCAAATTTTAGTGCCCTTGGAGACCGAAAAGAGTCTTATTAGCAGCTGTTTATTGAGTCGCTCTCCTGCATGAGCTATTTTGTTCCTTTAATCTGTATATCCAATGTGAACTCGTCGTCTATGGCGCGGTTGCCTAAATCGGAGAAGAAACTCGCAGAACGGTACTGTATATCAAAATCCAAACGATTTACTTTTACGCCTACTGCTTCTGCAGCTAGACCATCTGCCGTCGTGGTGACTTTCGCAGGAAATGATATTGATTTTGTTTTATCCTTGATCGTAAGATTCCCTGTTATGATTGGATTTGCTTTACTATTGTCAACTTTACTGATGACAAATTTCGCGGTGGGATAGCTCGGGACATTAAAAAAGTCTTCATTTTTTAAATGTCCTGTCAATTTGGGAGCATCAGTACATGCCATGGAATTCATATCTATTGTAAAGCTACCGGCTATGATTTTTCCTTTATCGGTTTGTACACTACCATCTTGTAGATTTATAATTCCTACATGTCCACCTACGACCTTTTTGGCGCTCCATTTGACTTTCGAGGATTGGGAATTCACTCTATAATTGATTTTTTGGGCAAAAGCCATCGCTGTAAAGCAAAGAATAGCCAGCGTCAAATTGATTCTTTTCATTGAAATGATTTATATGTATTCAAATATACACTGTCCTATGCTTAATCTATATGTTGAAACTTACTTTTTTGTTTGTCGAATGTCAATATTCCGATTCGACTTCTTCATTCATCAGCAATACCTATTAACTTTACGCAAGTTAAAATGAGGATCGAAGTCATTTTCGTATCCAAATGTGGTCTATAAAAAAAGATGATATGATTAAATCGAAAGGTTATGCGGCAAAAGACAGTAGTTCTCCACTTGAATACTGGGAATTTGAAAGAAGGGAGCTGGGTGCGAACGATGTATTAATAGATATCTTGTATAGTGGCATCTGTCATTCAGATATTCATCAAGTGCATGATGAATGGGGCGGTACACACTACCCGATTGTACCAGGGCATGAGATTGTTGGCCGAATTAGTGCAGTTGGTGCTGACGTGACAAAATTTAAAAAAGGTGATCTTGCCGGTGTAGGCTGTATGGTTGCTTCGTGCGGTACTTGCGAAAACTGTAAAGCAGATCAACAGCAGTTTTGTTCTGAAAAGAAGACCGTTTGGACCTATAATAGCAAAGATGTGATGCATGATCACAGCTATACCTTTGGCGGTTACAGCAATAATATTGTGGCGGACGCAAATTTCGTGCTTCATGTGCCAGAATCATTGGATATTAAAAAGGTAGCCCCATTGCTTTGCGCCGGTATTACAACGTATTCTCCATTAAAAAGATGGAATGTCAGCAAAGGTCATAAAGTTGGTGTATTGGGGTTAGGTGGATTAGGGCATATGGCTGTCAAAATTGCGGTAGCAATGGGTGCAGAAGTTACCATGATTAGTCATTCGCCACGTAAAAAAGACGATGCGGCTTTGCTTGGCGCGCATAAGTTTTTAAATACGCATGAGGCCAATGAGATCAACGAGTTTTCATCGTATTTTGATTTTATTATTGATACAGTATCGGCTCCCCATGATTACAACCTCTATTTAGCCCTGCTAAAAACCAAAGGGGTTTACATTTGTGTTGGAATTCCGGCTGCTCCTATGGAGATTAATGGCCGGTCCATTATGGGGGGAAATAAAGTTCTAACGGCATCCAGCATTGGTGGAATACAGGAAACGCAAGATATGCTCGATTTTTGTGCAGCGCATAATATCCTGCCCGAGACAGAAATGATCGATATTGACTATGTCAATGAGGCTTACCAAAGAGTATTGGACAGTGATGTTAAATATCGATTTGTTATAGACATGTCATCCATCGAAAAGTAAGATATAAAAGGGTCGACTTTCATTAAGAGTGGCCCTTTTTGCTACACATCATTCGTTACTCCTTCACGCACAAATATTCATTTTTCACTATATTGTCGAACCATAGACCTCAATGTTGGGGCACTTATTATTTGACTATTAAATCAAATGATTCTTTGATTTTTCTTCCAGAATTACGCTATTTGTAATTCGTTGGAAGATTATATTGCTCGCGGCAGTGCCAGCTTCGCCGACTTCGTTTTATGACAATTTTGTGTGACAGGTTTTTGCGCTAACGCGCTGCTAATAATGTAACTTTAATTTCTATAGAGCGGTTTGATCCTGTTTTAAGAAATGGAACAATACATAAATTAAATGAAAAAGATAGAAATACAACACACAGATTTGCAGATAGCACCCCTAAATTTCGGCGGAAATGTTTTTGGATGGACGTTGGACGAACCACAGTCGTTTGAGATTTTAGACCAATTCGTAGGCGCAGGATTTAATTTTATTGATACGGCGGATACCTATTCTTGGTGGGTAAATGGCATAGGGGGGCAATCCGAGGAAATAATTGGTAAATGGTTGAAGAGCCGCGGCAATCGACAGGATATGGTAATTGCTACCAAAGTTGGCTCAGAGACTCAAGAGCATGGTTACGATATTTCGAAAAAACATATTTTAAAATCTGCTGATGATTCGTTGAGACGATTGGGAGTAGATCATATTGATTTGTATTACACTCATTTTGATGATAAGGTAACACCAGTGGAAGAGACACTATCGGCTTATGATGAACTGATTAAAGCGGGTAAGGTTCGCTACATTGCTGCATCTAATTTGTCGCCAACAAGGTTGATTGAAAGTTTTGATGCTGCCGAGAAGAATGGTTTGCCAAAATATGTGGCCTTGCAACCACATTACAATCTCGTTGAAAGATCAGGTTTTGAAGCGGATTATGCCCCATTGGTTGAAAAGTATGGTTTAAGTGTATTTCCCTATTGGTCACTTGCGGCTGGTTTTTTGACTGGTAAATACCGAACAGAAGCTGACTTCGACAACACTACTCGCGGTGGTGGGATAAAGAAGTATTTCGATAATAAGGGAAAAGCTGTCCTTAAAGCCTTAGATTCGATTGCCGACAAACATGGCGTACAACAGGCTACCGTTGCATTGGCTTGGTTGTTGGCCAAACCTTTGATCACGGCACCAATCGTAAGTGCAACAAGTGCGTCTCAATTGGAAACATTATTTGCTGCTCCAACGCTCAAATTGGATACAGAAGATATTCAATTGTTGAATGAAGTAAGTAAATGATAACAGTTGGCTTATCTTTTATGATCGCCTTTAGTTCCCAAGTAATCTGTTAAAATCTCCATCATCCGTGGAGATTTTTTATTTTTTTTGCTCGGATTGCAAAACATTAATGAGCAGGTTATTTAAAAAAAATATTGCGCTTTGTTTTATTAAACGGTATAACTGACTATAGTTTTATTTAACTTCGTTTTTTGATCTTTGTTATGGATTTTAATGCGCTATTTTCGAAAAAAAATGCACTTGACCGTCTTTCGGAAAGGGATATCTTACAGACCCATGACTATCTTGAGTTTGTAAAAGCTTTTTCGCGGATTACCTATCAAAGTATTTACCTGATAGATTATCAAAGTAAAAGCTTTGAATATGTGTCTGATAATCCCCTTTTTTTAGCGGGTTTGACCGCTAAGGAGGTGATGGAAATGGGATATGCTTTTTATGAGAAATATGTTCCTGCTGACGATTTTCAGATGCTTATCAATATCAACGAAGCAGGGTTTAGCTTTTACGAAAAATTGCCCCTTGAAGAGCGGAAATCATACGTTATATCTTATGATTTTCAAATACAACATGCTTCAAATAGACCGGTTTTGATTAATCACAAGCTGACGCCTGTTTTTTTAACAGAAGAGGGGAAAATTTGGAAAGCCATTTGTATCGTTTCGTTGTCAACCAATGTTTCTTCTGGTAATGTAGTAATCGAAAAACTTCAGGCTGATTTATTATGGGAACTTGATCTGTTGACAGGTAGATGGATATCCCGTAAAAAGATAAATCTCACAGCGCGCGAAATAGAAATATTGCGCTTTTATCATCGTGGACTCAGTATTCAGGAAACGTCCGAACGAATTTTCGTTTCCATCGATACGGTGAAATTTCACCGGCGGAAATTATTTGAAAAGCTAGGGGTAAGTAATATGAATGAGGCACTGGTCATCGCATTGAACAACCGGTTATTGTAATGATGAATGTAGTTGTGATCTCCAAAATAGTTTAATAGTGCCTCATAACGAGGCACTATTAAACTATTTCTTTACCAGTAGCGGCAGATATTTTTCATAGCCTTGTTCTTTCATTTTATCCTTTGGAATAAATCGGAGTGAAGCACTGTTGATACAATATCTTAATCCTCCTTTATCAGCCGGACCATCATTGAAAACGTGTCCAAGATGTGCATCTCCCGTTTTGCTACGGACCTCAGTTCTGCGCATTCCGTAAGAATTGTCAGATAGTTCGTCAATAACACTATCACTGATTGGTTTAGAAAAGCTCGGCCATCCACATCCAGATTCAAATTTATCAGTAGACACAAATAAAGGTTCTCCTGTGGTAATATCTACATAGATACCTTCTCTAAATTCGTCATTATATTCATTATCAAATGCGCGTTCAGTAGCAGCATTTTGTGTTACATTATATTGCAATGGCGTAAGCACTTTCTTTAGCGCCTCTTTATCTGCTTTTTTATAGGGTTTTTCGTTTTCCTGGATCACTTTTTGCGGATTTGCTTTGCGAGCCAGCTCAAATAAATCAGGACTTATGTGGCAGTAACCGCCGGGGTTTTTATCTAGATATTTTTGATGGTAGGCTTCAGCATCATAAAAATTCTGTAAAGGCTCTACTTCTACGACTATTTTTTCGGAATATTGACTTGCAAGTGTGGCTACGCGTTCTTTGATAATAGGGGCGTCACTTGTATTGGTATAATATATACCCGTGCGATATTGTGTGCCAATGTCATTACCCTGTTTATTCAGCGAAGTGGGGTCTATCGTTTTGAAGAAAAGGTCGATTAGTAAGTTGAGATTTACGATGTGAGGATCGTAAATCACCTTAACGGTTTCAGTAAAGCCAGTTGTTCCAGTGGAAACTTGTGTATAAGAAGGATTTTGAAGGTTTCCATTGGCGTAGCCAACCTCGGTTGCGGTGACCCCGCGGATCTGTTTAAAAAAATGTTCGGTTCCCCAAAAACAACCTCCGGCGAAATAAATTACGTGATCTTTTTGATTTATAGTATTCATAGTTTTTTGTTTTGTCGATTTTAGATCATTCCCCTTTTGCGAAAAACACACCTTAACAATTAGAAATAGACCAAAGGCTATCGTAAGGAGTATGATGAAGTTTTTCATAAATATGAATCTTTAGCTGTGAAACAACATTGTTTGTTATTTATAGTGAACAAAGACCGTACCTCTATGAAGTAGGATATTGTTGGATTTTCATTTGTATAGATTCTATAGGATCTTTTTACAATTGTAAGACTAAGCGTATCAGGTCACGCTAAAATCTGACAAAATGATAGTAAAGAATAGATTCACTCGCAGCGCAGTTGGCAGGTCATTTCAATTACATCTTCGATGTTGGTTGTTATCGACGTTCGAAGTGTATGATGTATTCCCTTATAAACAGTTAGTTTTTCTACTAACAGCATGAGGGTAATTCTACCTTAGTTTGGGTAATATGAGCTGGAGAGGAGGGTAGTCCAACGCTAAAAATAGATCCCTTATTGGGTGTGCTTTGAATGTTTACAATGCCCTTATTTCTCTCAATCAGATCCTTGCACAATACGAGTCCAACACCCGATCCAGGTTCATGTTCGGTTCCAAAGGACTTTTGCTGAACTTCATTAAATAGGGCGGCAGATTTTAATGGATTTATACCTATACCTTCATCCTGAATATGAATATGTGTATAGAGCTCGTCCACACTGACATAAATGTTGATATTGCCATTGACATAACTAAATTTTATCGCATTACTGATTAAGTTTCGCAAAATGATTGTCATATGATCTCTATTGGCAATTATTTGTGTATCAGGCGGTATATCCAGATTGATTTTGAGTTGTTTAGATTGCGCATTATCGTTGAAGCTTTTAATAATGTGTTGGATAATGGGTTTAATCAATAGTTTTGATGTGCTACAATTCATTCCTTGCATATTGCTGCTGCCCCATTGCAGTAGGTCATCTAACGCCTGATTCTGTTGCGCAATCTGTTGATAGATTTGTTGAATATATTCCTGTGACGTGGTACTGTTTAGCATTTGGTTACGGAACATAAACACCAGCGCTTCAAGGTTGGCAAAAGGACTTTTAATGTCGTGAGCAATAATTGAAAATATTTTTTCCTTGTCGCGATTCATAGATTCTAAATTAAGGCGCTGCTGCTCGATCTTTTTCATATTCTTATAGATGATATCAAGAAAGAAGTTGACCGCAACGACGATAAAAGCAAGCGCATTAATAATATTGAACACCGATCTTGACCGCGGAACTTGCTGGCTTGGTGGCAGTATATCGGGTAGCAGATATAAAAGTGAAATTAGAAAAGCTATCGTAATACAAAGAACTATATGAATCTTTCGGTTTTCATACATCAACATCGCGACGATCAATGTGCACAATAAAAAATATTCTCCACCATTTCTATAAAGCAGAGCACCTGCAAAGAAAAATACAGAATTACTTGTTAACAACGTGGCCTTAGCGATGTTGTATTTCCCGTAATATTGAAGAACAAGCACTGTAAAGGCACATGTTGAATTGGAAAAATTGATAGCAGATAAAATATAACGTTGATCGATAAGATTAAGGATTGCAAAAAATATTGTTGGAAATAAACATAACAATGCAATCAGATTGATCATGTACACGCGTTTGAAATCGATGTATGACATGCCAGGATGTGCACCAATATGGGAAAATAGTTTCCAATATTTACGAAATTTATTCATAAAGACGCGTCGGATTATCTTATAATGTCTTATTATTCAAAATTAACATAAATCAGGAGTTCAACAATGATTTTTCAATATTTCATTGTTTCTATATTACGCTATTTGTTTCCCATATTGATTGCAGATAATCCTTAATCTAGCCGCTGTTGATAATTAATCTTGTGATGGTAATTTTTCAGCCATTCTTAATACGCCCCAAAATCAGCAAGATGCGAATAGAAGAAATCGCCCCAAGAGCTGGTAGATTCTATTTTAAGATAACGCGTGCTAATGGATGCGTTGAGATCGACATTAATCCAAGAACCTGAAACTTTTGTCAATTGTGCCGTTTTGATTAGGGTCCAGCTCGTACCGTTTGCACTTGAATAGATATTGACATCTTTCATTGCTCCATTTAAATTATCGCGATTACGAAATGCAAGCCCCTTAATGGTGCGTAGATCTCCCATATTCACGGAGAAGAAATGTGGTTGAGGTGTTTGTGTTGATGACCATGGCGTATGCCAGACAGTGCTTCGGTTCATATCCAGGACATTACTTGCTGTTGATCCAGGCTCATTGCTATCACTTCCGACGATGGACCAGCCTGTCGTCGGCAATAGTTTGTAAGTAACAACTTTGGATAGATCGGGGATATTGTTGTTAAAGTTATAGGCGTAACGTATGGTTGTACGAACACCGTTGATGTGCATAAAGCCAATTCTCATTTCATAATTTCCTGTGAGGTCATAAAAATCAGCGAGTGGACATTCGAATCTAAAGCTATCCTGACCGATGATTTTTGTTGCCCACTGCACGGCATCATAATCGTTGTTTCCACCGAAGGGTTCTCTATCATGCCAAACAACAATATCATTGACAGGCTTGTTCGCTGTAAATTTTCCGGATATGATAATTGTATTGTTTGTAAAGCTCGAAGACAAAGATATAATTTCTGCTGATGCAGATGCATACCAATCACTTCTAGTCACAGAACTGAATACTTGACTATTATTAAATGTCGCCGCAGTGCTGCTTGTGAGGGAGGTTGTTGAGATTCCATAAGTGGAATTTCCTGATCCCATTAAAGCTGTACCTAAAGTTGGTGCCAATGTCTTATTCATTCTGTTGTGGCTGGCATTCAAGCCATGACCCAATTCGTGAATCATACCACCAATCCATACCGTTGCCTTCCACCCAATATCGCCGCCAATTCCCAAATTTTTAGCGTCAAGATTCACATAGTCCAATGCATAACAACTGGTGCCGGTACCGTAGAATGGCGGGCCGCCAGGATTTGCAGGATCGGTGTTGTAAGTCGGAATAATAATGAGGTTATGCTCGCTTTTCTTTCATTGCTATTTGCAATTATTCCTTTTCGCTGAAGTCTGTTGAAAGTTTTGAAGTCGAGTCGTTCAGCAAATTCTAGCCCTATCTTTTTTATTAGGATCATACCGAAAGTTTGGGGGGGTAATCATTTTTAAGCATACAATTTCATTACCCTATATAGGAAAAATGTGGTGTCTCTTACGCCGCGGAATACGCTCCTGAAAGCTTTGAGTTTTGCATTGAAGGACTCTGCGGATGCATTGGTGCTTCTATTGTCAAAGTAGTGAAGAATGTATTGATGATGCGCTGCAATGGATCTTGCGACACTCTCGAATGAAGCAATACCCGCGTTCTAAACCTGGTTGTGCCACAATCCTAACTTTGTGAAAGCAACTTTTTTATCGCTGCATTTATTGAAGATATCACCTAAGGCAATTCCAAGATCATAAGCCTGTTTTAACTTGGGGAACCTGATAAACAGCAGTTCTGCACGGCGTTTTTGGCTTTCTGACCATCGGCTTGAATGCTGGAACAGCAGGTATCTCGATCTAGCTAATAGCTGTTTGAGCGTATCACCATTAGGTAACAACTCGGGCTCATATGGAATACCTCGTTTTCGCAATTCCATTATTTTCTTGCTTTCTGCATCCAAGACTTCCCATCGATATTTGATACGGAGTTCCTGCACGGCATCATATGCAAGCTTTTGGACATGGAAGCGATCGACTACACGTCTAGCATTCCTGAAACATCTACGGATTGCCTTAGCCATGTTCGGCGCCATATCCATGGTCACTTCTTTTACCTTATTCCTTGAGCGCAGGGGAATCCATTCAAGAACAGTGATAATATCTTCGGCCTTTGTTCCCTTGATAGTTGCCAGAATAGTCCCTTTTCGGCCTTTAGCCGACTTACTGCTTATGATCGTGTAAAGTTCACCGTTACTAAAGCTGGTCTCATCAATGCTTAGCTGTTCGGAGATGTTTTCTGCAAACAATGTCCAGCTCTCGGCATGCGCCTTCTGGTTCCAGTCATGGAAATCACTGAGATGGTTCTTGTATTGATCCTGTAGCTGTTTACCGTCCATCTGGAAGAATAATCCTACCAGTTGGGCACTTACAGGATGGTTATCCAAATATCTTCTTTAAAAAAAGCCCGAATTCCGTAGTCATTCGAGCACCCTCACGTACTAGGTTCCAATTTCTTGTGATGATCTCTCCGGTATCAAGGACTGTCCATCGACGGCGGCGGATATGTAGCGTAACTTTCTGACCTCGAATGGGAAAGTCTGAAATCTCAGTGGAAGGAATGAAGCCCTTTGACTCCAACTTGCTGTTCTCATAGCCTGTCGGTGCAATATTAAGCTCATCTAAATAAATGTGGAGCTGATTGTCAACCTGATCGACTGCTAAAATCTGAAAGTATTCCAAAAGCCCTTCGGGCATCAATAGAGACAGTAATTTACGTTCCGCTTCTTCCAAGAGATATCTGTATTAAAAACGCTAAACTAAGAAATTTTTGACATTCCCCCCAAACTTTCAACTTGATCCTTTTATTATTCCAACCCGACCGACTTAAATTTCGAGTGTTTAAGTATTGAAACAACAAAAGCTAATCGAAAGATTAGCTTTTGTCTGTGATCCCGCTGGGATTCGAACCCAGGACCCATACATTAAAAGTGTATTGCTCTACCAGCTGAGCTACGGAATCGTACTTCGTTTTAGAACTATTGTTCGTTGTTTGAAGTGATGCAAAAGTAGGGCTTTAATCCTATTCCTGCAAATATTTTTGGCTTAAAATCACGTTTAAACAGATAATAACCTGATTTTAAGTCGAAAAAATTAATCGTTTTCCAAATCCATGATTTCTTCTGCCAACTGTTCCCAGCTTTCCTGAAATTGTATCAATAATGCTTTCGCCGAGTTGTATGAGCGCGTAGTGTCCTGTAATTTAGCGGCATCCGAATAAACAGCTTCATCGGCAAGCTTTGACTCTAACGTTTTGACTAAAATTTCCTGTTCTTCTATTTTTTGTTCAAATGATGTAAGTTCTTTATTCTTTTTGCTTAATAAACGCGTTTTATCTTCCGTAAGCGGTTGCTTTTCTTTCTTTGCTTTCGGTTCTTCCTTTGCTTTCTTTTCCGTCTTACCGTCAGGTTTGACAATCCGTTTTGCCGCCCATTCTTCATATTCCTGGTACGTTCCGGGGTATTCTTTGATTTGTTTATCTTCTATGTACCAGATTTTATTCGCGACATTATCCAAGAAATAACGGTCGTGGGATACGACAATAAAGGTTCCTTCGTATTGTTGTAAAGCCTGGATCAGAATGTTGACCGACTGCATATCCAAATGGTTGGTGGGCTCATCGAGTGCCAAGAAGTTGGCATCTGCCGTTAATGCTTTAGCAAGCGCAACACGTGATTTTTCGCCTCCAGAAAGGACTTTAATTTTCTTGAAGGCATCATCCCCTGTAAAAAGGAAGCATCCTAGGATAGAACGTAATTCAGTCTCTGTATGTTTTGGTGCAAAGGCTTGTAATTCGGCAAGGATGGAATTCTCCAGGTGTAAGGCCTCAAGCTGGTGTTGCGCAAAAAATGTTTGCGACACATTATGGCCTTGCTCTGCCTTTCCTTCAAACTCGTGATCCGCGTCAGCTACAATGCGTAATAGTGTCGATTTACCTTTACCATTGGCACCAATCAAAGCGATTTTATCACCCTTTTCAATAATTGCTGAGGTGTTTCTCAATATCTCTAGGTTAGGGTAGGATTTGGAGATATTTTCCAAAGTAACGACATGACGGCCGGAAGGTTTTGAAAATTTAAAACTAAAGTTTACCGTTGGATTATCATCATCCACGTCGTCTATTCTTTCCAAGCGATCCAAAGCCTTGATGCGTGACTGAGCCATTTTTGCTTTCGATGCCTTGGCTCGAAAGCGCTCAATTAAGCGTTCTTCCTGTTTTATTTTTGCCTGTTGGTTTTTAAATTGATTCGCCTGAAGTTCATTTCGTAGTTCTTTTTCTTCAAGGTAAAAACTGTAGTTACCCGCATAAAGTGTTAATTTCCCTTTACGCGATTCGACCGTTTTCTTAATGATACGGTCCAGGAAATACCTATCATGGGAAACAATCACAATGGCACCATCGAACGCCTGAAGATAGTTTTCAAGCCATTTAATTGAAGGTAGGTCCATGTGGTTGGTAGGCTCATCGAGCAATAAAATATCCGGAGTCTGTAAAAGGATACGGGCTAGCATGACCCGCATTCGCCAACCCCCGGAGAACGTAGCTAGCGGTCTTTTTTGCTCTGCTTCAGAAAAGCCAAGACCCGCTAGAATTTCATGAGCTTTGAATTCAATGTTATACCCATCTAGCGCTTCGAATTCTACCTGTTTATCACTCAACTTATTTAGAATATCATCGGAGTAGTCTGTTTCTAATTTACCAAGTAACTCTTCGATTTCGGTATGTAATTGATTTTGGCGTTCGAAAGCTTCCATTGCAACATGCAAAATGCTTTTATCAGAATGGTATGATAATAAATCCTGGTTTAAATAGCCAATCTTCAGATCCTTCGCCATAGAAATCGATCCTGATGTCGGTGTGTATTGACCTACAATAAGCCGAAGCAAAGTAGATTTACCTGTACCATTAGCGCCGATCAGGCCAACTTTATCTCCTGGTTTGATATGCCAGTTTGCTTCATCATATAGGGCGCGAGATCCTATTTCAAATGTTAAATTATTTATTGATATCATTTCAACTGCAAAAGTACAAAAGTAATGAATATTTCTTCTTGTTTGAGTAACTTTGCGATTATGTATAAATTAGTCAAGCCAATATTCTTTACAATGAATCCCGAGACGGCTCACCACAAAGTGACCGGAGGATTAAATGTTTTCTCAAAAATTTGGGGTGCAAAACAATTATTGAATGCTTTTTTTACAGTCGAAGATCCACGTTTGGAGCGCGAAGTTTTTGGATTGAAGTTTAAAAATCCAGTAGGTCTTGCAGCAGGATTTGATAAGAATGCGGAGTATATCGCTGATATGGCTAATTTGGGATTTGGTTTTATTGAGATTGGAACAGTAACTCCTAAACCGCAACCCGGTAATGATAAACCTAGAATGTTTCGTCTGGTACCGGACGAGGCGCTGATCAATAGGATGGGATTCAATAATCAGGGGGCTGATGTCGCTGCAAATAGATTAAAAAACTTGACAGATCGTAAGGGGGTATTGATAGGTGGGAATATCGGGAAGAATAAGCTTACGCCTAATGAAGACGCCGTTAATGATTATATCTATTGTTTCAATGCACTATTTGACCATGTGGATTATTTTGTCGTCAACGTCAGTTCTCCCAATACGCCTGGTCTACGCGATTTACAGGAAAAGGAACCGCTAAAACACATCCTGAATACTTTACAGGGATTGAATAATAGCAAATTAACTCCGAAGCCTATTCTACTTAAAATTGCTCCTGATTTAACAAATAGTCAATTGGATGATATCGTGGAGATTGTTATGGAGACGCAGATTGCTGGCGTTATTGCAACCAATACCACCGTCTCAAGAGATGGATTGAAGAGTGCAACGGCATTAACGCAAGAAGCAGGGGGAGTGAGCGGACGTCCTTTGACCAAAAGGTCTACGGAAGTTATTCGGTACCTAAGTCAAAAATCGAATAAGGCTTTTCCAATTATTGGTGTTGGTGGGATTCATTCGGCTAAAGATGCCATTGAAAAATTAGATGCAGGTGCAAGCCTTGTTCAGGTTTACACTGGCTTTATTTATGAAGGGCCTGGTTTGATTGCCAGTATCTGTAAGGGTATACTCCAGACAGGAAGGTAATAATGACGGTAGCAGCTGATTTTGATCTGAAAGATTTTTTGGATAAGAAAGTTGAGGAATATAACCAACCTAATTTTATACCCAATGATCCGATAGTTATTCCACATCAATTTTCTGCCAAGCAGGATATTGAGATCATGGGTTTCCTGGCCTCAATAATGGCTTGGGGCCAAAGGAGGACGATTATCAATAAATGCAAAGAGCTCATCGTTCGAATGGATGGTCAGCCATATGATTACATCATGAATCATCAAGAACAGGATCTAAAAAGTTTATTGGGATTTAAGCATCGCACGTTTAATGACACCGATATTCTATATTTCGTTGCGTTCTTTAACTACCATTATCGTCATTTTGAATCTTTGGAAGATGCTTTTCTGGTAGGTCAGGAGAACAGAAAGGAGATTGATCTGGAACTGGCTCTTAATACCTTTAAAACGTATTTTTTTTCACTGCCAGATTATCCTGCGCGTACACGTAAACATATTAGTAGCCCCGCACAGAAATCCACTGTTAAAAGGATTAATATGTTTTTACGCTGGATGGTTAGACAGGATAACAAAGGTGTGGATTTTGGTATCTGGAATCGCCTTTCACCAAAAGATCTGATCTGCCCTTGCGATGTTCATGTGGAGCGTGTGGCGCGCAAATTTGGTTTAATTACACTTCATAAAGTCAATTGGAAGACAGCGCAGGAGTTAACAGCAAACTTACGTTTACTTGATCCTCTGGATCCCGTCAAATATGATTTTGCCTTATTCGGTCTGGGAGTAGAAAGGGAACTATAATAAAAAAGCCTGTACAAAATACAGGCTTTCTTATTATATGCCACTTCTAATCAAATAAATCAGAATTGCTGTCTTTCATCGCCGTAGCGGAAAGTAGTTCATTTAGGCAAAAGATTTTTCACTTAAATGATCAATCTTAATCAGTAAATCAACCAATCGATTGGAATAACCAAATTCATTATCGTACCAACCTACCACCTTGACCAATCCCCCAACAATAGAAGTGAGCTGGGCATCAAAAACACAGGAATAAGGGTTATTGATGATGTCAACGGAAACGATTGGATCTTCTGTGTAATACAGCACTTCCTTCAATTCATTTTTTGCTGCCCATTGAAAGGCCTTATTAATTTCTTCAACTGTGGTTTGCTTTTCAAGTGTACAGGTGAAGTCAGTTAATGAGCCATTCAGGACAGGAACGCGTATTCCAGCGCCACCGAGCTTATTCTGTAAATGTGGAAAAACGTTGGTGATAGCTTTAGCTGCACCTGTTGTTGTTGGAATGATTGCAGATGACGCCGCCCGCGCTCTCCGTAAATCTTTATGTGGTGCATCATGAAGATTTTGATCGCCTGTCATGGAGTGCACCGTAGTGATATAGCCATCTTTTATGCCCCAATGGTCATCTAAAATTTTTACTAAGGGAGCAACATTATTAGTCGTGCAAGAGGCATTGGATAAAATGGATGCCGAAAGATCGATAGTCTGATCATTAATACCGAGCACTACTGTCGGAATATCCTTGTCTTGTGCCGGTGCCGAGATAATGACTTTCTTTGCACCTGCTTCTAAATGTAAAGCTGACTTGGCACGTGTCGTAAAATGCCCTGTTGATTCTATCACAACATCGATACCTAATTCTCTCCACGGGAGCATCGAAGGATCTTTTTCATTAGTAACGCGGATTGCTCTGCCATTGATAATAATGTGATTTTCATCGTGGCACACAGTGCCATGAAAAGGGCCGTGCACCGAATCATATTTAAATAAATGGGCAAGCGTCTTTGTATCTGTCAAATCATTTATTGCAACGATCTTTATCTCATCAGAAGCTCCGCGAAGAAAAATATTACGCAATGTATTTCTGCCGATACGGCCGAATCCGTTGATTGCTATGTTGAGCATTTCAGATTATTTATGAAATTGGCTTATTGCTTCGTTGATATTTTTTTCGCCCTCCCAATGTGCTTTCAGTTTTCCATCTGCTCCATAAACATAATTCGCAGGGAATTGTGTCGGCACATGGATTTTTTGAATAAATGTCTGATCTTTATCGATCAATACTTCAACATTCGATGCTTTGGATAATTTTGGAGCAAAACTGTCAAAAAAGCCCAATACTAAAGCCGGGTCATTCATGGAGATATAATATATATTGACATCCTTTAAACGATCCATGTTTTTTTCTAACTCGACAGCCTCATGCTGACAATGGCTACAGCCTGGATCAAAAAGGATAAATACCGTATTTTTATCTTTGGCAACATTATCGTTTGTAACTCTTATCCCGGAACGAAGTTGATAAAACGTAAAATTAGGTAGAATTCCAGCTGGTTCGGAAGATTGGGTAGGAGCCTTCTGCCCGTGATCATGTCCCGCATGGTCGTGGTTTTCTGAAGCAACCTCCTGTGTGGGCATTGTTGTACCCTCAGATTTTGATTTGTTATTATCGCCGCATGAGTATAGGATTCCAGCCACGAATACCGCTGTTAATCCTAAGACTATTTTTTTGTTCATAGAATACATTTGCTTTTAAATCAGTATCAATGATTTGATTTTTCTTTCGTTTGCATCCAAAATTAGATTTTTAAATAAAATCAGCAATACTCAAATACATTAACGAACCAAAACTATGAAAAAAAGCGGATTTTATACCTTACAATTTTATTTATGACAGTTTACTGGATATCCAGTTTGATCGTTAGATACATTTCAATAGACCTACTTCAATCGTTTAGACTTGCTTATTCGATGATATTCGGTTTCTCATCTATGGACTCAGGTGCTATTAGGGATGTTGACTGAATAATTTCAGGTGTGCTTTTTCCGAATTCGATACTGTAAACTTTGAGAAGTACACCGACACAGGATAGAATTAAAGGACCAAATATTAGTCCCAGCATACCGAACAAATTTAGACCAAGTAATACACCAAATACCGTAATTAGGGGGTGTACATCACCCAGCTTTTTTAAAATGGTAAAGCGGAGAACATTATCTATACTCCCTATAATAATGATTCCATACAAAGCAAGGCCTATAGCACTTCCGGATTGTCCGTTGGCGAGTAGAAATAGTGCGGCTGGTAAATAGACCACCATTGTTCCCAAGATTGGAATTATTGTGGAGACAGCCGTTAATATTCCTAGGAATATAGGACTTTCGAGTCCAAAAAACCAATAGCCAAGCCCGGCAACAATACCTTGACACATGGCTAAAATTGGAATACCAATAGCATTGGATTTCACCATCATGTCGAACTCTTTCCATAACTCAGCCTTACTTGCTTTGGTAAAAGGAATGGCGTTATAGATTGTTTCTTCCAGCTTCTTGCTGCTTACAAGCATAAAATAAAGTACAAATAATGCAACAAGTAAATTGACGCCAACTTCTGCGACGGAGTTAAGGATATTGGGTATAAATTTAGCAGCTCGCTGGAGTGTTTGCATCAATGCAGAATCTGAAAGGTCAATATTACTGAAGTAGGGACTGGATTTTAAATAGCTCTTTACAGAATCAAATTTCTGCATCAGTTGGTCTTTGTTGCTAACGACATCTGTAACCTGGGGCACCATGTAGTTGATTAGCAGATAAAGCGGGCCAACTAAAAAAACAATTGTCAGTAAGATTAATAGAATACTTGCCGCCGACTTATTCCACCTTTTTTCTTCGGTAAGCTTATAGTTGATTTTTCTAAATAGAATATACAGCGTTATCGCCCCCAAAAAACCTGGTAAATAATAAAATAAGCTCGTAAAGATCAATATGCATATCGCTAGTATGATAAGGATAAGCATAATTTGATTAATGGAATTATTGTTGATTTGTTTGTATTTCATATAGTTGACAAATATACTGTCTTTTTGACCTGTTTTATCGTATGACAATATTTCTTTAGAAAAGTTTTATAATGCTCAATTATACTTTTTTTTGAATCTTAGTTTTGGTTGTGCGGCATAAGAATATCTCTTAAGATCGTCAGGATATCATAGTGCTTGATAAATAGCATGCACTGTTGAATGTTAGGGGAATCGGAACCGCTTCCAGACTGGATAGCATTGCTGTTCGTTTTGCTTCCCTTATGAAAAAAAGGATGAGACCCTTTCCCTTTTTTGCTGTTTGAAAATAAGCCCATAATCTTTGTTTTTTGGTTATTGCGGCCTTTTTGTAACGGATATGACCGCAACAACTAATATACAAAATAACTTTTGATCTTAATTAATAAAAATTTGACTACCGTGCTCTTCATCCCTTTCTATGGAAAGGGATATCGGAATTCTTTCTTTAAGCTCCTCAACATGAGAAATGATTCCTACAATACGATTTTCGCGGCGTAGCTCTAACAGGGTTTCAAAAACAATATTGATTGAAGCGTTGTCTTGTGTGCCAAAACCTTCATCAATAAAGAAAAAGTTTTTGCTTGCTTTCGTACTCGACTGCACGCTCTCCGCGAGCGCGAGCGCCAAGCTTAGCGATACTTGAAAAGCCTGACCTCCGGATAAGGTTTTTACACTACGGCTCTTCCCTTCATTCAAATAATCTATAATCTCAAATTCATTGTTTTCGTTTATCTGCAGACTAAGTTGGTAGTTTTCGCGTCATACGGTGAAAACGGATATTGGCGTGATCGCACAATTGACGTAGATAAATTGAAGAAACATACTGTACAAAACCAGCTCCTTTAAATAGATTGAAAAGCTGTTTCAAATTTTCATTACGTAAGTTTAACTTCATTTGTTGTTGCAGAAGAATTTCTTTTTTATCGTAAGAAATCATCAATTGATTGAGCTCCTGCCTCAGCTTGGCAACATTTTCAGTACTTTCTTTCAATTGTTGAGCGCTTTCTTTCAACGCCTTTTCCTGTTCAATAAAGATTGTTTCCTCGTACACTTGGTCAACGAGCTTATGTTCCAGTTGAGCAATCTGCGCCTTTACAGATTCAAAATCAATTTGAAACTGCTCCAGCTCAAGTCGGATCTGCTGTACAGGCAAGTTTTGGGCGAGTATCTGCTTAACCTCCTCGATCGCATTAAACGGCGAAGCTAAAAGATGCTGCTGCAACGTGTTGTCAACTTCCAGAATTTCAATTTCAATTGTTTGGAGTCGTTCCAAAATGGCATTCACCACACTGTTTTGCCCTGCGAACTGACTCTTTAACTCGCTTAACTTATCGTTTATCGAAACAAACTCTTTTTCTACCGTAACATTTGAGGTTTTGATCGCGTTATATTCTTCTTCTACAGTTTGGGCGTCTTTCGATTGGTAATCGAACCAGCTGAGGAGTTTTAGATTGCCAATATTTTGATTGATCTGTGCTTCCTTGCTTACTTCGTCGCGTTCAAATTGTCCCAGGGCTTTGTTGTATTTCTCCAGATTTTCCTCTACAGACGCTAAAGCAGTCTGATCGTTTGCAAGCTGATTTTCGAGGGCCTGGATTAGGGTGTCAATTTTGGAAAGCTCCTGTTTTTTGGAAGCATAGATCGATTCATCTGTACTGCTATAGCCTGTCCATACAAATTCATTGATATGGGCCGTTTTTATGGACTGATGCAATTGAATTTTTGTATTTAGTTCATGTTTTTGATCTGTCAATGATTGCAAACGAAGAACAAGTTTCTCCACTTGGAATTTTTGATTCTGTTTTAGTTTTAGGAGTTCAGTTGTGTCGGTCATCAATTTTTCATGAGCAAGGATTTCTAGCGAAATATCCTGCCCATGGTTGACCATAGGATGTTCAATTGCACCACATAGGGGGCAAGGCGACCCTTCTTTCAAATTTTTAGCATATTGGGTTAGCCGCTGCTGTAATAGCAGGTGGGCCTTTTCGTCCTGTAGCTTATTGAGTTTTTGTTCCAATTCCTGAACAACATGGGCATGGGTTGATTGAAATTCCTCCAGGTTGCCGCTGAAATTCTGTAATTCTTGTCTGATGTCGCTGGCATTGTTTTCTAAATCGACCAATTGCCTATTAAGATCGTTCTCTTGTTGTTGTATGCCCTGTTGTCTAGTATACCATTGGCCTAATTCCATCAATTCATGCGGCGAAGGTTTAGCACGCTTTAAATTTAAAATCTCACTTTCAGTCCCCTGGATTTTTGCTTTATAATGTGTTTGTTGTTTTTTTGCTTCTGAGACAAAGTGGCGGCCTTTTTCTGCGCGATCTTGCAAGCCTTTAATTTCCTTGGAAAATGTAATCAATTGCTTTATCAATTCAAGATCCAATTCCTGAATACGGCGTTGCGGCAGTAGTTCATATTTCGGTTTTAACACATTTATCCGGGATTGGTGTTGCTGTATAAGCTGTTGTATTTCTGCTTTTTTTACTTCGGCGTTCGCCAATTTTCTTTGCGTTGATCCCTTATCAAGATCTAATTTTTCTTTGGATCTGAGGCTGTGTAAAAATTTGGCTTGCGCCTCCTCAAACTGGCTTAATTGTAGCCTTAAACTCTCCTTTGGTCCTTTCTGTTCAAGTAATTCTTCGTAGCGTAATTTGATCTGGTTCAATTCAAGGAAATCCGCTTTAAGTTTTTGCAGATGCATGAATTTTTCATGCTGTAATTTATGTGAAGATTCTATAGATGCGAAAGACTGAAGTTCAACCTGTAACTTTGCGCTGGTGGCTGATACAAGGTCTGAAGTGATCTCCTCAAATCCAGATAATTGACCATTCAAGTGATCTAATTCGGATTGATTTTTCTTATATAGCGTGGAAACTTTATCCTGTAGGTCGAACCGATGCAATTGAAAAATCTCTTTCATCATATCGGTGCGTTCCCTGGCGCCAAGTTCTATAAATTCCTTGAATTGTCCTTGTGGAATGATGATTGTTCTTTTGAAGTTTTCATAGCTTAGTCCTATAATTCGTTGTGTATTGCTGCTTTCCAATGGAACCCATGTATCATTTAATTTTTCATAGAGCACGACCGTTGGCGATTTTACGTCATCGAAGTTTTTGGAGTTCCGTTTAAATTCGCGAGTAACTCTAAATGTGCGCCCTTCAAAGTTGACAAAATCAAGTTCGATATATGACTTGTTCGACTTCAGATTCATCATGTTATATCCACGTTTGTCGCGTGCATTCAAACGTTCTGTTTCACCATATAACGCATAAGTAATCGCTTCTAATATGGACGATTTACCAGAGCCCACTGCGCCGAAAATACCAAAAAGTCCAGCTTCGAGAAGTGCGGTAAAATCGATCGTCTGGCGATCCTGATAGGAATAGATCCCCTCTAATATGAGCTTTAACGGAATCATGCAATTAAGAATTTAAAATTTCGCGAAATAGATCAAGGATATCATCACTGGGCGCTTGATTAGCATTTCTGGATTTGAAATAATCTTGAAACAATGCCGATATGTCTTGCTTAAGATTGATTTCTTTGGTGTCTATAGATTCGCCATCCGGCTGTTTAACCACTGGGATCAAATAGATTATTCCTGAATGCGCCTGATAGATCCGCTTTCGCTCTTCTGCTTTTAAAAAGGTGTCGGATTTCAATGTCAATTCTACCAAGGCGTCTGGATTTGCTTCTAGCCAGGAAATGCAACTTTCAATATCCTCAAATGTTTTTCTAAATAATGGTTTACCTTGTGTCAGTGGAATTGGGGTGACGGCTGCCTGCGTATTGGGCGATATATCTACTAGCGCTACAAATTTGGTTTTTCCAGCCTCTGAAAAACTATAGCATAGGGGAGATGATGCATAGATAACTGGTTTCTCTGGAGAGCCTATATTTTGATAACCATGTAGATGTCCTAGTGCGGTATATTGGACTTGTTCCGGAATAGCTTGTGAATAGATTAAGTCTGCATTTCCTATTTTGACCGGCTTTTCACCATCCGGTTCTTCCAAAAGTGGACGACCCAACTTATTCATATAAAGATGGGCAATGAGGATATTAATGCCTTTCCCATCGCAATAGGTCTCGGCAATTTTTTTCCATTCGGAAGACAAAACCTCATTTAACTTACTTTCTTTATCTTCGCCTAAATATTGTTTTAAGCGGATCTCATTCGCATAAGCGGTATGAAGGACTCGAATCGGATGCTCATAATGAGGTAATTTTAAGATGATAATACCTTTATCTGCATGTACGACGGCGAAGCCTTCCGTAGCAAAAGGAGAAACGATGGCGCGCGGATGGCCGATTAAGATGATACCGGATGCCCTTGCCAACGGATCAGGAGCATCAACCAAATGTGGTGAGTCATGATTGCCAGCAATAGCAATTACAGGACGCATGCCATCCTTGCTAAGACGTTTGATTGTTTTATAGAACAGCTCAATTGCTTCGACGCCCGGGTTAAAAGCATCAAATAGATCTCCGGCGATGATCACTAGGTCGACATTTTCCTGATCGGCGATCTGAACGATCTCATCCATCACCAGGACCTGTTCTTCTATTCGAGAGAAGCTTTCCAGTCGCTTTCCAAGGTGCCAATCGGCGGTATGTAATATTTTCATGTAAGAGCTTCGATTTGCGTCAACAGTTACAAACTAAGATAAATTTGATCTGAAATCCAATTATAATTGGATGGAATCGTATAAATTACTGCTCGTTCGTGACTTTAGATTTAGCTATTTAGCGATAGTTTGCGTAAACTGCATCGTGCTGAAAATGTTAAAACTTGTTAAATACGGTGGTCAAAAATCATTTAATTGTATTTTTAATGCTCCAAATTAAGCTAAATTTTATATACATCAAGTATGCGAAGAGTTTATTTATACCTATGTTTTTTCTGTATGCTATTGATGCGTGTAAATGCGCAGGAAGTACAGGCGATTAGAGGAGAAACGACCTATCCTTTTTTATTGAAAAATTCTGGACCCGATTCTTCCGATACGGAGAAGCAACCTGTTTTTGTATTTCTTCATGGGAGGAGTCTTTCCGGTACAAATTTGGATCGTGTAAAGCGCTATGGTATCCTTTATGCTATCAATAAGGGGCAGGAAGTTCCAGGGATTATTGTTGCTCCACAGTCAAAGGGTGGCTGGGATGCAGATAAAGTAATGGAAATTGTGGACTATGTCATCGGACATTATAATGCTGATCCGGACCGTATTTATGTATGTGGGATGAGTATGGGGGGATACGGTACTATGGATGTGGCTGGTAAATATCCGGAAAGGGTAGCGGCAGCTGTGGCCATATGTGGTGGTGGATCGAGTGAGTATGCGTCCAACTTGACTCAAGTGCCCATTTGGTTGCACCATGGTACGGCCGATCGGGCGGTTCCAATTTCAGAATCTAAAAAGATTATGCGGGCTATAAAAAAAGAAGATCCAGATGCTAATGTGAGTTTGAATGTAATAAAAGGAGGTACACATGGAAGTGTAGAACGATTATTTCACGACGATGCAATTTACAATTGGATGTTGAAATTTAGGAAAAGGCATAAGTCTTGAGGGACTTGTCAGCCGGCATAACTGCTTTGAATAAAAAAACCTGATGAGTCACCATCAGGTTTTTTTTATTAACCCTCATTGTTAAATGTAGGCTGCCTTTTTTGAAACTGGGCCATCAGCATATTCGGTTGATGGATCAGGTGAGTTTTGCTTAAATAGTCAGCGTTATCTGCGTAAATAAACAATAATGTGCCATCTTTGATGGTATTAATGATAGGGACTGCAAATTCTCTCGGCACGGCAGGACAGCCGTAACTTTTTCCGAGTCTACCTAAACTCGCTATTGTTCCATTGCTACAATAATCTGCACCATGCATCACGACATATCTCGCTTTGGCATTATCATTTATCCCTTTCTCAAGACCATTCAGTACCAATGAATAGCCGTTCTCACCATTGTATGTATTTTCAGTCGTAAAGAAACCTAAGGAACTTTTGAGTGATTCCTGTTGATTTGAAAAATTTACCGCGTAATTCTCGCCGCTATTTTTCCCATGCGACACTAACGTATTAAACAGTACCTTTTTTTGCGCAAGATCTAACACTACTAGCCTCTTTTCAGTGGACGCCAGCGAGAAATCGATGACCGTCATAATATCTTTATTGTGGATAGGAAGGGCTTTCCTACCTTCCATTGCTTGACGAAACGCTTCGTATTGTAATACTTGAGCTAGGTTCATTTCATCGTATAAGGAATCAACTTCTGTACGTTGACGCTCCACGTTTATACGATGCTTGCTGGCTTCTTGTTGTGTTGTTTTTAATTCTTCTTGTGATGAAAGTGCTGTATTCAGTGCCATCAAAAGAAACATAAACGTATTTCCCATTCTACTCCTTTTCTGTATAGATGTTTACAAAAGTAATAATTAAAATTAATACATATTTGATTTACAGAATGTTAAATATTGTTAATCAATAACTATAACGAGTGACGAAAAGTCTTTTGACCGTTTATAGACAAATTGAGCATGAGATGACGCATTTCTGACGCACATGTGTGACTTTGGAATAGTTCCAAGAGTTTCGCTATATTCGATGATATTGCCATTTGGGTCATTTACAGGAATACCGTGTATATATGCACCTGCGGTAAACCGGGTGGCATAAGGCGCAAATCCGCCGTAAATTTTGGTTCCATCTTTGTAATAAAACATCTTCGATTTATGTTCTTGCACCACAAAAAGACCAGTAGGAGTTTCCTGGGCATGCGGAGGCTTATGTCGCCCACTGGTTGCTGGATTCATGCTTCTGACGATCCATTCATATCCAGCTTTTTCCAATGTACAGATATTTTGGTTTTTAATATCTACAATTGTAACGAATTTAAATTCAATCGTGTCGCGAATAATTTTAAGATAACGCTTTGGCACCCTGTATTTCCCTTCAAACGAAATACCTTCGACCGGAATCCTGTCTAGGCTGTCGGGTCCCTGCACACGGACCAGCCAACCATCGCGCCCATAACGCACCGCTTGATTGGTGGTTAGATCATAGAGTGGTGCGGCCTGATAACGCTCCACATTAAAGCTGTCAGAAACCCGTTTATAAGAGTCCCGTTTGTAGCCCTGAATTGTTGGCGCTTCACCTTTCTCATTTTGATAGTTTTGAAGTACAGCGTATAGCGACGGAGTTTGTTGAAAATTCGTAACAAATGCTAAGCGTTCTTTAATTTTGTGCCATTGGAAAGTTCGTGTAGTAGCCTTATAAGGATAGGTATCTTCCAAGGTATATTTTTTATACTGCAGCTCTTTTTTGATAATTATATCTTCGACTGTGATTAGCTTTGGTTTTTCATTTAACTTTTCAGGAACCTCTTTTTTTTGTTGCCTATTGGGCGGTTGCGGCTTTGTTCTATCTTTTTTACCCTGTTGGCATCCAGTCAACAGGAAAATTAGACTTAGTACTAGACATGCTAATCTTGGACTCATATATGGATTTATAAATTATTGCTTTATGGTTTAAACATAGATAAATTGTTGGTGATTTGCAATTTTATTGTGGTTGAATAAGAACACTTTATGTGAATATTGTCAATCATAGGTGTTTTTAAATAACGTGATGGGAACGAATGACTATTGTCTTTTTTGAGTGCTAAATCGACCTGAACCTGTTCAATTGCTGACTTAATGAAAGTCAGGTTAAAGAGATACATGTTTTTCATGAGCAATAAAAACCCTAGTTTTGTAAGTTGAAATACACGATATGGATAAAATTGTTATTTGTTCGGCGGCAATCCTCAATCCGAATGGTGATTTGTTGATGGTTCGAAAAAAAGGCTCCACTTATTTCCAGTTACCCGGAGGTAAGGCAACGCCGGGAGAGAGTCAGGAGGAAACATTGATTCGTGAGCTTCGCGAAGAGCTACGGTTCGATGTCCTTGAAAAGGATTTAGAATTTTTAGGTAGCCATACAGCATGTGCCGTAAATGAGGTAAGTACACTGGTAGAGGGTAATATTTACGTGATTAAATTGATGGCGACTCAGTCTTTTCAAGCTTATGAAGAGCTGGTAGAGGTGGTTTGGATCGAACAGGACAATTGGCAAAGTTTTAAGCTAGCGCACCTGGCGGCAGAGTTTGTTGTTCCCCGTTGGCTGTCTGGAAAGCTGTAAATTTAAAGGAATGATTTAATGTTACATTGTCCATATTTTTGGATAGCTGTCCGGCTAAAATAAAAGAGCGGAGCTCCAGCTGAATTCCGCTCATTTATTTTTTGATGAATATTCTTTTTAGAAACTGTAGACGCAGGCTAATAGAAATTGTCCGGCAGATTTCGTTGGACTTAAATCATTTTTAATGAATCTTTCTGTACTTCCTTTATCAATTCTGATCTCTGGGATAAATTTGAAGCCGTGATAACTGTATTCTGCTGTTAATGTTGTAGCTAGAATATTAGCACTTGGGATACCATTCTCCTCTTCCTTATGTGTTTGGAAAAATTCTTCACGTAATCCTAATCCAAAATTTTCCGAAAAGTGAACTCTTGGATAGAGAGCGACGCCCGAATATCCGCCACCATCTCTCTTTTTATAATTTGTTGCATTTAAACCAAGGAAAAATTTGGGTGTGAAATCATAGTTAGCAACGAGGTCAACCAAAGTTCCTGAACTGTAATTTGTTTTTCCGCCTGCTGAGGATCCAGTGAGAAAGTTAAGATAAAAGCTACTTTTATCATTGGGTGTGTAAGCTAGCTGGGAACCTACGTGCGACACACCGTTCATATCTTGGTAGACGTTCCAGTCGTTGAATATTCCGACCATCAAAGCCACTTTGTCTGAGAAACTATACGTTGCTTTCAGTCCCGCATCTTGAAAAGGTCCTGCACCAAAAAGATAAGATGTTGAATAATGAAAATTGTAGGTGGGAGATATCACTTCAAAGCCTACAAATGTTCCCATAAAACCTGCAGTAAGATTAAGTTTTTCAGTGAGGTCGTAGCCTACATAGAGATTTTGTATGTGAAAGCTATTTTTATCATCACCAGCTTGACCGTCTCCATTCATGATAGAGCGATATTGACCGCGAGGTCCAAAAGATAACTCACCTACAAATGAAGCCTTTTTAAACTTCTTTTTAACAGCTAAATCTACCATTCCGATGGAAACGGAATTGTTGTCTTCTGTAAAATAGGTGTTAATATTTGGTTTGTTTTGGAAGTCATATTTCCAATAGGTGTCGACAGAACCAGATATTTCGATTCCCTTTTCTTTGTTTTCTTCTTGTGATATCGCTGTATTTATAAGAAATACAGATAAAATTACTGTTGTAAGAAGTTTTTTCATGCTTTTGGAGGTTTAAGTTTGATTTGTTTGGTGTTTTTTTCTGTTTTGATTTTATAATTTCTACTTTCTGAGGCTTATAAATTGTTTTTTTTGTGGTTTAATAATGGTTTTTGTCTTTGTTATTGTGAAATTATATAAAAAAAATCATAAAAAATATATTTTCATAGTATTTTTTTAATAAAAAGACTTTATATTTGATAAAAATATAAATGATAATAGGTTTTTGTTTTGTTTTTGTATTTTTTCAACAATTTTATTAAAGTAATAATAAACACTAATCAGTTTAAACACATGAAAAAAATTATTCCACTTATTGTTCTAGTTCTTTTAGGAGTATTAGGACTTGTATTTCCTTCAATTGACTTGTCTGATCTGAATAAGGCAGAATTTGATACAGGGGACACAGCCTGGTTATTAACTTCTTCTGCATTGGTGCTGATTATGACACCGGGACTTGCATTTTTTTATGGTGGTATGGTTAGCAAAAAAAATGTGATATCAACCATGATGCAAAGTTTCATTTGTATGTGCCTGATGACAATTCTTTGGGTCATCGTTGGTTTCAGCTTAGCTTTCGGTGACGATATCGGTGGCATTGTGGGCGATCCACGTACATTTTTTATGATGAAAGGTACATTGGGAAATGTTGCATGGGGAGCGCTACCAACTATACCTTTGGTTTTATTCGCTATGTTCCAGCTGAAATTTGCGATTATCACACCGGCGCTAATCACTGGTGCTTTTGCAGAACGTATTCGCTTCAATTCATTTATGCTATTTATTATTCTTTTTAGCATCTTTATCTATATGCCATTAGCACACGCAACTTGGCATCCAGAGGGAATTTTAGCCAAGTTTGGCGTTCTTGATTTCGCCGGTGGTACTGTCGTGCATATGTCGGCCGGCTGGGCAGCATTAGCGGCAGCAATCTACTTAAAAGGACGCAAAATACAAGTCCATAACCCTGCACGTATCAGTTATGTGATATTAGGTACTGCTTTATTGTGGTTTGGCTGGTTTGGATTCAACGCAGGTTCTGCAGGAGGCGCAAATTCCTTAGCGGCTTATGCTTTTGCGACAACAACTACTGCCTCGGCTATGGCAGCTATGGCGTGGATATTTGTTGATATTATCCGCGGAAAGAAACCTTCTGCAATGGGTGCATGTATCGGTGCTGTGGTTGGGTTGGTAGCGATTACTCCGGCAGCCGGCTTTGTCAGCATCCCACACGCAATGATTATTGGTCTGGTTGGCGCATTGGTCAGCAACCTTGTTGTTTACCTCAGAAGTAAAACGAGTATTGATGATACATTGGATGTATTCCCTTGTCACGGAGTAGGCGGTATGGTGGGTATGGTACTTACAGGTGTATTTGCACATCATAACATCAACCCAGTGGTGGTAGACAACGGACTGTTTTTTGGCGAAACCAAATTATTCTTTGTCCATATGGTCGCTTTATTTGCCGTGTCATTTTTTGCTTTCGTCGGCTCATTGGTTTTATTAAAAATTACTGACCTTATTGCTCCGCTTCGTGTGGAAGAAACGGACGAAGAACTTGGTTTGGATGTGACCCAACATGCCGAAGCCTTGTAATTAAGATACAGTACACCGTTTATATCTTATCCCAAACAATCTTTTGCTTAGCAGCTGTATTGTTTGGGATATTTTTTGCACTTTTGCCCAAATTCACATAAATGCAGTATATCAAGCAAAAATTTCTAAAAGTGAAAGTATGAGCACGGATACGAAAGAAACATTGCGTTCTGATTTTGAAAAAATGATGCGTTATTGCATACAGACAAACGGAGATTTTGGATTCAATCTGTTTGGCGAATATGCAGTATCGGCGTTAAATTTCTACGTTGGGAGTTCTATTCTTACAATAAGTGAAAAGCGTGAGGCAGCTTTGTTTTTGGCTAACCTTTACAACGCAGGAATCAGAAATGTCATCAGTGACAAAGACCTTCAAGAAATTGCAGACGTTATTGCACAGGACGCAACATTAAATTACCAGTTGCTCGCTCCGCTTTTCAATTAGTGTTTTGTCCATACAAGATCACCAGTCTTATAGCCACATTGAAGAGCATAGGTTAAAAACTCATTTCTAACTTTATCTGGAATAACTGTATCTCTGCCTAAAATCCACATATAATCGAGATTTTCTCCAAAGATAAGCGCATATTTGTAATCCGATGTTATTTTCACAACATTATAGCCACTATAAAACGGGCCAAAGAAAGATACCTTAAGTGCTCCTTCATTCGGACTGTTGACAAGTTTAGCTTTTCCGATAGATTGTTTCCATCGTCCTTTCTCTTCGGAATATCCCTGATTGTTTACGCGGATCGTACCATTTTTATTCATACTATACTCGGCGGAAACCTGACTTAAGCCAGTTTCCCAACGAAAGTCTAGCCGGGCTATTTCATACCACTTTCCAAGATATTTATCCAAATCGAATGGATCGACAACATCGGGCCGCGAAATGACCGGTTTCAGGGCATTGTATGCGACTGTTCCTAGTGCTACTGTGGCCAAAAGCAAGAGTGATTTTTTCTTATCCATATTCATTTTTTTCAAAATTATTTGTTAGTAAAACAACAATTTTAATACCAATAAGGTTTAGAGAAACCGGGCTATTTTATTAATTTTGCTGACTTAAAAATTGTATTGGTGTATTCAAGGGAAGAGATAAAACAATTAAAACATTCGTTCTGGACAAAGTTTGGTCAGTTTATGGCATTACATTTATCTTCGGATGGCGAAAAAGCAAATTGGATTAACTACAAAACAGGCGTTAAGCATTTGTATTTTAAAATGGATGCTGATAAAAATGAAGCGAAAATCGCGATACAATGGTCGCAACCGGATGCGGGTATCAGAGCATTGATGGCTGAGCAGTTTCTTCAGTTTAGAGTTTTGCTGCATGATCTGCTCGGAGAGGAGTGGATTTGGGAGATGGATGGAAGAGATGAATATGGAAAGCCAATTTGTCAGATTTATACCACGATGCAAGGACATAGTATTTTTAGAGAAGTGGATTGGGCCGAACTTATTTCTTTTTTTAAGCCCCGAATAATTGCGCTGGATGAATTTTGGTCATCCGCAAAATATGCGTTCGATTTATTTAAATAATTTTAATTTAATTATACAAAGATGGGTTTAATACAAATTCAAATTAACATTTTAAAAATCGGCTAAATTACGCTGGAAGTTAATTTGAGAAGGAAAAACCGCATCATTTAAAACAACTATTCAATGAGAAAAATTATTAAGTGTTTACTCGCGTTGACTTTGTGTTTTCAGCTTTCATCGGTATTTGCTTGGGGAACGATCGGACATCGTGTAGTCGCTGAAATTGCAGAACGTCATTTGACTAAAAAAGCGAAAAAGAATATCGGAAAAATTATTGGTCAGCAAAAGCTTGCTTATTGGGCCAATTGGGGTGACTTCATTAAGTCGGATCCTAATCCCGAATTTAAAAAATTGGGCAATTCACATTTTATCAATTTAAATTCCAATTTACCTTGGGCAGAGTTCCAGTTGGGGCTTGAACACTCTGCCGATGAAAATTTGTATAAGACTGCTATCCGTATCGAACAGTCTTTTGCTGATAAGACTATCGCTATGGATCAGCAGAAGCAAAATCTTTATTTTTTGATCCATATTTTGGGGGATGCGCATCAACCCATGCATGTAAGCCGTGCTGAAGATCAGGGGGGAAATAAGATTGAAGTAAGCTGGTTCGGAAAAAAATCGAATATCCACCGTGTATGGGACAGTGACTTAGTGGATAACGAAAAATATAGCTATACGGAGTACGCAACAGTGCTCGATGTAAATAGTAAAGAGCGAAACGAACAATTGGCTGCTGGAGAGCTTTCAAATTGGCTCTATGAATCCAACCAATTAGCAGAAAAAATTTATGCTGATGTAGCAAATAATGCCAATTTATCCTATTCGTATGTTTATCAAAATAAAGATGTGATGGAACAATGTATGTTGAAAGGTGGCTTACGCTTGGCTAAAGTCTTAAATCGGATCTTTGGTTAAGATATCGCTTATAAATTTTATAGAACAAAGGCTGTATAGTAAACAAATTTCGAGTAGACATCTGAATTGATTTAGCGAGACAGCTTCAACGGATTAATTCCAAAAAAAGACCAAAATCAGCTAGAATTTGGTCTTTTTTTATGTAAGCTTCATAAAACTTAAAAAGTTATTTGTTACCAAGTTGAAGAGATAGACTTTTAATACAGCCTCTTTTTTCTTGGCAAATGCTACCTTTTGAAGCCCGAAAAATGGTTTTTATGTTTAGATTTAAACAATGCCCAAAGATCATTTGTTTTATTGGTAATAAATCAAAGTTTGATGACTATTTCCCAATTGCTTAAAAAAATTGTACCATTTGCCAAACCTTATCGGCGATTGATCTTTTACACCTTACTTTTGACTGTCGTGGGATCTTTTGCAGCGCAAATCAATGCTTTTATCTTACGCTATACCGTCGATCGAATTAACGATTTGATGGTCGCCAAAGAGCCTCTGTCCAAGGGGATGTATATCGTTGGAATGATCAGTATCATTCTGCTGGCTAAAGAGATTATCTACGCGATTGTTCAGTTTGGTCAGAAATTTTATGGTGAGAAACTTCGTATTTATATCGCAAGGGATTTTTCTCAATCTATTGTCAATCGGATCTTGACGTATAAATTAGCATTCTACACCTCTTCAGATAATGAAAGCGGCAAATTGGCCACTCGGATAGATGCGGGAATCAGTTCATTAACGCGGTTGGTACAGAATTTTTTCATTGATATCTTACCATTATTTGCAAATGCAATTATTGCGCTTATCTGTATGTTTTACGCGAACATATATGTAGGTTTGGTTGGGGTTGCTGTTATTCCCTTATACCTGTACATTGGGCAAACCCAGGCATCAAAACTGACCGGATTTAGACGGCAAATGCGGAAATATCGGGAATCCAAAAATAATCGAATTATTAGTTTGATCGATTCGATACTAGTGATCAAATCATTCGTTCGCGAACCGGAAGAGGCCAAGCGGCATGAGACGATCCAATACGAAATGACTGAAAATCAAATGGCCACTCGGAAAACTAGTTTTCTATATGATAGCATTAAGAATTTTGTCGAACAGATTGCAGTTGTTATTATTATTGTTTTAACATCGTATTTAGTGCTTTCGGGGCAGATCACCATTGGGGCAATCATGTTTCATATTATGTTGTTTAACAATGTTTCTGCGCCAATACGTCAGCTTCATCGTATTTATGACGAGGTCAATGATGCATTGATCTATTCGGAGTCTTTTTTTGACATCCTAGAGTCCGATGAGCAGATTGAATCCAGAGGTGACTATAGACCGGCGCAGATTAAAGGGCATTTGGAACTTAGGAATGTGTTTTTTGAGTATCCAAACGGTACCGTGGCTTTGAAAGATGTAAGTTTCGAAATCAAACCGAATGAAATTACAGCTTTGGTCGGTCTAAGTGGAGCCGGGAAGAGCACGATTATCAATTTATTGGATAAATTTTACGAACCTGCTGAAGGACATATTTTTTTAGATGGAGTGGATTTAGCAAAATATGATACCACCTATCTACGTCAACAAATCGGAATGGTATTGCAAAAAAATCACATTTTTAAGGGAACGATTTTGGAGAATATTGAATATGGAAAAATTGGGAGCTCAAAAGATGAAATTATAGAAGCCGCTAAGAAAGCCTATATTCATCAACAGATCATGGAGCTTCCAAAAGGTTATGATTCAGATGCGCAATCTTTATCAGGTGGTCAACAGCAACGTATAGCCATCGCACGGCTGTTCCTAAAAAATCCTCCAATTATCTTTTTGGACGAGCCAACGGCTAATTTAGATGCTATTGCTACCGAGCAAATCAAGAATAGCCTGGATGCCATAAAGAAGGATCGTACAGTAATCATTGTTTCTCATAGTATCTCTCAGATCATTGATTCCAATGCGATTGTTGTGATGGAAAAAGGTCGCGTGGCCGAAAAGGGCAAACACGAGGATCTTTATGCGCATAAAGGCCCGTATCACGCTATTTTTTCTGCGATGGCCAATAGTTTGAATCTGCGTAAAATAAGTAAGACATTGCAGGCTAACGAACGATAAAATCTAAGGTCAGGTTGACCGGCTGTGTAGGATCATTCCCATAACCACCATAACAATGCCAATAGAGGAATAGCCATTTGGAAGCGCTGCATGTAAGATAAGGACTTCGCCAATTAAAGTAAAAATAACTTCCATCGCCTGGGTGGCTTCTACGGCAGCAAGTGCCTTATGGTCGTGATGAACAAGATCGGTCGCTGTAAAAAATAAAAGTGTCGCTATCACGCCCGAACATAGCGCCACTAGGAAGGTTTGTAAAAGCTGACTATCTGTTGGTAAGCCATTTTCTAAATAGCCAAATAAACTAAGCACGATCCAAAAAGGCATGCTACAGATTGTCATCCCTAACGTGCGCTGAAAAGCATCTAGTCTATTCCCTGATATTTTCATCATCTTACGGTTGCCTAAAGGGTAAGCGATTGCGCCAACTAATACTGGAATTGTTCCTAATAGCATGGTATTTAGCGAAGTAGATTGAGCCTCTGCAATTTGCATTAGGACGATGCCGATAAAAATAATAATAGAAAAGAGGAGGGAAGCTTTTGAAATCGCTTTTCGGTGCCCCCTTTTCTCGATTAACGGACCAATGAACATACCTGCAATGATAGTAAACTCAAAGGTACTCGCGACAAGCCAGGAGGGGCCATAACTTGCACCAAAGGTTAGGGTTGCATAAAACAAACCGAAACCAATTGTACTCCACAGCAACCATTGTACTACATTTGATTTTATTTCTTTCAGTAAGCTACTGAGATTTCCTCTTATAGCGACAATAATGAACAGTATGGGTAACATCCAAATAAAACGTAAGGAGGCCGTCCATTGCCAGCTTCCGCCTGACACTGCCATAATGCGATTGAGAACAAAAGTAGTGGCAAAGAAAAGCGCTGCTAAAGTTCCTAGCAGGATGGCGGTCTTTTTATTCTTTTTTAGCGTAAATTGGAAAAGCATAATTAAAGTGAAAAGGATGTATACATCAATTTGTGAAAGTAAGCAAATGCCTCTTTAATTGAAAATGAAACAAAAAGTAATTGATTTTTATCACGATTTTCTCATTTAAAATTCCTTATTTTGCCTAATCAATAAAGCAAGTAGTAAGAAAATTAATCAAGATGATTATACAACCAAGAACTAGAGGTTTTATTTGTTTAACCTCGCATCCACAAGGGGCTGCGCAAAACATTAAAAATCAAATTGAATACGTAAAATCCAAAGGTGAAATCGCGAATGGACCAAAAAAAGTATTGGTAATCGGCGCTTCAACTGGATTTGGTATTGCATCTCGGATTTCGGCAGCATTTGGTTCTGGAGCTGCTACAATCGGTGTATTTTTCGAAAAACCTGCAGCGGAAGGTAAACCAGGTACCGCCGGATGGTACAATTCTGCAGCTTTTGAGAAAGAGGCGCATGAGGCTGGATTATATGCCAAAAGCATTAATGGTGATGCTTTTTCTGATGAAGTGAAAAAGCAAACTATTGAACTTATTAAACAAGATTTAGGACAGGTTGATTTAGTGGTTTACAGTTTGGCTTCACCACGCCGTACTCACCCCAAAACTGGTGTCGCGCACGCTTCTGTTTTGAAACCGATACAAGAGCCATTTACCAATAAGACTGTAGATTTTCATACAGGCGTAATTTCAGATATTACTATCCAACCTGTCGAAAATGGAGAAGATATTGCCAATACAGTAGCAGTAATGGGAGGAGAGGACTGGAAGTTTTGGATTGAAGATCTTAAGGCTGCTGGCGTATTGGCTGAGGGCGCGAAAACCGTCGCCTACTCTTATATAGGACCTGAACTTACTTATCCGATTTATCGTAATGGTACTATTGGCCGTGCCAAAGACGATTTAGAAGGAACTGTGCCTGCAATTAACGCTATTTTGAGCGATATTCATGGTGTTTCTTATGTATCGGTTAACAAGGCCTTGGTTACGCAATCAAGTTCGGCTATTCCCGTTGTTCCTTTGTATATTTCTCTTTTGTATAAAGTGATGAAAGAAAAAGGTATCCACGAAGGCACCATTGAGCAAATGCAACGTTTATTCGCTGAGCGCCTATACACAGCTGACGGAAAAGTTTCCCTCGATGAAAAAGGCCGAATCCGTGTTGACGATTTGGAGATGCGTCCGGATGTCCAGGCAGAAGTTGCAGCATTATGGGAAAAAGCAACTACTGAAAATTTAGCAGAAATTTCAGATATTGAAGGCTATCGCAATGAGTTTTTCAATTTGTTCGGTTTCAATTTCGATGGTATCGATTACAACGCAGATACAAATGAAGTTGTTGGTGTGCCGAGCATTGAAAGCTAAAATGCACGAATTCGCATAAAAAAGGCGGCTGATAAGTGAAAATTCAGCCGCTTTTTTATGAAATCTATCTTCTGTAAACTACCTTTATGAGCCCGTGCTGTCGCTAAATAAGTGCTTTTCTTTTCGTATAGATGAGGTTTCCAACCACCGCAAAACCAATAGCTACCATGATCGAACTAAAAGGATAGATGGCGCCCATTCCCATATTGTTTGCCACAAAACCGATCAGGGGTCCTGTAATTCCCAAAGAAATATCAATAAATAGACCATAGGCTGCTAAAGCCGAACCCTGTTGGCTTTGGTCGACTCTTTTAATCGCTTCAACACCGAGCGCAGGAAAGACGAGTGAAAAACCAAGACCAGTCAATGCTGCTCCCAATAAGGTCCAAATGGGGTTAATAACTGTAGCAATTAGTAATAATCCTAATGATTCAACAAAAAGACTCAGGAGTGCAACTTTTAAACCACCATATTGATCAATAACTTTATTGAATACAAGTCTGGTCAAGATGAAGAAAATTCCAAATACAGTTAAACATGACGCTCCGTTTTGCCAGTCGAAATGCTCATAATAGAGTGTCATGAAAGTCGAGATACTTCCGAAACCAAGTCCACCCAAAGCAAGACAGATTCCAAACGGCGCTACTAAAACTAATACCCGTTTGAAGCTGATTTTTTCCGTCCTTTTTCGAACAATCCGGTAAGGCGTTTTGGAGCGGCAATATACATAGCCAAATATACCAACAACAATTGTTAGCACGCCTAACGCTTCGTAACTGATATGATTTACCATCAGGACACCTAAGGGAGCGCCAATGGCCAACGCGCCATAACTCGCTATACCATTGAACGAGATCGCTTTAGCCGCATGCTCATCACCAAGTTCCATAAGTGCCCAATTTATGGGACTGGCACCGACCATACCCTCTCCAATTCCAGTTAATAATCTGGTGATTAGCAACAGTCCTAAACTGATAAAGGGCTGTGATTTAAATAGGAAAACAAGGAGAAGCAGGATACCAGACATGGCAAAAAATAGCATACTGCGCAAAACAGAAACTTTCGGTCCCTTCGTATCGACTATTTTTCCGGCATAACCGCGAAGTAAAAAAGTAGCAATGTATTGAATGCTAATGACCAGTCCGGCGATAATAGTGTTAAATCCCAAAGTCTGGTGAATAAAAATGGGTAGGGTAGCAAGTGATAGGCCGATAGTGAAATAACCGAGAAAGGTTAAAGAAACGTAGCCTAAAATCTTTTGATTGACCTCCCGAAGAGCAACTGTCATTTTAAAAATTTTAGGCAAAAATACGTCTTAAAGCTTGTTATTTAAAATTAAATCAATAAACAACTGTCTCTTTAACATCACAATTCTTTTCGAGCCATTGCTGATCAAATTGTTTCGGGGAAACTCTTTTACCCTGATAGATGTAATAAATTTTTTCGGACTCGCCTTTTACTGGTGGGCCAGGTATTTTGTTTACTATTTTTTCTTCGGGACAGTCTTGTATTAAAACCTGTTGCTCAAGTCGACGGGTTCTGCAGGAGAAGAGCATAGGTACAACGATAAAAATAAAGGATAGTTTGTTCATGAGTTTAGTTTTAATACGATAGTTAACGTATCAATTGGTGGGAATGCGACATGAATTTGTGAAATGAAATACAACTTTTTGAACAGGCATTTGTTATATAATGGTACCTGAAGGGCTGGAATAGCCGACGAGGTAAATTTATGTTATAGAATTAGTTCAAAAATTATCGTAGAAACATGAAAAGAAAAGCAACAGCCCAATGGAATGGCAATCTTAAAGAAGGAAAAGGTAGTTTGACTACCGATAGTAAAGTGTTAGATCAAACACAGTATTCATATTCAACACGGTTTGAAAATGGTGTCGGAACAAATCCTGAAGAGTTATTGGCTGCAGCGCATGCAGGATGTTTTACGATGCAATTGAGCGCCTATCTTTCGGAAGAAGGTTTTGTTCCTGATGAGTTGACCACTGTATCGACCATTATGATGGAAAATGGGTCAGTTGTACGGTCTGAACTGAAGTTGAAAGCGAAAGTTCCTTCAATAGACGAATCTACTTTTCAAACAATAGCGCAGAAAGCTAAAGAAAACTGCCCCGTAAGTAAGGCATTTACGTTTGAAAAAACGTTAAATGCCGAGCTGTTATAACCGATTTTCTATCATGAACAAAAACGTACTCTTTCTTTTTAAAAAGAACAAAAAGATGTTACTTTGCGTATAAAATCATATTGAATTTAATCAATCAAGTTTTGGTTCAGAAAAAGAAAAACAAGTTAAATGCCACAGAACTGGCAGAGAGAAATATTGAGGCGGGAAAGACATTTTTAGAAAAGCATGCACAGCAAGAAGGTGTAGTTGTATGCCCTTCGGGCCTGCATTATAGGGTATTGACAACAGGCGGCGGGCAGGTACCCAAAAAGTCTGCAAAGGTTATTTGTCATTACAAGGGTGAACTTCTAGACCGCACTGTATTTGATAGTTCCTATAAGCGAAAGCGGCCCGAAACGTTTTACATCAATGAACTGATCGTGGGCTGGCAAGAAGCAATTTCAATGATGCCTGTAGGGTCTATTTGGGAGGTATGCCTTCCACCAAATTTGGCTTATGGAAAAGAGGAGTTGGTTCCTGGAAAAGGAGGGCAATGTACTTTATTATTTCAGATTGAGTTAATTGCCATTTTAGCTTAGCGCAGATAAACATTCATAAAAAAACCGCATCTTATATGCGGTCTTTTTTTATGAATGTTTATTTTTTATTCTACTTCCTTGATTTTAGCATTGATTTCGGCAGTTTTAGCCTCATCCTGCATAAAGATATAATAGTTTTTCAAATTTGTTAATGCATCTACATTTTTAGGCTGCAAAGAAACTGCTTTTTCTAAATAAGGAAGCACTGGCTTTAATTCGGCTTTAATCTTATTTAATTCAGCATCATACTGTGCCTGTGTTAACTTCCTATTATTATTGACAACATTTAATTTTTCACGTGTTTTATTCATCAACGTGATCGCCAAATTTGTATTTGCCTCAAAAAAGTTTGGATCGATTTCCAATGCCTTCTTATATGCTGCAACCGCCGCCTCATCATTCTTTGCAGAAGATTGAGCGATACCTAGGTAATAATTTAAACTTTTATTATTAGGATCTTTTGCTAATTGAGCCGTAATGGCATCGATTGTCTCCTTTTCATGACCTGTAATTAAATTCAGCTCAATATTTTGGGTCATTGCTGCATTGTCGTCAGGATAAGCTTCAGCTGCTTTTTTTGCATATTCCAGTGCAGATGTCGTATCTTGCATCGAGAGATACAATTTAGGTAAGTCTACCATAATTGTCTTATGCGAAGAGAAATCTTTTCTTGGAATCAATTCTTTGTAGCGTTCAATTGCATTTTTATAATCTTTGTTCGATAATGCCGCAACTCCACTGTAGTAAGTTACTAACGTATCGCCAGGAAGATAAGTCAATGCTTTTGTAAAAGAGCTATACGAATCAGCATATTTTTGAGCTTGATATTCTTCTGCACCTAAATTGAAGTTATATTGTCCTAAGATTTGTTCTGCAACCGTAATATTAGCTTTATTAGTACCATCTGTATCCAATTGTTTTGCTTTAGTAATTCCATCTTCAGCCAATTTAGCCAGTTCAGCAGATTTATCAATTGTCGAAAGATTAGCATTTACTAACGCATATACTGTCCACGCCTCGGCGTTATCTTTCGTTTTTTCGTTGACTACAGCAGCATCAATAGCTTCCTTTGCAGATTTCAAGTTGGGCAAACCCAACTGCACCGTTCCAGCATCTTTCAATTCCTGAAATTTTGCCAGGCCAGTTTTCGCCTTTTTTATATTACCGGTTTGCGCAAAGGAAACTGAGGTACATACAGTACCCATTGCGGCTAATAATAATAGAGATTTTAAATTCATATCTATTTAACTGTTAATTGATTCAATAATAAGTTCACCCTGTCTAATTGCGAAGCATCGTCAATGAGCGTATAATATTTAGCCAAGGCTTTGAGCGCATTGACATCATAAGGTTTGATTTCATTCGCTTTCAACAGGTATTCAATAGTTAATTCTTGTATATCCTGATTTGTAGGTTCCTTTAATAAAGTTTCCAGATTGATCAGCCCCAAGGCAAGATTAGACTCGTAATTATTCGGGTCCAATCGCAATACATTATTATAATATTCCTTCGCCTTTTTGATATCATTGGCATTTTCGTACGAATAGCCAGCGATATAGTTCAATTCCACATTTTCTGGCTCCAAACGGATAGCATCAGCGATAACGTTCAGAATTGCATCATAAGAATGATTAGCCGAGTAGACATCAATCAACCTAAAAAGTATCTGCTTATTTTCAGGAAATGCAACATGTCCTTTTTCAAGAACGTTTAAAACATCCTGTTTAGTACCTCCGAGAGAATAAATATGGGCCAGTTCAAGAAAGTAATTGGGCTTAGGTTGCTCACTCTTAATAAGCTCATTATAATATTTGATCGAGTTCATATAATCTTTATTCTTACCCGAAAGTACGGCGAGATTATATTTAAGATCATTATTTTTGAATCCAAGAGAATCTATTCGAAGATATGCTTTATAAGCTTTATCAAATTTACCATCCTTTAAAGCCATGCCCGCTTGATAGGAGATGGCTCCAGCGAGATTTTGACGAACATAATCCATTTCAGCAGGAAAATTTCGGCGTGCTTTTTTTTGATCCAGAAGCTTAAGCGATTTAATGGATATATCAATAGGATCCATCTTATATTGCTGCTTCCTTGTTGAGTCTGCAACTGCCAAGGAACTATACACCAAAGCTCTTAAGAGATTATTGTTGACAGAAGCAGAATCTTTCTTTGACTGAAAAGCCGCGTCTGCAAATTTTCGTGCGTTTTCAAGATTTTTAAATTCGCCGGTTTTGGTATATAAAGCAAAACTGTTGCTGCCCTCTTTTAAATTGGATTGGGCAACAACAGTTAAACTACTTGCAGATATTAAAAATGATATCAGTAAGTTTTTCATTAGTCAATTATTCTTCGTTTGGTTCCGTGCTTTCTTCGGAGTTTGATTCCTTGTTCTCTTCCGATGTAGAATCGTCGTTATCGGTTAACTCTTCAGTTAAGCCAGACTCTTCTAGTTCTTCTTCACGATCGACTTTTGTAATAGAGGCGATCTCATCGTTATCTTTCAAATTAATGAGCCTTACACCCTGCGTGGCTCGACCCATCACCCTTAATCCTTCAACCGCAATACGGATAACGATGCCAGATTTATTGATAATCATTAAATCCTCGGCATCTGTTACGCCCTTTATGGCAACGAGTTCGCCTGTTTTATCAGTAACGTTGATCGTTTTTACGCCTTTACCACCACGATTGGTCACCCGATAATCTTCGATGTCTGTACGTTTTCCATATCCTTTTTCTGAAACGACCAGTACCGTTGTTTCAGAATCATTCACACTAATCATGCCAATCACTTCATCACTTTCAGTTGATAATGTGATACCATGTACCCCAGTCGCAGTTCTTCCCATTGGTCGGACAGTGGACTCGTTAAAACGAATGGCTCTACCAGAACGAAGCGCCATAACGATTTCACTGCTTCCAGTAGTTAAACAAGCTTCGATCAACTGGTCTCCTTCATTGATATTAATGGCGTTGATACCGTTAGCTCGTGGACGAGAATACGCTTCTAAAGATGTCTTTTTGATGGTACCTTTCTTCGTACACATAATGATGAAGTTGTTTTCCAGATATTCTTGGTCTTTCAAATTCTTCACTAATATAAACGCCTTTATTTTCTCCTCTTTTGGAACGTTGATAATATTCTGGAGTGCACGACCTCTCGAGGTGCGGCTTCCTTCCGGAATTTCAAAAGCTCTCAACCAAAAACAACGCCCAGCCTCGGTGAATAGGAGCATATAATTATGTGCAGATGCTGTAATGATGTGCTCCGTAAAATCCTCTTCACGTGTATTCGTACCAATCGATCCACGACCGCCGCGGCCCTGCCGCTTGTATTCGGATAGTGGAGTACGTTTGACGTAACTATTGTGGGAGATTGTAATCACGATTTCTTCGTCATCAATAAAATCTTCCATACGCATATCTTCAGCTGAGTGTACAATCTGTGATCTACGTTCGTCTCCATATTTCTCTTTGATCTCAATCAACTCATCTTTGATAATCTTCATTCGAAGATCTTCATCTTCTAAAACTGACTTTAAATAGTCGATTGTTTTCATCAATTCAGCATATTCTTCTTTGATCTTATCCCGTTCCAGTCCCGTAAGACGGCGTAAAGTCATATCAAGAATTGCACGGGCCTGAAGATCAGAAAGACCAAATTTCTCCATTAATCCAACGCGAGCATCTTCAGGTGTTTCGGAGTTACGGATTAATTTGATTACCTCGTCCAAATGATCCAACGCAATCAAATATCCCTCTAAGATATGCGCACGTTTTTCTGCTTCAGCCAATTCATAGCGTGTACGTCTGACGATAACATCATGTCTATGTTCCACAAATTCATGAATCATATCTTTCAGATTCATGAGGACAGGCCTTCCTTTAACTAGAGCGATGTTATTAACTGAGAACGAGGTTTGTAGTGCAGTATATTTAAACAGGTTGTTTAAAACAACGTTTGCGTTTGCATCACGTTTGATATCATATACAATGCGCATACCTGTCCGGTCAGATTCATCACGGATGGCTGATATACCTTCTAATTTCTTTTCATTCACTAACTCGGCCGTACGCTCGATCATGTTGGCCTTGTTCACCTGATAGGGAATTTCGGTTACAATAATCTGTTCCCGCCCAGATTTAGTTGTTTCTATCTCTGCTTTTGCCCGCATGACAATCCGGCCGCGTCCTGTATTACAGGCATCCTGAACACCCGCATAACCATAGATAAGTGCACCCGTAGGGAAGTCAGGGCCTTTGATATGTTGCATCAGTTCGGCTATCTCGATATCACGGTTCTCAATGAACGCTACCGTACCATCGATAACCTCAGTAAGGTTATGTGGCGCCATATTCGTAGCCATACCGACTGCAATACCAGATGCCCCATTGACGAGCAGATTGGGAATACGAGTAGGGAGAACAGTTGGCTCTTGTAAAGAGTCATCAAAGTTATTTTGAAAATCAACAGTATCTTTGTTGATATCGGATAGCATTTCTTCAGCAATTTTCTTTAATCTTGCTTCGGTATAACGCATAGCCGCAGGAGGATCGCCGTCAATAGAACCGTAGTTACCTTGGCCGTCTACTAACGGATAGCGTAAACTCCAATCTTGAGCCATACGGACCATGGTGTCATAAACGGATGAATCACCATGGGGGTGATACTTACCTAATACGTCACCAACGATACGGGCAGACTTTTTGTAAGGCTTGCCACTGGTAACCCCTAAGTCCAGCATTCCATAAAGAACACGTCTGTGTACTGGCTTCATGCCATCACGTGCATCAGGGAGCGCTCTTGATACAATGACAGACATGGAATAGTCAATGTAAGCAGACTTCATCTGATCCTCGATGTTAATTGGGATAATCCGGTCGTTTGCCGGAACAAGATTGTTGTCGTTTTCTGTTTCTTCAGCCATATGAATTTGGTTTCAATAAAACTAGTAAGCAAGCCCAATAAACTGGCTTGCTACGCATGCGAAGTTACAAAAATTTAACCTCAAAAGCGAAAGTTTGAGACGCTATTATGTATAAAAAAGACAATCAACGATGGAATGTCATGGTACTGATGAACTACCAATTTTATTTCAATTTCTTAAAGCGCAGACGGGCCGAATTGCCGATTACAATTAAGTTCGAAAACGCCATGCTTAGGGCTGCCACCATAGGACCGAGGAAACCAAGGGCAGCGAGAGGGATGGCGACAATATTGTATGCAAAAGCCCAAAAAAGATTTTGTTTAATTGCCAGTAAGGTGTGGTGACCGATCTTGAGTAGCTTTTCAATGGACCGGAGATCACTATTCAGTAGGATGACTTTGGCTGACTGAATCGCAACATGAGTCGAATCCCCGAGAGAAATGCCCACATCTGCTGCAGTAAGTGCGGGCGCATCGTTGATACCATCACCAACCATTGCCGTTGGGCCTTTCTTTTTAAGCTTATGTAAGATTTCTAACTTTTCCTCCGGTGATTTATCCCAATATACGTCGGCAATACCAAGCTTCTGCGCTGTGCGCTCACATTTACTTTGACGATCGCCGCTCAACAGAATAGGGCGTATACCCTTATCTTTGAGATATTGGATTAGTTCTTTTGCGTAAGGTTTTAGTTGATCCTCAAGTACAATACCCGCTATAACCACTTCGTTAATTGTTAATGTAAGGTCATAACGGTTTGAATAATCCTTTGATCCAAGTTTAGCATTGCAAATGGAATAACTATTTCCATTGGTATCTGTGGCAAATATCCCCTTTCCTCGTATCTCATGGACTTCCTTGAAGATAATACGGAAGGGTTTGATTTCCTTCAGCTGCTTTCGGATCGACTTCGCTATAGGGTGGCTAGAATAACTTTCCAACTGTGCTATGATCGATTCGACCTGAGATTGTTCAATACCAAATGTTTGAATTGCTTTGATATTAAAATCGCCAGTTGTTAGTGTGCCAGTTTTGTCAAATACCATTTGTTTGAGTTCGGACATTTCCTCCATAGTGCTTCCACCTCTGATTAGTATACCTTTTTTTGCCGCTCTACCCAATCCGACCATAACAGCCGTAGGAGTTGCTAGTCCCATTGCACAAGGGCACGATACAACCAGGGTGGCTATTGCATTCATCAAAGATTGTTGCATTGGTAGCTGTGCGATAAAATACGTGATAAAAAAAGTGAAGAACGAGATACTGACAACGATCGGTACAAAATAAGCGGCTACCTTATCGCCGAATTTTTGAATAGGAGGTTTTTTACTTTGAGCGTCTTTGATCAACTGGATGATTTGATAGAGCACACTTTTAGATCCCACTTTGGTTGCGACAATTCTGATATTACCCTCGGTCAGCAATGTGCCGCCAATCACAGCATGATACTTCAGTTTTTCAACGGGCATACTTTCTCCTGTTAACATTGACTCGTCTACCCAGCCTTGTCCTTCCAAAATATCGCCGTCGACCGGGATCTGATTTCCTGTGTTCACCTTTAGAATATCACCAGATTTAATTTCTTTGGCCAATATGGTTATTTCCTGATCCCCATCGATCTTAATCGCATCCACGTTCTGGTACTTAATCAGATCTTTGATTGCAGAGGTGGTTTTCTTTACAGCCCGTTTTTCCAATACGTTTCCTAAAAAAACCAATGTAATGATTGTAGCACAGGTTTCGTAAAATTGATAATCGTGCCCAAGATTGTAGCCTGTGCCAATCAGACTATAGATAAAAGCAGCAGTAGATCCGACTAATATGAGCACATCCATATTTGGCATCTTATTCCAAAGGGATCGTAACGCACTGATCCCGAAATAGGAAAAGCCGATAACATATACAGGTATACAGAAACAGAGCTGGATATATGGATCATGGAGTAAAGGATACGCCGTAAACATATGGCTCCATAGCGGTACAGTAAAGATCAAACAACAGAAGAACTTAAATTCAATGGAGTGCCAAAAGCCAGGCTTATCATCCTGATCATCGATTACTTTGTATCCTAAAGACTCAATCCCTTCAATCAGCATAGGTATTTGTTCCTGAGGAATATCGGAAAATTTGACTTCATCAGCGGCAAAATCAACATTGATGTCTTTAGCTCCGTTTTTTTCCAGGTATTTGTGGATTGAAATAGCACAATTTGCGCAGTGCATTCCGGTTACATGTAGTTCAGTATGCACGTTGGATTCCTTCATTTAATCGTCAGTAATGTCTTTACGCAAAGATAGGTATTTCCTCATAATGCTTTTTGCGTAAAGTAAAATTGTTTAGCTTAGCGTGCCGGTTTTATTCCCCTTTTACATAGACAATCTGGTGTGGAAGGTATTGAAGCATCACGTTTTGAAGGATTGAAACCGTTTTAAATTTAGGGTAAAAATGAGCAAGTCAATTTCAATTTCTTTTTTTATACGGACGATATTGCTCGTTGCATTGACGGCATCATTTGTTCAATTTGAAAGCTTCTATAAGCAACGGGAGATTATTCGAAATATCTCATACGGATTAAACACATTTTTAACCGCTAGTGTTTTGATCTCAATTGGGCATTTTATACTTGTAAAATTATACAACAGTAGAAATGAACAACAGATTGTCCGTGGTAATTTTGTACTTGGAATTACACGCGTCGCTACTGTCGGTAATGTGTTTTTCATTATTGTCAGCCTAATGATTGCCGTTGGTATTAATCCCAAAGATTTTATTACCAGCATGACAATCGTTGCCATGGCGATTGCTGTTATATTTAGAGAGTATATCACCAATATGATTTCTGGTTTGATCATCATGTTTTCCGATCAATTTTCGGTGGGAGACCGGATAAAAATAGGCGAGTACCAAGGAAAGATTGTCGATATCACATTGGCCAATCTGGTTGTACGAGATGAAGATGACGACGCAGTAATGATTCCAAATAATTTAGTTTTTACGGCAACGCTGGTCAATAAAACTTCTCAAAAATCAAATAAAATCGTTGTTAAGTTTGAATTACCGATCGATGTTGCTGTCGCTGTAGAAGAATTGGAACGCTATTTAACACCTCTATTTCAGCAGAATCCGAATTTGGACCACGCCCAAGGTTTTATTATTAAGGTGGCCGATCTCGCTAAAGATTACATCAAGTACAAAGTTGAAGTTAGTACAATTTCTTCCAGCAACAAGATACATCAGCAGGTGCAGAGCAGAATATTGAATGAAATTTTGCAATTTCAGCGCGGCAAAGGTTAAATTTTTCTGACTTTGATATTTTTAACGAAGTGATGGCCCCCTTTTTCCAGAATCAGATCTGCGCGATATCTTGTTGGCAGAATATTCTTAATTAAGTTAGGCTTATTGATTTCATTCCAGATACTTACAGCCATAGACTGGCTTTCTTCAGTGGTCATATTTGCATATTTGTGGAAAAATGACGCTGGGTTTTGGAATGCAGTTTCACGGAGGGACTCAAATCGGTTGGTGTACCATTCGATCAAGTTTTTTTCGCTGGCGTGCACGTAAATCGAGTAATCAAAGAAATCGGAAACGAAGACGCTATGACCTTTTCTCGGCCGCTGAGAATTGACTTGTAACACATTAATTCCTTCTACAATGAGAATATCGGGCTGTTCGATGATTTGTTGCTCCTCGTCTGGCAGTACATCATAGATCAAGTGGCTGTAGACAGGGACTGCTATCTTTGGAGAACCGGATTTCACAGCGGAAAGGAAATGGATCAATCTTTTGGCATCATAGCTTTCCGGAAAACCTTTCCGGTTTAGAATACCGAGTTCAATGAGTTGTTTATTTGGGTAAAGAAAGCCATCTGTGGTCACCAGATCTACTTTTGGCTTTGAGGGAAGTAGACTGAGTACACGCTGCAAAACCCTTGCTGTAGTACTTTTGCCCACGGCAACCGATCCGGCGATACCGATGATGTATGGAAGTTTGCTTTCTTCCTTACCAAAGAAACGATTTGTTCGCTGATGAAGACTTTGGAAACGATCAATATGAATTTCAAGGAAATGACTCAACGGGACATAGACTTCTTCTATCTCCTGATTTGTCAGGGGTTCATTCAGTGCATGGAGGGTTTCCAAGTCTTCGACACTGAAGTTGTGCAAGACTTTCCCGTTTAAATTTTTCCAGTCTTCACGTTTGATCGATCGAAAAGGCGAGTCTATTGCTATTTGTGGATCCAATTGCATCGTTTGCTTTATTTTTAATACAAATATCTTTGTTTCAGCATAAGTGACCTTTCCTATTCGATTTTAACGATTTTAAAGGCCGTTTTTGCGCGGGCAAATATAAATACTGTTATTCGTTATCCCAAGAAACGCTACAAATGATTCGACGTTATTATAATAGGATTTGTTACTATTTTATGGACGGGGCACTTCTCAGCAATTTTAAATAGCCGCTGCTTTTGGACTTCGTCTAAATCTCCTTTAAAACTAATATAGCATTGTATATAGGTGGTTTGTTGTTGCTCACTCGTTTGTACTTCATGAGTTAGACGAACCAATACTTCTTCTAGGGGCCAGTCCTTCCTGTCAGCATACATTTTTACGGTAATGGCCTTGCAGCTCCCTAAGGAGGATAGTAGTAAGGGAATGGGATTGATGCCCTCATCTTCACCCCCTAAATCTTTTGGTTCATCCACTGTTAGCTGATGCTTTCCGTAGTGTACTGTGGTTGTATAGGGAATTTTCCCTATTGAAACGATTACTTCATTGTCCATACAATTTATAATTAAGCTTCAGCATCTTCCAATAGGCCTTCAATAATCAGGCTTCCTGTTGCTGGATTTGTTGCCAATGGCACATTATAAAGATCACATACACGCATAAGCATTTGAATATCCGGTTCATGTGCGTGTTTTCCTAGTGGATCGCGAAAGAAAATGATTCCATCAACCTTTCCTTCAGCAGCTAATGCCGCAATCTGTGCATCGCCGCCCATTGGGCCACTTAGTTTCAATTCTACCGGGAGCCCAGTTTGTCTGACATATGAACCCGTAGTTCCCGTGGCGATGATATCGGCGCGTTCTAACAAATCTTGGTGATCTTTGACAAATGCAACCATTTCTGGTTTCTTGCCGTCATGGGCTATCAATGCAATTGTTTTTTTCATCAGTATATATTTATGTGTTAAGCGATTGGCTTATATATGGAAAAGAACCATTCTGATCCTAATTTTCAAGCTATTTAAAAAATATATAGGATATAATGATTGCAGCGATCACTCCCGCCAATTCAGCTAGTAGAGCACATGGAAGCGCATGTCTAGTGCGTTTAATTCCTACGGCTCCAAAATATACTGCAAGGACGTAAAAAGTGGTCTCTGTGGATCCTTGAATAACACATGCAACCCGAGCCGCGAAGTCCATTGGACCTTTTGCATTCATCAAATCAACCATCAGTCCACGTGCGCCAGAGCCACTTAAAGGTTTCATAAAAGCAACAGGTAAGGCATCCACAAAGGATGTATCCAACCCGCATAAGGCAATGCCTTTAGCAATTCCCGCTACCATATAATCCATTGTCCCGGACGCCCTAAAGACGGCAATTCCAACAAGCATGGCAACCAGATAAGGTATTATTTTAACGGAAACCTCAAAGCCTTCTTTGGCGCCTTCAATAAAAGAATCATAGACATTTACCTTACGGAAAAGTGCCAACCCTATAAAAGAAGTAAATAAGCTAAATAAGATAACATTTCCAAATACTTTGCTGAATATTTCGATCTCCGATTGTTGTAGTCCAGAAAAGTAATAAAGCAGGCCTCCGATAAACAGGCACATCGCGCCCAAATATCCCAAAACTACACGATTCAACAGATTGATTTTTTGATAAATAGCCACAAGTATCAATGCAACCAGAGTGGAGAAGAATGTCGCTATTAAAATTGGTAAGAATACATCTGAAGGATCTGGTGCTCCTGCTTCTTTTCGATAGGCCATGATAGAAATTGGCAAGAGTGTCAAACTTGATGCATTGAGCACAATAAACATGATTTGGGCATTGGATGCAGTTTCTTTGTTTGGATTTAATTCCTGTAGTTCTTTCATCGCTTTAAGTCCCAAAGGCGTTGCAGCATTATCTAAACCAAGCGCATTGGCCGAGAAATTCATTAGAATAGAACCAAGTGCAGGGTGATTTTTTGGTATTTCAGGAAATAATTTATGAAAAAAAGGGCCTACGATTTTCGCGAAGATATTAATCATTCCCCCTTTTTCACCAATTTTCATGATGCCAAGGGCAAAACTCATCATGCCGATAAGTCCCAAGGAAATTTCGGCACCTGTCTTCGCACTATCAAAGATTGAGTTTACAATTTGCTGGAAAATTTCAGTATCCCCAAAAAAGATGAGTTTTACAAGGGCTACGGCAAATGTGATTAAAAAAAATGCAACCCAAACGTAGTTTAATGCCATATCGATTTAAAATATGCGTAAAAGTAATCTTTTAGAATTTATCCATCAACCTGCTCCATGGATTTTTCTTCTCCTTTTGATTCTTTTCTTTAATTAAATGAGCAACAATATAATCTAGCGTATCTTCATTCTCACTAATCAATTTATCCGATAAGGAGATCAATTTCTGTATATTATTAGTCGAGGCCGCGTCCAGCGATGCATTGATGCTAGCAAGATTAGCAGGTTCTATGCGGAGATAATTTTGCTGCTTGCCGTTACTTCGAAATAATTGCCTTATAAAAAATTCAGTGCTTTCAGATGACGCACTTGTCATAATGTCCACTAGTGCTGGACCGATTTGAATGGCAAGATTTTTCTTAAAATGCTCGTAGTTATAGGCGGTTTTTGAGACACCTGTTCCCAAAGATACCATAAACATATCATTTATCTGCGTGCTATTAAATGCCTTTAGGACTTCGAGTAAAGCGCATATAGACGGATTTTGGGCAAAGACGCCACCGTCAATCAAAGGGTATCTGGTTTTTGAAAGGGAGTAGATCTCAGCGACAGGGAAAAATGTGGGTGCGGCAGAAGTCGCTCTACAGACATCCCTGAGGTAGAAATCTCTCGCTTCACCATGTGTAATTGCTTTCTGTTGTCTGAAAAAATGATTTTTTCGTAATTCGATATTATATGCTGTGATAATACAGGGCTTGATTAAATGACTCAATCTCGCATTTTGAAAATATTTTTCCAGTACGTTTGATAAAGGAATAGGGGAATATAGCTCACTGACCAATCCAAAACCGCCTAAAAAATGCCGCCATTTGGAAGCGTTGAAAATTTCAGTACCATGATTGACAAATAAATTTAACGCGTCTCGCGCAGAAAATTTTGGTTGGGAGGGATTCCCTTCTTCTGGATAGAGCAGAATACTGGTCAGAATTCCACCGCTACTTGTACCTGCAATGAAGTCAAAATACGAGGCGATACGTGCATTTGTATCCATCGTCTGCTTTTGTAGTTTTTCTTCTAGAGCTACAAGTAGCATTGCGGGAATGATGCCTCTTATACCACCACCGTCAAGCGCGAGAATATTTTTCATACTAAAAGCTGATTTCGTTTATGCTATGTAAATATAATAAATGTATACAATTGGCCGGTCCATTTTCTTGGAGGTAACCAGGCCATTAGCCACTATTCCCAAAAGCTTTATCTGTGTTTTTGGCCATATCCTCTCCATTCATCTTGTCGATGGCTCAATACCAACTCCCAACTTAATAGGGAGTCAATACTACTTTTGTAAGGATATAACAGGGATTTACCCCTGTTATACCCCTGTTAACCCCCTGTAATTCCGCTGTTATTGGCAGAGGTGGTTGCGTGTTGATATTATTATGACCCTATTAAGCATGTGAGCGATATCAAATTAAGTTTTCCAATTCAGGCTGCACATTTGGTAATTCTCTATAAGTTCTTATAAAATAAAAAAAGCTGTCTCAATTTTATTGAGACAGCTTTTTTGTTTAGATTGGATCGATTTAATTGAACCAAGCAAATACCTCGTCTTTTGTGGGCATATTGATATCTAGTTTAAGTTTTTTACGCATACCGCCAAGGTCGTTAAATACCTTATTTGGATTTGCCTCTTTTAAAGCTTCAATGGTTGTAAAACCCATTTTTTGCAGTGCTGGTACCCATACCGCAGGAATACCTAGCTGCTCGTAATCTTGTATTTCGGCCACTCGAGCAACTTTTTCTGGCCGCATTTGTGGAAAGAAAAGAACTTCTTGAATGGAGGCATTGTCTGTCAGGAACATAATCAAACGATCCATTCCAATACCAAGTCCAGAAGTAGGTGGCATACCATATTCGAGTGAACGTAAGAAATCCTGATCAATAAACATTGCTTCGTCATCCCCCTTTTCGGAAAGGCGCAATTGTTCTTCAAAACGTTCACGTTGATCAATCGGATCATTTAACTCCGAATACGCATTGGCGATCTCTTTTCCGCAGACCATCAGCTCAAAACGCTCTGTTAAATCAGGATTATCTCGATGTTTTTTGGTCAAAGGAGACATTTCTTTAGGATAATCCGTGATGAAAGTAGGTTGAATGTAGTTGCCTTCGCACTTCGCACCAAAAATTTCGTCTATTAATTTACCTTTTCCCATCGTTTCATTCACATCAATACCCATTCCTTTAGCAGCGATACGAATTTCATCTTCAGATTTTCCAGTAATATCGAATCCAGTAAATTCTTTGATAGAATCTGTCATCGAGATACGTTTATATGGGGCTTTAAAGTCAATTTTATGGGTACCGAACGTAACTTCAGTTGTTCCGTTGACGGCTGATGCACAGTGTTCCAAAAGACGTTCCGTAAAATCCATCATCCAATTGTAGTCTTTATACGCTACATAAATCTCCATCGCTGTGAATTCGGGATTATGTGTGCGGTCCATTCCTTCGTTGCGGAAGTTTTTAGAAAATTCATACACACCGTCAAATCCTCCTACGATCAATCTTTTTAAATATAACTCGTTAGCAATGCGAAGGTATAATGGAATATCCAACGCATTGTGGTGGGTTATAAATGGACGCGCTGCTGCTCCACCGGGAATAGACTGTAAAACTGGTGTTTCTACTTCCATGTAACCTGCATCGTTAAAGAACTGACGCATTGCATTGAAGAGTTTGGTCCGTTTTATAAATATATCTTTATTACCTGGATTGACAATCAAATCGACATAGCGCATTCTATAGCGTTGTTCAGGATCTGTAAAGGCATCGAAAGTTTTTCCTTCAGCAGATTTGACAACGGGTAGCGGTCGTAGCGATTTGGATAAAACAGTAAGTTGTTCTACGTGCACTGCAATCGCTTCAGTTTGCGTTGTGAAGACATAGCCTTTGATACCGACGATATCACCAATATCCAACAGTTTTTTAAAAACTACGTTGTATAAATCCTTATTCTCGTCCGGGCAAATGTCATCCCGTTTAATATAAGCTTGAATACGGCCAGTAGAATCTTGAATTTCAAAAAATGAAGCACTTCCCATGACGCGACGGCTCATAATGCGACCAGCTAGGGTAATGTTCTTGTAATTCAATTTATCTCTATCGTAATTTTCTAAAATATCAGCAGCATGTGCATTAACGACAAATTCATTCGCTGGAAATGGGTCAATTCCCATGTCCAACAACGATTGCATCGCTTGTCTTCTAAGTTGTTCCTGTTCGGATAATACAGTACTCATTCGGTATGAATAATATTTAAAATGTGAAAATCAAGCAAAAATAGCCATTTTTTTCAATTCTTTTTATTGATTTTTTTATGAAATCGCTGTAGCGAAAATGCTTAGCGTATCGTTAAAGAGTAAAAAATAGTTAGATAGTGATATTACAAGGGGACAATTGGCTATTTAGTTTTAAGTTTTATGATTTTAATTCGGTTATTTCCTCAAAAAAAGATTTTATTTACCGGGGGAAATTTGATGAATTGTCGCATAGGTAATGTAATTCATTGCATATCAAAGGCAATTTGTCTAAGTTTGAAACTTGATAATTAAATAGTTTAAGTGGGTATAATTCGGTCATATTTTTATAACAAGAAGTTATCATCTTTAGATGATGCCTTAGCACGTTGCTTGCTAGATCGCGAGGACGGGAAGGCCTTCGTTTATAAGAAATATTATGGATATCTCATGGCAATTATTATCCGGTACGTAAAACAGGATGTGGATGCTGAAGAACTTGTGAATGAGAGTTTTGTTAGAGTGTTTCGAAAATTAGAGTCTTTTAATCGAAATATAGACGATGAAAATCTTGAAAAATCTTTTCGAGCATGGATAGGTCGAATAGCGGCCAATATTTCCATTGATTTTTTACGAAGTAAGAAGCAACTTTATTCGGTTGAAGATCTGGGAGAAGGTGACATGCACACACCAGCGGTTCAACTGGAAAGTCGTTTGGAAGTCAATGAGATTATGCGGCTGTTGGATCAGCTTCCTGACATCCAAAAAACTATTTTTAATCTCTATGAAATTGAGGGTTATTCACACGATGAAATTGCCCAAATGCTTAATATACCTGATAGTACTTCACGTACTTATCTGACTCGAGCGAAGCAAAAACTTAGGAAATTATACTTGAATTATACAGGCGTAGTTCAAGAAATAAGATAAATATTGTTGTTACGATGAAAGACAATAAGAAAAAGGAATTGATAGATGAGATCATTGGACAATTAAAAGACCATGAACTTCCTTATAAAGAAGGTTCGTGGGAAAAATTTGCTTCATCATATGACTCAATACCGCAGCGTCCGCCGAATTGGAAGTATTGGAGCGCAGCGGCTGCCTTACTCGTGTTTGCTGGTGTTGGCTATTGGGGCATGAATAACGATACGCCTAAGGATGCGCCGGCTGTGGTCATAGTAAAGAATCAGCCAACTGATGTTGTGATCGGAAATAATAAGGATTTGAAAGAGTCCATGCAACGTTCGCTGTCGGATGCTATTCGTGATGATGATTTAGTCAGCGAGAAATTATTCCGAACGACACCGTTTGCCTACGCAGGAGTGGCAAACCATCCAGTTCAACATAGCGACAATAAGCGTGTAATATTAAGTTCTGGACGGCTAATGCCAGCTACTGATTTAACTTTTTCGAAGGAAATTGCCAGCCTACAATCAATCCCGTTAAAGAATAGTAAGTTCTCAGCGAATATTGATTGGGACGAAGATGATGGGGAAGGTGTTGCAGCTCAATCTAATTCGATAGCAATTTCTTCTGGCAATATGACACAGCGTGATGCGGCGAAACTCTCACAGCTATACGCTATGCAACAAGGGAATACAAGAACCAGCATTATCCAGAATGAAACCAGTCGAGAAAAAAAATGGGAGATGGGGGCTTTTGTTTCTCCAGCTTCAACCTCGGAGAGTATAACACTTGGCGGTGGTGTTGCACTGGCTTATAATATTTCGAGCAAAATAAGTCTTCGGTCCGGAGCCTCTATTCAACATTATGGTGCTGTTTCTGGGAATACACCTATTACTCCAGCAATGGCATCAAACTCATTTAGTTTAGATGCTCCAAATTATATTTCGCAGTCAAATAGCAGTAATTCATTTATTACGCGGACTGCGGATGCAAAAGATGCGAAGAGCAATGAGCGAGTATCTGGTAAAATCTTAACAGTGGACATTCCTGTGGATGTGAGGTATGCGATTACGAAGAACTTTTACACGTCTGTGGGCGTGTCTTATGTAGGTGTATTGGATCAGGAGCGCGCAATGATTTATGAGACTAATAATACGGAATATAAACAAAAATCGACAGATAAAAATGTAGATGACAAAGGTGTAAATGGCTTTGTAAATTTTTCAGTTGGTAGGAAACAGAAAATTGGTAAACTATCGATTTCTGTAGAGCCTTATTATAAAGCCCCCATTGGAGGACTAAAATCCTCCGATTTGAACTACAGTAATGGTGGAGTGAAAATAATTACGAGTTTTTAACCCCCACCAAATAATCAAGAGCCGCAATAAGTGTGTAATTTATTGCGGCTTTTTTATCGGATTCAGTTGTATTAAATTTCATCTACCCGAACCCAACCCATTCCTGCAGCTTTAGCACCTTCAACACCCGGAATACCATCTTCATAGACTAAGCATTTTTTGGGATCAATATTTAATTGTGAGGCTGCCAAAAGAAAAGGCTGCGGAGATGGCTTCCCTTCGGGAGTATCGCCTGCACACACTAATGCTTCCAAATCATCCCATACACCAATTGTATTCAATGTCATCGATAAAGTCGATCTCGTTCCTCCAGATACAGCTGCAATATGTTTTTTGCCTTTTTGATATTTTAGATGTTCAACGACATAATCTACCGGCTGGGTTTTAAATACATACTCATCGCGAAATATAGTAGATTTAAGCGTGGAAAATTCTTGATAATCGAAATCCACTTGATAGCGTTTGCTGATTTCTTCTGCAACGGCAACAGTTGGCCATCCAGCAGTTTCGTCGATCAAATTAACATCCAATTCAATTCCATAGTGTTCTGCCGCAGCTTTGTATGCTTGTTTATGCGCGTGCATATTATCTGCCAAAGTACCATCGACATCAAACAATAGCGCATCGTAGGACTCGGCGAGAAGGTTTAGTAATTCAAATTTACGTTGTGATTCAGGTGACATATATTTTCAATAGTGAATGGTAAAAATAAAGAAATATAATTGGACAAGCAAAAAAGAAGCCTTCCCTGAATTTTAGGAAAGGCTTCTTTGCGATTAGCTCGGTATTGATTTTAACACCGGAGGCTACATATAACTAGTGAGCACTTAAATTTTTAGCTTTCTCCGCATCGAAATTAGCTTCCAATTCCGCTAGTTTTTTCTTACCATAAGCCATGCGTGTAATCACGACGAACAGAACGGGAACGATAAATATCGCAAGGAGCGTAGCGGCCGTCATACCGCCAAATACGGTCCAACCAATTGTTTGGCGAGATATAGCACCAGCACCATGGGATAGCATCAATGGAATAATCCCCAGAATAAATGCAAAAGATGTCATAATGATTGGGCGTAAACGCAATTTTACTGCATCTAAAGTTGCCTCATATAGGTTCATTCCAATATCAACCCTTTCCTTGGCAAACTCTACAATCAGAATCGCATTTTTGGCTGCTAGACCAATAATTGTAACCAGACCGATTTGTGCATAGATGTTATTATCCAAGGTTGGAATCAGCGTCAATGTTAGGATTGCTCCAAATACTCCCAAAGGCACAGATAATAAAATAGAAAAAGGTACAGACCAGCTTTCGTACAATGCTGCTAAAAGTAGGAACACAAATAGAATACACAACGCAAAAATTTGAATGGTCTTGGATCCTGATTGCATTTCTTGTAACGATAGACCGGAAAACTGATAGTCAAAACCTTCTGGCAAAGTTTGGGCTGCAACTTCCTGTAAAGCTTTTAGAGCATCCCCTGAAGAATAACCCGGAGCAGAGCTACCGTTGACCTCAATACTTCTAAAGATATTGTAGTGATTGATGATTGAAGGCATTGTCGTCAATTCATAGCTAACCAGGGTACCCATCGGTACGGGGTTTCCTGAGATATTGTTGACATACAACTTATTAATATCTTCAATATTCATGCGGTATGGTATATCGGCCTGTGTAACAACCCGATAACTACGACCATACTTTGTGAAGTCATTGACATAGCTACTACCCAAATAGGACGATATTGTTGAATAGATACTTGAGATCGGCACACCCATACGTTTTGCCTGTTCACGGTTTACCTCCAATTTGTAGTTTGGCGAATTGGTGTTAAACAATGTGTAAGCCATTCCAATTTCCGGACGTTGGTTGGCAGCCATCAAGAATTTACCGACTGTGGCCTCGAAGTCTTTTATGTTGACAGTTTGCAAATCCTGTACCTGCATCGAGAAGCCCCCAGATGTACCTAAACCTGGAATTGCCGGTGGCGTTACCGCCAATACTCTGGCCTTGGTATAGCCTGCATACTTGCCCATAATCATCCCGGCAATATCGTTTGCAGTGCGTGAACGCGTTTCCCAAGGTTTAAGCGAAACGAATACTGTCGCCCCGTTGGATTTAAATGCACGGTTCAGGATATTGATACCGGAGATTGCAGTAACATATTTGATTTCGGGGAAAGTCTTATGTAGATCAGCTTCAATTTCTTTTAGCACTTCATTTGTACGCGCAGAGGAAGAACCTTCGGGCAACGTTATACCTGCAAAAAATGCACCACCATCCTCAGAAGGAATAAATCCAGTGGGTTTGGTTGTAAACATCCAGCCTGTTCCAATAAAAATACATAAGAGAATAATTAACACCAGGGGTGCTTTTTTGATCGCCTGTTTTACACCATTAGCGTATTTTATCGTTACTTTTTCAAACCAAACATTAAATTTATAGAAAAATTTGTTCAATCCTCTTGCGCCTTCATGTACTGCTGTAGGCTTCAATAAAATTGAACATAATGCTGGGGTTAAAGAAAGTGCAATAAATGCAGATAACATGACGGATACGGCAATTGTGATGGCAAATTGTTGGTACAATTTACCGACCATACCTGGTATAAAACCGACTGGTACAAACACGGCTGCTAAAATCAATGCAATTGCAATAACCGGAGCGGTAATATCGCCCATAGCGCGCCGTGTTGCTTCTTTTGCATCCAGCTTATAGTGGTCGATGTAATGCTGTACTGCTTCCACAACAACAATGGCATCATCCACCACAATACCGATAGCCAATACAAAAGCAAGCATCGTCAGGTTGTTGATTGAAAAACCAAACATGAGGAAGAATATGAAGGTACCAACGATGGATACTGGAATGGCCAGTACAGGAATTAATGTTGCCCTCCAACTTTGAAGAAAGAAAAACACCACAACCGTAACTAGGATTAACGCTTCAACTAGCGTGTGTATAACGGAAGAAATTGAGGCATTTACAACGGATACAGTTTCGTAACTGATCGTATAATCGACATCGGTTGGAAAAGATTTCTTCAATTTTTCCAAAGCATTAACAATACCCTCAGCCGACTCGACTGCATTACCGCCAGGCGTCTGGTTGATCATCATGGCCGAGGAGGTCATCCCGTTTACAGTAGACGATGTACCATAATTGAACTGACCCAATTCTACACGTGCAACATCCTTTAAGAGTACAATTGACCCATCCTTATTGGTTTTTACAATGATGTTTTCAAAATCCTCTGGATTGGAAAGGTCACTATCGGTAATCACCGGGTACTCAAATACCGTTGAAGACTCTTGCGGACGTCCACCGACACTACCACCAGGTATACGGGAGTTTTGTTCTGCAATTGCAGTCGATACATCGGCGGGAGTCATGCTCAGGTTGGCCAATTTGTTCGCATCAAGCCATACGCGCATAGAGAATGGCTGACCAAAGGCGGTTACGTCACCGACACCTTTCACACGTAAGAGCGCGTCTTTTACGTATAAGTTGTTGTAATTAGCTAAGAAATTTTCGCTTCTCGTTCCTTTTGGAGAAGTTAGCGCAACTAACATGAGGATATCGTTATTGGCTTTACGCGTCGTAATCCCGAGACGTCTAACAGCTTCAGGGAGGGCTGGCTCAGCAATTCCCACACGGTTTTGTACATCTAGGGTAGCTATATCGATATCCGTACCTACTTCAAATGTCACCGTAATTGTTGCTTGACCATTGGATGTGCTATTAGACGACATATAAATCATGCCAGGTGTACCATTGATCTGACTCTCGATAAGAGTTGTCACGGTTTGTTCAACCGTCTGTGCATCCGCTCCGGTGTAATTTGCTGTAACCGTTACAGTTGGAGGTGCAATAGAAGGATACTGGCTAATTGGCAACGTAGATACTGCAATAATCCCGATGATTGAAATCAAAATCGAAATAACGATTGCGGTAACTGGCCTCTTAATAAATACTTCTGAAATCATTCTATATTTTTTAGATTCTCTTTAAAAATTAGTGGTGTTATTTTCCCTGAGGAGCTCCTTTCGCAGCCTGTTGAGCTGCCACGGCAGCATCCACTACTTTAACTCCATTTTGGACATTCATAGTGCCATCGACGATAATTTTCTCGCCGTCTTTGACACCTTCTTTGATCACGACTTTGTCGCCAGCTTTGATACCCAGTTTTACTTGATGTATCTCCGCTTTACTGCTGTCGTTGATGGTATATATATTGAAAACACCTAACTGCTCAAATACCGCTTTGTAGGGAACAACAATTTCTTCTTTGGAAGAGGTTGTTGATACATTCATAGTGATATTCATACCTGCACGAAGTTCATTGGCATTGTTCGGAAATGTCGCCCGTACTTTGATGGTTCCAGTTGCAGGATCGACTGCGCGGTCAATGGTTGTGATCGTTCCTTTTCCCTCATAAGTGCTTCCATTGGGTAGCATAAGCGAAAGATCTGAAGAGGAACGGCTACTTTGTAATTGGCTAAATTTGCTAATATCCTTTTCGTTTACCTGAAATTCTACAGCAATTGGGCTGGTAGAAGATAAGGTATTCAATAGGGTGGTACCGGGATTAACTAAAGCGCCCAACCGTACTTGTGATATTCCTACAGTGCCACTAAAAGGAGCCCGAATAGTCGATCGTGATAAATTGGTATTTGCTGTGACTAGCGCTGCGCGAGCAGACTCTACCTGAGCTTGAGCAGCAGCAACGCTTGATTGCGCATTATCAAAGGTCTGTTTTGCGATTGCATCCTTATCTGCCAGTGTTTGATATCTTCCTAAATCTCTTTTTTGGCGGTCCAACTCTGTCTGTGCGACTTGGAGGCTAGCTTTGGCTTGTTGAACCGCAGCATTATAGCGTGTACCATCAATTTCATAAAGGGCTTGTCCTTTCGTAACTGCTGCGCCATCTGAAACATATATTTTGGTGATATAACCGCTCACTTCTGCAAATAGGTCTGCTTCATTCAGCGGTTTAACTGTCGCAGGATAGCTTATTGTACCTGTTACAATCTCATGTGATGCTACACCGAAAGTAACTGGGACGACTTTCTCGGCTTGCGCCTGTGGCGGCCCTTGCTTTTTAGCATCTTTATTTCCACAAGAGGTCCATACTAAAGCTGTCCCTAGGAAGAAAGCGAATAATAATTGTCTTTTATTCATGATTTGTATTAGTTTCCTTTTTAATTGATTAATTTGTTTGAATTGATCCGATAGCTTTTTGTACATCAAGCTTACTCGCTAACAAGGCATAGAGTGCATTCAAATAATTCAGTTGTGTTGTTTTTAAATCAGTCTCAGCTGTCATCAAATCCAGATATGTTTTGATCCCCTCATCATATTGTAGTTTGATTGTCTCATAAACTTCTTTGGAGAGTGTAACGTTTTCCTGGGCTGTCTTCCAGTCGCTTAAATTGGCATTATAAGTGGCACGTGCCATAGAATATTGCGTATTGACCGAAGTCTCTAAGTTCTTAATATCCCAATCAATGCGCTCTTCCTGAAGTCTGGATTTATTGATTTGATTTTTACGCTTAAATCCTTGAAAAATAGGGAGCGATAGATTTAAGCCTGCGATCGAACTTGGAATATTATCATTGTACAACTTTCCAAAACTATTGTTTCTGTAGTTAAATGCGTAATTATAGAATGCACTGATGTTTGGAAGATAAGTCCACTTATAATATTGCGTGTTTAATTCTTGAATCTTTTTGGAAGTCTGTAATTGTTGAAATTCAATGCGATTGGTCACATTCAATCCGGAGGTCGTATCCAATAAGATTTGACTTTCCATATCAGCGTTATTGAAAGATAAGGTCAAATTTTGACTTTTATCCAATGCCAAAAGCTGTTTTAAATAGTCATATTTATATTTGCGCATCTCAACGGTACGCTTTTCGTCAGCTCTGGCATTAGCCAAGGCGATCTGTGCACGCTTGTAATCGGTCTTATCCACCACACCAACTTCATAACGTACATGTGAATCGTTGTATTGCTTTTGAAGACGGGCGATATTTTCCTGAACAATTTTAATTTGTTCTTCCGAAGTCAAAATGTCGTAATAAGCTTTGCTGACATCGACAACGGCGTCGATTTTCTGACTTTCGGTATTTTGTCTGTTACTTAGCCGAAGCAGGTCAGCCCCTTTTTTGGCTTGCATTAACGCCGGGTTTAGAATTTGTTGGTCAGCCTGCAACGTTAATGCACTACTATTTTTAGTTCCCAGAGGGATATTAGCACCATTAAAGAACATCGTAGGCAATTTGACGTTGTGATTGAAATTGCCGGTTAAACCCAGCTGCGGATACCAACCAGAAAGTGAAATATCAATATCTCTTTCCCCGATGGTTTCATCAAGCTCGGCTTGCTTAATCGAAATTTTATTCCGTAAAGCATAATCTATCAGCTGCTGAAGTGTCGCATTTGGCGGCAAGCTTTCAGGTTGCTGTTGTGCAAATCCTGTATTACTCAGAAGCGAAAGGGTCGCTAAAGAATAAACGATTTTATTAAACTTCATATATGTAATTAATTATTATTTTCTTTATTAATAGCTCCGTCCCAAATAATCCCAACCAGTGTCTCCACATTTTGTTCAGAAAAACTGAGATCTTTAAATTTGATACTATGAACTGTCGATAATGCCACTCCGATATAACTGGCCACTAACAGATGGACATCTACCTGCTTTAAAATTTTCCGATCGATACCCTCTTGCAGGAAGTCGACAACTTTATTTTGCCCGCCCAAGGGCTCTTGTATCTCCGCTTTATTTTTTTCGTAGTAAGGGGACGAAAAAAATTGCTCAAAAAAACTGAAGATGGGCCCATTCTCGAGATAGAATTTGACAAAGTTGCGCCAAATATGAAAAAATGAATCTCTATACTCGAAATCATCTCTTATACCATCAAAAATATAATCATTTAACAGTGTTCTACAGTGTTTGAACAGCGCAAATATCAGATCATCTTTTGAAGGGAAATAATGGTAGATAGTTCCTATAGCTACATCAGAGTCTTGTGCGATTTTGCTCATCGGCGTTCCATGGAAGCCGTTGGTCTGTATCAGCTTTAGCGTACTCGCCAATACAGCCGCAATTTTTTCATTATAATTCATCAATCGAACGTTCATTCGGTTGCAAAATTAGCGATTAATTTGATTCCAAAATGTCAGAATATTGTTATAAATCAATAAATCAAAAATCTTGAAATATTGGATCAATAATACAATAAGAGAAAATAAATAAAATTGTTTTTTATTTTTTTTGGGTAGCTTGATGGGCTGTATCCAATAATAGCAAATTAATGGTTACTATCAGCCTAGTGTATAGGCACTAGCTGGATTGGAGATGGCGTAGAAAAGAGCAGAAGCGGCGTTTTTCATCTAACGGCCGCTTCTTCTAATTGCATTTTTTTAAGTTCTTTTCGACCTTTTCAAGGGAATAAATCTGTTTCCCTTTGTTAATTTTAGTATTAATGTAGGTCAACACATAAGCGATATCGATTGAAGAAAGGTTTGAGGCAGGCATCGTATTGTTAAAGTTCCTACCTGCAACTTCAAGTTCTCCTGAAATTCCGTACTTGATGATACAAGCTAGTTGATCGCTATTTTTTTGTAGAAATGTAGTGTCAGTTAATGGAGGATAGAGATTGCCCAATCCTTCACCCTTATCGCCGTGACAATTTTGGCAATGTGTCCGATATACTTTTTGACCATTGACTGCATATTGTGCAGTTCTGATATCAACTTCTTGCTGACAGCCTATCAATATTGATAAGATAACACCAATTATTACGACGGTTGTTAAGAGGATGCGCATGTCACTTTTTACTCTCGCTCAATAGTAACGGTAAGTCATTCATTAGTTTTTTCACCTGCTCATCATTGGTGCCGTCATAGGCTCCTCGAATTCTTTTGTCTTTATCTATTAAGACTAGATATCCCTGATGATCATAACCTCCAGGTGCGTTCTTATCCTCGGCTGTATAGACTAGGTATTGATTGGCTAGACCATAAATGTCGGCTTTAGTTCCAGAAACAAATTGCCAGTGATTATTGGTTACGCCCAATTTTGTTGCGTAGTCTTTCAACACATAAGGTTGATCATATTTAAAGTCGATACTATGCGATAAAAAGCGAACTTCCTCATTATCCTTATATTGTTGATATATTTTTAATAGGTTGCGGTTCATCGTCGGACATATACTTGGACAGTGCGTAAAGAAAAAATTGGCAATATACACCTTTCCGTCAAAATCCTTATCCGAGATCATTGCACTGTCCTGATTAAGCAGATTAAAGGTCGGAATGGTATGATAAATAGTATCTATAATGCTTTTTCCATCAACTTTTTTTTCTATAGCTTCTCTTTCGCCATAGATGGGTAAAGTTGTCTGGTCATTGTTTTTGCAGGAAAATAAACCGAGTAAAAGGCTAGCTGCGGAGTAAAATTTAGTTATGGATCTCATGAGTCTACTCTTTTTTTAGCTGGATCATTTTTTCGCGAACACGCTAATGTTCATCCTTTAAAATGTCGGGCTTATTCAAATTGAATGTATTCGTTTAAAAACTCTTTAATTTTTCGTTGCTCTCTTTCGAAACATTGTCAAATATCTTTTTCATATCACTTACCTTTTGAAGTTCAGTTTCAAAGTATTTAGCATCTGTAGAATCAGGATTATATCCCTTCATCCAGTCCATCATATGTTCTGTAGCACTCTCCAAATTAGCTTTCAATATACTGAGCTCTTTTCTTGTCGAACTAGTATCCAGATCAGGTTTAGCTGTCTTCATAGTTTTTAAATTGTCCAAAATGGAATCTATCTTGACAGCATCGCGGTCGAAATGAGCAATTTGAGGCATGATCTCGTCATGTATTTTAATTGTTGAATCCTGCAGGGCCTTCACGGTCGTTTCACCATTCCCCTGAGTTCCACATGCTGCAATTGCCAACGATGCGATAGCTACAAACGCGATTTTATTCATGTTATTATCTTTTGGTAATTTGACAAAGATATTAATTTCTTATGGCTCAACATTTCGATTTCTCGAAGGGAATGTAAAATTCAAGTCACGAATATAGGTTTCGCAACGTACAGTAGCGCATAGGTCGCCCGATTTGTCTTTAATTTCTAAGGAAAAGTCTTTTACTACCCGTCCTTTTGTCCGGATGATATGTGCACATTCTTCAAGAATTTCATCGGAAAGTTCCACACTATACTCTACACTAGTTTTACCTGGCTTTTTAAAAACAATTTGCGATGATTTTAACCAGGCAACGGTTTTCTTAAAACCGATTTTTTGAAGATATTGATCAATTAGGATAGGGAAGATCGGGTCGGCTGCAGAGAATATCGTTCCTCCAAATAATGTTTTGTTGGTATTGATATTGAAGGGTGTCTTATATATTTTTACTTTAGCACCCTGAAAGCCAGGGCTAATTTTTTTAACCCAGATTCCCTGAAATAGAAAAGGGGGGTAAATGCGTAATAGCCATGTTAAGGCAAGTGGACTATATCTCATGATACAAAAATAGAATAATGTGTCGGATTATTGTTTGAAATCTTGGTTTTATAGCTCCACTATGGTATTTTTACCACCTAAAGAAACCTAAAATGTCCAAAATAAAAGGAAAACAGGCCGACAGAAAAGTATGGTTACTCATTATGATCGCTTCATTGGGCTACTTCGTCGATATTTATGATTTAGTTATTTTCTCCATTGTCCGTATTCAGTCCTTTACTGATATTGGTGTTCCAGCAGCGGATATGCGTGTTCAAGGTGAATTTGTATTAAATATGCAAATGGGAGGGTTGCTATTAGGGGGAATTATCTGGGGGATTATCGGCGATAAATTTGGGCGTTTAAAAGTACTATTCGGATCGATTCTTTTATATTCCTTGGCAAATATCGCAAATGGCTTCGTACAGGATGTACTGATATATGGCATTATCCGTTTTATAGCGGGTATTGGTTTGGCTGGGGAATTAGGGGCTGGAATTACGCTGGTTTCCGAAAGCATGCATAAATCAAAACGTGGTTATGGCACTATGTTGGTTGCTGCTGTGGGTGTTATTGGGGCGGTATTAGCCTATTTTGTTTCGGAAGAGTTTGATTGGCGGACGGCCTACTTTGTCGGTGGGGGAATGGGCCTGCTGTTATTACTCTTGCGTATTGGATCTTTTGAGTCAGGTTTGTTTAAAGAGCAAAATGAATCGGATATCACAAGAGGAGATATCCGGATGCTATTTACCGATAGGAGCCGTTTAAAAAGGTATATTAATTGCCTATGCATCGGTCTTCCCATCTGGTTTGTTGTGGGTGTTTTGGTTACACAGGCTCCTGAAATAGGTACTGCTTTAGGCGCTATCGATACACTAAGTGCCGGCCAAGGGGTGATGTTTACCTATATTGTTATTTCTATCGGGGATGTATTAGCCGGAGTATTTGCACAAGTTTTAAAATCCCGTAAAAAAGTGGTCTTTATTTGTCAGTTAGTTATTATTGGAAGTTCACTCGTGTATTTGCTGAGTAATGGTATTACAGCTACGAAGTTCTTAACTCTTGCCTTTATAATGGGATTAGGAGTGGGGTATTGGGCTACATTTGTAACGATTTCAGCGGAACAATTTGGCACGAATCTCCGGGCTACTGTTGCAACAACGGCACCAAATTTTGTCAGAGGTGCACTCATTCCCTCCACTATGCTCTATGGATATTTGGTAAACGCGTTTGGAATTGCACCAGCAGCGATTACTATGGTTTTACTCCTTTCGGGAATAGCAATTTATTCACTAACCCAGTTAGAAGAAAGTTTTGATAAAGATTTAAATTATCAGGAGAAATAATGGTGCAATACACTATTTTTTCCGGCCGGGACATTTCTTACAGCGTTTACCTTCTTTGTATTTCTTGCAACACTTTTTAAAGCAAGCACAGGAAAAATCAGAAAATGGGTTCATTGCAGTGTTTCTAAACTGAAACAAACCACCTTTGCTGTCTGACTCATCTGACTCTATCGCAGTTTCAATAATTTCGTTCATGCCACGAAGTTACAATTTGTTTAAAACAATTCTAAACAATGCCGTAGTTTTTACATTTTTTTGATGAGATTTTCGATGACTTTGGGGAAGTGTTGATGTTCCAGTTGCTGCCCTTTAAATTTTATGGTGTCGAGGGTATCATTTGAATCTACTTTGAACCGTGCTTGATAGATAATTTCTCCTTCATCGAAATGCTCATTCGCGAAGTGAATCGTAATCCCGTGCTCTTCTTCTTTATTTGCTAGAACAGCCCGATGAACATGGTCGCCATACATTCCTTTACCCCCGTATTTTGGCAGCAGAGCAGGATGAATATTAATGATTTGATTCGGAAAAGCTTTCAGAAGATTATTGGGCACAAGCCATAAAAAACCAGCTAAAACGATCAGATCAATATTTAAGTTTTTAAGAATATTGACAACATTGTCGGTGTTGTAAAATTCCTCACGATCAAAAATATGTGCAGGTATTTCGAAATTGTCAGCTCGTTGAATAACGTAAGCATCTGGGTTATTGGATAAAATCAAGGCGACCTCAGCTTCGTCCGAATACTTGAAATGTTCCATTATTTTTTGCGCATTGGAGCCTGAACCTGAAGCAAAAATAGCAATTCTTTTTTTCACGATTGATGAGTATTAATTAGATTTGATCGATTTAAAAATTAGCCCAAACTTACGGAATTTTTGTAAAAAAACTAAAACAATAGTCGAATAAACGATATTTTTAGGTATTATTAATCGAAATTAATTGAACGGTTACTATTGGTTTAAAATTTTTTAACATGAAATTCCTCTATTCCCTAATTTTTGTCAGTATTTATTTTTTGTTTCAACCGGTCTTTGCGCAGGCTCCCAAAACACTTCCGACGTTTACATTCGAAGAGGTCTATCACACCGGCAAATTTGATTCTGGTAAACTCCCGAAATCTGGATTTATTGTTTTGAATTTTTACGACCCCGGTTGTGGACACTGTCAGAAAATGGGCGCTGGAATTGCGCAGAACTTGACCAAATTAAAGAATACATCATTTTATTTTATTTCAATGAATGATAAACAATATGTCGATGGCTTCATTAACATGCACGCAAAGGCCTTAAAAAATGCCACAAATGTTAAATTCTTATTTGATAGCGGTACGCAATTTATTGAAAAATTTAAGCCAAGCAATTATCCTTCGCTTTATATCTATGATGCAAAAACCAAAGTATTGGTACAGCATTTGGACGGCGAAGACGATGTAAACAAGTTGTTAAAAGCTTTAGGTATTACAGGTTAAATGTTTAAAAATTAGCAATAAAAAAAAGAAGGTCCGATACTATCGGACCTTCTTTTTTTATTGTTCTTGTTTATTGATGAACACAAATTTACCGTCGAATACATCCAGACGAATAATCGAATCGCGATTTACTTTTCCAGATAAAATTTCCTTCGAAAGTTCATTTAGAATTCGTTTTTGAATGACACGTTTTAAGGGTCTCGCTCCATAAATAGGATCGTAACCAAGTTGTGCCAACCAATCCATTGCTTCATCAGAAGCCGTAATGAATATATTTTGTTCGGCCAGTTGTTTCTGAACATGTGCAAATTGTAAACGAACAATATCTCCAATTTCATCTCGACTTAATGGCGTAAACATAATTACTTCATCGATACGGTTCAAAAATTCGGGACGAATCGACTGTTTCAAAATATCAAATACCTCGTTTCGGGTTTTAGCAACAATTTCATCCCTATTATCGTCAGTCAAGTGACTGAAATTTTCTTGTATAATGGCCGAACCTGTATTTGAAGTCATGATGATAATTGTATTTTTAAAGTTCACCGTACGGCCCTTATTGTCTGTCAGGTGCCCGTCATCCAATACCTGAAGTAAAATATTAAATACATCGGGATGCGCCTTTTCAATTTCATCTAGTAATACAACAGAGTAAGGCCTTCTTCGCACAGCCTCTGTCAACTGTCCGCCTTCATCATAGCCTACATATCCCGGAGGCGCACCTATTAAACGTGATACGGCATGCCTTTCTTGATATTCCGACATATCAATACGAACCATCGATTGCTCGTCGTCAAATAGAAATTCGGCTAGCGCTTTTGCAAGCTCGGTCTTTCCGACTCCAGTAGTACCGAGAAATATAAAAGATCCTATTGGTCGTTTTGCATCATTCAGACCTGCGCGTGAGCGGCGAATCGCATCGGAAATTGCTTCAATAGCCTCATCCTGACCGGCGACACGTTTATGAAGCTCTTCCTCAAGATTCAATAATTTTTCGCGTTCTGATTGAATCATTTTGCTCACAGGTATTCCCGTCCATTTTGCAACAACATCGGCAATGTCTTCTGAAGTAACTTCTTCTTTGAGCATACGCTTGCTTTCTTGTTTTTCTGCGAGTTCAGCCTTTAGTTTGTCAACTTTTTCTTGCGCTTCTTTAATCCGTCCATAACGAAGCTCTGCTACCTTGCCATAGTCTCCGGAACGTTCGGCCTGCTCCGCTTCGAGTTTGTAGTTTTCAATATTCTCAATCTCTTGATTGACATTGTCAACAAGACTCTTTTCTTCTTGCCACGATGCTCTCAACGTATCTCTCTCTGCCGATAGATTGGCGATACTTTCCGATAATTCGGCGACTTTTTTGTCATCATTTTCACGTTTCAAAGCTTCACGCTCGATTTCCAATTGCATGATACGACGTTCAAGCTCATCGACAGCTTCCGGTACAGAGTCCATCTCAAGGCGTAATTTGGATGCTGCCTCATCAATTAAATCAATCGCTTTATCTGGTAGAAACCGATCGGCAATATAGCGCTGTGACAATTCCACGGCGGCAATGATAGACTCATCCAGAATGCGTACTTTATGGTGTGTTTCGTATCGTTCTTTTAAACCTCTGAGGATCGAAATTGCATCTTGCGTGTCTGGTTCTTCCACCATAACTTTTTGGAATCTACGTTCCAGTGCTTTATCTTTCTCAAAGTATTTTTGGTATTCATTTAGCGTTGTAGCACCAATAGCACGTAATTCACCTCTTGCCAATGCTGGTTTAAGGATATTGGCCGCATCCATCGCACCTTCACCACCTCCTGCGCCTACCAATGTATGTATTTCATCGATAAATAGGATAATGTCTCCGTTGGAATCTGTAACCTCCTTTACAACCGCTTTTAAACGTTCTTCAAATTCTCCTTTGTATTTTGCACCTGCAACCAACGCACCCATATCCAAAGAAAAAACAGTTTTAGATTTTAAATTTTCGGGAGCATCGCCTTTGATAATTCTGTAAGCGATACCTTCCGCAATAGCCGTTTTACCGACCCCAGGTTCACCGACAAGTATTGGGTTGTTTTTGGTGCGACGGGAGAGGATCTGCATCACCCGTCTGATTTCCTCATCACGACCGATAACTGGGTCCAGCTTTCCCGACTCCGCATATTCATTTAAATTTCGTGCATATTTTCCTAACGCATTATAGGTGGCCTCAGCATTCTGATCCGTTACTCGACTATTACCACGCAACTCTCTGATAGCTGTCTTTAGGTCTTTCTCCGTTACTCCCTGTGATTTTAATAATGTCGACGTCTTGCTGGAACTTGCCAAGATTCCTAGCAATAGATGTTCAACAGACACAAATTCATCATTAAATTCCTTTAAATAACCTTGTGCTTTTTGCAGCGCATTGTTTGCATCACTACTTAAATAAATATTACTACCGCTAACCTTAGGAAAACCCTCCACTTGCTTGTCAAGTTCAGTTCCGAGATAGCTGATGTTAACATTTAATTTTTTCAATAAGTGGCTGACAACATTTTCGTCGACGGAGAGTAAAGCTTTTAAAATATGAGCTGTCTCAATCGCCTGTTGCTGATGGCCAGCAGCGATTTCGGACGCTTTTTGTATGGCCTCTTGCGCTTTAATTGTATAGTTGTTAAAATTCATTTTATTGTCTTAATTAAAGTTTTGTTGATATGTTGAATTATAACAATTGAAGTGCCATTTGGGTTTTTAGCTGGATTTCGGAAAAAATGGCAATATTATTTATTGAATCATGTCAAATTTACAGTCCTTAAAAATAATGCGCTTGATTTTTAAATATTTGCCTTATTGCTGTAGAAAATTCTTGTTTTTGACTTGCAATTTTGATGTAGGGTTTCGATATTTGCAACATCTTAAAACGGTGAGCCGTAATTAAGATTGAAAAGAAGTAACGCCTCTTTAGCTCAGCTGGTAGAGCAACTGACTTGTAATCAGTAGGTCATTGGTTCGATCCCGATAAGAGGCTCTATTTATGCCACAGGTATTGAAACTTCTTTAAAAAGCCTCTTTAGCTCAGCTGGTAGAGCAACTGACTTGTAATCAGTAGGTCATTGGTTCGATTCCGATAAGAGGCTCATTGAGCGACACTCATTAAAATTCAATTGAAAGCCTCTTTAGCTCAGCTGGTAGAGCAACTGACTTGTAATCAGTAGGTCATTGGTTCGATCCCGATAAGAGGCTCATAAAAAAGATCCCCAAGATTTCTTGGGGATCTTTTTTTGTTTAGTCTAAACTAAGTTTTGCAGCTGTAGCGATTTTCTTTGGTATATCTGTGTTATCCATTTTCTGATTGAATTGTTCGGAACCAACACCGATGGCATAAACCGGTGCATAGGCTGCCGAATGGTTGTTAGAGGCCCAGCTTATTGATCCCATCCGATTTAAGATTGAAATACTCAGTGCGGCAATCTTGTCGTCGCTTGCGTAAAGGCTTTTTGCGGTTTCATTTTGATGATCGACAAAGCTTTTTTGATAGGCAGCTTCTAAAGCACTACGATCAGTTTCATGGATTGTAATTTTGGAAAACAAACCTGTTTGAGCAGCAATGAGATTCTTGAGATCGCCCCATGTTGCATTTGGATTATTCTTACGAAGGTTGCCAATTGCGTTCGAAAGTTCTGCATGCGAGATTTTTTGGTGGGACAAGAATTTTGTTTTCAGCGAAGAACTTCCATTACCGACACCTAATCCGCCCGTTTCATGGTCCGCTGTAACGACTATAAGTGTTTCATTTGGAAATTTTTTATAAAAATCATAGGCGAGTTGTACGGAGTTATTGAAATCCAACACTTCCTGAATCGTAGTAGCCGCATCATTTGCATGGCATGCCCAATCAATTTTTCCACCTTCAATCATTAAAAAGAAACCATTTGTATTATTTTTATGCAGTGAAGTGATAGCTGCAGATGTGATATCTGCCAGTTTTAAATCACTTGGCTTTTGGTCTATGGCATATTTAAGGGCATCTATAGGGCTGCCATCTGAATTCATCAATATGATCTTATCTGATTTATTTGGTAGTTGTGCATAAGCATCTTTTCCTTTAAGCACCTTATAGCCGGCTTTTTCTAATATGGGGAAAAGCGATGGCGCCTTTTTATGATCAAATGTTGTTTCGGGTTTGAGAAAATTGGATCCGCCAAAAAAATCAAAATTCGAAGTGACAATTTCTTTACCGATTTCATAATACATGTCGCGGTCTGCTTGGTGTGCATAAAATGAAGCCGGGGTAGCGTGGTCTATGCTGACGCTTGTAATAATACCGACTTTCTTTCCTTTTTGCTTTGCGGCATAAGCTATACTCTTATAGGGGACTGTTCCCGTACTGTCCATACCGATAACGCCATTTTTGGTTTTTTTTCCAACGGCTAATGCGGTACCTCCAGCGCCTGAGTCCGTTACGCCATTCGAGAGTGAATGTGTGGAGGCAAATCCAACATGAGGAAATTGCGTGAACACAAGTGGAATTGGGTTATCTTTATGCTGTACTTCAGCTTGATGAATTTCGGTGAGATTAACCTGGTTGAGGCCCATGCCATCACCAATTAAGTAAAAAATGTATTTTGCTTCTTGGCCAAAAGAGGGGAAAACTTGTACAAAAACGAGGAGGAACAGAAATAAAACGTGTTTTTTCATTTGAATGGTTGTTATTTTAAAAAAACACAAATTACAGCCTTAGGATTAGCTTACTGTTAATTCAATATTATGAATTGTTTTTTTACTTGTTTCAACTGGTTTCTGCTGCTAATTTCTGGATATCTTTCACGGTTACAGTATGGATACCTGTTGTGTAATGATTGATCGCCTGTAACATTGCCATAGCAACTTGTCCTACTGAAAGAGGTTCGTATGTTTTGAATAATCCTATTGTATTAAAGATACGAAGGGCAGCTATGGCTGTTTTTTCACCCAAGCGATCTGTATTTGGTCGGATTAGTCCTCCAGGTTGGAAAATAATAAGCCGATTGAAATCAAGTGCTTTAACATCCTGTTCAAGGCTTCCTTTCATGCGGTTATAAAAAATTTTTGATGCAGGATCCGCAAGAACAGCCGATAATAAGAGAAAGGTAGGAAAACCATTTTTTTTAGCCAATGCCGCAAATTGCAAATTAAGATCATGATCTATTTTCCATTGTGCATCTTTACTGCCTGCGTCTTTTAATGTGGTGCCAAGGCAGGAAATTGCGACATCGCCTTGTATCACTTGCTCAAAATCCGTTAGATTTTCAAAGTCTACGATAACCTGTTTCAATTTAATGTGCTCCTCAAACGAGACACGTCTTAAAAGCACAACGATTTCCGTAATTTCCTTAGATTTTAACATCAATTGAACGAGCGCTCTTCCTGTAGCGCCAGAACCACCTATTAAAACTACCTTCATTATTTCCTTACTTATTTTCTTTACTAATTATCTTGATTTAATTGCTTTACTGATAGTTATTTATCCGTATGATTGAGCATGCAATTAATCTTTATAATTGGGCTTGCCCGGAGTAAAGCGCACAATAGATTGATTCAATCGGAGGGTGTCTGCTACAGTGATTAGATCTTCTTCGACAATAAAATTTTGATCAATAGCGGTCTTTATTGTTGTAAAATCCTCTTGATCGGCATCCTGAAAATAGAGGAGGGATTGGATAGTCGATACAGCTACCAGTTCGAGTAATTCATCTTCACCCTCGCGTCCAACATAAAAAAAATCTGCCATAATTATTATAAATGATGTTATACGAAGATACTTTTTTATTTTTGAAATTCGTCAATTAACGCGACAACTTGTTGAGTTGCGAAAGCGAATATATAAAAAGTTAACTGAAATTTTAGTTTCCTTGGTAGCCATTGGAAAATACATTATATTTGATAGAGACATTTTAAGATAACTAACAACAAGTTTTTATAAAGATGGATAAAGAGCAGATACAAAATTGGTTGGATAATGGATATGACCTCATTCATCATGGCAGGCCAGTAAAGGTTGAAGGTGATTTGTGGGAATACATTGATGGGTTAGGAAGCTATGAAAATGTATATGTCTTGCGAGAATTGATTTACTGGACAGAAGAAGAGTTGGCGAATATTGGTAGGTAACGTGGAGACCCTGAAATACGTATTCAGGATCTCGAAGCTATCTCTCCGTAATCAGAATATCATATTACGTTTGAAAGCACAACCTAACTCAATGATCGAATCCGTTTTTGCAATCCCAGGAATGCTATCAATCTTTTCATACAGTAGTTGTCGCATATGTTCGTGATTTTTAGCAATAATTTTCACATATAACGTGTAGTTGCCCGTAATATAGTAGCATTCTGTTACTTCTGGTATTTTCTTCAGTTCTTCAATTATTCGGTTTGAATCATGATCTTTTTCTAAACTTAACCCTGTAAAAGCTCCCCAATCATAGCCTAGCTTTTTTTCATTTAGCAGCGGCTTTATTCCTGTCAATACTCCTTGCTCGGTCAAGCGGATGATCCGTTGATGGATCATGGTATTGGAAACGCCCATAGCAGTCGCTATTGCAGAGTAGGCCATTCGTCCATCTTGTTCTAAATATTTCAAAATCTGCCGGTCGAATTCATCAATGCTATTCATTTTATATACATTTAAAAAGGTGATTTTACTATTTTATGGCCAATTTAGTGTAAAATTTATTTTTTTCAATAATAAAATAGTGAATTTGTATATTTGTTTTTATTTTAAGAGTCTGAATTATGAGTACAGTTGTTAAACACGGTAAGGGCGATTTTTTCATTGCCAAAGAAGAAAAATACGGAGCGCACAATTATCATCCTCTTCCAGTCGTATTGGAACGCGCTGAAGGCGTCATGGTTTGGGATGTTGATGGAAAGGCCTATTTTGATTTCCTTTCCGCATATTCTGCAGTTAATCAGGGACACTGTCATCCAAGAATAATTCATGCCTTAAAAGAGCAGGCGGAGCAATTGACACTTACTTCGAGAGCGTTTTATAATAATAAATTGGGCGATTTTGAAGAAATCCTTTGCCAGCTATTTGGGTTTGATAAGGCTTTGGTGATGAATTCGGGCGTTGAAGCGGTAGAAACGGCAATGAAGCTTTGTCGTAAATGGGCCTATCAGGTGAAAGGTGTAGCAGCCAATCAAGCGAAAATTGTCTTTGCCAAGGATAATTTCCACGGTAGGACAATCTCTGTTATATCCGCATCGAATGATAATACAGCAACACATGAATTTGGCCCCTTTTTAGATGGCATAGTACTCGTTCCCTATAACGATGTTGATGCGCTAGAACAGTTATTCAAAGCAGATAATAATATCGCCGGTTTTATCGTTGAGCCAATTCAGGGAGAAGCGGGTATTGTCGTTCCTGATGAGGATTATCTGATGCGCGTGAGACAATTATGTACAAAATACAATGTATTGTTTATTGCAGACGAAATTCAAACCGGTATTGCTCGGACGGGAAGTATGTTGGCATCCTATGCTATTGATGATCCGCAAAGTCAAAGCAAACCCGATGTTCTGATTTTAGGGAAAGCTTTATCGGGTGGTGTATTGCCGGTATCGGCAGTGTTGGCAAATGACTCCATTATGTTGTGTATTAAACCGGGCGAGCATGGTTCTACCTATGGCGGGAATCCCTTAGCCTGTGCAGTAGCTATGGAAGCGCTAAATGTTGTGCGGGATGAAGATTTGGCGCAACGGGCGTTTCAGATGGGGGCCTTGTTTTTGGATGGATTGCGTCAGATTGCTGCTAAGTGCACGTTAATTACAGAAGTGCGCGGAAAGGGGCTCTTGACTGCCATTGTAATTGATGCGGATGAAGAAAGTGATTTGGCCTGGAATATCTGTCTCAAATTTAAAGAAAACGGACTTTTAGCGAAGCCTACACATGGGAACAAAATTCGATTGGCTCCGCCGCTGGTTATTACCAAAGAGCAAGTCGAGACTTGCTTAGGGATCATTGAGCGATCGTTGACTAATTTGAAATAGTGTATGGAGAAAATGATTGAATTGATCAAAAACAGATCGGATATAGGAGCAGGGACTAGGGGTTCAGATCTGGGCATCGACGCCATCGAGATAGCTGCAATTAATAAAGGAAGTCAATATTTCATTAACTATCCATTTGTTGATGTGCCTACTCGAAATAGCTCCATTTATCAGAATGATAATCATCCTTTTGCGAAACATATTCAGCAGGTTTATGAACAATGCAAACAAGTAGCTTCCACCGTTGAGGATAGCTTATCTTCCGGCAATTTTCCATTGGTGTTTTCAGGGGATCATTCCTCCGCAATGGGGACGATCAGTGGTATAAAGTCCGCTTATCCGGATAAGCAACTCGGTGTGATCTGGATGGATGCGCATGCGGATATTCATTCTCCGCACACAACACCTTCTGGTAATATGCATGGAATGCCTTTAGCGGCGATGTTAAATGAGGATAATATCCCATGTAAAATCAATGAAATAGACGAATCTACACAAGAATTTTGGAATAAACTAAAACGAATAGCTGGCCCAGTAGGTAAAATACTATCCAATCATTTGATTTATTTTGGTGTAAGGGATACGGAAGAACCGGAAGATCTGGTCATTGAACGACTTGGGATTAAGAACTATCGTGTGGAAGAGACGAGACAGCGCGGAATAACCGACTGTGTGGCTGAAGCATTGAAAATCCTGGAAGCATGTGATATGGTTTATATCTCTTTTGATGTGGATAGCATGGATAGTGAATTGATCTCGGATGGCACGGGAACACCAGTGCCTAAGGGGTTTTTGCCAAGGGAGATTGTGTTGATTTTAGAAGAGATCATCCGATCTGGAAAGGTAATTTGTTTTGAAATTGTTGAAGTTAATCCGTTATTGGACAATAAAGGTAATAAAATGGCAGAGGTGGCATTTGATATATTAGAACGGATCACTCCGCTCATTGAATTGAAATCGGGTAATTAACCGGTTTTGGGATGGTCTATTTTCAAGCCCTTTTATTGATGTGTATCGTCAATAAAAGGGCTTTTTTAATAGTATATTGTTGCGCTTGGTGTATAAAAATAAGTCAGCCTTCCTGATGTTAAAACTCGTATTACTTTATGTGATTTAATATTGTGTTAACATGTTTCATGTACATTTGCAATTCGATTATTTACATGAAATATGAGGATTTCTGATAAAATTATTTTGTTTCTACTTTTTTTTATACAGCTTTTTTTGTGGCAGCCAGGTACTGCGCAGGTTGAATCCTTTAAGGATATTAGAGGATTAAGTCAAAACCATCCTGATTCTGCAATTATGCTCGTCAAAAAACGTTATGCAAAAGCTGTTACGGATAAAGACTTATTATTACAAGCCAATTGTTTACAGGCGATTGGATGGTTATGTGTTAATCAGGGGCATTATGGACAGGCGCAGGACTACTATTTTCAAGCCGATCGAATCTATACGCAATTAAATTCAAAACAGCATCTTGCTTCGAATTGGAGTGATATCGGGGAGCTCAATATCTTTAACAAACAACATGATGTGGCGAAAGTTTATTTTAACAAGGCGCTACATTCTTTCCGAACAGAAGGGGATAAAAATGGAGCGGCAGGTACATTAGGGAATATAGGTCATTTATTTGAAAAGGAAGCGAACTACGACTCCGCCTTTGTCTACCAGAATCTTGCTTTGTCCATTTATAGCAGTATTGGGGATAAAAATGGAGAAGCTAAGATCCATGAAAATTTAGGCAGTATTTATGAAGATCTTGCAAGATATGACAGCGCTTTTTTTCATTTTGAAAAAGCACGTACCCTCTATACGGAAACAAAAGACAATTATGGAAAAATTGTGGTCATAAATAATATGGGCGATATTTTTAGGAAGACCAATAAATATCCACAAAGTATCAAACTCACGCAATTGGCTTATCAGATGGCGGAAAATTTGGGTGATGTGTATCAAATGGCTGCTACGACAAAAGATTTGAGTAGGACCTACGCCTTGCGCGAGCAGATGGATAGCGCCTATTTTTATGCAGAAAAGAGCCGTAAGTTAGTGCTTGAACTGTATAGTGTGGATGGTGCTCGCCATACTGCTTTTTTTCAGGCACTCTACGATATGAATCAACAAGCCGAAGAGATCGAGAAATTACAAGTAACCAAAAGAATCAACTTAATCATGCTCTGGGGAACAATCGTGGTTTTAATTTTGTTAATTGTGTTATCCTATGTATTGCATAGTCGCCAGAAAATTAAGATTAAAAACCAGATTTCCGATTCCCGAAAACAGGAGGCCGAACGCGAGTTGACCGAAATTGCACTTAAAAACCAGTTGCTTGAAGATAAGCAGCTCAAACAAGAACTGTCGCTCAAGCAAAAGGAATTGACATCCCATACCTTAAATTTAATCCGTAACAATCAATTTTTGGAAGAACTTCGTGATGAATTAAAAGGAATGGTTAAGGACGAACGCCGGGATCAAAAACGACAGATGCAGAAGTTGGTGTTGCAGATCAATGAAAATATCACACAGGGTATTCATTGGAAAGAGTTTATGGGAACTTTCGAAAAGGTACATCACAGCTTTTTTGAAAAACTTATTCAACGATTTCCAGATTTGACGGCCGCGGATATGCGGTTAATCGCATTGCTTAAAATAAATTTGAATAATATCGATATTGCCGTCTTATTGGGCATATCACAAGATAGCCTTCGTGTTGCCAGACATCGATTGCGAAAAAAACTAAGACTGGAACAAGGAGAGGACCTCGCGGGCTATCTCGTTGGTATTTCATAATTTTTTAACACAGGAATAATAGAATGGTAATGGCGAATGTGTTTCTTTTAAATTGCTGTTTATTAGTATTTTAAATATCGTTGTTTCCTTGCTGTATAGTGCTCTTTTGACCTTGTTTCCTCATTGTAACGCTCGATATTTTGTGTGATTAAAATTGGCTGCCATCTTTGCTACAACAATCAAAGATTCATAATAATCTAAGCAAAATGAAAAACTTTTTAACAGTATTACTTGCCTCCAGTATTTCGGTCAGCGCTGCTTATGCGACTAAAATCAAAGGTAAGGTATTGGATGGTCAGACTGGTGAAGCTATTGCTGGTGCAACAGTTTTCTTGGAACAAAGTGGGCTATCGACCAAAACACAATTGGATGGTTCGTTTGAATTCAAAGGATTATCTGCAGGTGTGGATAAGGTCCATATCAAGCATATGGCTTATGCCGAATTAATTAAAGAAATCGAGATTCAAAAAGAAAATACCCCTCATTTTATTTTTCAGCTGACATCGACCGAACAAACATTAATGGAAGTAACTATAAAAGGACGTCGAAACGGTGGGGATGACGATCCTAGCGCGCGGCGTTTAGAAAAGAATGCGTCACAAATTATGAATGTTGTTTCGGCGCGCGCAATAGAGATTTCTCCCGATATCACCGTCGCAAATGTTATACAGCGTGTTTCGGGTGTATCCATAGAAAGAAATTCGAATGGCGAGGGGCAATACGCAATTCTGAGAGGGATGGATAAACGTTACAACACGACTTTGGTGAATGGCGTAAAAGTTCCGAGTCCAGATAATAAATACCGTTATGTGCCTTTGGATTTATTTCCTTCAGATATGTTGGAACGCTTAGAAGTCTACAAGTCGCTAACACCAAATATGGAAGCCGATGCGGTGGGTGGGGTTGTCAATATGGTTATGAAATCGGCGCCGACAAAGCTATTGCTTCAAGCAAATTTGGCAACAGGTTATAGCCAACGTTATTTTAATCGGGATTTTGGAAGCTTTTCAACAAGCGGAACCTCGGCAAAATCTCCCTATGAACAGCATGGGAAGAATTACAATGCAACTGCTGCTGATTTTAATAAGGGTGCGTTAGATTATACTTATAAAAAGCCCCTTCCAGACCTTGTCGGCAATTTGACAATAGGCAATCGGTATTTGGATGATAAATTGGGCGTTATTTTGGGTGCGAGTTATCAAAATTTACATCGTGGCAGTCGTTCTATTTTCTACAAATCGGCTGTCGTTGGCGTAAATCCCAATGCGGTAATTACTGAGCAGAGTGATCGTCAATATGATGAACAGCAACAACGCTTAGGTTTGCATAACAAGGTCGACTATCGATTTAATCCAAATCATCGGATTAGCTTTTATCAAATGTATGTGAATTTAAATAACATGCAATTGCGTGATGCGGTAAATACGATATATAATGGTCAGTATGATCCCAGTATTGGTAAAGCCGAACTGACCTATGTGACAAGAAGCCGAAAAACACAGCAACAGATCTACAATGGTACCCTACAGGGGGATCATCATTTTTTAGATAATCGGCTGAATGTCCGTTGGTCAGGTGTGCTTTCTTCAGCGCGCAATCAATTGCCACAAAATACGATGATCAGTCTGGATGGCGTAGAAGAAAATTTTGAACGTAAAAGGACTTCTCTCGTCAATAAATCTCCCGTAACCTATCGTTGGGAGCGGAATACCGATAATGATCATGCAGGCTATTGGGATGTAGCTTATAAAGTTCCAATGGAAAACAGTAAGCTGGAGCTATCGACCGGAGGTCTGTATCGTGATAAACAGCGTAGTAGTTTTTACAATAACTACAACTTATCACCAGCTTCTGCAGAAGAGGCAAAGTATAAATACGGTGTGGATTTTCAGCGCTATACCGATCTCAATCTGACTGTCACCAATCCTACTGGAGCTGTCGCAAATCCACTAACTTACGACGCTGGTGAGAAGACCACAGCATTGTATGGCATGTTCAATTATGAGAATGACAAATGGCAGATGATCGGTGGAATCCGGATGGAACACAGCAATCAGAATTATAAATTATTGTTTCCTGCAGGAGAAAAAAGACCGGAGGGATCACAAATTTATACAGAATGGCTGCCAAGTTTGACCATGAAATATCATTTGGACGAAAAACAACAGCTTCATGCGGCTTATTATCGCGCGTTAAACCGACCTGGATTTTATGAAATTGTACCCTCAAGTGTGGTTAATGAAGAGTTTTTAGAAAAAGGAAACCCAGATTTAAAACATGCCATAGCAGATAATTTCGATTTAAGGTATGAATTATTCCCTGAAGCTTCCTCACAATTTCTTGTCGGTATGTTTTATAAGAAAATCAAAAACCCAATTGAATATACCTTTCAACCGGATGAGGTTCGTAAGCAAGATGTATACTACACTCCAGGTAATTTTGGTAATGCCAACAACTTTGGTGTCGAGGTTGATTACATCAAGTATATCCAGAAATTTGGTGTTAAGGCCAATTATACCTATACACATTCACGTATAACGACCGCTAAGATGTCGCGTCGAATCAATGAAACCACACAGGACCCAGAAGCGATAATCGTGGATCAAACTAGACCATTATATGGGCAAGCTGCACATGTGGCCAATCTATCATTGCTTTACAAAGATGCTAATAATGGCTGGGAAGGACAGTTGGCTGGATCTTATACCGGCTCACGGATCAATACAGTATCGCAATTTTTGAACGATGATTTATGGCAAAAGGGATTTGTTCAGTTAGATGCTTCTATTGAGAAAAAATTTAAAGCAGGTTGGGCCGTTTTTGCCAAAGCCAACAACATCTTGAATACACCCATGGAATTGTATGTGAAAGGAACAAATCCCGAAAATGAGAAGATCGCTGAAAAGCTTATTGAAGGCGGAAATACATTGATTAGAAAGGATTTGTATGGACAGAACTATATCCTTGGTTTACGTTATTCGTTTAGTAAATAATAGACCCGCGTAAAACACAACATGTTTTAATCTGAACATGTACGGTGTGAAATAACAACAGTTTGTTTCGGTGAAGCTTTCCCTTTTTTGGAACGATCAAGTTTTGAACAAGTATGATTCGCTTCATCATTAAAATTAAATATATATAGATGAAAAATAAATGTATTTTATCGTTTCTAGCATTTTTTATCGTGGTGTTAAGCGCCTGTGAAAAAGCAAATATTGATGTTGATACTTCTGATGCCGATGGAAGTGCTATCGGCGAGGTCTCCGGTGTGTGGAGTAAGGGGAGTGTGCAGCATATTAAGGGGGATATTATTATTCCCGAAGGTAAGACACTAACGATTGAGGAAGGCGTAACTGTATTGATGGATTCTGTCAATAAGCCTGAAATTGTTGTTTTGGGTAATTTATATGCGTTAGGTACAGCTGAAAATCCTGTCAAGTTTACGGTTGAAGATGGGTATAAGACGAAGACGAATGAATTTGGCAAATTATGGGGAGGAATTTTAGCCGCTCCAAGCTGTCAGGAACTTGTTTTGGACAATACCATCATAGAGTATGGGGGTGCAATTACATCAGACGCGTCGACTTCTGTAAAGATGGGCTTGTATAAAAAAGTGTCTGGTGAAGCTTTACCAGCGCTATGGTTTTCTAATCCAAATGGAAAACTAGTGGTTCAAAATAGTACGGTAAGTCATTTTCACGAAGACTGCACGTATATTGAAGGCGGAAAAATCATTTTTGCTAACAACCGTTTCTTTTCCAATGGGGTGACAGGTGGCGAAGCGATGAATTTCAAATCCGGATGTCTTGCAGATGTTGCTTATAACCTAGTGTATAGTGTAAATACCAATGCATTAAAACTGTCAAATTCAGGAGACCGTACACCCCAGGCTTATATTATTGTTTACAATAATACCATGCTCAACACGGGATGGCGCAGACCGACAGCCAAAGGAGGTTCGATTTGGTTAGAAGCATCTGTCAGAGCCGAGATTTACAATAATCTTTTTGCTAATACGCGGTTTGGAGTCAAGCGCGATCCGAAAAAGCCAGAAGATAACCGTTCTGTGTCAAGTAATAACTGGTACTATGGTTACAGCCAATTGAATGTAGATCAGTTTCAGGTCGGCAAAAATGATATTGTAGGGGGGAGTAATGATGTTAGAGGTAAAGTGGCAGGGGAGAATAATCCTAAATTTGTTTCTTATCCGTTAGAAACATCAGTTGACAATTACGTATTTGATTCAACCTGGGATTTTCATCTCCATGGGAATTCACCTGCATTAAAGGCCGGTACTTTGGCTTTTAAACCCCATTTTACGAGTGGCCTGGTGATGTCAAACGGCTTAACATATAATTCTCCTCAGCCTGCAGCTTATGTTGGGGCATTTGGTTCCAAATTCTAATTTACTTCATATAATGACAAATTTAAAAACAATACTAACACTAACTTTTGGAGCATCAACCCTGCTTCAAATGGCATGCAAAAATGCGCAAACAAATACGGTAAACGCAGTTAAACCCGTTATTGTGACCGATGCTGTACGTTATGATTCGGATGATCCTGCAATTTGGATCAATAAGAGCGATCCGAGCAAGAGTTTGATTATAGCAACGGATAAAGATGCCGATGGAGCTTTATTCGTGTACGATTTGCAGGGTAAAATAGTCAAAGAAAAAGTGGTTTCCAATTTAAAACGACCAAACAATGTGGATGTAGCCTACGGTTTGGTATTGGGGGGGAAACCTGTCGATATCGCCGTCACAACAGAGCGTATGACCCATAAATTGCGTATTTTTTCACTACCTGACATGAAGCCGATCGATCAAGGGGGATTAGATATGTTTGTTGGTGAAACTGAGTCTGAATTCAGAGATCTAATGGGGATTGCCCTATATACTTCCCCAAAAGGAGAGATCTATGCTATTGTTGGACGGAAAAACGGACCAAAAGAAGGCTATTTGGGACAATATTTATTGGAGGATAATGGTTCTGGTACGGTAAAAGCTACATTGGTTCGCAAATTTGGTTCATTTAGTGGGAAAAAAGAGATCGAGGCAATAGCGGTGGACAATGAGCTTGGGTATATTTACTATTCGGACGAACAAGTTGGCGTAAAACAATACTATGCCGATCCAGCAAAGGGAAACCAACAGTTGGCATTGTTTGCTACAACAGGTTTTAAAGAAGATCATGAAGGTATTTCGATTTATAAAGTGACCGACAGTACTGGATATATATTGGTGTCGGACCAGGGGGCAAATCGTTTTCAGGTTTTTAGTCGGGAAGGAACCAAAAGCAATCCTTTCGAACATAAATATCTGAAGACTGTACCGGTTATGGCAACACAAAGTGATGGTTCAGAAACGACCTCTTCTAATTTAAATGAAACCTTCAAACATGGCTTGTTTGTTACTATGAGCGACGATAAAACATTCCATTACTACCGATGGGAAGATATTGCCGGAGCGGATTTGAAAAAGAAATAGGGTATAGAATAAGTGGTAGATCAACAGTTGTGATTTGATTTGCAGCTGTTGCTCTTTTTTGTTCGAATTGATCCGTGAGCAGAAATTTGTATCTTTATTCTGTTGATGTATTTTATTTCTTTTTTATTCCAAATCATGAAATAGTGTAGACCGTCATTTTGATAGAGGTTTGGAAGTGTAGAAAAGCGAATATTTATTTAAAAGCTTTAGAAAATGAATACGGTTAAAATACTATTGGTTGAAGATCATATGGTCGTGCGTAATGGTATTAAATTACTTTTAGAATCTCATGGAGAATTTAAAGTAATAGGAGAAGCGTCCGATGGCACGGAAGCATTGGCTCAGTTGGCGGACGGAGTAGTGCCAGATATTGTTTTGACGGATGTAAGCATGGAATTAATGGATGGGATGGAGCTGTTAAAGAATATCAGACAAAAATATCCGTTTGTCAAAGTTGTGATATTGTCTATGCTAAGTCAAATTCGTTATGTTGTTGAGGGTTTTAAGAATGGATTGTCAGGATACTTGCTAAAAAATATCGATTACAATGAATTACTTTTTGGATTAAAGCATGTCGCCGAAGGTGGTCGGTATATCAGTGAAGAAATTAGCTTAGCGTTGCTTGAGCAAGTATCTTCGCATCGACTGGATAATGATGATGGTGTTAATATCATCCTGGAGCTGGATCTAAATGAGCGAGAGCTAGAAGTGCTCGAATTGATTGCGGATGGTCTTACAAATCTAGAAATTGCCGATAAAATTTTTTTGAGTAAGCGTACTGTAGAAGGGTATCGTCAGAACTTGCTCGATAAAACAAAAGTGAAAAATACAGCAGAACTGGTAAAATTTGCTTTTCAGCATGGTTTATTAAAAAAATCATAAATATATTCTTCAAATGTGTTTCACAAGAGAACGTATGGATTGTATTAATCTACTTTTAATGATTTCTTAAAACGATTGTAAATAAATACACATAGTCCAATAACAATAAAGGGTACGCTCAGTATTTGCCCCATATTGATGAATAAAGAGTCTTCAAAATGTTCTTGATTTACTTTCAAAAATTCATCCAAAAACCGGAATGAAAACAGCAATATCAACAATAGGGAAAAATAGTTGCCGTCTTTAATTCGAAACTGTTTTTGCTTCCACAATCGATATAACACTATAAATAACAAGAAACAAAACAATGCTTCATAAAGTTGTGCCGGGTGTCGAGGTATGGCATCAATATGGGTAAATACAAAAGCCCAAGGTAAGTCAGTGGCTTTCCCGATCATTTCGGAGTTAAATAAGTTGCCGAGACGGATACAGGCTCCAGCTAAGGGAACAACCAAAGCAATACGGTCTGCAACATGAAGAAATGGAAGTTGCTGTTTTTTTGCAAATAAATAGATTGCAATAACGATGCCTATACCTCCACCATGGCTTGCTAGGCCACCTTCCCATATCGCAACTATTTTTAAAGGATTATTTAAGTAATAGCTCGGATCGTAAAAAATTACATGCCCCAGTCTAGCGCCAATAATGGTACCCAAGACAATGTAGATGCTGAGCTGATCTAAAAATTCGATTTTACGGCCTTCATTTTTTAATATTGATCTTAATACCCTATAACATAAGATAATACCCAATAGCCAAAATATACCATACCAGCGAATTGGATGGTCAATAATTGGAATGACGAAGATATCAGGATCTATCTTCCAAGTTATATCATTCAATGTTAGATTACTTACCATATGGTGATTTATCGTGATGTTTTAGGAGATAAGTGTGTGGTAAAGCTTTTTCGTTACACTTATCATAAAAAAAATAAATATAATTGTAGACAGATCGTTATATAAAGAATACTGATGACACAGAATTTGGAAAGATTTATTTTTTGTTTTCTATTGTTCCTATTGATGGTACAGATGTTTTCCTGCCATCAAAATGGCCCCCAGACATCTAAAAATAATAAAGAACAGGAAGATAATTCACTTACGTTAACCTATCAGGATACGTTACTAAAATATCTCTCTTTACAGGATTTTAAGGATCAGACTATCATCACTAAGAAAGTACATGAATTTGGGAAAGATCAGTATTTCAATAAATCTGGCTATAATTGGATTTTTTTGGCGTATAGCTATCTTTTGCAAGATAAAATTGATTCTATTGAAATTGCATTGGATTATTTGGATGGGAAAGTGTCACCAGATTTGCGTGTGCTGAAAGATTATTTTAGAATTAGAGCTAATTTTAGTTTTGATCATGTCACGAATATAGGTACGATGGAAAAAATGATCGATGCTAAGGAATATGCGTTAGAAAATAAAAGTAGGTTTAGCTTTCTTTTTTTCAATCTGTTGGCTAATGCAAACTATCGTCGAGCGGATTACAGACAAGCATTAAGAGATAATGAATCATGGTACTCTTATCATCCCAATAAATACGATCCACATGTTGCCCAAGCGTACCAGGAAATTAAATTTATGCAGTACATTGAATTACATGATGATAACAAATTAAAAGAAACATTGGATAGCTGTAAATATTACGCTAATAAAACGGCAGATTCAGCGATAATCATGCGTATGTATAATCTGCAATCCCAATATTTCTTTAGCATCGGTAATAATCGAAAAGCTGTTGAGGCATCCCAAATGTATTTTAATTATTTATCTTCGAGCAAGATGCTCAATTCCTATGCTTATGCTAATTTGGCAAAAAATTTCTTAAATAATCGTCAGATTGACTCGGCCATATATTATTTTAATGCAGGATTACAGTTTATACGAACGCATAAAAGCAAGCAAAACAAATTGTTTTATTATCAGAATTTGCAATTAGCCTATGCATTAAAAGGAGATTATGAACAGGCTTATTTTACATTAGATTCTGCTTATCAAGATTATAAAAATAGTATAAAAAACATTGAAAATAATCGGATAAATGAGATTAATACGCGATATGAAACCGATAAAAAAGACCAAGCTATAAAACTTTTGAAAACGACCAATGCTTTTAACTATCAGATTATGGTTCAACAACGGTGGATATTTGTTATTTTATTTGCCCTTATCTTTAGCCTTGCATTTTTCATCTATTATCGAAATAAGCAGAAATTATTGACAAATATAAATCAGCGTATTATTGCGGAAAATAGACAATTGATTTTAGAACAAAAAACACGGCAAAATCAGTTAAATCCACATTTTATTTATAACGCAATTGCTAATTTGCAAGGTTTGATCAGTAGCGAGCAAAAATCAAAAGCAAATCAATACCTCATTCTCTTATCCCGTCAAATTCGAGATATACTGGAATTAAATAGAGAAGAGTATATTTCTTTGGACCAAGAAATTAAATCATTAAAGAATTATATACTTTTACAGCAGATGCGTTATCAAGATCTATTTGATTTTGAAATCGAGAGCGGTAATATTGATGTGGATGATGTCATGATTCCACCTATGTTAATACAGCCGTTTGTTGAAAACGCTATTGAACATGCTTTTAAAAATTTAGATTATCGTGGTTACTTACAGATTCTTTTCAGTCAGACGTCAGATCAATTGCATATTGTTGTCAGTGACAATGGCAGGGGAGTGCAGTCTGACAAGATAAATGCTGGACATAAGACTTCCTTATCACAGATTATTACTAAAGAGCGTCTTGAGCTTTTGTTTAATGATCTAAAGCAGAAAGCAACGATTGAAATAAAACCCAATTATAGGGAAGATAATAGAGGATATCGTGTAGAAATCCATATCCCACTTGTTTTTACATTTTAATTAATACATGAAATGATTAAAGTTTATATTCTTGAAGATGAGCATAATATCTATTTGTATATTAAGTCTTTATTAGATGCGATACCCTATGTTCAAATAGTAGGGTATAGTCCATCCATTGCTCAGGCAGAGCGCGAATTGCCCACATCCAATCCGGATCTTATTTTAGCTGATATTCAACTGAAAGACGGATCAAGTCTATCCTTCCTTTCAGAGCTGAAATTAGACATTAATACCATTTTTATAACGGCCTTTAACCAGTATGCCATAGAAGCACTCAACATAGGTGCAATTGCTTATTTATTAAAGCCTCTTGTTCCAGAGCAATTTATCGAAGCAATTGAAAAATGTTATAAAAAAAGTACAGAATTTAGATTCAACAGTATGCAGTTAAGCATGGCTGAAAGCTATCTAAAGTCGCCTAGCAGGCCTCGGAAAATAGCGTTGCGTACATTTGAATATACCCAGATAGTCAATATTGAGGATATTCTATATTGCCATGGCGACAAAGGTTATACCACATTTTATATCAAAGACAGCAAACCTATGATGGTTTCAAAAGTCCTAAAACATTTTGAAACCATGCTTCCAGAATCAGATTTTATCCGCTGCCATCAATCTTATTTAGTACATGCAAACTATATAAAAAAGTATTATAAAGATGGGCAGATTGAAATGTCTGATGGTAAAATGATTCCAGTTGCGACAAGAAAAAAAGATGTTATCCAACAATTCCTGAATGAAATATAAGCCCTAAGCTAGCACATACCATTTACATCAGCTTTATTACTAAAAAATGTAGTAATATTCTTCTTTACTAAAATAATTAGTATATATTTGTTTGTTATTAAATGGGAGGGGCTATGATGTTAGAAGATAAACAGGCTTTGATCAGCAAGCTTAAAAGAGATCTGCTTGTCTGGCAGGGGGTACCTGAAGGGTCATGTGATGAAATTGCTATGGATTTGGGACCTTTGGAAAAAACTTTTCCAAATGGTACCTTTCCCAAAGGTGTAATACATGAATTTGTTAGTTTTAGCCGTATGGATAGTGCTGCATCCTGCGGTTTTATCGTTGGTATCCTTGGAAAACTAATGCGAAATGCTGGGATTTGTATTTGGATAAGCTCCGTACAAACCGTATTTCCGTCTGCAATCAGCACATTTGGGGTAGACCCTTCATCGATTGTTTTTGTTTCCATGCAGCAACAAAAAGATGTTTTATGGGCGATGGAAGAAGCGTTGAAATGTCCTGGTATAACAGCAGTAATAGCCGAGATACATCAGCTGGATTTTGTTCAATCAAGACGGCTTCAACTTGCTGTTGAAAAAAGTAAAGTTACCGGTTTTATACTTCAACATAATCCGAAGCTATTGCTGGCCACCACTTGTGCGGCACGTTGGAAAGTCACTTCTTTGCCTAGTCAATCGGATGAGGGGTTACCAGGTATTGGCAACCCCTGTTGGAATGTCGAGCTTCTTAAAGTAAGAAATGGTAAAGCAGCCAAAGGAAAAATAGTTTGGACGCCGAAGGGCTTTAAAATATTCTCCAACAAGGAGGTCGAGTCAAAAAATTGGAACTATAATTATCAAAATCTTGGTTAATCATGAAAAAGAGATTTGCGTCATTATGGTTTCGTTACTTAAAAACAGATTGGTTCACTGTGTGTAAACCACATTTGCAAGATATTCCCTTTGTTTTGTCGATCGCAGTTCAAGGAAAACTGATCGTTAGTGCGCATAATTTACCAGCAGAGCAAGCGGGCGTATATTCAGGTATGGCCATAGCGGATGCGCGGGCATTTATTCCATCACTTAAAATTATCCATGAACATGCAGGACTGTCTGAGAAATTGCTCCATTTTATTGCTGGTTGGTGCATAAGGTATACACCACAGGTTTCTATAGATGAACCCGACGGGATTATGTTAGATATTAGTGGTTGTACCCATCTTTGGGGCGGAGAATTAGCCTATTTAACACATATTGCTTCTACATTTAAACACCATGGTTATACTGTTCGCATAGGTATTGCTGATACCATTGGTGCCGCCTGGGCGATAGCGCATTTTGGAACTGATAATAGTATTATAAGAGAACAGGGCCAATCGGAGGCTCTTCTGCCTTTACATCCAGCAGCATTACGATTGGAAGATAATCAATTGAAGAGGTTGCAAGCGCTTGGATTACAATCCATAGGAAGTTTTGCTCACATGCCCCGGACAGTTTTGCGTAGGAGGTTTGGCGCTAGTCTGCTGCTTCGCCTAGATCAGGCTATGGGATTAGAGGACGAATTTATTACTCCTATAAAGTCTATTTTACCATATGAACAGCGTTTACCTTGTCTGGAACCAATATGTACACCAAATGGTATTGCTCTGGCATTAGAAGATTTAATAAATAAGTTGTGCAAACGATTGTCTGCAGAGGGTAAAGGATTACGTACAGCCAAATTAGACTGTCATCGGGTAGATGGAAAAATAAAGACAATTACTATTGAAACAAGTCGTGCTACAGCTCAGGTAAAACATATTCTTCAGCTATTTGAACTAAAAATTTCACAAATTGAACCCGCATTGGGCATTGAATTATTTACGCTGGGTGCATCCAAAGTAGAGGCCGCAGACCCTGTTCAGGAAAATCTTTGGGACAATCGAATTGGACTAAAAAGTCCATTGGTTACCGAACTTTTAGATCGTTTAAAAAGCAGAGATTCCAGTTGTGAAATATTACGATATGTTCCATCTGCGCACTATTGGCCTGAACGATCCATGAGAATAGCTGCTTCCACCGATGAGGTCGCATCTCCTGACTGGCAAACCGAGCGTCCACGTCCGACACGACTATTAAGGGTTCCCGAGCGTATTATAGTCACAGCACCTATACCCGATTATCCTCCCTTACTGTTCCGTTATAAAGGAGATACCTATACTATCAGAAAAGCAGATGGTCCTGAACGTATTGAGCGTGAATGGTGGATTGATCCAGGTGAACATCGGGATTACTATGCTGTGGAAGATATAGAAGGCCGGCGGTTTTGGCTGTATCGATCTGGACATTACGGCGGTCAGGCAGACGAATGGTTTTTACATGGTTTTTTTGCATAAAGATGAATTATTGTGAATTACAGATAACAAGTAATTTCAGTTTTCTCGAAGGTGCCTCACATCCCGAAGAATTGATTGAACAGGCGGCTCAATTGGGCTATCATGCTGTCGCAGTAACAGACCGTAATAGCCTTGCTGGTATTGTTCGCGCACATATAGCGGCCAAAAAAGCCGGTATACGACTTATTCCTGCCTGTCGCTTGGACTTACAAGATGGCCCTAGCTTACTCGCTTACCCGACAGATAAAGAAGCTTATGGTCGACTTTCAACATTGTTAACCGTTGGGAACTTAAGGACTGAAAAAGGCAAATGTGAGTTGTATAAAAAAGATGTATTTCAATATGCTGAGGGAATTATGTTTATTATTTGTCCACCTGAAAAATTGGTGGCTGGTTTTGAGCTAGATCCTTTTTTTATTGAATTTGTACAGCAATGTCAACAGTTCCTCCAGGGCTTTCTTAGTCTAGGTATTAAAAAACTTTATCGGGGAGATGATTCAAAACTATTGTTTAGAATAAATCAACTGGGTAACCAATTCGATATCCCACTTGTTGTTCTCGGCGATGTATATTATCATATACCCGAAAGACGTGAATTGCAGGATATTTTAACTTGTATCCGTCAAAAATGTACGATACAAACTGCTGGATTTAATTTGTATCCCAATGCAGAGCGCTACCTAAAGTCAATCACTGAAGTTGAACGTTTGTTTAGGGGGTACCCAGAGGCTATCGAACAGAGTGTAAAAATTGCCAACGCTTGTCATTTTTCCTTAGATGATTTGAAATATGTATATCCCGATGAGTTATCTTCTAATGGGCGAACGACGCAGGAGGAATTAACCTATCTAACTTGGGAAGGAGCCAAGAAAAAATTTGACGGTGATATACCCGATAGCATTCGGGAAACGATTCAAATGGAACTCGATTTTATCGAACGTAAAAATTATGCTTCTTATTTTTTGACGGTATACGATTATGTTCGATTTGCCAAAGAAAAAGGAATTTTATGTCAGGGGCGAGGTTCAGCGGCAAATTCTACGGTTTGTTACTGTTTAGGAATTACTTCGGTGGATCCCTCTAAATATAGGCTTCTTTTTGCACGATTTATGTCCGATGCCCGCGATGAACCACCAGATATAGATGTCGACTTTGAACATGAGCGTCGTGAGGAAGTAATCCAGTATATTTATGAGAAATATGGACGCAACCGGGCTGCCATTGTGGCCACAGTTACACAAGTACGTTCAAAAGGAGCTATACGTGATGTTGGTAAGGCCATGGGACTATCTTTAGATGCTGTAGGGCGTTTAGCAGGCATAGTAAGTAGCCATTGGGATGATGTTATCAATTTAGAGCGTTTGGTTGAACAGGGCTTTAATTCCGAAGACCAGCATCTGAGAAAAGTGCTGGAATTGACGCATCAATATATTGGATTTCCGAGGCAACTGGGCCAGCATACTGGTGGGTTTGTAATTACACAAGGTAATTTACATGAACTCTGTCCTGTAATAAATGCTCGAATGGATAATCGCACCAATCTCGAATGGAATAAAGATGATCTGGAAGCACTTGGTTTTCTGAAAGTAGATGTATTGGCTTTGGGAATGTTGACCTGTATCCGAAAGGCTTTTCAACTCGCAAGAAAACATTACGGAAAAGAGCTTACACTCGCCGACATTGGAGCCGAGGACGATCCAAAGGTTTACGATATGATCTGTCATGCAGATACCTTAGGTGTATTTCAAATTGAAAGCCGGGCACAGATGTCGATGTTGCCGCGATTAAAACCACGAAAATTTTATGATTTGGTCATTGAAGTGGCTATCGTACGTCCGGGACCTATACAAGGGGATATGGTGCATCCCTATTTACGTCGTCGAAATAAAGAAGAAGAAGTTGATTATCCTAGTCAAGAGATCGAAGCTATTCTTAAAAAAACCTTAGGAGTTCCTCTTTTCCAGGAGCAGGCCATGGAAATTGCTATAGTTGCAGCAGGATTTACGCCTGCGGAAGCCGACGAATTGAGGCGTAGTATGGCAACATTCAAATCCAAAGGGCAGGTATCTTCCTTTCACCAAAAAATGGTCGATGGCATGGTCAAAAAAAACTATTCAGAAGAATTTGCCAATCGAGTCTTTAAGCAGCTGGAAGGATTCGGTAGTTATGGTTTTCCAGAGAGCCATGCAGCATCTTTTGCATTACTAGTATATGTGTCCTCATGGCTTAAGTATTATTATCCAGATATTTTTGCTGCATCCTTATTGAATAGTCAGCCGATGGGCTTTTATCAGCCCGCTCAAATTGTTATTGATGCACAGAAACATGGTGTACTGGTACATCCTATTGATGTAAATCATTCAACTTGGGACAATACGTTAAAGGGTGAGATGGGTAAACCGCATGCCCTTCAATTGGGGGTACGCCAAATTAAAGGATTTTCTGTTGAAGAGGCCGTTGTGCTAACTACTGGTCGGCACAAGGGCTATTCATCCATTGCAGCAATGATGGACGTTGGATTATCGCTTGCTACCTTAGAAAAGTTAGCGCATGCAGATGCGTTTAGGTCGCTGAATATGGATCGTCGACAAGCACTTTGGGAAATTACAGCATTAGGTGATCGGCCAATTGAATTATTTAAAGGGCAAGCTTCTGAAAGTATAACAGAGGGACAGATCCAGTTACCATTGCTTACGGAAAGTCAGCATGTAGTTGCAGACTATGCGAAAACATCGCTATCCATTAAAGCACATCCGGTGAGCTTTTTGCGTGGAAAGCTAGATCTTCTCCATGTAGTGCCGACAGCAAAATTGGGCGGGATAAAAAATGATATGCCAGTAAAGATATGTGGATTAATTACCGTTAGGCAACGTCCAGGAACCTCTAAAGGTGTTTTATTTATCACCATTGAAGATGATACAGGTTTTGCAAATATTGTGGTTTGGAGTACTGTGTTTGAAAAATATCGGAAAGAGATCCTTCGGGCAAAGCTCCTTATGATCGCTGGTAAAATTCAAGCTGAAGGAGAAGTTATTCATGTCATTGCTCAGCGCTGCTTTGATATGTCTGGATTGTTAAAGGATCTAACAGCAGAAAATGATAATGCTGCAGGCGTTTTTCATAAAGGAAGAAATTTTCATTGATCTCACCCTTATTAATCTCATTTTTGAAGTAAATGCATTTAATCCGCGTAGGTAGCAAGCATTCTAATCTATGCGCAACTTGCTTTAATTCAACTAATAAATGGACATTTGGCCGATGTTGCTGAACAAATTATGTTCTATTTTACTTTTTAGAAGGTAAACATGCCACTGCACACACGACACTCAACAGCAATATGACCGATAGTGACATTGAGTAGCCATAGGATGAGGAGATATGCTGCCAACCAAAAAAAATGCTTTCTTTTTGATGGAGAAATACACCAACAATACAAGCAATGCCTAGGCAGATCGATAATTGTTGTATGGTAAGATAAACGGCAGTGCCGTCAGCAATTAATGTCTCATTGAGATCTTTTAAAGCAAGTGTCATTAATGCGGGCAATACACTGCCACAGCCAATACCATAAAAAAAGAAGAGCACGTGCAATTGATCATTATCTAAAAACTGTGTATTAAAAATAAAAAGATGAAACAACAAACCCAAAATCATAATTGCTAATCCAGTAAGTATAACTATTTTTCCATAACGCTGTATTAATCTACTTACAATAACGCTAGCGAGTACATAACCCATGCCTTGGTAAATGAAAGCAATGCCAGTCATTGTAGACGTGTAATTTTTTTGATTTTGAAGGTAATTTGAATTAATGATAAAGTAGGCATCCTGAACCATATAATAAGCTAATGCAGCGAGAAGCCCTATGTTGAAAATCCTATTTTTGAATAGCATGAAATTTAGTAGGGTAGGATAACCTTTTTGTTGTTGTTTTCGTTGCTTTTTTAGAAACAATAAAACGAAAAAAAGTGTTCCTACTAACAGGAATTGTGACCACAATGGCCATTTCAACTCCGGACCCATGATTAATGGAAAAATTATCCCCATCAAAAGCGCAAAAAATGTGAGCATTGGCATAAAGGAGATCGAAGATTTTACACTGGAATCATCTTTAGGCGTATACCGATAAACAGATAAGAAGGCAAGAAATCCAATAGGTACATTGATTAAAAAGATAAGGCGCCAGCTTTCGTTTATCCAGATTTGATCGGGGAGTATTCCACCCAATAACTGACCTATCACCGAAGCAATACCCGCTATACTTCCATAGATGCCCAATGCCATGGATCTCTTTTCTGGATTTTCAAATAGTAAAGTAATCAGTGCAATACCTTGTGGAACCATCAATCCGGCACTAATTCCCTGGGCCAGCCTTCCGAGCAATAAGGCGTAGAGATTGCTTGAAACACCACATAAAAAAGAAGCGAGGGTAAAACCGGCCATTCCAACTAAATATAACTTTTTCTTTCCATAGCGATTTCCGGCATTTCCGGCATAAATCAAAATACTTGCGTAACCAACAATATAAAGTACAATAATCCATTGCGTATCACTATTACTTAAGTGGAGCGCATGCTGAATGTTCGGAAGGGAAACATTCAAAATAAAAAGGTCTATGACGAAAAGAAATACAGCAGTTGAAAGAAACAAAATATGAAGTAGATCTTTAATTTGAAAGCTCATATAGAAAGTTTTTAATAATTTTACGGGTAAAAATAGTTTGGATATTTTTTTAAGTCAAGTAGTTGCAAATTATGTACTTGGTATGTTTTTGTGAACTAATGTTTAGTATCAGGTGATTATGAATGAAAAAAAAGGTGAAAATTTTGGCTCTTGTTGTGATGTCAATGGAATTTTTAAGATCATAGGTGGAAAATGGAAGGTACTGCTCATTAAAGCTATAGCGAAACAATGTCCCAAAAGATTTGGTGAGCTTAGGCGTGAAATGGAAGATTTGGCGCAAACGACATTGACTGTCCAGTTGCGTGAGCTCGAACGTGACGGAATTTTATGTAGACAGATTTATGCCGAATCTCCGCCACGGGTAGAATACAAACTCAGCGAGTTGGGAAAAACTTTATTGCCGGTCATCGAAAGACTTGATGAGTGGTGGGCAAGTTACCAGAGTAAAAGGGGATAGATGGAAAACGAATACAATAATCTAATCAATTCCAACTGCCTTTTTGAGCACGTATATACCGGCATGATTTGAAATGCTTACGACGTCTTGCTTATAGCAAGACGTCTTCATCCGTGATTCCTTTAGACAATAAGTCGGAAATACTTCGCAGTGTTCTTTGAGAAATTTCTGTTAGCGCTTCAGTGGTGAAGAAAGCCTGATGTGCGGTTACCAAAACATTAGGATAACTCATTAATAGTTGTATGGTCTCATCTTCAATAATTGTCGTTGATAAATCTTTAAAAAACAATTTTTCCTCTTGTTCATAAACATCAATACCCAGTAATCCGATTTTGCGCTCTTTAAGCGCTTTGATAACATCATTGGTATGAATTAAGTTACCTCTACTTGTATTAATGATTGTAACCCCATTCTTCATCTTATCCAATGATTCCTTATTAATCAAATAGTGGTTTTCAGGAGTGAGCGGACAATGTAGCGAAATGATGTCTGATTCCTTAAAGACCTCATCCAACGATTTATAATCGACGCCTTTTGCTGTAAGCTCAGGATCTGGATATAAATCATAGGCAATGACATGCGCGCCAAATCCTAAGGCGATTTTGATAAAAGCCTTTCCAATTTTTCCAGTGCCAATTACCCCAATCTTTTTCTGATAAAGATTGAAGCCCAAAAGCCCATGCAATGCGAAATTTTGCTCCCTAACCCGATTATAAGCTTTATGCGTTTTACGATTTAATGTCAATAACATGGCCATTGTATGTTCAGCAACTGCTTCGGGAGAATAAGCAGGAACTCGACACACTTTTATTCCAAACTCCCGTGCCGCCTCTAAATCAATATTATTAAAGCCCGCACAGCGCAAGGCTATCAATTCAACACCTTTTTCAGCCAGTACTTCGATAACTTGTCGGTTAAGTTTATCATTGACAAATGCACAGATTACCTTCTCGTCTTCAATAGCATTCACAATGTGTGGCCCTAAATGTGTTTCGTAAAAATTAAACTGAAAGCCATACGTCCTGTTTTCTTTTTCAAAGAATAATTTGTCATATGGTTTTGTGGAAAAGAAGGCGATTTTCATAAATTGTTTGCTACGTATTAGTATACTATAAATATACAGTATAAATTAGTTAATCGGGGTATATACCAGCGGTTTAATTTAGTCCAATCACATTAAACTATGCAGTAGAGTCTTAAGACTATTAAATAATAAGTTGAACAATATCGTGGTGAATACACGAAACCAACATGCTAAAGCATGCGATGAATTGAAATCAGTGCTAATTAATTTTTGCAGTCTTGTAGTTGTGCGTCTACAACGAATTCTGTTTTTTTTTCTAAACTTTGTCGTACTATGAAGTACTAAAATTAAAGCTCCTATGAAGAACGAAAAGAAGAGAATGACGATAATAGTATTTTAGCAGGATTTAAGGTAGGCGCCAATGATTATATTAAAAAGCCTATTTCTCCGCACGAGCTGATATCACGTGTACGGTTAAGGATAGGTCATGCTTAATCAACGATTGTGAGCTATTTTGCTCGTATCTATCCGTATGATAAATTTTTATATGATGTGGAAGTGTATTTTAAGTCTATTGTCATTAGTAACGATAGTGCAAGCACAAGAGCGAATTACATTAGTTGAGTATGGGAAAACGGCTTATATCATTCAAGCGGATATAGAGAATCCTGTTTCAATGCAAGCCGCGCATGTTATCAATTCCTTCACAAAACAAAGTACGGGTGCAGACTATGCTATACAAGCTAAAGTTGATGTTTCGGATGCTATTATCCTGGAAAGCCTACCCATAACGGAATCCTTTCCCGAGGATAGTTATGCTATTGATGTTGTGGGAAAGACTATTTGGATTAAGGGAAGTGGTAGAGGAGTGTTATTTGCGGCATACCGTTATGTAAGGGATATCATTGGTGGAAGGAAATGGTATATAGGTAATGAAAATACTTACATTCCTAAGGCTACAGATTTGTATGTCGCTGCAGATCTAAAAATTTTTTCAAAACCAAGTTTTCAGTATAGAGAGGTCTATTTCCCAGTAGAACTGGATCAGGAATACATGGATTGGTATGGTCTACATTATTTGGAAGATAAGTGGGGGGATTGGGGACACACTGCGAGTAAAATATTGCCACCATCGATTTATTTTAAAAGTCATCCCGAGTATTATTCCCTGTTTAATGGAAAGCGACAGCCGGTTCAGCTTTGTCTATCTAATGAAGATGTCTTTACACATACCGTTGCTTACTTTAAGCGCAGGATGCTTGAAAATCCGGAGGCTATTTATTGGTCTATTGCGGCTAATGACGATAGGGGAAGCTGTACTTGCGATCGTTGTCAGGCTATAGATAAGCGCGAAGGGGGACCGCAAGGCTCATTAATACACTTTGTGAACAGGGTAGCCGCAATCTTTCCAGATCAGAAATTCACGACATTGGCTTATCTTGAAACGGCCAATGCACCTGCACATTTACGTGTGGCAGATAATGTATCAGTAATACTAAGCAATATTGATGCTTTCCGCAAAAATGATGTCACTGTTGAAGCCTCAGCTGCAACTTTCAGAAGGCAATTGAGCGCTTGGAAATCCAAAGCGAAGCATGTGTTTGTATGGGATTATTTGACTCAGTTTACCAATTATCTTGCACCATTTCCAATTCAAGGAACGATGCAGAAAAGTCTAGATTATTTGAAAACACGAGGTGTAGAAGGCATTTTTTTACAGGGCGGTGGAGCGACTTATAGTGATATGGCGGAACTAAATGCCTATGTTTTGGCCAATCTTGCCTGGGATACGAACGTTCGCTCAGAAGATCAGTTGATGAATGAATTTATCGAGGGCTATTACGGTAAAGCCGGCCCGTTTGTGAAGGCATACCTGAAACAGCGAAGAGGTCTTTTGCCGGGGCCGTCCTCTGCTTTGTCGATTTATGGAAATCCAATTGATAATAGAATTGATTTTTTAAGTCCAGAAGCCATGGATCACTATAGGACGTTATTAGAAAAGGCAGAAACTGTCAGTAAGGATAACCCCTTATTGGCATCACGGGTTAGACGTATCCAATTAGGGCTGGATTACACTTACTTGCAGCAAGCAAGATTTTACGGTTCCCATGATCATGGTATATTTGTGCGCGATGGTAATCGGTGGGTGGCGAAAGCGGATGTAAAGCGCATGGTTGCTCAATTCGTTGAAGATGCCAAAAGGCTAGGGGTAATTGAACTCGCCGAGGCTGGAGCATCGCCTGATAGTTATGCAAAAGAATGGACTGACATCTTCAATGCCGGAGTTAGAATAAACAAAGCTTCAGAAGCAAGTATTACATCGAAAAATCCATTTGATCCATCATTCCCTGCAAATGGATTAAAAACACTTACGGATAGCGTTCCGGGCTATTTGGATTATAGTTACAATTGGCTATTGTGGAATGGTAAGGTAATGGATATTACTTTCGACTTTAAACAACCAACACAGATAGATACAATCGAACTCAATTTTCTGAAAGATGCCCGGCATTGGATATTTCCGCCAAAGGAATTACATATTTTGCTCTCTATAAATGGGAAAGATTTTCAAGAAGTATCCGTTCAGAAACATGCATCCATGAAAGAAGATTATAAGGTGGATAAAGTTCGATATCAAACATCAATAAATAGTAAGGTTACTGCTATTCATATTTATGCTGTCCCGTTTAGAAAATTACCGCTATGGCGTAATCATCCCACAAAGCATCCACTGATCGCGTGTGATGAAATTTGGCTATATTGAAAGGATGTAATACTTTACTTAAGTTCCAGTTGTTTTCGATATGGTTGTTTATCGTTGCAATACTCTTCGGTGCCATCGCCGCCGCAGCATTATGGGGAGTTTTAAAGCCTAAAAATTACTTTATGCCACTTTTATTTAACGAGTTTTATAAGCATCCATCTACGTATGATACTCGTTAAATAGAAGTGGAATGTTGCTGGCAAAAAAAAGCTATCTGAAAGTTTTTAGATCATCAATAAAGTTTACCACCTGTTCCTCTTCGGTAGCCCAAGAGGTTATTAGGCGAATAGCAGCATAATCATGATCTATTTCTTTCCAAATATAAAACTGATATTTTTGACTCAATACCTGAATGAGAGACTTTGGTAAAATAGGGAATAGCTGGTTTGTTGTGGAATCAGTTAAAAACGAATACCCCTTTTCTTTAATTGCTTTGGCGATTTGCATTGCATATGAATTTGCTTTTTGCGCTAGTTGAAAATACAAATTATCTTTAAACAATTCGAGAAACTGAACGGATAATACACGACCTTTGGCTAGTAAGGCACCTTTTTGTTTGACCGCATATTCGAAATCCATCGCCAATTCGGGCTTATTGAAAATGACAGCCTCACCTAAAAGCGCACCGTTTTTTGTACCTCCAATATAGAATACATCACAATACTTTCCAAGATCTGATAGCGATAAATCATTGTTTGCCGCTGTCAATGCATGTCCTAAACGGGCACCATCCAGATACAGTAGCAAGTGATTTTCCTGACAACATCCATATAACGCCTGTAGTTCTAATAAGGTATAAATTGTCCCAATTTCTGTAGAATTTGAAATATAAACTATTCGTGGTTTTACCACGTGTGGCGCCAAAGCATGCTCATTCAATGTTTTTATGATATCGTCAGGAGTTAATTTTCCATTTATAGTGTCTATGCTAATAACTTTATGCCCGGTTGCTTCAATAGCACCCGTTTCATTGGCATATATATGTCCAGTCTTTGCACTAATTACGGCTTCATGAACGCGTAAGAGAAACGATAGTACCAATAGATTAGTCTGTGTCCCCCCCGATAAAAAATAAACGGAGGCTAGTTCATTAGCTATCTTTCTCTTTATAATGGCTTTTGCTTCTTTGGCATATTCATCCTCTCCATACCCAGGTTGCTGTATGAGATTTGTTTCAATAAGTTTATCTAAGATGCGGGGATGCGCCCCTTCTGAATAATCGTTTTTAAAACTATACATAAATTTATTTTTTAGTTGACCTGCCCATAACTATTTTGTTCTCAATGTTACTAACATTAGCAATGAATCTTGACCGAATCAAATGTATAAATACAATATCGTTTTTTTATAATCTTAAACTTGAAAAAGATTCCTTTCTGAACCACTATTGCTGCATGATTAAAAAAGAAAGGATAAATTAGTTAGTGGCTTTAAATCAATCGTTTATCTATATTAAATTATGAGAAGACTTGTAATTGCTGAAAGTATCTTGCTGGTATTTGGAATGGACTACACTTTCAATACCTTTAAGCATTTAACTAGGGGAAATTTTTTCATATCATGGATATTGATGGAAGCAAAATAGCGCTTTGGCAACTGAATGATATGGTTTACGAAAAGATCGGAATTGTTATGGGAGTCATCACTATAAACTAAGTTATTTTAGTCCCGTACAGTAAGAACCGATTTTAACATGAGATGCCTAACGCAATCAAGAGCGGTAGCTGAGATAGCCCCCAAAAAATAAGCGGCTAGATCTGACCATACAAATCCCTGGCCAAATACAAGACGTAACAGCACATTGGTTCTTATCCATACAAAGAACGGAGATTGTATGAGTTGTAAAAATTCGATCGTAAAACAGAATAAAACCGTGATGATGCTGGAAAAGAGTAATGATTTTTTAATAAATAGAAATCGTGCTAGCCAGTACACCATCACAGCATAGAGGACATCACCGCATATTGGTGGTATTGCCACTATTTTTCGGGACAACAGACCGAGAATGGTAGTTGTTATGGCTAAAACGAGGTACTGAATCTTTGTAATGCTTTTCATCACGATAATGGAAGCTTGGTTTATTGCCTTAAATAGGAGACCGTTGGAACAGCATTCCCGAAAATCTTCTTGTTTCCTTTTGTCGCTACAAATTCACCATGTTGTGCTATCGTACTGGCAATTGAAAAAATCACATTGGTGTCGGTTTGAGGATGTATTGTAGCGAGTAGTTGTTTGTTTTGATCAAATATCTGAAGCTGGTTGACCAGCGTTTGGTTGATTTCCATGGAATGAATTGTCGCTAATGGAATAGTTTTGGGATCTTTTTTCGAGTTCTTAATGGATAAATTCTTACTGTCAACCTGTATATCGATCTTAGGATTAATGAATTGTAAGAGGATAATCAGTGGTCCAATTACAACTACCGCGACCAATATGCCTAAACCTTTAGCGGAACCAAAATTGTTTGCTGCATCAGCAAGCCCATTTATACCACCAAAAAAGACATAAAGAAGCACAAATACTACTGCTAAATAACCTAATCCGAACATTAAACCCTTTTTTACATTATGTGATTTAAATTGAAAAGTCTTCATAAAATGCGTATTTAATTTTTCGATGTTTTTTTGTTAAAGATATTTATATTTATGTAATCAGACTGATTAGTTATACATATTTTTTAATTTTATCATAGGCAACATTGGAGAGTATCATTGAGATTAAGCGAGCTAACTTGTTAAAGAAGTCAGATTACTTTCTATTATTGAATTATACAGTATTCTCAACCCTTGGGATTGTCAGTATATTTTGGGATTGGCAAGCAAGTATTGGTCCTTTGATAGGTACGATTTTGATTTTAATAATCATTCGTAAAGTAGATATTTGGTCCTATATAATCTGGTTTATTTTTGGATTTATTAGTTTAAGCTTTTTTTTATCGTGGATATTTAATCTGTCTTTCGGGATATTTTTGCTGCAAACTACCTGTTTTACAGCAGTTAAGCCTGCGATTTCTACATTCAAGGAAATTGGACTTCACCGTACCCATATTGTATTTTCGTTGAATTCTACTGAGTTTACGTGTCTATGCCCAGAAGATAGTGATTACAAAGGGTACTCAATGAATCCCATGGGCTATAAAAAACGGTTTAAGATAGCCGACATCATCTTTGTGAAACGTGATCGACAAAATTTAGTTATTGCCCTAAGAGAGTGCCTCATTCGTCCTCGTGAACTAAATACAGAAGATATAGACCTCATCCTAAATTTTTTTCAGGAGCGCATGCCTCATCTTACCAATACTCTTGAACTGGAAAGTGTTCGCCAAGGAGAGGAAAGAATAGCTTGGGTTAAATTAACGGTTATTGCTATACCTGCTATTTCCGCGGGACTTGCAATCTATTTTTTTGCCGATAACGGAAGAAATTTTTATAGCACAATTTTGGCCTTCGTTTTGGCAATACTTCTTTCAGTAATTTTATTAAAAATTACTGATAAGTCTCATCACCATCCTAAAAATGACTAGCGTTGTTATTTAAGAAATTTGCGTACCATTGCCCAGAAGATTTTATAATACGCCTTTGATTTTTGAAATCAACATAAACAAGTCCAAATCTTGGACGATAGCCCTCTGCCCACTCGAAATTGTCAAGAAAAGTCCATACAAAATATCCTTTAATATTTACATTTTCCTGTTTTGCACGATAAACTTGTTTTATAGCATCCTGTAAATAGGTAACTCTTTTTGCATCATGAACCATACCATTTTCAACTTGATCGGCAAACGCAGCTCCATTCTCAGTGACTATTAAAGGGGGCATATTAGGATATGTACTAAATTTTTTAAGCATATAGTAGATGGAAGCTGGGTAAACCTCCCAATTCATTTCGGTCATTTCCACTTTACGCTCTTTCGCAGATACTATTTTCGCCCGAAGATAAGGAACAAACATTGCGTACCGTATAACTTCCCGTGTATAATTTTGTACCCCTATGAAATCCATATTAAATTTCAAATCTTTTTCATCATTCCCTTGAATGTACTTTTCGATTCTATTCAGGATTTTAATCTCTTCGGTAGGATAGCTCATACCTAAAAGCGGCTCTATAAAGAGACGATTTAGCAATACATCTGCTTTTTTTGCCGCTACCATGTCCTTATCCCTTGAAGAAAAAGGTTCTACGTGAGAACAGGAGAATGTGGTGCCAACATGACTATCAGCTTGTATTGATTTAATGATTCGCCCTCCATGTGCCTGTGCTAAAGCAGCATGATGGACTGCAGCCAAAAAATTGCCCAAGCCTCTTCTTTCCGGCGCATGTACACCAAAGAAATAGCCCGCGGCAGTGAAGACAGTAGGCTCATTGAGCACCATCCAGTTCTTGACACGATCGCCATAGGTCTGCACACATTTGGAAACGAATTCTCCAAACCATTCTTTCACCTCACGGTTTACCCAACCACCTTTTTTCTCTAATGCATGCGGTAGATCCCAATGATACAATGTAATCCATGGCGTAATTCCAAGTTCAAGAGATAGATCAATTAGGCGGTCATAAAAATCCAGACCTCTTTGATTTACTTCGCCTATTCCGTTTGGAAATATACGGCTCCATGATAAAGAAAATCTGTAATTAGGAATATGCATTCCCTTCATTAGATATAAATCCTGGACATACCGATTGTAAAAATCACAGGCTTCATTGCCATGTTGATTTTGGAATACGCGATTCCTTTTTTGTACGAACACATCCCATATTGACGGACCTTTCCCATGCAAGTCATGAGCCCCTTCAATCTGGTAGGCAGCTGTAGAAACTCCCCAAATAAAATCTTCGCCAAAGGCGTCTTTGGTTAAAAGCATGTATGATAATATAATTATTGGACCTTAATGTCAATTCTTTTAAACCATTAAGTTTTGTAAAATCTTAACGGTGAATAAAAGGAACTGAATTGACCCAAAAAGATTCTAAATAAAATCCGCTCGACAAAATAGCTTATTGTTTTCATAATACATACGTTAATCTCTTTTAACTTTGGTAACTATCGTACTATAAAATAACAAAACTTATATGAAGTCGATGTGAACGAAAGATTAAATATCAAGACAATAAATGATTCGATGAGCTGGCAGAAAAGAACTATTTGATTTCAAATTCCGTATATATCGTTCTCTTGAATTCTAAAACTTCTGGTATAATTTTGAAGCCATCACCACCATATCCCTTATTGAATGTATCTAAAGCCATTCCTGTTCAATATTGGTTTGATTCGTTTGACGCGCTGTGTCGACAGCCCATTCTAAAAGTATAAATGAATTTCTTTTTCATACATTTTGATGTTCAATATGATGTTTATAATTAAGTAATCGCTTAAATATAATAAATATATAGAAGACACCTATTCGAAACATCAATTGGAGGAATTGGTTGCAGAGATAAATTTAATAGGCTAATAAAATTGTTTGTATAAAAATGGCCAGAATTCTTTCCGGCCATGACTGCTTTGTAAACTGTTTTTTCAAGTATCGATTATGCTAATCAACGCTCTTTGAATAGATCTTAAGCTGCTTTTGCAATGACTTTCTAGCCATATGTATCCGTGTTTTGACGGTACCCTCCGGAATTTGAAGATGCTCTGCGATCTCATAATATTTAAATCCTTCTAAGAACATTACAAAAGCATTGTAATAGTCCTTCGAAAGACTATTTAATGCGTGTTGAATATCCGATGCAACAAAATTACTTTCTCCACGATTCGTTGTCATGTCATTTCGATAACCAGTGCTGATATATTCACTTCTATAGTTCTCCAGTCGTTTATTACGCGTATATTGATTGATATACGTATTTTTCATAATGATATATAGCCATGACATCAATTTAGGATGTTTCAGGAACTTTTCGATAGATGCTAGTGACCTAACCATGGTTTCCTGCACCAAGTCCTCCCGCTCATCCGGATCATTTGTAAATTGCGCTGCCAAATATTTCAATGTAGGTCTTTTTTCCTTAAAGAGTTGATCGATTGTTGTATTTTCCATTTTATCAAATTTTAAGTGTCTATCTTATTGCTTTTACTGCAATTAGGATGCTAGAAAACAGTGTTGAAATTGTAGCTGAGCGAGTATTTAAGTTTAGGATAAAGTTTATGTTTTTTTTAAATAATTGTAAATCAGTTTTTTAATTTATTTTTTTATGGTGTCAAAGTCTTTTTAGTCAGTCTATTTTGCTTAAACAATGAGTGTTTTCCTGCTTAATTTCCCCTTTTTATCTACAGCTTATACGTATTTATACGCAGTGCGTTAATTTGTACATTTTATTTACAGAAATAGATATTAATTTTTAAAACTGTTGTACCATTTAAATGGTTATAGGTACAACATGACGTGGAAAGCAATATGGGGAACGACAACAAAAAGATATATTTCGACGTATCGGACGGAGAGAAAGAACACTGCGAAAGTTTTGAAGATCATACGGAATTGAAGCAAGCATGGGACGGTAGTCAGGAGGACTTCTATAAATCGATTATCAAAAACCAACAGGATGATCTAGGAAAAATAGGACGGTATTTTCGAGATGAATTGGCTCAGGAGCTTTATGGAATGCGTATATCACTTCAGAATTTTACAAATCGCTATGGTGATTTCGAAGAATTACGTAGTTTACGTGATTCATTAGGGACCTTGGTTATAGAAATTCGCAATAAAGCAATTTTACTTTACAATCCGATTTTAAATGACTTAGGAATTTTTCATGCGGTAGACGAATTGGTAGGGAATTATAAAAATCAATCTGGTTTTACAATTGATACGTTACTTGATCCGCATTTGAGCGAGTTGCACCGCGAGACACAAGTCCATCTATTTAAATTCATAACAGCTTTATTTCAATATTTAAATGACGAGGTAGCTGCTCAGGCTATTGCAATTTCATTACAGGTGATTGAATGTGAGATCTTAATTAAAATTTCTCCCTTTTTTAGACAGGGAGATGCATTCTCAAAAACACCGTCTGTAAGTAATCCTATGCGTTTAATAAAGATTGCTGAGCTTTACAACGCACGCATTGTGAATGACTCGCTGGCGACGGGTATTATAATTAAATTGACTATTTAAACAGATAATAATGATAAAAATCCTATTGGTTGAAGACCACATGGTTGTTCGTAACGGAATAAAATTACTATTGGAATCGCAAGATGGATTTGATGTTGTTGGGGAGGCATCAAATGGAAAAGAGGCACTCCAATTCCTAGCTTCAAATCCTGTCCCAGATATTGTATTGACCGACATCAGTATGAATGAAATGGATGGGATGGAACTATTGCAGGTGATAAAAAAGCAGTATGAAACGGTTAAAGTGGTTATATTATCCATGCTTAATCAGATCAATTATGTTATTGAAGCTTTCGAATCTGGTCTTTCGGGTTACTTGGTTAAAAACGTAGGCTATAGCGAATTACTGTTTGGATTAAATCATATCGCTGCTGGTGGTCGGTATCTGAGTGAAGAAATCGCCATGCTATTATTGGATCAAGTCAGCTCCGGACAGAGCTATACGCAGCTGCGGGGAGAAATCTATGAAGATTTCGACATCTCAGATCGAGAGCTTGAGGTATTAAAACTAATAGCTGAGGGGTATACCAATGTGGAAATTGCAGACAAGATTTTTTTAAGCAAGCGTACGGTCGAGGGCCATAGGCAAAACCTAATTGATAAAGCCGGAGTCAAAAATACCGCGCATTTGGTTAAATTTGCTTTCGAAAGAGGTATTCTAAATTAATAGGACGTTCAATTCATTCCTGTATTGATGACTAATCATATCCAATACAGATTGACGTAATGGTCAATCTGTATCTTTTGGGATAATTGGATTTTCGACATCGTCAGCACAATATGATTTTTTTCGTCCTCTTCTCTTATTATGGTTTTCCTCTGTTAAATCTTGATGTTTATAATTGATGTCTTCCTCTTCGTTGGGATCGATTTCGTCTAAGTCTGGTGCAGGGTGCTCAATAGCATCAGTGTCATTTGGATCCGGTGCTGTTCGGTTACCAAGTAATCCTTTTCCATACCATATGTTACTAAAATAGTAGGCAATAATAATACCTCGTTTTACTACTGCACTTTGTGATAATATTTCTTCCATTTCGATTTTGCTTAGTTGATTACATATCATTTTAATGGACGCTATTCTCTCTATAAATAAACAATGTCTGGTAGAAAATAGTTTGACAGATTTCAGTATTCAAGATCAGGGATCAATTGACCAACATTTGTTCAGGGAATGGTTCAACAATAGGGAAATACAGGTGGACAGTAGTGCCTTGGCCGACTTCAGATTCAATTTCTATTGTTCCGCCTAACCGTTCCATTATTCTTTTGACAAGTGACAGGCCAATGCCGGTACCAGGTATTGAACCTACATTATTGGCCCTGGTGAACATTTCATAAATATGTGGCAATTGTTCACTTGGAATTCCAATACCGTTATCCTGAATTTGATAATGCGTATGGTCATTTTCATGGCAACTATCAATTGTTACTATTGGCCTATCAGATTGTGCTGAATATTTTATTGCATTAATAATCAAGTTTGAAAAAATTTGATATGCTGCACTTTTTTCGCCCCATATAGGTAATAGCGTTCCAAAACAGGGCTGACAATTATTAACATTATACAGCATGCTATTTTCCTGAAATATACGCTGTATTGTGTATGCCATCGAAATTGGTTCTTTGTCTAAAATGCTAGAGCGATGTTGGCTTATTTGAACCATATTATTAATGATATCTTCTATGTTTGTAACACTACGGTTGAAATTCTGATACCATCTGTTGATTTTTGTTAAGTCAATATTGTCCGGGTGCTGTTGTAGGAATTGTATTCCCATTTTTAAGATGGACAATGGATTCTTCAAATCGTGTGATAAGGTATGGGTAAACATTTCCAACTCATTATTTAAACTGAGAAGCTCCTCATTCAGCAATTGGCGTTCTTTTAATTTAGCGAAAATAGACTCTTTGATGATTTGATTTAGGCGAAGAACGAAATTGATTTCAGCATCATTCCAAGGTTTGGCGACATCATATCGTATATCCTCCCAAATTTTGAGTCGTTTGTTTTCACGTTCTGTATTTTGCAACATCATCTGCATCACCTGACTACGGTTTTCAATTCTAAACCAAACGATATAATAATCGCTTTCCAGACCGACTTTTAAATACATTAAACCTGCAAAACCAAGTTTATCGTTAAACTTATCCTGATGATTCAGGCGAAAATTGTAATCTTTAAAGACTGCCTTATCGGTATGATTTTGGAGAAATTGTATAATTTCATAAAATTGGGTTTTATTGGGGGCATGCCCATAGTTAAAAATATCACCATGGTTGAATATAGCCAAACCATCTGCATGTACCAGTTGGGTTAAAATATCCATATGCTGAATGAGAGCACAATTTACCATCTTATTTTCAGCTAAGCTTCTCTTCAGCTCTTCTTCAGCATTTTTAAGAAGTTCCGTTCTTTCCAAAAGATTCTGTTTGATATAGCTTTCATATTTGCTGGCTGCTGCCTGGATGGCGAATGTACATAGTTTTCGCTGTTGCAGATCAACTAAACATTTTTCTTTGTTCTGGGCAACTACAAGTCCCCAAAAGTCTTCATCGATACAAATGCGAAAAAACAAGGCGCTTTGCACACCTATTTTTTTTAAAAAGAGACGATGAAGTTCCGGTAATGGAGATAACAAACTCGATAGAGAATCAATACTATCGTCCGTAGAATAAAATTCTTGCCCCTCGATTTCAATATGTGGGGCATATCGATATGAATAGCTTTTATAGTATTCCAAAGCTTGCTCGGGCATAAAATCTTTTGAGAATTCCTTTCCTTTGAAATGAGATTTTCCATTTACAGTATGCTCGGCAACCACTGTACTATAACCTGTTTCCTGAATGTGTAAAACAAAAACCCGATCGTAATTTAGTAATTTGCTCACTGCAGCACATACGAGATCCCAATTATTGGGTTGAATGCTATCGAGCAGAAAATTTAGTTCATTAATTTTTTTGGCAGCGATGTTTTTTTTGTGCTGTCTTTCCCATTCTAAATAAATGAATGGATCATGTTTTCGCAATTTTACGTAGATACGCTCTTTATTTACTTTAATGGTTAAATTATGGCTTGACTGTTGGCTATCAATAAAACCAGTCAATGCATTTTTGACCTTCATGTATGATTCACCAAACAGATCGCTTACACTATGAAAAAAATTCGTTCCTAAGATACTTTCTTTTGAAAAATTCGCATATAACGCAGATTCTGATATTCCGACAACGATAAAATCCCGGTTTAGAACGACGAGGCTTCCAAATGATTGAAGCTTATTGACCAATTGGCTGTTAGATTGATAAGTATGATTCATGCTACACCAAGATTCCTTATGACATAGCTAATATACGGATAAATTACTGTAATTCAGCCAAAAATTACTGTGTTAAGGTCATAAAAAAAATTGTTTTGAAGTGCTCCAAAGCAATACAAGAAAGTATAGAACCTTCTTTTCGGAAAAATTAACTAAAGTTGCACATCAAACTTTTTCGCCACGGCGTTGGCCATACCTTTAATAAGTGATTTCCATTGTGGATAGGAGGCACCCAATTTGGCCGCTAAACCAACGAAATAATTTCGAATGTTGTCGCTTAAGTTCTCGTTGTCTACGTTGATGATCTCATTTCTACCAGCATATTGAAACAGCAAGCTGTTTCTACGTTGTTCGATCAGAAAAGTAGATGATGAAATTCCTTCAAAAAAGTGGGCTGTATTTTTATCATCTGGATGACTTGGATCGGGGCAGGGTTTCAGTGTGATTGCAAATACTTTATAGTCCGCAGTTTTCTCGGACATAATATTAACTACAGTTACCCAGTCGTAACCACCGCTAGATGGAAGTCCAGGACCAGGAATATCTAGTCTAATGTAATCATGCAATTCCAACAAGCGTTCGATGGGCGTGCCGTAGCCCGAAGTGAGCTGAAATACTGCAGCCGGAAGCTCTGCCAGCTCATACCACTGATTCACGTTCTTTAGATTATCTACCGCTAAATCAAAAGCCATACTAGCAATAGCCTCACTTGGAAACTCCAGCGACTCAAAACAATCTAGGCGTTTGCCATCTTTCTGTTCTGGAATGATATTTTTCATATTTCCTCCTTTTCTTTGAATAATAAAACCTTCTGTTATTTTTAGCTTTCTAGATATTACTATCAATTTAACGTGTAACGCTATTTATGCAGCATGAAGTTAGTTGGAATTTATCCTATAATTGACCTCACTGTGGCCATTGCGGCTCGATGCCACCTCCTTCGATTAGCCTAAACTAGCTTTAAGTTTTGCAAGCAAATCATCCGCCTTTGTATGCTTAACTTTCATCTTTCGAATGGTTGGTCGCTTACCCTTATCTTTTTGTTTAATTATTTTTAAAAGGTCGTCCATATATTCATTTTTATAGCTACTAATATCAAAAGATGTGCTATGTTGTTCAATTAGCTGTGTTGCCATGTCCATCTCTGCTTTTTGAATTTTTATCTTATTCGGTAGTTTTAGCCCATCGAGCGTTCTGATCTCTTGTTGATAACGAATTTTATTCAATACTAATGCATTTTCATAAGGCTTTATAATCGCTAGGTGTTCAACGTTCCGCATAACGAAAGATCCTAAACCGGCCATCTTTGTTTTTTGAAGGGCTTTTATCAAGAGTTGGTACGCCTTTTCACCACCTTTCTGTGGCTCTAAATAATAGGGCATCTCAAAATACACACTATCAACATCCGCTACCTTTACAAATGCATGTAAATTGATCAACTTTGTTTTTTCTGGACTTGCATCCTCAAAATCTGCATCTTCCAAAACGATATAATGATCTTTCATAAAATATCCTTTGACAATATTGTCCCATTTCACCTCTTTGCCAGTGTTTTCGTTTACGCGCTTAAATTTAATATTGGCTAAATCTTTCCGATCGAGCATATCTAAATCTAACGAAGCACTTTCAGTTGCACTGTATAATTTAATTGGGATATTGACCAAACCAAAACCAATAGCTCCTGTCCAAATTGCACGCATAAATAATCTTTTTAGTATTATGAGCAGAACCTCGATGCGCATGAAATGGTTTTAAATTTCATAAAATAGCTTTCTCAGATCAACTGCTAAGAAATATGATCACAGATTATGTAGCTGTTGCAACGCCTGCTTGACTATTCTTCCGCAGAAAACGGAATAATTTATCTTCGAGCTTAGCTAACGGTAATTTATCTTTAATCGTTGGAAACTGTCCCTCCATAAACATGCGCTGTATTGCCGGATGCACATAATATTTCTGTGACACTGTCTTGGTATTACCAAGTTGTTCAGCAACACTTTTAATCACGTTATTGAGTTGTCTTTTCCGTGCATTTATAGCCTCAGCCGGTTTGGTTTGCGCAAGCTGATAGAACGCTTCTCTACTAGCTCCCCAAATGCGAATACTTTTGCAGCTGATCTGACCTTTCGAATTTTCCCGCAGATAGTGATTAAAAGCGGAACCACAGAAGCTACTTTCGCAATCTGCGCTATCAATCTGAAATATCCTTTTCCCTTTTATTTTTAGAAGTTCTGTCAATAGCTTTGCCTGTTGACTATTGGACCATGATTTTTGTTGAAAAACACCCTTTTTGCCTTTGTAAGCTAAGGATATCGTGTTGTTTGCAATAGTCACGTGTCTTTTTTCCAATGTGCTCAGGCCATAAGACTTATTGGTGAGGGTGTAGCGCTTATTGCCGATACGTATGAGCGTACTATCCATTATTTTAAAAGCAATTGCACACAGTTTATTCATATCCCACTGCTCTCGCTTAAGATGTTTTGTGCTGATTTTTCTCAATTCCTGCAAATATTTACCCATAAAGAGGATGGTGCTAAATTTAGCCGCTTGCCTTTCGTCAACAAACTTCGAATGATAAATGTACTGTTTACGCTCTTTCTGGTCGAACCCAAAAGCCTGCAAATCGCTTTTGGCACTTTTAGCAATCCAAACATCCTTCCAATTGGGTGGAATTACTAGCTTCGAAATTCTATCTAAAATCTTTTGATCCGAAACTTCCTTTCCGGACATATCGAAATATTTAAAAGATTTGCCTATTTTCTTTCTGGTATATCCAGCCTTTATTTTCATATTACTCTTTAAAGTAGACGTGATCCATTATTTAAGATAGCTTGGTCCTGTTTCCAAGCATCTTGATATACTCCTGCGCTGCTATAGCCCATTAAAATATTTATATTTCCATTTGTTTTTCTTGTTGAGTGAATAATTATTTTCGGTTAATAGAACGAAATAAACATCAGTTCTGTTTTATCAAACCAGCAATATTATTTTAACACAACAGCAGTGATTTAAACGCTGGTATATCCCGTACCGTCAATCGTAAAAAACTCCATTAAAAAGGCCGCTTTAAGGCAGCCTTTTTAATGGAGTTTTTCTATTTATTTTCTCGATCAGCATAGAAGGTCTTTTTATCTTTCTCATTATCTGTTTTGATCGGTTTGTTGCCTGATCCATTTAAAGTTTGTCCCTGCTCAATGGCTTTGACAGTTCCTTTTCCAATAGGACCACCGCAAATAATGAGCGCAATGACCGTACCTTGCTGATTTGTGATTTTAACTCGTGATTTCATACCGTTTATTTCTATTAATTTGCGAATCATTATATCTATTAGGATCTTGGTAATAAGATAACCTTAGCATATTAAGTTTGTTTTAGTTTAATGTTGAGTCTCAAGCCGCCTTTTTATACACCTTGAGTTGCTTTTGCAGCTTCTTCCTCGTCATGTGTATTCTCGTTTTGATTGTTCCTTCTGGAATGCCAAAATAGGATGCTATTTCATGATATTTATACCCTTCAAGGAACATCTGGAACACCTGGTAGTTCTCTTCTGATAAACTGCACATGGCTTTTTCAATGTCGTCCGCAATGAATTTATTCTCGCTTTTATTGGCTTCAACCGTATTGCTGCTCTCTAGACCGATATACGTGTCGTGGATATCGGTAATTCGTTTAGCCTTGCGATATTGGTTGATATATACATTTTTCATGATAACATATAGCCAAGACATTAATTTGGGATGGCGGATAAAATCATCAATCGATTTTAATGCACGAATAAGTGTTTCTTGAATTAAATCCTCTTTTTCATCTGGATCATTCGTAAATTTACCAGCAAAATGTTTCAAAAGGCTTCTCTTTTCTTCGACTAATAAATTTAAATTGTAATTGCTCATAGTACCGTTTGTTAAATTGATGGATGTTTTATTTGGGGAAGTAAGTGCAATTAGAGTGCTAATTTTTCGATTTTAATTCTTCTATAACTTCTTTCAAACAGCTATATGGGAAAAATACGTATGACCAGAATAATTGTTTTTGTAGCAGAAAAACTACAATAAGGCAAACTTCACGCAATCTTAATCATCAATCAGCATCAATTGACCTGATTTTGAAAGGGTATTTGTTCCCTGAAGAAATGTCTAAATTACGGGGTGCTACGTTTTTAATTGAACGTGATGAACGTCTATTTTCATCCACGGTATCCAAAAGTCTTTTTTGTCTTTTTGTTAAACTAATTAGTTTTGATTGTGGTTCTTAGATAAATATTTAATATAAAAACAATTAGACTATGAAGAAGACTAGAAAATTTGCATTAGTTGCATCGACATTAATGGTGGGGGGCGTAATGTTATTCTCCTGTCAAAATTCCAAAAACAATACTTCTGGAGGAGCGGGTCAATCGGACAACATTGCGCCGACTGATGCGGATGAGACACGGTATAATTTAAGCGAGCAGCAAAAGATGAGCATGCAGAAAGATACGAGTCTAGCAGATACACTAAGAAAGGACAGTATTAGCGGTAAGTAGTATTGTTGATAACAGTGATTAGGCCTATAAAGGATAAGCTTTATAAATTTGTTACAGCGTTTGTCTAAAAAAACTCCCTCAACCGAGGAAGTTTTTTTTGTTTTTAAATCGATTCCAAATCATCATCATCTTGTTCAGAACGATTTGGATGTGCTCCGTCGTGATCTTCTTCTGTCTGGATTTTTTCCTTATTGTTGCGATCACGCTGTTCTTCCTCACTTGGGTCAGGTCCATCGCCATTTTCTGGATAATATAGATCAGGAGTTACATCATCAAGATCGGGTACCTTCGGGGGAGTATACGTACGGCCACCGTCATGTGTCGATGGATCGTTGTCTAAGGGGTCTATCCCGTTTAGGAATAGCGCATTGTTGTTAAGATACTGTGTATACGTATCATTAAATCGAATTGCTGCATTCATAATTTTTTTTTTAAAGAGAACATGTATGAACTCTTATTGGTTGATTCTTTTTTATAAAATGTATCGCGTAAAGTTTAATAAAAAATTCAAAACTTTTCATTTACCGATCTTGTTATTAATTCAATTAACGTTATTTATAAATTATAATATAGAGATGCAATGAGAAAATTTACACTTCTTTTATTAATAACAGCGGGTATTGGTTATCAAGCGCACGCCCAAAAAATTGAGACAACTCCTCAGATGTCTTCAGATGTTGGTATTGAACCGATACGTCAGGGAAACTGGATGGTTGGTGGATCGATCGGCAATTTAGGTTATAGTTTTGAAGGAAAGTCATTTAATGTAGCACTTCAACCGAGAGCAGGTTATTTTGTTTCCGATGGTTTAGCCATTGGGGCGCAGGCTAATCTTGGCCTTACTACTATCAAGGATGCCGATAATGATTGGACTTACGGCATTGCGCCATTCGTAAGATATTATTTTCCAAATGCTGGATCAACCACAGGAAGATTTTTTGGGCAGGGTGATATCGGTATTTCGGGAAGTTCAAAGGGTAATGATGTTGCTCTTGCCGTAGGGGCAAATGTTGGTTATGCTCATTTTATAACTAGAACAGTTGCATTGGAAACGACGTTTGGCTATAACTATAGTAAAGCGAATATCAATACCGGTAGTGGGGCAAGCGGATTAGGCTTTGGCGTAGGTTTTCAAATCTATTTACCAGGTAAGCGGTAAATAGGGAAATTAATTTCCACTTAGAAAGGCATGTCTCTAAAATAAATTGGAAACATGCTTTTTTTGTGAACGTATTATTACGTACGCTTTTGTATAAAAGACTTTTTCTTTTCAAAAGAATAAAATTCAGAAAACAAATAGGGTGCAGTAGATGTTTCTTCAAAAACAAGCGAAACGATGACAGCAACAAAGAATATTGGATTGGTACTTAAAGATAGGATGGGTAAATGGTCTTCTTACAATATTCCATTACTTAAAGAGTGCCATCTTAACGACAAGTTAGTGAAGAGCAATGCATTTGAGGGTATTTTTATTGTCGGAAGTTTGGCGACAGGATTTTATATATTTTCATTGTACAAAAATCGTTTTATCGATTTGATGGGTAAGCGAATTGAGATGGAGGAGATCTGTGAACATTTCAATCAATACAAGCAGGCATTCATTTAAATCACTAAAGGATTTAAACTAGACATACAAGACAGTCATCTGTCTCGACTGCGTATATATTTAAATATCAAGATGTGCGATTAACTTTTATTAATCGCACATCTTTGTATTAATGAAAAATTGGCTTATCTAACTTTATCGCTAAACGATACACAGCATTCATCAATCCGACATGGCTGTATGCTTGAGGAAAGTTACCCCACTGACTTCCATTTTCCTCAGTAACATCTTCACTGAATAAACCGAGGTGATTACTGTAGGTCAGTAAACGCTCTAAAATCTCTTTTGCCTCATCGACCCTTCCAACACAGGCCAGCGCTTCGACATACCAAAATGCACAGACCAAAAAAGTCGATTTAGGTTTACCGAAATCATCCTGATGTTTATACCGATAGAAAAGGCCATTTTCTCCCTTTAAATCTTTCTCCAGCATTTCGAGATGATGTCGTGCCTTTTCAGATTTTGGATCTAAGTAGTCCATTACGATCAGCTGCAACGTGCTGGCATCCAGATTACTGCTATTTATTGCATTTTGATACACTTTACGATTATCATCATAACAAGCCTCAATATATGCTTCTGCCTTTTTTAGGAGAATATTTGCGCGATCTTCCATGTCTTGGTAGCCATTTTGACGCGCAATAAGTAGGGCCGCTTTGCAACCAACCCATTGAAATAAGTTAGAATAGCAATGGTGGTTTGCAAAATTTCTGAATTCCCAGATGCCCGCATCCTTTTCCTCTATCGTCGCCTCAATTTTTTCGAGGATGAAATTCACCCATCCCAAAACGTTTTTATTCTCATGAATTTTAAAGCGCTGATCAGTGAAGAGTGGCAGTAATGCAATCATTGCTTGACCATAAACGTCATTTTGAATATGTTCAAAAGCTTGATTTCCAATTCGCACAGGGCCACTTCCTTGATAACCTTCCAAGTAAGGTAAGATATGTTCTGTAAGCTCTGTGGTGCCAAGAATACCGTAAAGCGGTTGGAGTCTTCCGGGATTACGATGAGTGATGCCAGCAATGTAATTCGCGAAGCTTTCCATTTCTTCAAATTGGCCAATATGTGTTAGAGCCGTCAGTACATAATAGCTGTCGCGTACCCAGCAATAACGATAGTCCCAGTTTCTTCCAGAACCTGGATATTCAGGTAAACTAGTGGTTGAGGCGGCGATAATTGCTCCCGTGTCCTCATATTGGTGAAGCTTGAGCACCAACGCTGATCGGATAACCTCTTTTTGGTAAATATTGGGAATACTGCATCGTTTGATCCAACGTTGCCAATAACTGATTGTCTTTTGCAGAAAATCTTCACAAGTACTCTCAATGGCCGATTCAAAGGCCGAATCATAGGTGAGTACAAGATATCTGTTCTCACTTATGATGGTCCAGCTGTCATCCTGGAAGAAGTGAGAAATGGGCATGTCAGTAGTTAACCGAATTCGTTCTCCTATCTGGTCACTGGTATAAAGAATGTGATTGCTTCCGCGTGTAGGCTTGAGCGTCACACGGCCATAATCGCCCGTCGGCTGACACTTGATGTTGACACTTGGAGCCCCATAGAGGGGTTCGATTTTGCGTATCAACATTAGCGGCTTAAAATACCGGCCAAATTGTTCGAACCGTGGTGCAAAATCTGTTATACGGTAACCATAGGAATCGGTATGGATTTCTGTACAGAGTACATTGGAATTTTTGATATAATATTGTTTCGTTTCAACAATAGGCTCTTCAGAACTAATCCTGAATGTTCCGCCTTGATTTTTATCAATCATGCTGCCGAATACAAAGCTGTCCTCAAAAGACGGCCAGCACAGCCAGGATATGTTTGTGTCGATGCCGACGTGTGCAATATAAGAACAGTTACCAATGATTCCAGATTGATAGGTATGTCTTTTTTCAGTAATGTTTTCGCTCATTATTTTATAATAAGTTGATCTAAAAATTGAAGAACATCTTCTTGTTCATCTAAATAATATTTTGCTGCAGATTTATTACTGCCTACTTTGATACTTATGGTCGACTGAGGTAGGTAACGGAATAAATCCTCATCGGTAATATCATCACCAATTGCCAACATAAAATCGGGCTTTATATGGCCGGCGATTTCCAATGCAGCCTTACCTTTGTTAACTTCTGTATTTTTAACCTCAATCACAGCATTTCCATCCAACAACTGTAATCCATATTCGTTCAACATTGGATTCAATACCTCTTTAAGTTCAGTTGCCTTTAGTTCTCCCAATCCGAGTTCGACTTTGCGATAATGCCATGCTAATGAATATGGCTTAACTTCCACGAAGGCACCTGGGGTTTGATCGGCTAATTTTTCCATCAGCTTTTTTACTTCGGGCATCCAATGAAGCGCTAATCCTTTTTTATATGACCAGCTGAAATTGGGGAAATTAGACCAAATGCCGTGTTCCGCAACGAGATAATAGGACCGGCCATCAAACCAAGAAGATAAACTCTCCTGAGAACGGCCGCTTATGATAACTAACGTATTCAGGGGATCTGAAATAATGTTATCCAAAAGGTTATAGAGTAGCGTTGTGGGCGTTGCCTTTTGCGCATGATTCTGAAATTTGACCAGTGTGCCGTCATAATCCAGAAAGAAAAGTCTATTGCTACTTTTGCTATAGCGCTCAGAAATACTGTTAAATACCTTGTCCGAAATTCTTCTGGCCCATTCGTCACGCTGTATAGCCTTAGTTTCAGCTAATCGATTAGTAAAGAGCTGGACCCAATGCTGCACATTAAACTTCTTGATAATTTGCATATTGGAGTCTGCCCGTTCCTGAATCTCTTCAGGAGCCATTGTTAGCGCCATATAAATACTATCTGCAGTTTCCATACGATTAAATGGATTGATTATCAATCCATCAACGAGTTCTTTGGAAGCACCTGCAAATTCGCTTAATATCAATACACCTTTCGATAATGTTTTACTGGCGATGTATTCTTTACTGACCAAATTCATTCCATCCCGAGTGGAAGTAATCATACAAATATCTGATGCAACATATAATGCAACCAGCTCTTCGAATGGAAGCGATTTGTAGAAATATAATACTGGTGTCCAACTAAGGTTTCCATAAATGGAATTGATTTCACTTACTGTTCGATTAATCTCATCTTTCAACTTTTTGTATTGCGATACCTTATCTCTAGATGGTACGATCAGCATATATAAAACAACCTTGGCGTGCCATTCAGGGTATTTTTGGAGGAAGGTCAGGTAAGCACGCAGTCTTTCTAAAATACCTTTACTATAATCGAGCCTGTCGACTGAGATTATTATTTTTTGATCAGGAAAGTGACTTCTAAATTGGGTAGCTACAGCCTGAACTTTAGGTTCAGTACTGACTTCAACAAACTTTTGAAAGTCGATACCCATGGGAAAAGACTCTATAAAAATGTGTCGGTCTTTATATTTTAACTGATTATGTCCCGAAGAAACGTGGAGAATTTTTTTGCAGGCATTTAGAAAGTTTTGGCTATCAGCAAAGGTATGAAATCCGATAAGATCTGCTCCGAGCAAGCCTTCAACTAATTCTT